>NZ_JABXKF010000009.1 GCF_017115165.1 Nostoc sp. LPT | reverse complement strand
AACGCATTTGCTATTTCGGCGAACCCATTTGCTATTTCGGCGAACCCATTTGCTATTTCGGCGAACCCATTTGCTATTTCGGCGAACCCATTTGCTATTTCGGCGAACCCATTTGCTATTTCGGCGAACCCATTTGCTATTTCGGCGATCGCATTTGTTATTTCGGCGAACCCATTTGTTATTTCGGCGAACCCATTTGTTATTTCGGCGTTGGGTACTGCCAGGACTTATCCCTATTTAGGTAAAATTTTGAAGATAATATGTAGTTTTGCTGTAGTCGAATATTTCAGTCATGGACTAACGATACAATCACTATACAAATTTATTGGTGCCATTATTAGCACACAATCATTAATTTGTACAGTAGACCTCTTGCAAAAACCTTTGAATCACCCCTCCCCAACCCTCCCCGATGTATTGGGGAGGGGGCTGAGGAAAATACCCAATAATTATGAATAGCAAAACTAAATTCTTGACTTTTGTCACCGTAACCCTAACAGTTTCTTCTTTGGCTATTAGTACAGTTGTAGCAAAGGCGAAACTAACGAATCAGTCAAAACTGTTTATTAACGGTATTGGCACAGTACAAGTTGGTATGACTGTCCCTCAAGCGGCAAAGGCTGCTGGTACTAAGCTAGTGGGCGATCCACCAAATAACAATTGCTATTATGTTAAGCCACAAAATGAACCCAAAAATCTTTCGTTCATGGTGACAAAAGGTCGGATTTCTAGAATAGATGTGAGGCAAAATAATCAGATTACTACCCTCAAAGGTGCAAAAATTGGCGACACAGAAGCGCAAATCAAGTCCCTTTACCCAGGACAAATTCAAGTCACACCTCATAAATACGTCCAAAACGGACATTACCTAACTTTCATCCCGAAAGACCGTGGCGATCGCAACTATCGTCTAGTCTTCGAGACTGATGGTAAACTTGTCACTGAGTTCAGAGCGGGTAAATTGCCGGAAGTCGAATATGTTGAGGGCTGTTCTTAATTTAATCATCTTGCAAAAAAGTTTTGTAGTATATTGAAGCGTTTTTCAGCAAAAGGTTTTAGCGGTTCTAGTAAGTTATTCGTTTCTAGCTGACAATCCTCAATTGGCGTTCATCTGAATATTGTTGGCTTCAAAGGCTTGCCGTACCCGTAGACGGAACTCTCGCCCAACGTTCCATTGTTCCATAGGTGCGGTTTTAATCCAGACGCGCACTGACATACCTGTATGGGATAGGTCATCAATCCCCAACACTTGAGGCGATTCTAGCAGGCGATCGCGCCATTCTACTTCGCTATACAATTGTTTGCATACTTGCTTGAGAATCTCTAAAACCTGCTTGGGGTCGTTTTCATACGCCACTACAATAGAAAAGTCCACCCGCGACCAGAGACGGGTTAGATTGCTGACATTCATGATATTGCTATTGGGAATGGTAATTAGTTTACCTTCGTTATTACGTAGTTGAGTCACCCGCAGGTTGAGATTTTCCACCAGTCCGCTTTTATCCCCGATCTCAATTACATCTCCCACAGCAAATTGATCCTCCATCAAAATCAAACAGCCATTGACCAAATCTTTAATCAGACTTTGGGAACCAAGAGAAATGGCGATACCGATGACAGCGCCCCCTGCCAAAATTGAACTGGTGGGCATATTAAATGCGTTTAGAGAATGCAAGATACCCAAGGTAATGAAAACAAAAGTGATTAATCCTTTGAGTGCCCCGGAAACTGTTGCAGCTCGTAGCGCAATCCGTTGAGTTTCACTCAAAGGGAGAGAGGAATGGGTTGTCCAGACATCAGTGAGGCGGTCAATTAAGGTTTTGCCGATCCGAATAACAAGACTGATGAAAAACCAAATAATCAGTAGCGCCAGGGGCCTGGCTAAAGCGTCCTTCGACCATCTCATGAGGTAGGGGACGCTATACATGATGACCACAATTCCGATGTACCACATCAGAATAAATGCCCAAAACAGTAGCCATGTGAGCAGAGAATAGATCCCCAGTTGGCGCTTGAGGCTGAACTGTCGCTGGATCATTTCTAGAAACTGCGATCGCTGATGGGCGATCGTGTCTGCATCTGTTTTCTTTTCGCTGGTCTCTATTGTGTGAATAGTTGTGGATGTTTCTGCCTCAGCTCGCTTGACCACACCCTGTTTTACCGCAGCTTTCTGCTCTTGATGGCGAACTTGCAATGCTGTCTGTTTGCGAATTAAAGTTCGCCGCAGTAACCACAACACAACACTCCCCAACACTAAGCCGATGCTGATTTGCAGTGCCTGCCCAATCCGTTGCCACAATACCTTATGCGAGAAGAGTCTATTAATGCGTTCCACTTCTGCTTGTAATATTTTTTGCCACTCCTGCGCCAATACCTCCAGAGTTTTCCCCTGGTAGTCAGCATCTGGCTCTGTTACTGTCACCAGCCTTAAAGGACGAGTTGTTTGATCGTCACTGAGCTGGAGGATTAAATCCTTATTCAAAATAGCAATAGAAACCAGAGGAGTTTGTTTAGCTTTGTTAGTTCGGTCAAGCGCTCGCATCAGCCGTTGCGTAATTTCTTCGGCACGTACCTCTACTGGAAGAGATCCATCTGGCGGTTGGGCACGATTAAAAACAGTGGGAGAGACAATCTCAAACAATAAGTCTCCGTCTAAAGGTGAATGCACAGACGCAATTTCATACATACCGAGACGAGTAACACCACTAGGTGGTTTGTGCGGATCGTTGGAGGCTGCGGTAGGTAAAGAAGGTAGTTGACTGTGAGCGATCGCACTCCAACCAAGCACCATTGCGATCGTCATCACACTGACTAGCACAAACCAAATTATTGAATGGAGGAAGCGATTAAATAGGAACATATTTATGGAAAAGTGATTGAGTAACTGATATTAGTATTGGTCATCATCCTACTTTAATTCCCGATCATCAATTAATTTTAGATATTTTATAGGACAAGTAAAATGGTGATTTTATCTCCATGTGGTCTTCAATTAGTAGCAGGTCTAAATCCCCCACGCTTTTAATTCTGACTTGCTTTTTCTCAATTCTTCTTCAAGAGAAAAAATCTGGCGATGCCTGCGGCGGGCGAAGCCATCGCTTCCTATACAAAAGCTCTAAAATTGAGAATTTGCAAAAACTTTTGGAAAGTGACACAACAAAGATAGTTTAAGAAAGTTTGCAAATGTCAACTATAAAACGCACATTTGGAGAATGATATAAAATGTCATCTTCGTTGTCATGAATCAGGAGTTTTATGGGAATGAAATCTTCAAATTTGTTTTTAGCAGCAGCACTGGCGATCGCTTCTTTGAGTTTTCCCGTATCTGTCAAAGCCGATACCGTGAATGCCCGTTGCGATGTATTCCCAAAAGGAGAAGACCGCGCCACATCCTCTGGTCCATGTACCTTTTCCCAACGTCAGGGTGCGGTTAGCATTCAACTAGAAAATGGTAATAGCTATGACCTGCTCCCTGAGGGTAATCGACCCGGCAATTATCGCGATCAAAATGGTGATGCTGCCTATCGACAAGCTGGACTTGGCGATCGAGGACAGATTTATCGTCTCGCCAATGAGTCGATTTTTGTCTATTGGGATACATCTGCCAATCGACAAAACTCAGGTAACAGAAATCGTAGGGCTGCTGCTAGGCGTCAGCCTGAAGCGGGTACTACCGTCCCTCGGTTGAGTGATTTAGTGGGGGCAAGGGCAGGACAGGCAGAAAACACAGTGAAAGAACGGGGCTATCGATGGGTCAAGAGTGATGATTCGGGCTACGGCTACTGGCTAGAAGGCAGAACTAACTACTGTGTAACAATCCGAACAGAGGAAGGACGCTACCAATCGATTGTTTACACAGGGGGTTCAGAGGATTGTAAGAAATAGTTGCTATTTGGAAAAACAATCCAATTTAGAGGGCATTGAGAGGATGTCTTACAGCAGTTTTCATGTATTTGAACCACATCTGTTGTAGGGGTGCAAGGCCTTGCGCCCCTACCGCGTGGTCTATTTACCTGAAAATAGCTGTAAAAGTTAGCTGAGAAAGCAGAAACCCACATTCCTTCATTCAGGCATAATGTCTGAAACGCTGATTATTTCGTGAATAAGTATCGTCCAGGTGACTTCTCAGACATTGTGCCTTAAGGAGTGGATGTTACGTATCGGCTTAATAAACTGGGGTAGCAGAGAAAAATAAAAAGGTTAGCGAGCTATATGCAGCGTTATCAAATATGACAGATGACGCAAAAACTTCTTATCTGTTACTTCCAGTAGCACTTTGCGATCAGCTGACCAATTCTGATTCGTTATTTTCCTCAATAATCACGATACATTTTTAACATGAAGCTTCAAAATTTGCTTTTAGCAGTCACAACCGCGATCGCTTCATTTGGTTTCTCTGTAGCCGCGAAAGCAGAGACGGTAGAGGCGAATTGTGTCATCTATTCAAAAGTGGAAATTGGCAAGGTGGATACTGTACCCTGCACCTTTTCACAACTACGACGAGGCATAGTGACCATTCAACTCAGCAATGGCAAATACTATTTCTTACAATCGCTCGGTAAACGCCCCGGAAGCTATCTCGATCAAAAGAGTCGAGTAGTCTACCGACAAGATGCACTTGGTAGTAAAGGTCAAATCTATCAATTTCCTGATGAATCGATTTACCTCTACTGGATTACTCGTGCATCTACTCAATCGCAATCAATTCGCCTCACCCCTTCAGAAACGCCAAGCACACAGACGGCTGACCCAGTTCAAGCTGGCTCTGGATTTGTCGAGCAACCTTTGCCGCAATCATCTGTATCCCGCACCACTCAAATCCCTTGCCCCGTTCCTGTTGCGCCAGAAGAAATCGACGGCAAAACGACGATCTGTGGCGTTCTCACCGTTCCCGAAAATTATAGCCAACCCAACGGACGCAAAGTTGAAATTACTTACACCATTTTCAAGAGCAAGAGTCTTTCACCCCAGCCCGATCCCCTCTTAGTTCTACATGGAGGCCCGGGCGGCAGCGATATAACGGCTCTATCAGTATTCCCTCGATTTTATGAACCCCAGCGTCAGACCCGTGACGTGATTCTATTCGATCAGCGCGGCTCTCGGTTTTCGGGCGATCTGGCTTGTTCTCCCACCTTCATTGCGTTGGATACGCTGGCTAAAAATCCCAACAGCGAATGGCGCAACAGGTATGCTGAATTTACCAAAAAATTTGCTGCCAGTCTCGAAAAGGATCTGTCTAACCTTGCTGAGATGCTCTCATATTACAAAGTCTGCTCTGAGTTACTAAAGGCACACGGCTTCGATCTCAATCAGTACAACACTGCTAACAATGCCACAGATGCGATCAAGCTGGCGACAGCCTTGGGTTATCAAAAGGTCAATCTCTACGGCATTTCTTACGGGACTTATCTAGCATTGCGAATTATGCGTGACTATCCCCAACGTCTGCGGAGCGTCGTGCTGGATTCCACGATTCCCCCTCAAGTGAAAAAGTACGAAGATGTACCGAGGGATTTGGAAGTGGTGATGCTGAATTTGATTGAAGACTGTCAGAAGGATACCGCCTGTAATGTAGCGTATCCCAATCTCAAAGCACGCACGATTGCGCTTCTAAAAACACTTGCTAAGAAGCCCATTGCGATCGCGGGAACTGATAAAGCAGTGTCCGTGGCAGATTTTGCTGCCTTAGTTGAATCAGTGAATACCGATCTAGATGCACGCAAAGCTGCTTACATTCCATTGATCGTATCGGAATTAGAACGAGGCATCACCACAACTTATACAGGTGTTGTATCAGGCAAGATTTTCCCAACTCCCCCAACCAAGCCGATTCCGATTGGTCGTTCAGCAGAACTTCTTGCCAAAGCGGATGAGTTGCGAGAACAAGCCCGCAAACTTTTGAGCGAAACTGCCAACTTAGCCCAAGCCAATCGTCCTTCTCAGAAATGGGTACAGCAGGTAGTGACGGCGATTGAAACCCTGCCCGAAAAAGAACGCCCCAATGCGAAAGCTAATCTTTATGGCGTGGGCTTTCAAACTCAAAAACCACGCGATCGTAGTGTTTTAATCACCTCGATCGCGGAAATCTTCCCAGAGAACAAGAGACAGCCGCTGATTCAACCTTTGCAAACGATGTCAAATACAGAAATCCGTCATGTTTATGAATCGATTGGGACTATTTTCCGCTCTGCCCTAAAGGTGGATGCCTACGATACTGAGGGTGTGTTTAGAAGCTTCGATTGTCAAGATTTAGTCCCTTCTAGCGATCTGGCTCAGACGAAGGCAACGTTTGAAGCACTGGAGATGCCTGATTTGGGAGTAACTGGAGCGCTCGGTGCTCGGCAAGCCTACGCCATCTGTGAAATCTGGCCTGTCAAGCCTGCTCCGAAACGCGATCGCGAAATCGTAAAAAGCAATATTCCTACCTTGATTCTCCAAGATCGCTATGATGCTCAGACACCTACAACTTTGGGCAAACAGGCACTAGCAGGATTAACAAATGGCACATTGATAGAATTTCCCAATTTTGGGCATGGCGCTTTTGTATTTTCGCAATGTGCTAGAGATGTAGGAGCCGCATTTGTGATGAATCCCACTTCTTCTCCCAATGCAGCGTGCAGGGAAGCTTTGAAAACCAAGTTCGTGCTGCCTTCAACTTCCTCAAACTAGGTTGTCATGCAGCATCCTGCTAAAGCGGCAGCGATTTGAACGGGTGCAAAGTGCAATTTGTCAATTCAATAGCGCGTCGAAATTAAGGAGCGAATTTTATGGAAGTTGATTTGATGTATCAACACGCCTACACCCTTGGGCAGGTGCGTTTCACGGGAGGAGAAAAGGTACAGATCGAGGCTGCTTCAATGGTGGGGATGTCTCATGGTGTGACGCTGGAAACTCGGGCAACGGGAGGCTTTTTGCAATCCCTGAAGCGATCGCTCTTGGGCGGTGAAAGCTTTTTTCAGAATATCTATACAGCACCCTCGCAGGGCGGTGAAGTGTTGGTGGCTCCGTCTTTACCCGGCGATCTGTTGACGTTAGACATCACCGAACCGATGTTAGTACAAGCGGGTGCCTATGTTGCCTCTGATATGAGTATCGAAATTGATTCTAAATGGGGCGGTTCTAAATCGTTCTTTGGTACAGGCGGATTCTTTATGCTGCGGGTACAGGGCAACGGCAAAATGATTGTGTCGTCCTACGGCGCGATTCATGAAATCACCCTGGCTGCGGGAGAATCCTACACCATTGATACGGGGCATTTAGTGGCACTGAGTGAGTCAATGCCGTTCCAGACCCGATCGGTGGGCGGCATGAAAACATTCTTATTTAGTGGCGAAGGTTTTGTAGTAGATTTGAGGGGCCCTGGCAAACTTTTGATTCAAACGCGATCGCAGGATCAGTTCCTCTCCTGGCTAATTCCTAAATTGCCCAGGAGCAGTAGTAGTAGTAGTAGTAGTTAATTCAGTGGTCATTCAATTCGAGTAGGGTTGCTGATGTCGCTTTTGACCCCATTGGAGCCATGATAAATGTAGAAAAAAGACTGAGACAGTGACCAATCTAATCGATCCGGTTGTCAAAGATTACCTGCTTCACAATTCTCGCTGGCGATCGCCTGTAGGTAAGGCAATCTTGTTGATGATTGTGCTAATAGTATCGGTGCTGGCGTATTTAGGTATTTACGCGGACAAGAACCCATTTGTCATTTGGCTTTGGGTTCCCTACTCTATCGCCGGCTCGATTGTGGGTTATTTCCTGATTTCCTTTCTAGACCGCGAGCGGCGAGTCCGCTTCTTTCATTTCCTCACGATAGCTAGTGTTTTCTTCATCACTGCCCCTGCCGCCGCGTTTTTCAACAATATCTCTCCTTACCCAAGGGCAACAGTTGGATTCGTCGAGGAGGGGCTGAAGATTCTGCCAGTTCTTTTATTGGCAATTTATATCCCGAACCTGATCCGGACTAGAAAAGACGGAATCGTCTATGGAGCACTGGCAGGCATGGGCTTTAACATCATTGAGATGGGTCTCTATATCGCTAATCTGATCCATGACTCACCTATGCTAGATACGCTGGTTCAGCAATCGACGCGCTTCGGACTGTGGGGATTAAGTGCTCACATTATCTGGTCGGGTTTTGTAGGCATGGGTATTGGATTCGCGGCAGAGTCAACACAGCGTGGATGGAGTAAGTGGAAGCGATTCGTCCTATTTTATTTGATCGCTGCTATCATGCACAGCGCGTATGATTCAGGTCTTTTGGCGTTTGGAATAATCGTCATAGCTAGTATTGTGAGTTTCTTGAAAGGTATTCCTATTGACTCTGACAGGGTGGGCAAGCACTTTGGACCGCTGTGGGACGGAATGCGATATGGGTCATACATCTACAACATTGTGTTAATCATTATCCTGCTCGTGCAAATCAAGCGGTCATTTCGCTTGGAAAACAGGCTGCAAGCGGCTGAACTGTCAACTGAAGAATCGACTGTGGTTCCAGAAGAGGAGCTGAAGAAGATAAGGAGCGAACGACTGTTCTTTAAGCGCAAGTATAAGAACTTTCCGAAGGCGATTGGGTCAAAGATTGTGCTCTACCAAAATCTGTTGGCAATGCAAAAACATACAGCGACACAGCTTGGTCTTCGCATTGATAAAGTAGAGCCTGTTGTCGTGCTACGGAAAGCAATTCAATTGCTCAGGACAAATCATCTGCAAGGGCGGGTCGAGAGTGTCGTTGATTGACATAGCAGATGCGATCCCCTTACTGCTAATGAGCAAACAACTTGTACCTTTTCTCAATGTTAAGGGAATGTATCCATCGCAGATGGTGGAGAATAAAGCAACGGCAAAATTTTCAGATCAATACACTGTTCAAATCAACCTGCTTTAATCTATGAAAACATTGCGAATCTTGGCTCCTGTCATGTTGGGTTTGTCCGCTCTCACCCAATACGGTTCGGTTAAGATCCCCCCGCCTACGGCGACCTTCTTAAAAAGGGGGTAAATAGGAGGAAAAGCCCCCCTTTTTTAAGGAGGGTTGGGGGGATCTCCGAGAGCCAAATATACATACTAACCGAACCGTATTGACAGTTGAAGGTGCGGAATGTGAGATAAAAACTGCGAAGACATGGGTTTCGTCTTTGTCTTGACGAAACCCAACAATACAGCAGACTAGAAACGAGTTCTGCCAGTGCTCCAGTCGCCTGAATCGCAACTACCACGGAAATCCTCAATCCCATTAATGGCAATCCGTCCACTGCGTCGATCAATCTCAACACGCGGATGATTTAGCCCATTCACGCGGTATTTTCCCGTGATTTGCTCAGGTGTGACACGGAGATCGTTGAGGTTCCACCATCCATTAGTACCGCCTGAATTAATTGGCGGGATGAGCCTTCCGCCCAGATGAATTTTTCCCTGCATATTACGAATCTCGACTTGAACCTCGGAATCGAACTCGTTTGTCGAAGATTCTACACGATTTTGCAGTTCATAGCGATGACGACGTGAGTTCCATTCATAGCTGTTGCGGCTTTCAAGACTTGGTTTGCGACCTTCACCGTAGCAGATTAAGGTCAGTCTTTGCCGCATTGAGTTGTCACTGTTGCGCTCAGGTGCGCCTTGCTCGCGGAGATAGGTATCGATCGCAGTTTGAGCTTTACCAATTTCTCTTGAACTACAGGAACGACCATTTTGAACTAGCTCCCCTTGAGGGCTAAAAAGGACAGTGCAACCGCTTCCTCGTGTCATCCCCGTCACACTAAAATTACCGTTGTCTACAGTGTCAATTATCGCTTGAGCATTCACAGAATTCGCGACTGTAAGTGTAAGTAAACCCAGCGCAATCGGCGTTAAAGCTCGCAATGTTTTCATTGTTATGTTGATTGTTGTTTTGAATAGATATGAATTAATTGGATCACTCTATCACCAAGAGGTTGAATGGTAAAGTCAGTAGACCAAAAAGTTTTGCCAACGCCAAAAATAATAGCCGATGATACCGTTTTTGGATAATTAAGTTGTTAGCTTTACTTACAAAACGAGTTCCTGACAAAAAAATAAAAGACCATATTTTGAAATACAATTTTTGAATTCAAAATAAGCTTACTGAAGCCATGCTCTGGTTTTAATAATCATCTTGCACAAATGCAAAATTTGCCCTCATCCCCCAACCCCTTCTCCCAATTTTGGGAGAAGGGGAGCCAATTTTAAAGTCCCTCTCCCAAGCTTGGGAGAGGGATTTAGGGTGAAGGCTGATATTACTCCTCATTTATCGACTTTATTTCTTCTGGTAGTAAAGTAGTTTCATCTTTAGGAGGTTCGCCATCTACGGATTTGGCTATAGTTGTATACGGATTGATAATTAGACTGACACCAATTGTCCAACCTAATGAAACCATCCAACCTGCGAGAATGTCACTGGGAAAATGAACCCCCAGGTAGAGACGACACCACGCAATAGCTATGATGTATAAGCTGCCAAATATGAGAACCAACCAGCGCCAGGAACTAGCCCAAGTTAAGAATAGCAAAATTGCTACCAGAGTTACACTCGTCATCGCATGAGCGCTGGGAAATGCAAAACTAGACTCAGGTGCAATGGACTGCCACAATTGTGGACGCACTCGATGCATTAATTCCTTTGCTGTGCGGTTGATGATAATGCTTCCTGCTGAGGCGGTGAGTAGATAAGCTAGCGATCGCCAGCGTTTTTGAAATAGTAACATCAGGGCGATCGCACCTAAAATCAGCATCGCCGTCAAAGGCAACCCAATTGTAGCTAGGGTGACAGCTAAAACATCTAACTGTGGGTTTTCTGTAGAATGAACTGCTAACAAAATCGGTACATCCCACGGAAAGCCCGCTTGATTCTCCCATATCTTTACTGTCAGGATTTCAAAAACCTGCAAAGGTAAATAGACTCCGATTAAAAGGAGTAACAGCGATCGCCAACGAGCAATCAACAGGTTTTCGAGAAAATCAAACGGCGACTGACTCTCTTTATTGATTTGTTTCGCTTTTTCCATATCTAAGTTAAAAAGACCGATCGACGGCTTCACTGATTACAAATTATTGGAAACTTGAGAAGTTCCACAATGTTTACAGTACGACAAATGTTTATAAGTAAGATTATGACAGTTCTGGCATTCAATGTACTGATAATAACCGCAGTGTGGACAGTAAGTATCAAGATGTCGAATTTTCTTGGCACAATTAGACACATCGTGATTTTTGAACTCTGCTAGCTGCTTGGACTTTAGCGTTAAAGACAAATTTTTGAAAAAATTGGATGATTCCAAAACCAATAACTGGAATCAGCAAGATATAAACATAATTTATCAGGAAAAGTAAACCGCCAAAAATGGCGCTGACTATATCAAATAAAAATCTAAATATTGCACCTACTTGGAGAAATTCAAATATTTTAACGATTAATGGGATAAAAAAGATAACTAGCAAATGCCAGCTAATTAGCGAAACGAGTCCATATCCTCTTCTTTGGGCAAATTTATGAACTGATAAAGCAATGAAAATCAATGGTAAAAGAAAGAGAGACTGAAAACCAAGCTGAATACTTGGATACCAAAATGATGCCTGCTGATAGCCTTTATCGACTTCTTGAAATCGATTTTCATCTTTAAGAAAATTTATAAAACTAATGCTTTCCGGTTTGGAAAGTAGTTCATTTTTAAGAGTAGAAGTTTCTTGTTTAAGAGTAGAAATTTGACGATTATTTTCTTCTAATGCCTGTTTAGCTTTTTCTGCACTGACTTGATTAATTGATTGTTCGCGGTTCTGTGCGGCAATTTTTTCTAATAGCGTTGAGTTATATTGAGATTTAATAGTGCCATTGGCTTGTTGAAGGCTAGTAATTTTCGCTTGTTTCTGCTCGATAGTTTTGATAATTTGCTGCTTTTCAGGATTGTTAATCTTATCTTTGTAATCGGCATATTGCAAGCACGTTTGAGAAACCTTACCCAGATGTCCTGCTTCGGCTTGTTGATAGTTTCGCCGAAAACTGAGTTGATTGTTCGTGTAAGATGACAATGAAAATCTAACAATTTCATAGTCTTTATCTTTAGTAGTTTTTGTCCGGTAATTTTGCCACTCTGAATAACATGGATAAGCCTCAGTCGGACTGATATGCCATCTGCTAATATCATCAAGTCCGGTAAAAACATTAATTAAGATAAAAATATCAATGATAATAATGACAATCAAACTTACTTTATTCAGTGGTTCGTTGTTGATTGTCCTTGATTGATTAAAAAATTGACTCAAAATTCGGCGGATTCTGGCAAACATATTATATTTTAAATAAAGAGAAATTCAATCCGAATCGATTTTATCCGATCGGTAGTGAATAACTGGAAAAAAATAAATTTATTCATCTGAAGATTTGTTAACTGCTGACGAAAAACAAAATCCCCGACAACTTTTACGAAATCGGGAATCTGTGGTTTTCAATTCTCACAAATCAGGCTACGGTCAAAAATATCATGACTTTCACCTGAAGTTGACACAAGTAACGGCTGTGTATGCCAACTGAACTCTATTTAGCAGCGAAGTAAGCTTCTAGTGCCTCAGATCCACCAATTAATTTACCATCGATAAATACTTGGGGAACTGTTGTCGCACCTGTAACTGCTTTTAACGACCGTGTGGTGATATCTTTGCCCAAGGTAATTTCTTCGTAGTTGATGCCATGTTCTTTGAGCATAGCCTTAGCACGGGCACAGAAAGGACAACCCACTTTCGCAAACAGGGAAACTACTTCGGGCTTCACTGCTTGAGGATTGATATATCTGAGCATTGTCTCAGCATCAGACACCTTAAAGGGATCTCCTGGCTCCTCTGGTTCAATAAACATTTGGTCAATTACGCCATCTTTCACTAGCATAGAATAGCGCCAGGAGCGCTTACCAAACCCCAAGTCTGATTTATCCACTAGCATACCCATGCCTTCAGTAAATTCACCATTCCCATCGGGAATTACTGTAATATTTTCTGCCTCTTGATCCTTTGCCCATTCGTTCATCACAAAGCTATCATTAACAGAAATACAGATAATGTCATCGACACCATTTGCTTTGAAAACAGGAGCCAATTCGTTGTAGCCAGGAAGATGAGTGGATGAACAAGTTGGAGTATAAGCACCCGGTAAAGAGAAGACAACTACTGTCTTATTAGCAAATAGCTTATCGGTTGTCACATCCACCCAATCGTTGTTATTGCGAGTATGAAAAGTGACATTGGGTACTTTTTGTCCTTGATGATTGGGTAACATAATTTTGCTTGCCTTTAGTAATCAATTCCAGTCATAACCTATCATGAGAGAACTGGTACAATGTAACTATTAATCGGCTAAGAAACTTCATTAATGAATGGAGCGATCGCTGCTACAAATTCAGTGGTTGATTCATAGGGTAAAACATTACGCCCGTTTATTTTTATACCTCGACTTTTAGGCAAACAAGCAAGATAGTGAGCCAAGCGTTCATCTGGCGTTTCTTTTTTATTATCTTGGCTAATACTCGATGCAGTTTCTCCTACAACCGCTAATGTTGGTTGCTGAATAGAGGCAATAAAACTAGTATAATCATCTCGCCAAAACCCTGCTAAAAAAGAAAATACTGCATGACGGCTAGCAGGATTTTCTGCACCTGCAAGCAATGTATTCAACCACTCTGCATCCACAGCATTTTCAGAAGCAAAGAGTTGACGAATCGAAAAAGAACGTAAAAATTTTGGGGTGCGTGCATAGCGATAAAAAGCACTGCCAAAAGGCGAATCTAACACATTCCAAAGGAATTTTTCCTGCCATTCTGGTGGTTTATTTGTCATCAAAGCCCACGCTGGCGGCCCAGAAAGTACCAGTCCGGCAATTAAATTTGATTCCTTTTGCACTAGTTGGATGGCAACTGGTAATAAAGCACCTTGTACTACTACAATAACAGGTTTTTGAACTACTTTTTGTAAAAAGAACTGCAACTGTTCTGCCCAATCACTAGGAGTGTAAGCTATACGGGGCATATCACTTTCACCACATCCTAGTAAATCAGGGTTGTAAATTGAATTACGCTGACCTGTATTATACCACTCGCGACAAAATCGCTGCCAAAATCGCCGCGACAATCCTACGCCAATCGGATGAATTAATAGTAAGGGAATGCCCTCAGATGTTGTATTGATTGGTTGATGAACTTCGTAGGCGCAACGATAATTCTGCAAACTGTAAAACTGGCTAGGAGATGCTGTCAAATTGGTTGTGTTAGCTACAGCAGATGGTTGCATAATTCCTAGTTTTTAATACTTGCTAAAAAATCATCTGTGGATGAATCAACTCGTATCCAGCTTCTTTGAGCTTTTCATTCGATACCCAAGCATTATATGGGCGAGTACTCTTGATAGATGTATCCCATTCTACTTTGGGTAAACTATGTTTTTCAAATAAGTTATCTAGCAAGTCTCGGCTAGTGAGATGTGCATCATCTACCAGATTGTAAATTCCTTGCAACCGACGGTGACGAGCAAATTCTATCGCACCAACAATATCATCTAGATGAACCCAATTTGTGATATCCTCGCCATTGCCTGGACGGGTTGTACCAGAATATCTACCAAATATTTTCAACAGTTCTCTACCAGTTCCATAAATCCCTCCTAAGCGAAAGATACAAACACGGAGATTTTCGCTAGATGCTGATAGCAACACATCTTCTGTTTTTCGGAGGATTTGTGCATTTAAATTAGCAGGTGCAAGCGGTGTTTCTTCATCTACCCATACACCATTTCTATCACCATATACGGCATAACTACCTGTGTATATTAATTGTTTTACACTCTTAATCTGTTGTAAGCACGAAACTAAAGTTTGGGCAGTTTGTAGATAGGTTTCTTCATAAACTTCTCCACTTTTTGCCCCAACACTCAAAAGTACAATATCTTGATTGTGCAAAACTGATTTTAGACTATCTATGTCATTACCACAGGTAACTACAACTTTTTGAGATACTGATTGTAGTGCAGGGACACGCTCAGGCGAAGTTGTGGTTACACTGACAACAAAATTCATATCTTGCTGCCAATATTGAGCAACTTTATAACCAACATAACCACAACCAATGATTGCAACGTTCATGACAAATTAGACACAAATAAATTAAACTACTCATTGAGAAAGCTTTCTCAATTAAGGGACTGCCAAAAATCAATATCAATAGTACAACCTAATCACTAATGACTAATGACTATTTCGCTAATTCTTTCTCAATTATGGCAATTATCTCTGGTGAATTTGGCTGAACACTACTATTAAATCGAGCTACTACTTCACCTTGCTTATTAACTAAAAATTTTTCAAAGTTCCAAGCAACAGTTCCTGTTGGCTCAACGGCTTTAGTAAGTCGCTCATAAAGTGGATGCTGCTGTGAGCCTTTGGCATGAACTTTATCGAATAGTTCAAAGGTAACACCATATTTACTCGTGCAGAATTGCACAATTTCTTCATTGCTTCCTGGTTCCTGCGCTCCAAAATCGTTACAAGGAAACCCCAAAATACGTAAACCTGCTTCTCCATACTTTTGGTTCAACTTTTCTAACCCCTCGTATTGAGAAGTATAACCGCAGAAGGAAGCCACATTTACAATTAAGAGTACTTTCCCGGTGTAGTCGTTTAATTGCTTATCTTCACCGTTGATGGTCTTGACTGCAATATCCGAAATTGTGTTACTCATCTTGAATCTGATTTATAGGGAATATTGCCAAGTCTCCCATATTACAGGTACTCTAAATCCGGTTTCTTTAAGGAAAATTAGGTTTGTTAGCCTTGTTGTAACAATTCTAGGTGAGTCATGTAGTTGCAAAATGCTGTATCTTGTATAAATAGCTTGACCAAGCTGCTATCTCAGGATAAGTGTGGAAAATCTGCGTTGCTTTTAATACAAAATTTTGAGTGCAGTGATGAATTGATATACCTTTAAAGTCATAAAGAATTAACTCTTTGTATAAAAAGTTAACAACATCTAGAATTGTGCAATTATGACATCGGAAAATACGTAGCTAGAAAGGATATAGTTGCTTTTTTGTTGCATCATGAGTTATATTTCATCACAAAAATCCAAAAAATGTGTTTTAAGATACAGTTTTTTTGGTTTTAGTAAATAGACAATCAGTCAAATTTATCCGTTTAGGCATAAATTTACCAAAGTGAAATCAGGAACTAGTACCGCAAGGCGGAAGTCAAAAATCAAAAATCAAAAGTCAAAAGTATTATGGAATGGTCTTTTTAGGGATTTTAAATGGTTGCTCTATTTACGCCGTGGCGTACTAGTCTCATAATTTCTGTGAAGGAATGTTTATGTTTTGATTGAGTCAGAGTTTTTAATATTAGAAAAATTGTGTTTCCAGAAAAATAAATAAGTAACTGATACGGAGAATGAGATGATTATTTCCTAAAAGTATTGACTAAAAGCTGAATTTGGTTATCTTAATTAAATTAATTGATGTTGCTAAGTCTATTACTAACATCAATTACCACTTTTACAGCAGAAAAAAATAACCAATGAATAAACGTATTCGTCCCTGGCATCGCCTACTGGCGTTAGCGATCGCATTTTATCTTGTGAAAATTTTATGCTTAAAAGCTTAAGGGTTAGTATGCTGCTATTGGCAGTGATGGGAAATTTGGCATGGTCATTTAGTGCCAAGGCAAATTTTAACGGCAAACTCACCGTGGAAATTGATGGCTTGAAGAATAAACAAGGACAAGTATGTGCCAGTATATTTGCTAGCAGTGAAGGATTTCCTAGCGATCGCGATCGCGTCTTACAAAAGCAGTGTACCAAGATTACTGAAAATCCCTTATCCATTACCTTTGACAACTTGAAAGCAGGTAGCTACGCCGTTGCTGTCTTCCACGATCAAAATAATGACCGCACTCTCAATAGCAATTTTTTTGGTATACCAAGGGAAGGTTTTGGATTTTCCAGCAACCCAGAAATTCGTACAAGAGCGCCTAAATTTAGCGAAGCAGCATTTTTAGTGGCAGGGCCAGATACCAATATCCAAATCCAGTTGAAATATTTTTAAGCTGACAGCAGATTCAGCTTGGTACACTGCCAATTTTAGATATTAGATTTTGGATTGAAGGAAAAATCTAATATCTAAAATCAAATGACCGAAAACGACTCATGATACAAGCCCCTAGATTTATTTATGGGGATCATTAATGCAAGAATTTTGAATTTTGAGCGTACCCCTTTGGGGAAGCAAGCTACGCGTAGCGTCTCGTAGAGAAGCGACGTGACTCCTGCTTTATTGTTCTAAATCATTGTCTGAATCTTCTTGTAGATTCTGTTGTTCCGGCAAGCCACGTATTCGATTCATCTGAGTTAAAGCATATCGTGCTGTTGCTTGCACATCGGCATCTGGGTCTTCTAGCGCATGGCGCAACATCTGACTCATTTGACCCATCATGTCATAAACGCGCGTCAGGTCACGGATCGCATTTTGCCGCACTTGTGGACTTTCATTTTGAATTGAAATTGCTAAAGCACGGTTCATCGGTTTGAGTGTGCGGATGCTAATTTCTGACAAAGCTGCCAAAATTAAGCTACTTTCTTGAGAATCAGCATCAATTATCAGGTCAACCAGATGCTGAATTGCCCGCGAATCTCCCTGCTGACCCAAATCCCAAATAGCCTTGCGCCGCTTCATTGGGTCAGAACTGCGTAAATCTTGAATTAATTCGTCAACGATATTGAGTTTAGCAAGACGGGAAGTTTTTTCTGGTAGCAGTAATTGTGGGGATGGTGGTGTAGTTGTTTGTATAGTGACAGTCTCCAGTAAAGGTGGTGTAATCGGGTCTTTGTTAGCTTCACTCAAACTTTTAGGCTCTGATATTTCGGACTTTTGCACTTGCTTGACCTTCTGAAACCACCTCAGCAGATAAATAAGTGCGCCAGTACATCCTAGAACTCCAATGGCAAATAGTAACCACCAGATAAAACCTCTTTCGGATGGCTTGGGATTTGCAGAAGTCGGAGCAATAGAGGTAACTTTTGGAGAGGTAACTATTGGAGAGGTGACAAACTGCTTTTTAGCCTCCATTGCTGCTTGCAGTTTCTCCTGAGTCACCGGGCCAGCAATCCCATCTAATTTTAAACCCTTTACTTTCTGGAATTTATATACAGCGATTTCCGTATTAGTGTTGTACTGTCCATCTACCACACCACTGTAGTATCCCAACTGCTTTAATTGGGTTTGTAGTCTCTGCACATCTGATTTTCGACTACCATATCTCAAAACAGCCGGACTAGCAGTAACTGTCGAACTAGCTTGTGCAAGTTCTAAAATTTTAGGTGCTAGGTTAGGTGTGGCTGCGCTTGAGCGATTTGGGTAAAAACCCACGCAAGAAAAACAGGTAAATATCAGAATTGAGGAACGGCATAGACTCATATTGCAAGTTTCAGCCTGAACGTGCTTTTCAAGTCTTCGATACCACAATAGCTTCTAGACGACCAAATGTTAACTGTCATTTTTAATTGGAAATGGGGCATTGGGCATGGAGCATTAGGAGTACTGAGTGCTGAGTGCTGTTAGCGGAAGCGGGGCGTTTAGCCCGTGCTGAGTTAGGAGTTAAGAGTTAAGAGTTAAGAGTTAAGAGTTAGGAGTTTTGTTTACCCCCTTGTCCTCTTGTCCCCTTGTCCCCCTATCTCCCTCATCTCCCTCATCTCCCCACTGAATTACGAATTACGAATTACGAATTACGAATTACAAATTATTTTAACAAGTTAGGGTAATATTTTTGGTTCAGATTCTCTAACTGCTAGGCTTATAGAGTTCAATTTTTTAGCAGATGTTTCTAAAACTGGTTGCTGCTGTATATTAGCTATCTCGCCGACAGTAACTGTGTCGTTTTGTCCTGCTAAAGTATCGCGTTGGTTAATCAGATAGATGCTGATTAAAGTGAGAAATACTCCTACCCACTGCAACGGACTGAGAACTTCTGAGAGGAAAAGATTGCCGAATAGTAGCGCAAAGACGGGTGTCAGAAAGGTGAGAGAACTAAGACTCGTAAGACTGCCACTAGAGGCAAAGTAGAAGAATAACCCATAAGCGATCGCACTGCCAAATACGGTAGCATAACCCAAAGCCATGAAATCAGATCCTCCCAGATTTTCCCACTGCTGGGATTCAACGACTGATGAAATTCCCCATAGTGGCAATCCGCCCAAAATCATGTGCCATCCTGTAGCGCTTACAGGGTCAGCATGTCGGCATACAAACCGAATCAACACTGTTCCCACTGCCATTGATAGTGCTGCTAACAGCATTAACCACTCGCCACTAGCAAACAAATCTTGCCAGTTGCCGATTGTCATATTTGCGCCTGAGTCGAAAAAATGTAAAATCCACTCATTGGGTAAGCCAATTAAACTAATGCCTGTGACTCCCAAGCCTAGCCCCAGCCATCCCCAAAAACCAATCTGTTCTTGGAATAGCCACAACGACAGCAAGGCAACAGCCAAGGGTTGCGAGTCAATCATCACAGACCCTAACCCCGCACTAGTTCTGACTAATCCTTCTGCCAAAAAGCCTTGAAACAGTGTCCCATCTACTAGGGCAAATAAGGCAATCCACAGCCATGCAGCCCAACCCTTCGGCTGGGGTTTACCCATGAATGCTGCTGCAATCAGAATTAACATGCCTGCTGGTATCAGACGCACACCTGCCATGAATAGCGGTGTGGTATGGGGTATCACTCCTTTCATGGCTACCATTGCCGTCCCCCATAGGAAAAAGGGGGCGATTAACAAGAGGGGGGCGAAGGGAAGTCGAGATGCACTGAGTTTCAGTTGCATGGTTTGCTGATGCCTTTGTTTAACAAGCGCAAAAATTACTTTACCTAATTTTACCGAATTATGTAGTTTTGCGTAGACATCGCCTTTGACGGGTGCTTTGCACCATCGCATCGCGTCTTAGAGACAGTGAAACTCTCCAGCCTCGTGATTGTACAAGAAATGTTGTATGGAAAAGAATTCACATTGTTAGCCCGCGATCGCTTGCTAGATAGCTTAATAAATGCGGTCATCAGCCAGTCCCTAAATACGGTTACTCAGGCATAATGGGTGTATTTGTTTGAGATTATGAAGTGGAATCACAGGTAAATATTATGCTTAGTCAATTACCGAATTGCATTACTAGCCCTTCCTGGTGGCAATTGATCGGATGGATTGCCGATCCGATTGGATTTCAGCAAAAGTATAGTCAAGAGTATGAAGACATTTTTTCCATGCGACTGAGTGGACTCGGTTCTTATGTAATTCTTAGCCATCCCCAAGCCATTCAAGAAATTTTCAGTCAAGATTCTAAATTTGATATTGGTCGTGGGAATAAACTTGCAGAACCTTTGATTGGGCGAAATTCTCTCATGTTAATAGATGGTGCCCGCCATCGACGAGAACGAAAATTATTAATGCCCCCCTTTCATGGAGAAAAACTACAGACTTATGCTCAACAAATCTGCTTAATTACCGAGCAAATCGCCAGTCAATGGCAAATCAATCAACCTTTTGTGGCTCGGTCTGCCATGCAGAAAGTTAGTCTAGAAGTAATTTTACAAATTGTCTTTGGTTTAAGTGAAGGGGAACGCTATCAACTAATTTTACCTCTACTTACTAGTTGGTTGGATATGACTGATTCTCCTTTGCGCTCCAGTATGCTATTTTTGCCATTCTTACAACAAGATTGGGGAAAATGGACTCCTTGGGGGCAGATGAAAAGTAGACAAAGCTATATTTATGAGCTACTTCAAGCAGAAATTGAAGAGAAAAGAACAAAGAACAATCACCAGGGTGATGTTCTGAGCTTGATGATGGCAGCACGGGATGAAAATGGGCAAGCAATGACCGACGATGAATTAAAAGATGAATTGCTGACAATTTTATTTGCTGGACATGAAACTACTGCAACAACGCTAGCGTGGGCTTTCTATCAAATTCACCGAAATTCAGATGTTCTCTTAAAATTGCAGCAGGAACTCGACAGCTTGGGAGAAAATTCTAACCCGATGCAAATTGCCCAACTTCCTTACTTAAGCGCAGTTTGCCAAGAAACCCTGCGGATGTATCCAGTCCTGCCAGTGCTTTTCCCCCGCATTACCAAATCATCCATAAATATTGCAGGATACCAGTTTCCTCCTAACACAACCTTAATGCCAAGTATCTACCTCTTGCATTACCGGGAAGACTTGTATCCTAATCCTCAACAATTTAATCCCGAACGTTTTTTAGGACGCCAGTATTCCCCTTGGGAGTTCATTCCTTTTGGTGGCGGAAGTCGGCGATGTTTAGGATATGCCCTTGCTCAGTTAGAAATCAAATTAGTCCTCGCAACAGTTTTATCGAATTATCAACTTACCTTAGTAGAAAATAAACCTATTAAACTGCAACGACGTGGATTTACCCTTGCTCCGAATGGTGGAGTTCGGATGATGGCTATTAAAAAACGATAAACTTGCTTGGGAGGAACTTCCGTAGCGATCGCTTTCTCAAGTTTATCCAAATTCTGTTTCCATTTAGTCAAAGTCCCTCTCCCAAGCTTGCTATGGTGTACACACATCTTGGTAATCAAGCCCAAACCCTGGATTTACCCCCCTTAGTCCCCCCTTGTCAAGGGGGGAAATATCCGGTTCTCCCCCGATGCTTTGGGGGAGTTAGAGGGGGTGAGGAGAACTTGTGTGTACACCGTAGCCCAAGCTTGGGAGAGGGACTTAGGGTGAAAGCTCATTGATTCATGCAAGAAGTCTATTCTTTTCGACTATTGTTTGCGTAAGTCCTGTTCGCTTTTCGCTGTCCGGCTAAAGAGTCGATAGTATAGTGACGTACTAGTTTCTTTTAAGGGAAACAGCAGATAGGTGAGAGGATTTATTGCCACAATAATATTTCGGAAGTCTCGTCGGGCGAAAAACAAGATTGCACGAGCAACTTGCTGTGCAGACATCACTCCATAAGGATTAAGTTGACTCTTAAATGGGCCAAGAATTAACTTGCGAATTACACAATCCCCATCCAAACGCTTGAGGGTAACAATATCTCCTAGCGCTCTTTTGCTGAGTTCATAAAGTGGACTCAGTGCTGGAGAAACCTCAGCCTCAGAAGTGTTTACCCAGATTTCCTTGGTTGCTTTTGCTTGTGGGCCTGTTACAGTTGTCGAAAATATATCTATCAACCGCAATGCTGAAAAGGTATTCACTTCATAAGAGGAGTTGATAGCCTCCGGTGTGCGGCTAGCATAGACATTGACTCCATGATTGATAATTAAAATATCTACTTTCTCTAAACTATCCTTCAGATTGGCTTCGTTGCCCAACTGCCAGCAAACCACCTTTACCCCAACTTGCTCTACTAATTTTTCTGGATTAGTGGTTAATGCCACGACTTTAGCATTATTCTTTACAAGTTCAGCCGCCAACGCTTGCCCCAACGCTCCTGATGCTCCGGTTAAAGCGATGGTTTTACCTTTGAGAGATAGTCCTGTACCAAGAATTTTATCCACTAGGGGAAAGACGCCACTGTAGTAGGCATTAACATTATCAAAATGATGCCGCCAATGGTAAGACCGATTTACCCACCAAATAGATGGAATTGTCTCTAAAGGGCCGGGTAGGTGGTTGTAATCTGTATCAATTTTTCCTTGAAAATATCGCACAGACGCGCCATACAAAAAGGTGCAACCATAAGCTACTCCCAGCCATAACCCCTTCTGCTGAACAATTAAGGCAATGACTATCAATACCACCAGCAGTAAACTCGATTCTAAAATGTCGTGATAAAGCTGAGATTCTTGGTAAACTTTCAGGGAAACTATCGATAAATCGCGGCGATAAGCCATGTGGTGCTTGTTGTGCCATTTAGCAAGCCAATTAACTTGGTGACACAAAGCATGGTAACTGTCTCTCAAGACTTCAGCAAGTAAAAGTGAGAAAAGTGCCCAACTAGCAAACTGTAAGCTGGCATTTAGCCAAACCCAATTAATTTGTAAGCTTGTTTCAATTCCTATCAAGTTTTCAGCTAGCATTTTTATCATGTTTGTCTATACTCGTTTTTTTTAATCATTCTTCATGATCTGATAAAGGTGCGTTCAGGTCGAGTCTAGAGCAAATTAAAATCAAAGAAAATGGGGAGTGGGGACAAGGGGGATAAGGAGGAATTATTGAACAAGTCTCTCCCTTGTCTCTTCTCCATGCCCAATGCCCAATGCCCAATGCCCAATGTCCAATTACGAATTAGTTATAATATCCCAATTGACTTTCAGATATCCAGGTTCAATGTGGGTAAAGTGTTTGCTCAATTGCTGATGTGCTTTTGGTAGCGCGTGGAACGGAATTGATGCGTACAAATGATGCTCTGCATGAAATGGCATATTCCACATGAAAAATCTTACACACCAGAGTGTGAGCGTTGTGCGCGTATTGGTGAGCAGATTTGCATCAAGAGTGCAACCTGTATGTTCTGCTAGCAGAATAAAACGGAGAATTGGCTGACCGACAAGCATAGGTAGCAGCCAATAGAGGAAAAACCAAGGCTGATTAACTACAATTGAAAGAGCGATCGCACCTGCATAAATACCTAATTGCCAACGTGTAGAACGAATAACTTCGGCTCGTGCGGCTTCTGGCACAAATGGAAAATTGTCAAATTGACCAGTGGCAACTTGAAAATGCCCGTGTATTTTACCCCACCACCACGGTAAACCGCTAATTATCAACAAGTATTTGCCCAGGTTACTTGGTTTGGGATCGGTCAATTCTGGATCTTTGTCAGGAACGCGAGTGTAACGGTGATGCCATTTATGATAACGGCGAAAAAACGTGCTGTTGTAAAATGATAGCAAGCCGGAAAACCAAGCCACAGCATCATTCAAACGATTGTTAGCGAAAGCCGTTCTGTGAACGCATTCGTGCATTGGTGCAAACATCGAAGCCAGACTGAAGCCGTAGATTATCAGTGCTGCTATAGCCACCGACCAATTACCAAAGTTTGTTGCCCATAGGTAGCCACTGCAACCCATAACAGTGAGATGAAAAACTAGCTGAACTAGCCCTTTGCTGTTGGAGCGATCGTTTAGAAGACTTAATTCTTGTACACTGAGAATCTGGCAGATGTTTTGCTTGTTATCAGCTTTGTGTTCTAATAATTCAGATTGAATAATTGACTCATTAGACATAATTTTAAGTAGGTCGGCGTGAACAGTTGTGCGTGGGTTCTCTTTTAACTCCTGAATTCTAATGTAATTTTAATAGACACTCTGAATTTAGCTGACCACACCAGCGCGAAAAATTTGTTCTGCGGTTAAATTCAACTCTGGGAAAGTTGGTGATTGGATACGGTCATTACCTCGAAATTTATTAATTAGATACTCACCTTCTTCTAAACAGCAAACCAAGATAGTAGGTTGTTTTGGCTTGCCAATGAATTCTCTACCGCCCAATGCGGCATAATCAACAATCCAATATTCAGGAATTCCCATTTCCTCATAATCAGCGTATTTTTTATGGTAATCATCACGCCAATTAGTACTCACTACCTCCACCACTAAAGGAATGGATGCAGCTTGGCTTACAGTAGATGCTTTTTTCCATAGAGGTTCATTTATTAAATTAGGCTGATTTAGTATAAGGACATCTGGTGAATAAGCTGATTCGTTTTCAAGTGGTTTGACGAATACTGTTTTTGGGATGAAATAAGGAAGATTTAAACGACTATATTCTAAAGTGATTTTTGTGGCTAAAAATCCTGTAACCTCTTCGTGGTCGCCTGTTGGTTGTGCCATCTCAACAATTACTCCATTATGGAGTTCATAATGTCGTTGTGGGTTGTCTGGGTACTGAGCAATAAATTCATCGAATGTAACTAGTTTGCGTAAGACTTGAGTCATGGTTTTATTCCTCAAAGCAAAACTGATATCGCAATCTTAAATCAATTGTGACAAAAAAGTTCCCCGACTTTTTTGATCCTCGCGATCGCACCAAGCACCCAACCCAGGCGATCGCAATTATAGTAAAGTTAAGCAAGTTAAAAATTCACTTTTGCCTTCACGTTTCGGTGTTTTGCGCAGTCTGTAGCAGCTTCCGTCTTCCCTGTAGGAACTTCTGCCTTCACGTTTGGGTGTTTTGCGCAGTCTGTAGCAGCTTCCGCCTTGAGAATAGCTACGAGTATTAAATAGCTGGAGGTATTCGTAAAAGCGATGTCTACGACGGGCTACGCCTACGCAAACACAGGTTTCAAAAAATATAAGTAAGTGGGCTTTGCTAACCAAAATTACCTTATACCAATCCAATTAATGATTGCAACACATCTTTGGGTAAAGAGGCGATGAATCGCGTCTCTACAGATGGTCTATTTGTTGCATTCTTTTTTCAAATTGGTATTACTTGTAAACAAAATTTTTGGATGAAATATTCTGTTCATATCAAAAGCCCCCTACAGCTTTAGAATTAACTTGTAGAGAGCTTTTGTTAGTTTGTAAATGGGTTGTGAGGATAGAACTAGGTGGGAAATGCCCTAAGACTAGTTGCGAGCAGCTTCTTCGATTTTCTTGCGAAGGCTAAGTGGAAGCAAATATTTAATAAAGGCTTAATAAAAAATCCTATTTTTCCCAGAATGAATCGTTTCAACACGACTGAACAAATGAACCAAGCGTTATTTGTTCAGTCGGGGGAACGTCATATTGACTGTTTTCGCCAACTGCGTTTTTTGAGCTTTGTTTGCCAAGACTCCATGTAGGTATAGAAAACGGGTGTTAAATAAAGTGTGAGAAACTGTGAGAACACTAACCCCCCAACTACAGCTAAACCAAGGGGACGGCGTGTGTCTGCTCCGGCTCCCAAACCAAGGGCGATGGGTAGCGTACCCATGAGCGCTGCCATTGTCGTCATCATAATTGGGCGGAACCTCACCAAGCAGGCTTCATAGATAGCATCATAAGGAGTTTTACCGTTTTGACGGGCAACGATCGCAAAGTCAACCATCATGATCCCGTTTTTCTTTACAATGCCAACTAGCAGGATAATGCCTACGAAGGCGTAAATATTCAAGTCAACTTGAAACAGCAATAGGGTCAGTATTGCCCCAAATCCAGCCGAGGGTAAACTAGAAAGGATTGTCAGTGGATGAATGAAGTTCTCGTAGAGAATCCCCAGCACGATATAAATCACCAAGATGGCAACTAGCAGTAGTAATCCTAAACCCTGAATTGAAGATTGAAACGCCTGCGCTGAACCTTGGAAACCTGTACTAATAGTAGGTGGCAGGGTTTGACGGGCGAGTTCCTCAATTTTGCCAGTGACGTTACCAAGTGATACTCCTGGCTTGAGGTTAAAGGAGAAGGTAACAGAAGCAAGCTGCCCTTTGTGGTTAATAGTCAACGGTCCTACATCTTTGCTCAAGGTAGCTACAGCGTTAAGAGGTACAAGTTGTCCACTAGGGGCACGAACTGAGAGTAAATCTAGAGCGTTGGCATTTTGCTGATATTTTGGTTCCACGCCCATAATTACTTGATACTGGCTATCAGGGGCGTAGATGGTGGAAACTTGACGAGTACCATAAGCATTACTCAGAGCAGTTTCGATCTGATTGGCGGTCAAACCTAGAGCTGAAGCTTGGTCGCGGTTGATGTCTACTTTTACTTGCGGATTTTTGATTTGCAAATCGCTGTTGACATCTTGTAAATCCGAGAGCGAACGCAATTTCTCTTCTAAAGCTGGAGCATACTGGTAAAGTTCCTGAATATTGGGAGTTTGCAGAGTAAATTGATACTGCGCTTTTGTCTGTTGTCCACCGACATTGATGGCTGGGGGATTTTGTAAGAAAACCTTGATTCCAGGCACAACTAACAACTTCGGTCGGAGTTCCTGCACAACTTGATCAGCACTGAGATGGCGCTCATGGCGCGGTTTGAGTTCGATTAAAATTCGTCCAGCGTTGGCGGAAGCATTTGGCCCGCCAGCCCCGACGCTGGAGTTGACAGAATCGACATTTGGATCACGGTAAGCGATCGCCGCTACAGCCTGTTGATGTTTTACCATCTCATCAAAGGATATATCTTCTGATGCCTGAGTAGTTGCCGTGATTTGTCCGACATCTGCGTTGGGAACAAACCCTTTAGGCACAATTATAAATAGATACACTGTTGCTACAAGAATCGCTCCCGAAATCACCATCGTTGTGCGGTGATACTTGAGTGATTTTTTCAAACTCCAATCGTATCCGCCCAATATCACATTAAAAATGTTTTCTGAAAAGTTGTAGAGACGACGGTTAAAGTTTTGGATTTTGGATTTTGGGTCGCACCTTTGGTGCGCTGACAGCGCAACTTGGATTTTGGATTGGGAATTAAGAATTTCTTCCTCATCTCCCACACTATGGGAAGCTAAAGCTACATCTCCCTCAGTCTCTTTATTCAATTTTGAATTTTGAATTTTGAATTTTGAATTGATTTCTCCCTCACCCTCTTGTTCATGATGAGGTGGACTTAAAAATCTCGAACACAGCATTGGCGTTAAGCTGAGGGAAATTACGCCAGATACCAAGATTGCAACGCTGATGGTAACGGCAAACTCACGGAATAATCGCCCCAGAATGCCTTCCATGAACAGTATCGGGATAAATACTGCTACTAAAGAAATGGTCATAGATAAAATTGTGAAACCAATTTCTTTAGAACCATTTAGGGCTGCTTCCATGCGGCTTTCACCCATTTCCATGTGGCGGACAATGTTCTCCAGCATGACTACGGCATCATCTACCACGAAACCTACTGAAAGGGTCAACGCCATCAGCGATAGGTTATCCAGGGAGAAGCCTAGCAACACCATAACCCCAAAAGTCGCTATTATCGAAAGCGGTACTGCCAAACTGGGAATGACTGTTGCCGAGATATTGCGGAGAAACAGAAAGATTACCAGCACCACCAGAGCGATGGTGAGCAACAGCGTAAATTGTACATCATCCACCGACTCGCGAATTGATTGGGAGCGATCGTAGAGAATATCCATGTTCACAGCCGCCGGAATCTGTGTCCGAAAGGTGGGTAGCAGTTTCTTAATTGCATCCACTACTTGAACAGTATTAGTTCCCGGTTGGCGCTGAATTGCCAAAACGATCGCCCGCACGCCAGAATTTTGGATTTTAGATTTTGGATTTTGGATTGAGGACTTCTCTTGTGCGCCTTTACTCTCCTTTTTGACAGGAAAATACCAACTCGCAATCTTATCATTTTCCACACTGTCCAGGACTTGACCTAGTTCACCTAACTGCACTGGTGCGCCGTTTTGATAAGCCACATTTAGGGAGCGATAGCTGGCGGCATCGTTGAGTTGACCGTTTGCTTGGATGGTAGAATTCTGTTGCTTACCGTAAAGTGTGCCGGTAGGTAGATTGACATTTCCATTTGCGATCGCATCAGCTACTTCATCAATTCCTATTCCTTTTACACTCAGCGATTCGGGATCAAGCTGAATTCGTACCGCATACTTTTGAGAACCAAAAACCTGCACTTGCGCCACCCCATCCACCATTGACAGGCGTTGTGCCAGCAATGTCTCAGCATACTTGTCTACAGTTGACAGGGGCAGAATGGACGAATTCAGGGAGATATAAAGAACTGGCTGATCCGCCGGATTTACCTTTCGGTAAGACGGGGGATTAGGCATATTCGTGGGCAACTGCCTCGCTGCCTTAGAAATGGCAGACTGCACATCTTGTGCTGCCCCGTCGATATCCCGATTTAGGTCAAATTGCAGCGTAATCTGTGCACTACCCAAAGAACTGGTAGAGTTCATCGAACTCACTCCCGCGATGCTAGAAAACTGCTGCTCTAAGGGGGTTGCGACTGAGGCAGCCATTGTTTCAGGACTAGCTCCGGGCAGATTAGCTGTTACCTGGAGTGTTGGATAATCTACATTGGGTAAGTCGCTAACGGGTAGCTGTTGGTAAGCGATCAACCCAAATATCAAAATGCCAACCATAACTAGAGTCGTCATGATTGGACGCCGGATAAATAGCTCGGAAATGTTCATCGCGTTCCCTCGAATTGAGTGCTGAGTGCTGTTAGCGGATAGCTAGGGTTGAGCCAGTGCTGTTAGCGTCAGCGGGGCGTTGAGCCAGTGCTGAGTCAAGAGTGCTGAGTTAGGAGTTATTATTTCCCCTCTGCCCCTTTGCCTCCCTGCTCCCCTGCCCCTCTGCTTCCTACTTCCGGTTTCACTTGGACTGTGGCACCAGGCACAAGGTTGAATTGTCCATCAGTAACTACTTGCTCACCTGGTTTCAAGCCTTGCTTAATCACCGTTTCATTCCCAACGGTGTCGCCGACGGTAATTAAACGCATTTCTGCTGTTTTGTCAGGTTTGACTACATAGACAAACTGTCCCTGTTGTCCACTCTGTACCCCTTGAGAAGGCACAGTAATGGCATTTGGTTCTTCGCTGAGTTTGAGTACTACATTGACAAACTGCCCCGGAAACAGCCGCTCATCAGCATTGGCAAAAGTACCCTTAAGTTGAATTGTGCCTGTTTGGGTATTAACTCCACTATCAACAAAGGTAAGTTCGCCCCGTACTGGATGCCCTGCATCTTTAGGAGGTAAAGCATCAACTTTTAACTTGCCGTTATTCGCACTGTATTTTTTGATATCTGGCAGCAGTCGCTGGGGAATAGAAAAGTTGACGTAAATCGGGCGAATTTGGCTGATTGTAATCAGCGAATCATCGGCATTTGCGGCATTTGCCTTGACTAAGTTGCCTTGAGTTAGCTTCAAGCTACCCGTGCGTCCAGCAATTGGTGCGTAGATGGAACTATAAGAAAGCTGAACTTTGGCATTGTCGATCGCAGCTTCATCTGATGCTACTGCTGCCTGGGCGTTTTGGACATCTGCTTGGGCTGCCGCCACTGCTGCTTGAGCATTTGCCACACCGCCTCGATCTGCGTTCACTGTCGCCTGTTGAGCATCAGCACTGGTTTGATACTGTTCGGCCTGTTCTTTACTGATTGCCCCTTGCTTGAGCAAACTACTATAACGTTGCGCTTGTGCATCTGCATTTGTTGCCTGGGCTTTATCCTTGACTACATTCGCTTTTGCCTGGTTCACTTGAGCGATCGCTTTGAGGACATTTGCCTGTGCCTGTTTCACCTGGGCTAAATCTTTAGCTTTGGCAGCATTAGCTTGCATCAGCGCAGCTTGTAAAGGACGAGAATCAATTTTAAATAACAAGTCTCCTTTTTTAACGTTCTGCCCTTGCTGAAAATAAACACCAGTAAGCTGACCGCCAACCTGAGACTTGACAGATACTGTAGAATATGCTTCTACCGTTCCCGTCGCCGATAGCTGTATTGGAATCGTTTTTTGAGTCGCAGTAGCAACCACCACTGGCACAGCTCGTTTTTTTCCTGCTTCTTTGCCACTTGATTGGGCTTCGGAAGCATTACAGGCACTACACAAGTAGGCTAGACTTAATATAAGTAGCGAGAACCGCCCTCTTTGAATAATGCTCTGAAAACGAGGAACAGTTTCAGCAGCCAAAGACGAAGGCTTTATCGTCTGAACAGGAGCTAAACAGCGCATATCAACAATTTGGGGGAAAGGGGAAGCACAGACACATACTAGCTTGTCTTTAGACATCGCATTCTGGGCAAAATGGTTGGTTGCGATTGATTCTAATTAGATAAGCACAATATTAGTTAAACTAAACATTAGTGTACTAATAATTTATTTTTTAGCCTACCCCTTTTGGAAAGAAATTGTTTTTAAGCCGTTGCGATCTGTGACTTTATTTATCTTTGATCTATGTGCCTCAGAGGGGAAGCCTACTGACGGCGAAGCAACCTAATATTGGCAAACTAATTCGTGCCCTGCGGCATTTTTTGGTTTTTCATAAATAAATTTAGTTGCTCTGAGACCTTTTTAGCTCTAAGGAGAATGATTTTCTAAAACCTCCTGCCCCTTTAACTCCCCCTCTTTTCTTGCCGTTCTTTGAGTTTAAGCATAATTTCCGCGTGCATCTCGCGGGTAATTGGGTAAAAATACGTTAAAATTAAGCCAAAAATCAAACAAACTGTCGGTATGGGGCCAACAGCAACGCGAATAGCAAACAGTGCCGATTCCGGTTGCATCGGTAGTGGACTTCCGGCTACAGATTCTTTGAAACCGGCTACTTGCAAAGCATTTCCTACCAAAAATAGCCCGAAAGCTAAACCAAATTTTTGTAGCAAAACCATGAAGCCATAAAAAATGCCTTCTCTGCGTTGTCCAGTTTGGAGTTCATCTAATTCAATCACATCTGGAATCATCGACCAGGGAATTAGATAAGCTGTGGATACACCAATACCAGCCATGACAGCCATCACATACATCAAAACTATTTGACCAGGTTGTAAGAAAAATAGTCCGGCGGCTGCTATAATCCACAAACTCATTCCCAGAAAATAAACAACTTTTTTGCCGATTTTTTTACTCAACGCTCCCCAGACAAATAGCATCAACAGAGCAGTTCCTTGGACTGCAATCATGACTGTGGGCACATCTGATTCTTTGAGTCCCATACAATTGACTACAAAATAGGGAATAATGCTGGCTGTTACCTGCACACCTAGCCAAGAACAAAGATATATACCAATAACAAATAAAAAAGGTCGGTTGCTGAAGACAATTTTTAACTGTTCAAAAAAGGGGAGAGATGCAGGTTCTTCAGTTTGGCTGCGTTTGGCCTCAAAAGCCAGGATGCGATCGCGGACTCCAAAAACGCACCAATATAATCCTAAAATCGAAATTACAGTAGAAACTGCTGCTAAAACAAGATATTGTTGTTGGCGATCAGCAATCAGTGAAAAAACAATTTGCGTTAAAATCAACGATAAAATGCTGCCACCAATAGAAAATGTAAAGCGATAGCTGTTAAGGCTGGTGCGTTCGTCGTAATCTTGAGTCAGTTCTGGAGTCATCGCTGTATAGGGCAAATTCACAACCGTGTAAAACGCTTGAGATATCACCCCAATGACTACGTAATACCAAAATAATGGCCAAATATTATCACTCTGATTTGCACTAAATTGCGGTACAATCCACTGCAAGAAAAAGAAAATTCCAAAGGGGATTGCTCCATAAAACATCCAAGGAAGACGACGTCCCCAACGACGAGATTTCGTTTTATCAGTCAAGAACCCGACAAACGGATCGTTTATGCCATCCCAGATTTTGCCAATCATCAAAATACTGCCAGCTAAACCCGCAGGGATACCAGCAACATTCGTGAAGAAAACCAGCAGAAAAAAGACGGAGATATTTGCAGTGATTGCTGGCCCTAAATCTCCTGCACCGTAAGCCAGCTTTGTTTTTAAGTCGAGTTTTTCACTATTAGGATCTCGTTGGGCATCGCCATCAGCAGCCGAATCATTCATAAAACTTTGCACTCATACTAAAATAAAAAGTCTGCGACGCCGAATAGCCCATCGTAGACATCGCTTTCAATACTAGCTATCTACCACTCCCGTTAGAGTTATGCCAGACCTTTATGTTTCTTGGTCAGATTATCACCAAAAAATTGAACAACTGGCTATTCAGATTTATGAATCCGGTTGGGAATTCAACCAGATTATCTGTCTTGCCAGAGGAGGACTACGAGTTGGAGATATTCTTTCCCGTATATACCAGCAGCCACTGGCAATTTTAGCAACCTCATCTTACAGTGGCACTGGTAAGCAAGAAAGAAGTAATTTAATTTTCTCCCGCTACTTGACAATGACTGCTGAAAAGTTAGGTTCGCGCATTCTCCTAGTGGATGACTTAGTAGACTCTGGGGTAACACTCCAACAGACTATACCTTGGCTCAAGCAAAATACTGATTTTCCCATTGAGGAAATTCGCACCGCCGTTCTTTGGTATAAAGCCTGTTCAGTTATAGCACCTGATTATTATGTGGATTACTTGGCTGACAACCCCTGGATTCACCAACCATTTGAACACTACGAGCAGATGAACATTGCTGAACTTGCGGCTAAAGTCAGTCAACCGTGTTGATAAATCGACATCGGGTGAAAAAGAATTGTAAAGAAGCAAAATTGTACCGTGCTTAATGATTTGTCTGTGGATGTGGCTGTGGCTTTGCAGCAGCCCTTAGAACGTATTTCGGTAGAAATGGTCTTTCGTAGCTTATATTTTTTTGATCGCGCAGATCGCACAATTCACAACTACAACTTATATCATGTCCGCCAAATTACCCATAATAAAAGAACCCCTCCCCGCAGGCTCTTAGGGGAGCAAAAGCTGCACTTTAGTTCTTTGGGGTTCCGGGTATTATACTTAATTGCACGGACATCATATTATTCCTTGGTTGGTTGAGCATCAGCGTTCTATGGGTCTTGTCAAAGCTGTTCGCCCACGACATCGACGCAACGCTGCAAGGTCGCTTGACATCTGGGCTGAGGCTTTAACTTGACACGAATGGCGAGACGCCCACCCCACAAGAAGTGGTTGAGTATTTTTTTATCTGGAAGTCTCTTAACTTTGGACTTTGGACAAAAAAGAAGTGTTCACGGATAATTTACGCGAACATCCCTTTTTGTCCAAAGTCCAATTATTTCAAATTAGGCACATTTAAAAGCTTTTTGTTTACGGTTTATCCATGCTCCCAAAGCACCGACAAGAGCAATACCGCTTGCACAGGTGGGTTCAGGAACAGAGGTAGGTATAGGTGGTAAAGCGTCCAACTCAACCAGACGAGCACCCTCGAAAGGCTGTATATCGCTTCCTTGCGTAACTTCAAGCCGCCAGGACTGTGCGGTTATGTTGCCAACAAGAGATGGGATTGTCAGATCGATATTTTCTGGGAGTGCTGCATTGTTACCAGTCTGTAGCGCATAATTGGGATTAATATTTTGGTTAGCGACAACAGTCTCAAAAACACTGTCAGAATTTGTATCAGCAAAGAGTGAAAAATTGCTCATCGCACGACGAAAACCAGAAGATTCGCCATCATTGTGGGCAAATAACCTTACACCACCAATTGTAACCGGGGAAGCAGTGGCAAACTCAATGAAGCTGATTGAGCCAAGACCACCATTACGCATAAGTGTATGACCGTCCTCAAACCCTCCACTTGTACGAAAAGCGTTAATGGGATCAATGATTGTGTCGTCATTCGTGATCACTGTGCCTTGTGTAGAATCGAATGCATCGGTAGAAACGGTGCCTGGTACAATATCTGCTTTTGCTACTTCTATAGTTGCAAGAGAAAGAACAACGCCAAAGATAGCAGATCCTAATTTTATTAAACTTTTCATCTTTGATTCCTGATAAATAAAGCAAATAGTATCATAGTTTTAATTAATAAGATTGTATAAATTGCAATATCATGTTTGAGTAAAAACCGAAAAAACCGATAGACAAGGACTAAAGTCCTGACTACAAACTTATTTAGAGATATCAGCAATGGAGTCTAACAATTCAACTCCCCAAACTTAGGACTCCACCACCCTTTTTGTGTGCTGAAATAAGCCACCTCTTTATGTTTGGTATCCTTACGCGATCGTGAGTCAGAACATCGCAACATTGTCTTACTCTGCCCCTCTTTGATATAACTGTATTCTTCCAGAGGTTTCTTACATACTGGACAGGGATATGCCGTCATCTTCACAGGAGGCTTTTGTTGATTCTCAGTCTGGACTGCTTTAGTTTGTGGTGGCTGCCAAGTTTTGTTAAAGTCGCTCCAAAATAGCACGACATTTTCACAACTTTTTGTGCATTTGAGGAAATATTTCTTTTTGACTTTACTACTCGGAATTTTGGCGAGAAAATTTTTGCATTCAGGGCATCGCGTTTTGGAAGTTTCATATTTGCGCTCAGTTATCACATTAGCTTTACCTGTTGAAGAACTCGCAACTACAGTTTTAGCTTTGGAAAGTGCTGGTATAAAGTAATCCTGATTCCAACTAGTTAAATAATGCTGCCAAGAGTTTTTTCCTTCGGAAATGGCATCAAGGGCATCTTCCATTTTCGCTGTGAATTCCGCCTCTAGTAAATCAGGCAGTGCTTTGAGCAAAAATGCATCAACTTCTAACCCTAACGCTGTCGGTTGCAGATGGTCTTTTTTCAACTCCACATAGTTTCGTTTTTTTAAGGTAGCAACAGTAGGAGCATAAGTACTTGGGCGACCAATTCCTTTACGTTCCATCAATTGCACTAATTTTGGTTCACTATAACGGGGTGGTGGCTGCGTCTGCTTCTTTTCATGTCCAGCATTCTCCAGTTTCAATGCTTGTCCCTGTTGTAATGAAGGTAAAACACTATCCTTGCTGAGATTGTTCCAGTACCGGGCATAACCGTAAAATTCAATTACTTGCCCTCTCGCTGACCACAGTAGAGAACCAGACTGAGTAATCACCAGAGTTTTACGCAATTGGGCAGCACGACACTGAGAGGCAATTGACCGTTTCCAGATCGTTACATACAGATTAAACTCATCATCAGGAAGTTCAGAGCGCAATTGAACTGAGGGGCGAAACACATCCGTTGGACGAATCGCTTCATGTGCTTCTTGAGCCGATTTGCTACTGCGATGCTTGGCGACTTGCTGTGGTACATTCTGCGGATCGTTTTGCTCCAACCATTTACGGGCGCTGGCACAAAATTCTGGACTCAGCATTACTGAGTCTGTTCGCATATATGTGATAAGCCCTGCTTCATACAGCTTTTGGGCAACAATCATAGTTTTATCAGGAGCAAACCTCAATTTTGAACCGGCTGCTTGCTGAAGGCTGGAGGTTGTAAATGGTGGAGGTGGCTGGCGACTAACGATTTTTCCTTCAAAATGAATCACCTGATGAGGATGTCGCTGTGCTTCTTCAACTAAACGTGTTGCCTCTGCTTCGGAAAGAACACGTTTAGATTCCGGTGTTTCTGGACTATTACCTACCTTCGCATCATCATGAGTTTCAGTTTCTTGTTCTGCTGTATCTTTTGCAGAATCGACCGTTCCTTTGTAAAAAGCCCGGAATCCTTCAGCATAATCTACCCAGACACTCCAGTAATCTTGGGGTACAAAAGTCAGAATTTCGTTTTCTCGCTGACAAATCAAGTGCAACGTCGCGCTTTGGACTCTGCCAACACTCTTAGCGCCGTTATTCAATGCCCAAACTAAAGGACTACCTTTATAACCTACCAACTTATCTAGGCAATCTCGGCACAACCCAGCACCGATTAAATTTTGGTTTAGCTTTTTGGGATTAGCGATCGCACTCTGCACCGCCGATGCTGTAATCTCAGTATAAATTACTCGTTTCGGTTCCCTTAAACCCAGCGTTTCTTTGAGATGCCAAGCGATTGTCTCGCCTTCCCGGTCTGGGTCAGTTGCTAAGACAACTTCATCAACCTGCCTCACCGCAGACTTGAGCTTGTGGATTGTTTCTTTCGCTCGTTGGTCACGCGGGACGTAATTGCACCGAACATTACTACCATCCATGACGAAGCCCAAGGAATCGTCCCCTTCATTGCTGAGTTCTCGGATATGACCACAACTTGCGAGAACTTTCCAATCTGAACCCAGAATTTGACTGAGTTTTTTGACTTTTCCGGGAGACTCGACTACAAGCAGGCGTTTGATCATAGCAACTGCATTCTTGATTCTAAGCAATAAACTGGCAATTGCAATCAGCGATCGCCTATCTTCGTCATCTGGATTTTCTAGAATACTGTACCAAAAAGCTTGGGAAATTGCTGAACTCAGTTTATAGGTAAATCATTTCAGCGCAATGACCACGCCATTAGATAGCGGCAATGAATTCATTAACTGTAAGTCCAGCAGTACGGATGAGACTACGTAATGTTCCTTTTGCCACCTCACGATGATCTGGAACAGATAAGGTTACTGTTTCGCCTTTCTTAACCAGGATAATGTGACTAGCACTTTGACGTGCAAACTCCCAATCGAACGATTCAAACACACGGACAACTTCACGTCCACTTAGAACCGGAAGGGCAGATGCCATGATTAAGCTGTAACCTCTACTTGATGAGTTTCCACAGTGAGCGGTAAACCAAGTTCGGCACGAACTTGAAGACAAGCTGCGATCGCGTCTTTGATATTTTCGAGGGCTTCTTCTCTTGACTGACCTTGACTAACACAACCAGGTATACTGGGGCACTCGACAATCCAAACCCCATCTTCATCACGATCAAGTATTACATTGAACTTCATACACTGTTTTTAGCAAAATAGTTGTAGTTATTTATTATTGTAACCTGCAAACATTTAACCAAAAAAGTAGCCGAGTGATCGCGTTACGTATAAAGTCAACTTTGTACTTAACACATCTCAAATTGCTATCAGTCTTTCAGTTTATCGAGTCTTTAATTAAGAAGAACGCGGAAGTAATTGAAATTATCAAAGACTCTATGAAGGCAGGGCTATTTCATTCTAAAATGTCACATTTTATGCTTAGTTGATCGGTTGTGCAGTAATAGTGAATTTCAGAGAGAACTTTGCTTTTCCCAGAGTTGTTTGGGCCTACAAATACAGTTATGGGCGTTGTGATTACTTCCTCTGAGGGTAATCTTGAGCCTCTTCCAAATTTCAGTTTGATTGTCTTTATCATTCGTCAAAAACTACGGATCGCTTGGGTTGCTTTTGTCATATATTTATATCTCTAAGAATTTATCAGAGATATCCTTACTGCTTACTGCCCTAATTGCAGAAGATACACAGACATCCCACTGAAGATTTACTCATCTTTAAGTCGATTAACAGCCAACTGTCTGCGTCAAAGCCTGCTTTAAGTAAATAGACAGTATAATTCTGTATATCTTCCAACTCATTCATTCTTAATAGTATTTTTGTATTGTTAGTTTTTTGACCCACTGGGCGGTAAAAAAATGCTGCTTTCAACGTTAAATCAGCTGATCGCACTCATCGCTTTTTGTTGCGCTGGCACTTCCTGTTTCTCTAGCAAGTTGACTTCCAGCAGTAATTAGCGATAATTAATGCTATCTGCACCAAGCAATTCTTATGGGGACAGTTTGCGATGTCTACGACGGGCTACGCCTACGCACTACAAAGTAATGTCAAGCGACTTTAACTGAACTGTATTGCTGCATCAAACTCGGCTTTGTATAGGTTAAGCTTGGGTAGATATTTACGAACGGTTAATCTTAAATTCAAGGGTAAAAAACCCGGCTTTTCTATCAAAACCGGGTTTTTAAGTAATTATTAATTTATTTCTGAGCAGTACAACAGGGCAATAAAGGCTTGTTTACAATTTCTTTTATCTCTACTGAATTTAACAAATCTTCCCAATATTTCTGAACTTCGGGATCATTAGGACGCTGGCGGCGTAAATTAGCTAAAGTTCTTAGAGAATCCTCCCAAAATCCAGCGGTTGCAAATAAAACTGCCCGATCTAAGTCTGTGTTTGGTTGATTTAGCTGAAGAGACAAGTTTTCATCTTGCGATCGCACAATTGTACCTTCTACATAAGAGTCTTTATCGCGATTATTAGGATCGCAAATCATCGAAAAAGTCCAATTATATTCTTTACCGATTTGTAAAGATGGCTGATCGACGGGTACATTTATACTAACAATACCATTTTGCCCAACAGGTTTGAAAGTTCCTTTATACAATGGGTCAATGCTATTACCTTCCCGCAAAACAAATTCTAGTGCTTGCACTGTTGTAGAGGTTTGAGGAACGTAGAAAAAGAATGTAGGATGCTCTGCTGTGGTTTGTTGAGCTTCTTTATCTGTTGGTGTTAGCGGAATAATATCTTGTCCAGTTTGAAAGCAACTTCCCCGTGTTCCTGCTGACCTTACCCTACCAGGTCTACCTGGGACAAAGGCGATACGATTTCTACTGCTACCGCGTTGAATATAACCTGTAACATTTCTAATTGCAGCAGTAGCATATCTATCTCCAGGACGTAGCCGTTCTGCTTGCTGAAAATTCAATAAAGCTTTTCTATAGTTTCTCCGTTTGGTTTCATTATAACCAAGCTGCATATATTGGGTGTAAGCAGATTTTGCTTGTGCCAGTTGGTAAACTGACTCTGTTGCTAAAACCTGAGTAATGCTTACAGGCTCAAAGGGCAGAAATGCTAAAGCAGCAAGCAGATAACTTGCCCACAATCTATATTTCATGATGTTTATGTTTGCTTGTAGTACATTGTTTGGGTATATATAATACAATAGCTCAAGCTTTACAGTGACAAGACTTTATCTGTGCTACTTTCTGATAAGGCTGAGGTAAGATTGTAATTTTTTTACAACAAAATTCCCAACTTTTTTAAGAAGTCGGGAATCTTAACCTTTGAATTTTCAGTAGTCTAAAGTTAGTTGATAGACTATTAGCTTTTGCCTATTACTTAATAGACATCTGGTGAAATTAAAGATGCATTATCCAGAACTCTTGTAGAGACTTAGCAGTGCTATGTCTCTACATTATTTCCCACTCATATTTTTAATGAGGTACAGCCAATTGTTCGTCGGCTACTTGAACATGAGCGGCAACAATTTTGCGGAATACATCACCTTCAATTGTTTCCTGTTCTGCTAGCAAATCTACTAAACGCTCCAAAACTATGCGGTTCTCTTCCAATAGTTCTTTGGCCTTAATGTAGGAATTGCTAACAATTTCACGCACTTGTGAATCAATTTTGGCAGCAATTTCCTCAGAATAGTCTGATTTATTCATCCAGTCGCGTCCTAAAAATACCTCTCCACTCTGATTTTCTAGTGACAATGGCCCTAATTCTGACATTCCGAAGCGTGTCACCATCTGCCGCGCCATCCCTGTCACGTGTTGCAAGTCATTGCTTGCACCCGTGGTCACTTCTGGCTTCCCAAAAACAATTTCCTCGGCGGCGCGACCACCCAAAGTAGCAGTAATTCTCGATTTGAGTTGGGAACGGGAAATTAATCCCTGTTCTTCGTTGGGAGTAAACCAAGTTAATCCGAGTGCTTGTCCCCGTGGAATTAATGTAACTTTCTGCACAGGATCGTGGTCTTTGAGCAATGTGCCTACTAAAGCGTGTCCAACTTCATGATAGGCAATCAAGCGCTTGCTCTTGCTGTCTACTAAGGCGGTACCTTCCATACCTGCAACAACTCGGTCTACAGCAGCATCAATTTCTAAAAGGGTGACAGCTTCTTTACGTCTTCTAGCGGTGAGAATAGCGGCTTCGTTGAGTAAGTTAGCTAAGTCTGCGCCAGTAAAACCAGGGGTGCGGCGAGCGATCGCTTCTAATGATACGCTAGGATCGATTTTCTTATTGCGCGCGTGGACTTTCAAAATTTCCAGTCGCCCTTTGAGATCGGGTGGATCGACCATCACTTGTCTGTCAAAGCGTCCTGGTCTGAGCAACGCTGTATCTAAAACATCTGGGCGGTTAGTGGCTGCAATAATAATGATCCCTGTGTTACCTTCAAAACCATCCATTTCGGTGAGCAGTTGGTTGAGGGTTTGTTCGCGCTCATCGTTACCGCCACCGATACCAGCACCCCGTTGTCTACCTACTGCGTCAATTTCATCGATAAATATTAAACAAGGGGCATTATCTTTGGCTTTCTTGAAGAGGTCGCGCACGCGAGATGCACCCACACCTACGAACATTTCCACAAATTCTGAACCGGAAATACTGAAGAATGGTACACCTGCTTCACCTGCGATCGCTTTTGCTAGTAAAGTTTTACCAGTACCAGGGGGGCCAATTAACAGCACACCTTTGGGAATCCGTGCGCCTACAGCAGTAAATCTTTCCGGCTGTTTCAGGAAAGTCACAACTTCTTCGAGTTCTTCTTTAGCTTCTTCAACCCCGGCGACATCTTCAAATTTCACTCCAGTTTTTGCCTCCATTTGGAAGCGAGCTTTGGATTTGCCGAAATTCATCGCTTGGCTAGAAGCATTAGTAGAGCGCCGGAGGAACAATAGCATTAAAGCTACCAGTGGCAAAATCCACATCAAATTAATCAACAGTCCAACAGCAGCTCGACTGTTAGCGGAGGAAACTTCGCCAAAATCAACATTTTTGTCTTTGAGAATGTTGACTAATTCTGTGTTTTGCGCCAAAAGTCTCACCTGTTGCGGTGGTGTATTATCTTTTTGCCCCTTGAGATAAACCTTTGCTAGCTGTTCGGTTTCGTCAAGCTCTACTTTCTCGACTTCTCCCGCCTTCACTTTCTCGATCAAGTCACCATAATTTAGGGAGGTGGTTTCTGCTTTTTGTGCCATGACAGGAGTACTTCCGAAAATTCCTGGCAACATAATCAGACTAGCAGCGATTCCACCAAACCAAGCAACGCGCTTTGAGGACTGCCTTTTTATCAATGCTTTTTTTCCCAAATTTGTCATAATAATTACCCTTTGTCTGCTGGCACAAGTTAAGCGCTGGTTTTATGCCTATTCTTCTATCAAAAATTGTAATAACTGGAAATTACACTTTTCTTATCTAGTCTAACTTCCACACAAAAGCATTCCCAAGTTTCTTCAGGCTATTACATAAAGTTGAGCGAGGGTTATCTAGATTTATGCAGCTGTTAAGACTGGGCATTGGGCACAAGAGGCAGAAGCGCAAAGGGGCACAGGGGAAAAACTTACTGCAACTTCTCCTCTGCTCCCCTGCTCCCTTGCTCCCCAGTAGATATTAATTTGACACATTCTGGCACAAATCGCTAAGATAAACATAGTCATAACGATTCCGCTTTTTAAGAAATCTGATAATAGTAGCTAGTTAGTAGTTTATAGGTTAATTATGGTGAAAATTATTGGCATTGGTGGTAGTTTAAGGCCCAATTCTTATACCCAGGTTGCTTTAGAAGTCGCAGCGCAAAGGGTTGAAGCTGTAGGTGCAGAGGTAGAAATTCTCGATTTACGGCAATTGCAGCTACCATTTTGCACTGGCGCAAAGGAGTATCCAGAGTATCCAGATGTTCAGCGGTTGCAAGATACAGTTAGTCAGGCTGATGGATTAATTTTAGCGACACCTGAGTATCATGGTGGCGTTAGTGGTGTCCTGAAAAATGCTCTGGACTTAATGAGCTTTGATCAACTATCTGATAAAGTAGCAGGATTTATTAGTGTTTTGGGTGGTCAGTCTAATAGCAACGCTCTAAACGAACTACGGTTAATTACCAGATGGGTACATTGTTGGTCTATCCCTGAACAAATTGCGATCGGACAAGCTTGGGGTGCTTTCAGTCCTGAAGGCAAACTAGTAGATGAAAAGCTCTCTCAAAGATTCGATCAATTTGCTCAGAGTTTAGTTGAGAATACTCGCAAGCTGCGGGGCGTAAATTAGTTAGTAGGGTGGGCAAAGCTTGACCCACCCTACTCAACTTAATTGTGGTGGTGATTCCCAGCTAGTTGGGGATTAATAGTCTAATAGTAATGCTTTAAATGACCTACGGGTAATTATTCGTTGGGTACACGGTTAGGTAATTCCGGAACAAATTGCGATCGCACTAGCTTGGGGTGCTTTCAGTCCTGAAGGCAAGCTATGCTATATAAAGGGCAAACTCTTTAATATGGCTCTCTGAGAGGGTGTAAGGGGATCTACAGTGAATGGCTGTGTCTCAGGTAGTGCTAACTGGTAAATTTGACGCAACTGATCTAAATTACTCAGATTGGTAGATTTTAAACAAAGAAAAACCGAGAGCAAGTATATTAGTTTGTGAACCTGACGAGGGACATGATATGATTTTCTCCTCTTGGTTAAATCCGCGGGAAACACAGTTTGATTGTGTGTCCACTACTACTAATGTAGATTTATAACAAGAGATTCTGGACACACTACCATAGTCAATCCCTCAAGCCGAGAAAGGATTGAGGCAGTTTTCTTGTGGCAAGGTTCTAGAAAATGCTGGCAAGTTCTACGCCTGATAGCCTCCTATTGACGGTAATGCAATCGGATTGCCTCAAACAGAGCCAGTATGCAATGGATATCTAGGTAACTGGATGGTTTCTATTCAGTTTGTGGGCGAGTCTAAATTTGTTATTTGTGTACGGATGGTGGCGGGATTACCCTTGCGGAGGTTTTGATGAATGTAGTAAAGCGTCGTATCGGTCTTGAGCAAGAATTTTTTCTGGTAGATGAGGCTGGTAACTTAAGCGATCGCGCCGATGAGTTTTTGAAAGATTGTCACTTAATGGCGCAAACACAAGGTTTAGACCCAAAGTACTTTGTGCCAGAGTTTGTCAAAAGCATGGTAGAAATTAACACACCTCCTGCCGACACTGGTACAGAACTAGCAAAAGTTTATCTCAAAAATCTCAAATTGGCGCTTTGTGTGGCGCAACAGATGGGTTTACGCCTTTACCCTCTGTCTAGCTACCCTTTGCATATTACACCAGTTATGCGCGATCACCCTAATTACCATATCCAAGCGCGGACTGTCGGCTATGATAAATTCTTGCACGCCGCCAAATGTACAGGTACACACCTGCATTTGGAAGTCCCGCCTGGGGTAATTGACCCTAATGTTGTAGTCTCCTACAACTCGACATCAGCAGAGCGAGAAGAACTACTAAATATCTATAATTTAGCTACAGCTTGCGACTCAGCACTCATTTCCCTGACGCGGGCGTGTCCCTATTATGAAGGACAGGCGATCGGGCTAGCCGCGCACACAATTCGTTATCGAGGTAGTGAAACCTTTGGCTGGGAAGGAGTTTACACTCATTTACAGTCTGTCGGCGGACTCATGCCTTATGCATTAAATGTAGAGGGTTTAGTTGAAGAGCACTTTGCTCGTTACTATGCTTGGTTGCAAGCGATGGAAAAAGCCGGAATTGAACCAAACCTGATATTAGAAGCAGAAGTCAGCTTACTCAAGTCAGCTTGGAATCCAATTAGACTCAACAAACTCGGCACTGTTGAAATTAGATGTATAGATAGTAACTATCCATCGGTAACTTTAGCTGTAATTACATTGCTTGAGAAGGCAGCTAATCGAGTCAGGCGGGAGAAGTTAACGGTTAGACCAGCTAAAGAAATGCAGATATTTGAACTAGTTGGCTCTAGTCTGTATGTACCAGATTTTGAATATCTAAATGGTGAACTGCTCTATACCTCAGCTACAGAGGGAGTTAAAAATCCCAAAGTTAGGGCTTACGTCGATTCAATTTTGCAGTTTGCCAGCGCAGAGGGTGGCGAAGGTGCAAATTTTCTCTTCAAATTGAGCAAACACCTCGATCGCTATCAAACGATAGAAGCTGGGATATTGCAAGAGTTTACACAGACAACTGCTCAACTTCCATTAGATGCCGGTTTGGATTTAGTGCGCTCTTGTTGTGACAAGCTAGAAGCCCAGGTTTCATGGATAGACCCAGAAAATCCCCTAGCAGCGTTGGATACTGATGAACGATTGTTACTACAGCAGTATTAAAAAAACTAGTTATATGTTACTAGGTGGGGCAGACGGAAATTTAAGCTTGAGGAGGCGTCTGCAACGGTGCGATTTGAAGATGTAAGACCTAAGCAAGGTAAAGAGAAAGCGCAGTTTTAGAGCAAAAATCCCACGCCTTGAAGCGTGGGAGTGTCAACTGAATACACCATAAATGTAAGGTGGGCAAAGCTTTGCCTACTCTACAAAACTTAATGATGGTGGTGGTGATGATGCCCAGCTAGTTGGGGATTAACTGCCAAAGTTTGGTCTGACAACAGCTGTGCAATATGACCATCAGCCCATTGGGCTGCCATAGCCAAAAATTCTGGATGGTCGTTGACACAAGCCATTTGCACATAGTTCGTACCAGGATGCTGTTTTTCCAAAGCATGGATGATATGGTGTACATCCAATAAAGTTTCGTGGTTTTCTGTGGCAAAGCCAATTGGCATAAAAATTAGCACTTTTGCACCTAATTGAATCAGGTTATTTGCAGCTTGCTCGGCATTTGGCTGTGTCCAATCAATTAAAGGCGTATCATGATTGAGCCAACCCACGGAGATTAAGGGATAGCGGTTAATCAACTTATCCCGAACTAAATCGTACATTGCTTCACTTTCAGCAATCCCAGAAGTAAAGCCTTTAGCTTTATGGGGACAACCGTGATTCATTAGCACAATGCCGATTTGAGAAGGTAGGTAGGCTGCGGCTAAATCAGCAGTAATTTTTTCTTCAACCAGATGAGCCATTAAATCGATATAGGCTGGTTCGTTGAAGAAAGAAGGAATGTAGCGCTGTGCTTTAACCCAGTGTTCTTCACCATCAGTCAACTCAACCAGAGCATTGTTAACTTGCTCGATCGCAATACCACTAGTAAAGATAGAATCAACAACCAGCAGTGGGTAAATTAGCAGTTTCTCGAAGCCTTGGTTTTTGATTTCTGCCAAGACTTGATTGGGTAGAAAAGGAGCGCAGAAGTTGAAAGCCTTGAAAACTTGAACCTTATCGCCCCATTTTTCTTGTAAATTCTTCTCGATCCCAACCCGTTGCTGTTCAAAGATGGCATTGTGTGGGGAGATAAAATCGTGGTGTGTGTGTCCCCACTCGTGGCGGTCAAATAGCGCCAAAAGCTTTGCCAGAGGGGGATAAATCCAGGTTGGTACTGGTGCGAATTTTGCTGTCAGTAGATTTAAAGCCTGTTCGTTATAGTTGGCGAAATCTTCGTAGCTTTCGACTTCGCCGTAGCCCATAAGCAATACGGCTACACGGTCTTTACCTGATAGATGCTCGTGGGTGTGTTGTACTTTTTCCGGCGTGGCAACCACAATTAGTTCCTCAATATAACCAGAGTGCAAAGAGATATAAAGTTAGGGAATAGTTTGTACATTTTCCCCACTTATAACTTAATTATCCCATCCAGGGGGATAGGATAGGTGGGAAAATCAAGATAATACATCAAAAGACATACAAAACTTACGTAGGGCATTGGGCATCTGCTATGTTGCTGGAATTGCGAAAGTGCTTAAGATCCCAAAAAGCCGCGTTTTCAGTGAAATTAATTTGGTGCAGGTTTTTGCTAAATGCGTTTATCCAGATTTAAGTCTTCAACAATTCCCAACATCAAGTTGAGAGTTTCAAAATATTCTCTTAAAGGTGCAAAGCTCAACACACTTTTATATAGATTAGGATAAAATATATTATTTTCTACTGCTTCTTCAATGGCTATGTATATCATGTCATCAACAAAGGAAATATAAATATTTCTATTGGTTTTCTTGCGAAAGTTAACTATTAAACTAGTAGATAAGACATAGCGTGCTTCTATTTGGTCATCACCATAAACAGTGAAAAATTTAGCAAATTCTGGATCTTCTAATTTAATTACTTGTTTTTTAGCATGATTAAGAGCATGAATATTAGCGTTAATAACTTTTGGTTGAACGATTGTAACAGTTCGCAGATTTTTGTTAAACTTAGCTTTAAAACATAATCCTTTAAAGATTAGACTTGTTCGGGTAAATTGATTTTTTATAACTTCAGATTCAAATTTTTTATATCCAATTTTTCTAACGCGCAAAATATGATTAATTATATATGGAATCATTTTTACAAATCTGAATGTTAAAGCGCTAAATGTAAATGGCAAAATAAAAATATATAATGATATAATACGTAAAACTTAAAGTACAAATATATAAACTATATTAGATTGAATTATTGTTTCATATCTCCTACTCATAAAAAAGATAATATCTAAAAAATTAGTCCAATCATGTTTTAATTCTAATTGTGCACGAATATTTGAGAAACAGATATCAAGACCATTGATTTTACCATAAATATAAATATCATGTTCAATATTATTTGGGTTGAGAAGTCCTTTAAATAGTTGGCTATGTTTAAAAGAACTGATATTGTTTTCAATATCTTCTTTTGAGCAAGAACTAAGATAGTTGAAATTCTTATTGTGATTTACAAAAGTAAATACTTTTTCAGATATTTTGTATGTAAAACCTGCGGAAAAGCCTTGAAAAATTGTTGAGTAAAAAAATATCCAAATCCAAAAAAACAATAAAAAGGCTAATAAATAATTTAAAAATGAAAAAAGAAAATTTATAAGTACACATATAAATACTACGGCTATTGGTGTAGGGTGACTTTCAAACAATGAAGGTTCTTCAATATAAATATAATCTTTGACATCAAAAGATATCATGGAGAGAAATTTGAACGTTATAATTAAAACAAATAAACAAAGTAGATGAATAGTGACAATAGATAATAAAGCTGGTTTCCTACGAGATTCAAATACTTTTAATTCGCTCAAGAAATTTTTCTGACAAAATACTTTGAATTCTTTTAATGTTTTTGGTGTAAATTTTTCAATAACTGATTCGGGTTCTTCTGGCAAGTTTTCACTTGCTGGTTGTAGCTTAACTTCTGATTCATTGGGGTTTAGTGGAGTCGCAGACACATCAATATTATCTGTAAATAGCTCTGTAAATAAAAGTTGCCTTGCCCATTTTCTCGTTGCTTCGTCTTGATTAATCAGGAGTTGCTGACAAAGAGCGATCGCTTGATTAATTTGCCCATTTTCTTGATATGCTTTTATCAGCCATTTATGTGCTAGCAAATAGTGTTTCGTAGCCGGAGAAGCAGCTTGACAAAAAATCTTTAATGCTTGGATTGCTTTTTGATAACGTTTTTTAGTAATAGCTTCATACCCAGTGTTTATCAGTTCAGTTGCCTGTGCAGGCGTGAGTGAACTTTTAGTTGAATTGAGTGATGATTTTTGTGCTGTAGGTTTAGCTTCTGAAAAGATTTCGGCAAGATAGTATTGTGCTAATATCTGAGTCGTTTGATGTTTACTATTGCTCAATTCTTGGCATAAGTTAATTGCTTTATCAAAGCATCCATTGTAGAGGTATGCGTCTAAAAGCAATACTCGTGCATATAAATATTCTTTTGTATTTGTTTCTGCATTATTTTGGAAAAAACTTTCCAAGCCCTGAAGTGCCAACTTATAGTTTTTGTATGCTAATAGTTTAGCTATTCCATTTAATAATTTTTGATTGTGTGCGGAACTAAATTTTGGCATATTTTTTAAAATGATTTATGGTTTATTTCAATATTTACATTATTTCTTGCTTGTAGATGAGCTTGAAACGGTAATTTTAATTGATATTTCATCCACGAAGCTATAATATTTGTCGGAAACATTTCTACGGCGTTATTATATTCAGTTACGGCAGAGTTATAAAATCTTCTAGCGGCGGAAAGTTGTTCTTCTACTTCACTTAAGGAATATTGTAATTTGATAAAATGGTCGTTTGTTTTTAATTCGGGATATATTTCAACTATTACTATAATTTTGCTTAACATTCTCGAAATTTGGTCTTCTACAGCAACTCGGCTATTGTCGCTTAAACTCTTTGAGGTTGCTCTACTTCTGAGTCTGCTAATTTCTATTAATGTTTTTTGCTCAAATTGCATATATATTTGAGCTAAGGTAACAAGTCTAGGTATCAAATCGCTTCTTTTTTGCAGAATTACATCAACAGTAGAAAATGCATTACTAACTTGATTTTTTTTCTGTATTAAACTATTATATATAATAATAAAAATAATTAAAACTAAAAATACAAAGCTAATTATAAAAATAAACATTTGACTGATTAGGTTAATCTTAAGATTATTTGTAATCTAAATTAATATTTTTTAAAATAGTATTCTTTCGGAAAAATCTGTGAAAAGGCTATAATCTTTTCAGTAAAAATAAGGTAATATATAAGACTATTACTTGATTTTTGAGAAAGCTCTGTATATCGGAAGAGTAAAAAAATCAAAGGTAATGTTAAAGATGAATATAATTGTTTGCCCTGGAATTCATGAGCCAGCATTAACTGAAAGCTTTAGAGTAAGATTGTTAGATTTAGTCGGTAATAGCGCGATCGCACACAATCGCGCAAACATACTGGTTTATCCGGGTAAAGACGTTTTGGTTTTATCAGCCTTGCATATTTTGCAGTTTTTGCGCGTTAGCGTAGCTCACCGCAGGTATCGCTTGACCGATTCTCTAGAATCACCAATTATATTTATTAGCTTTAGTGCTGGCGTAGTTGGGGCAATAGGGGCGGCACATTTGTGGCAACTCTTGGGTGGTCGTGTCAAAGTGTTTATTGCTATAGATGGATGGGGAGTACCACTACAGGGAAATTTTCCTATTCATCGGATGAGTCATGATTATTTCACCCATTGGAGTTCATGTTTGCTAGGTAGTGGGCAAAATAATTTCTATGCAGAGCCAGCAGTTGATCATTTGTCCATTTGGAAATCTCCCCAAACTGTACAAGGTTGTTGGGTAGATTCGTCCATTGAGATTATTCCACCCAAAGGTCGTCTGACAGCAGCTGAATTTTTGCTTATGCTGTTAAAACGCTATGAAGCAAATTAATCCGGACAATGGAGTAAGTAAACAGGAGTTAGGAGTGAGGAGTTAGGAGTGATGAAGGAAAAAAGTTACAGGTGACAGGAGATAGTCAAGAAAAACTATCCCCTATCCCCCCTATTCCCTATCCCCATGCCCCATGCCCCATGCCCCTATGCCCCATCTACCCAAAGAAAGTATCTAAATGTTTCCAACTGAACCTGCCGCTGTTAATAACGGCTTTGGCGCACTGCTAAAAAACCGTGGTTTTATGCTCCTGTGGATTGGGCAACTGCTGTCCCAGTTAGCAGATAAGGTCTTCTTCGTTTTGCTGATTGCTCTGCTGGAGAACTACCCACCGCTTCCAGGGTTGGCACGAAACTCGATGTACTCAACCTTGATGCTGTCGTTTACAATCCCAGCAATTTTGTTCGGCTCTGCTGGTGGTATCTTTGTTGACCGCTTGCCAAAAAAGCTGATTATGGTTGGCTCAGATATTGTGCGGGGAATATTGACGCTGTGTCTTCCCTTATTGCCACGACAGTTCCTGATTTTGTTAATCCTGACCTTTGCCATTTCCACTGTGACGCAGTTTTTTGCACCAGCCGAGCAAGCAGCCATTCCCTTATTGGTGAAGCGAGAGAATTTGTTGGCAGCCAATGCGCTGTTTAGCAGCACGATGATGGGAGCTTTAATTGTTGGCTTTGCAGTAGGAGAGCCGATTTTAAGTTTGGCAAAAAGCTTTATGGGAGAAGAATACGGCCAAGAGTTTGTGGTTGGTGGACTATACATATTATCAGCTGCAATTATGCAGCCGATAAGGTTTAAAGAACCCAAACGACCAAAGGAACATCGGGTATCAAATCACCCTTGGGCTGAATTCACCGAGAGTCTACGCTATCTCAAGAAAAATCCTTTGATTTTAAATGCCATGCTGCAACTGACAACTTTATATTGCGTGTTTGCAGCCTTAACGGTGCTGACGATTCGGTTAGCCGAGGAGTTTGGTCTAAAAGAAAAACAGTTTGGCTTTTTCTTAGCAGCAGCAGGGGTGGGTATGGTATTTGGTGCAGCAATTTTAGGTAACTGGGGTGAGAAATTGCATCGCAAGCCCCTACCTTTAATTGGATTTTTGATGATGGCACTAGTTTTAGGGGTATTCACTTTTACGCACAACTTATTGCTGGCGCTAGGACTCTGTGCATTTTTGGGTGTAGGTGCTGCTTTAATTGGTGTCCCTATGCAAACTTTAATTCAACAGCAAACACCACCTACCATGCACGGTAAAGTATTTGGCTTTCAAAATCATGCCGTTAACATCGCTTTGGCGTTACCTCTGGCCATTACTGGGCCCTTAACTGATGCTCTCGGCTTGCGAATTGTGCTTGTAGCAATGAGTGTTGTTGTCGTAGTTGTCGGTGTTTGGGCTTGGCAAAATACCCGCAAAGTCTTGCAAGACGTAATTTAACTAATGTAAGCTAATAATCTAGCTTTATATTTAATATAAAAATTAATCAGATTTTGATTGAGGTTTTCAATTAAAATGAAATCTTAACTACAGAATTCAGCATTAACTTTAGCTATAGTCTGAGGTTTGACCGTGCGATCGCTTTCCCCAATTAGTCTCCCACAAATCGAGAATCACAAACAGTCTCGTGCTTCTAGCCCACCAATCGTGCCCAAACGTGCATCTGGCGGGTTTGCTCTGCTTGACAGCCTTGTTCGCCACGGCGTTGATTATATTTTTGGTTATCCTGGTGGGGCAATTTTACCAATTTACGACGACCTATATAAGGTGGAAGCAACTGGTGCTATGAAGCACATTCTCGTGAGACACGAGCAAGGCGCAGCCCACGCCGCTGATGGTTATGCCCGTGCCACAGGCAAAGTAGGAGTATGCTTTGGTACTTCTGGCCCAGGAGCAACTAACTTGGTGACAGGCATCGCCACAGCCTACATGGATTCAATCCCGATGATTGTGGTTACAGGACAGGTAGCACGTCCGTCGATTGGTACAGATGCGTTTCAGGAAACTGATATTTACGGGATTACCCTACCAATCGTCAAGCACTCTTATGTGGTGCGTGACCCCAAAGATATGGCGCGAATTGTCGCCGAAGCCTTCCACATCGCTAGTACTGGGCGTCCGGGGCCAGTTTTGATTGATGTCCCCAAAGATGTCGCTTTAGAAGAATTTGACTATATACCTGTAAAACCAGGTTCAGTAAAGTTACGCGGTTATCGTCCCACGGTGAAGGGAAATCCCCGACAAATTTATGCCGCGATCCAGTTGATTACTGAAAGTCGCCGTCCGCTATTGTATGTGGGTGGTGGTGCGATCGCAGCTGGTGCCCATGAAGAAATCAAACAACTAGCTGAATTATTCGATATCCCTGTCACCACAACCTTAATGGGGATCGGTGCATTTGACGAACATCATCCCCTCGCTTTGGGAATGTTGGGGATGCACGGCACTGCTTACGCTAACTTTGCCGTTAGTGATTGTGACTTGCTGATTTGCGTTGGCGCTAGATTTGATGATCGCGTTACAGGCAAGTTAGACGAATTCGCCTCCCGCGCTAAAGTAATTCACATCGACATCGATCCGGCAGAAGTCGGCAAAAACCGCGTCCCCGAAGTGCCCATCGTCGGCGATGTGCGGAACGTATTAATAGACTTGTTACGTCGCTGCCAAGAAGTAGGGATTAAGGCTACACCAAATCAAAACCAAGAGTGGCTGAATCTAGTTAACCGTTGGCGCGATGAGTATCCTCTGATAGTGCCGCAGCATTCCGACAGTATTTCACCCCAAGAAGTAATTGTAGAAGTCAATAGCCAAGCACCCCACGCTTTCTACACCACAGATGTCGGACAACATCAAATGTGGGCAGCACAATTCCTGAAGAATGGCCCAAGGCGCTGGATTTCTAGCGCTGGTTTGGGAACGATGGGTTTTGGCTTACCTGCGGCAATGGGCGCGAAAGTGGCGTTTCCTGATGAAGAAGTCATCTGTATCAGTGGTGATGCTAGTTTCCAAATGTGTTTGCAGGAACTAGGAACAATTTCACAGTATGGAATAAATGTCAAGACAATAATTATCAACAACGGCTGGCAAGGGATGGTGCGCCAGTGGCAGCAAGCCTTCTATGGTGAGCGTTACTCATGCTCCGACATGGAAGTAGGGATGCCAGACGTAGAGTTATTGGCAAAAGCTTATGGGATTAAGGGCATGGTAATCAGCGATCGCAGTCAATTAAAAGATGCGATCGCCGAAATGCTGGCACACAAAGGGCCAGTAATCTTAAATGTCCACGTCACCAGAGACGAAAACTGCTATCCAATGGTAGCCCCTGGTAAGAGCAACGCTCAAATGGTCGGCTTACAGAAGCAAGCACCGAAAGCGGCAGCCGAGCCAGTGTATTGTAGCCATTGCAATGCCAAAAATGCTCCCACCCACAATTTTTGTGCTGAGTGTGGGACAAAGCTCTAACGCTTTTTGATAATTCAGACTAGAGAGGTAGGGGAGCAAGGAGAAGGGGAGAAAGATGCTAAAATTCCCCCTAATTCCTGCCCCCTTTCCTCTTGCGTAGACATTGCTTAATCTTCCTGATTAGGTTGAGGTAAAAAGATATTTCCTAAGTAATTCACTAAATCGCTTTGACTGTTGGAATCTAGGTCAAAATAATGTGCAGCTTCACAGAGAATTAGTATTAGTTAGTTAAATATGCGAGTGAGAGTTAATTTTATATAAATCAGTTTTTTAAAAATTTCAGTAACATTCCTCTTTTATTAACAAGTTAAATATAAATAGAATATTAAAAGTTGTGCTGGCTTAGTTGATTAAAAAACGTCAATTATTCCAGGTGTATCTATTTGCTAACTCTTTTTCAGGCAGATTCAGTAGTCTTAAAATAACTGCTCTCTTTCTTTTTACAAAAGAGAGTTTAGCTTCCCCTTGATTGAGGAAGGTTAGATTGTTGTTAGCGAATTAATGTACTAAGCATTAATAGTCTGTTCATTTAGAAATCGCTGTGTTCAAGTTTTATTAAACAACAGCGTCATGATTTCTATTGGAAAATTGCAGTTTTATTTCTAACTGAGAACAAACACAACTTCTTTAAGCTTTGAATATTTATCAATCCATTTTACCAATCCCCATGCAACAATATATTTCTCATTTGCTCATATTGGTATTAGGAGCAAGTTCAACTTTCCTCGTTACTCCATGTCAAGCTCAAACTCCGGTAAAAACCAACAGTCAAAATCCTGAGAATGTTAGTTCCATATCTTCAAGTTCACCTTCGGCTACAAAATTAAGTGATTTTGCCAATTCTACTAATAGCAAACCACCTCTCCTTTCTGAGGCAACTAATAACTCTTCTGCTACTAATGCCAATATAACAGCAAATAAGCCTCGTCCACGGGTTCCTATATTTAGCAGAATTTTTGCCACACCTTCGATGCAGCAATAATTAGCGGCTAAACATTTAGTTTACTTGCTTGGGTTGATCGGAATTTCCATTCATACGTTTTAACCTCTCTCCTAAAAGGAGAGAGGCTTTAAGTGTTACCATACTCAGTACTGAGTACTGAGTAAGAAAAAGAGTACGGGCTAAACGCCCCGCTTCCGCTAACAGCACTTTCGCACTAAGGTATTTGCCCCGCCCCTAGTGGGCGGAATCTTATAATCGGGAGAAGGTTGATACCCCGCCCACTAGGGGCGGTCTATAATACTCAGCACTCTTCATTCCCTAATGCTTGTAGGGAAGGGCTGTTTTTGTTAAATATATATTGGACTCAACTGAGAACCGCTATATATGTGAGTCATACTCTGATTTGCTTTATGCTTGCACCTGACAGAGCATTAAGCCAAACCATTGATTTGGATCTCTCCACACATGAAGAGGTAATAAACCTTGTGCAGTTAGTTGCTGTTTGATATTATTGAGGTCAAATTTGCGGGAAATTTCAGTGAGGATAGTCTCACCTAGTGCAAAATTAACCTTAAGATTAAGAGCACGTAATTCTACAATTTGCGATCGCAGGCTGCATAAATGCATTTCTATTTGATGCTCGCTTTCATTGTAAAATGCTCGGTGTTCAAACTGGGTGGTGTCAAAGTTACCTTCAAACAGCTGATTTAAATGTTCCAGCATATTCAGGTTAAATGCAGCTGTCACTCCCTGGCTGTCGTTATAAGCTGGTTCCAAAATCTGTTTTGGCTTTCGTAAATCTATCCCCAATAAAAAATACTCACCTACTTGTAGAGCATTGGTAATTTGAGAGAAGAACACATCACACTCATCAGGGGTAAGATTACCTAAACTGCTACCAATAAAACAAATCATCCGACTGGGTAATTGCGTCGGTAGGAGTTTTGCAAGGGCTAATTCATAGGTTCCCGCTAGTGCATAAACTTGGAGTAAAGGATAATCTTCTAATAACTGCTTGGCACTACTTTCCAACATACCTGCACATACATCAATTGGTAGGTAATGCAAAGGATAGCTTAGTTGCTGGTAGGCATCTAGTAAAATACGGGTTTTACTAGAACTACCACTGCCAAGTTCTACCAATTCACAAACGCCAGTTATCTTGGCAATTTCACCAGCATACTGCTGTAAAATCGTTGTTTCTGTGCGTGTAAGATAATATTCTGGTAAATCACAGATTTGCTCAAATAGATCGGAACCACGGTCATCATAAAAGTAACAAGGGGGTAGAGATTTAGGTGTTTGAGTTAATCCCTTCACTACATCACTCCCAGCACTAGGTGCAACTATTTGAGTTGCTCCTACCAAACGCTCTATCTGCAAGCGTTTTTCAACACTGCTTTGAGAAGTAACCTTGCTGTTAACAGCTTTAGATATCGACATGAAACCTCCGTTTGCTTGGCGTAATAGGTTACTTTGATAGCAGACCTTTACTCCAATCAGTGAAACACATAGCCATAGTTAATAAAATCATGCCTGAGCAAGATAGCTCAAGCTTTAAAGCTATTTTTCGACATTTTCCCATTAGAATAATCGCAAGTAAGCACCTAAGTGCTATGTTCTAGCGGCAATAAAGACTTGATACAGGCAATATGCCCCAAGTACCAGCCAACAAGACTAAAGTCAGAATGAGATTGACTAGAGAATGTGGCTTCGTCCATATCCTGAAATAGCGCAAAAGTTTTCGAGCGAAATTTATCGAAGACTTGAGAAATAGCCTCTTTCACACTAGATTTGCTCAATTTGGATCTCACAGTCTGCTCCCACACTAATGATGCTATTTAAGATGTTCTAAAGAAATAGGCGAACCGAGGTAAGCAAGTAAACGGCACATTATGAATATTCCACTTTCACTTAACACAATTATTGGGCAACAACCTTACCCACTTTTATTCACCATCATCAGTGGTTCCCACTTATATGGCTTTCCATCACCTGATTCTGATTATGACTTGCGTGGTGTGCATATTTTACCAATTCAAGAAATAGTCGGATTAAAGACTAAGAATAAAACTATTGAAGTTTCAGAAATTCGTGAATCTTTAGAGATTGATTTAGTCACTCATGATGTCAAAAATTTTTTTTGATGCTACTGAAAAAGAATGGTTATGTGTTAGAACAACTGTACTCACCTTTGATATTAACAACTTTACCCGAGCATGAGGAATTAAAATTTATTGCTATAAATTGCATTACCCGTCATCATAGCTATCACTATATTGGTTTTGCTGCAACACAATGGAAACTTTTTGAAAAAGAACATACTCATCGAATAAAACCATTACTTTATGTTTATCGAGTCCTATTAACTGGGATCTATCTGATGCAGATAGGGCTAATTGAAGCTAATTTAATTAAGCTAAATTAAATTTTCAATTTACCATATATTTCTGATTTAATCGCCCAAAAGTTAGCAGGTGCAGAAAGGTCTATTTTGTCAGATATTAATCTATCTTTTCATCAAAGAGAATATGAATATTTACATAATAAATTGCAGGAGGCATATAAATCTAGTCCATTACCTGAAGTAGCTTCAGCAAATGCAGATTTACATAATTTGTTGGTACGCCTGAGATTGAACAGCTATTAATTATGAGTTCATAACTCTTTGATCGCGATTTTTTAAAGAATAGGATTTTATTCATTAGGGATTTAAGGGTGTAAGGTGAAGTCCTTTGGATTGAAACCAAAGGACTTGCTGGGCTAAAGACTCATGCGGGTGGTTGGGGCTAGATATCCCCCCCCCTACCACCATGCAACCCCCACACCCGCCCCAACGGGGCTTGGTAAGTTTAACATCTTGAGGTTTTAGGTATCCAAGTCTCTCGCAACTAACAAGACCTTTAGTGAGCGCTCAGTCGAGCCACAAAAAGTTTTATAGTGGGGTTAAAATCACTATTGCAAAACTTAATAGCGAATACCAAAGCAGGTTGCGCCGTTTCATAGGTCTGAATAATATTACAAATGTAAAATTTCTTAGCTGTTATTTAGTAATATACTTGTGCAGTGTATTGCTTTTTTGTATTTATGACTTCTGTAAGATTACGGAAATAAGTTTGATGAATTTGGCAATCCTATTTGTTGGAAGATATTGAGTGTGTTCCACTTTCTAAAAAATACTTAGTGATTATAAATGACGCTTCATCTTGCACAGAAACAAAACCCGCCTGCACGGGTTTTATAAAAGCTTGTATATAGTCTATTCAGATAAAACCCGCTGTAAAAAAGAGAAAATTCAGCTTGCAATAAATGGAGTTAGGAGTTTTTAACTCCTAACTTCTAAATTTTTTACAACTTCAAATTCCAAGCAGCAAAAGCTAAAGCACCCCAACCTGCAATCAAGGCTGTGCCGCCTAGTGGTGCGATCGCTCCCAAGGATTTAATACCAGTTAAGCTAAGGGCGTACAAGCTACCTGAGAAAATAGCAATGCCAATGATAAACAGCCATCCACTGGCGATAAGAGTAGGTTGAGGAGACTCGGTACGACTAATTAGTATTGCTACTAAGAAAAGTGCTAGAGCATGATACATTTGGTAACGAGCGCCAGTTTCAAAAATTTCTAGCGATCGCTCACTAATTTTTTCCTGCAAGGCATGGGAAGCAAAAGCACCAGCAGCAACTGACAAACCGCCTAAAATGGCAGCTACGCTCAAAAAAATCTGCGTCATTAGACCTAGCCGTAAGTTGGGTATTGTAGTCATTGGTCATTGGTCATTAGTCATTAGTCATTAGTGAATAACAAATAACAAATAACAAATGACAAAGACAAAGGACAAATGACTAATGACAATTAGACATCAAAATGATATGATACAGCCCCTTCTTCGTTCACCTTAAAGTTTGCATTGAATTCTTTAGCTTTTTCATCTAAATATTGTCTGGCGTGGGCTGCGGGTAGTTGTGACTGCATGGCAAAACCTAAAACAGTTACGCGCCCGTGATTTTCTTGTAGCATCTCATAAAAAATTGATTGCAGGCGATCGCTAACTTGTTGATTAATTGCCTTTTTCTCCTGCCGACTTTGACGGTACAATCCCAATGCTAACCATGTGCCCAGTGTTAGGGTAGGGATACCAAAAATTAGACCACCAACAGCAGCATTATTATCTTCATAAGTAGCATTTGGTGCGTTAAACTCATACTCACCCGTGGGTATTATGATGGCTTTACGTGTAGCAAATTTTTCTAATGCCGCTGTTGCTGATAGAGTTACAAACATGAATCCGAGTGTCAATAGCCAACCGGCAGCTAATTTTTCAGCAGTCTTCATAGTTTCACTTCAGATTTACACTTTGTTTGCGATTTTAACCTTACTTTCGCAAAGCTTCCAATATATCAATCTACTCCCGGCGACAGTTTTTTAGCTTTTGCACAAGGCTTTTTTGCCTACATTGCTTAATTAGTCTAGGGTTGGTCAATACAACTCACCTGTTATGGTATGAAATTAGGGAATTAGAGAAACTAGATAAACAAGAAATTAAATACACTGATGAAACCCTTGGAGTCAGCATCCCCAGAAGTTTGATATCCTCTGTTAAAGCTTCAAAGAAGAAGTTTTATCTGAATAAAACGTAAATGTGGTTATTTGCTTTCACTATTCTCTTGGGAGCAGCTGCGATCGCTTAGTTTGTAAGAATGTATGATTATGCAGAGCAGAACAACGATTATTTAGAGAAAAAATAAAGCTTGATGCCAACGGCAATATCTACCATATCTCAGGTTTGAGATTGTCAAATCGCAGCAAGATGTTTATTATACCTTTGCTGCGATTTTAACCTTAATTGCGTGTAGCTTCCAGTAGGCGAGAAAAATAGAAGCGAGTCTTCGTCATTGCCCGTCGTTGCAATGAAAAGCCATTACTTTCCAAGATTTTCACCACATCAGCCTCACGATGCAAATATGCACGAGTGGCTTTACTTGGCCCAGGAAAGAAACTACCAATTTTCTTGAGTATACTCAAGGCGCAGGTCTTCGGCGCAAAACTGAGAATTATCCGCGACTGTGCCAAAGAACAGAGGTGAGATATCATCTCATCGGCTTTTTCTTGAGGGTAATGGATGAGAACATCTAGGCAAATAACGGTATGGTAGCTACCATTCAATGATTCCAAATCCTGCACAGCAAAAGTGGGATTTTCGGCATTTCCCAAAGTTTGCTTTGCTCTATCCCTGCCTTCTTTTACCATTTTTTCTGAAATATCGGTGGCATAGACTTTGGTACCATCTACTGCCAGGGGAATGCTGAGACTACCGACACCACACCCAGCATCACAGATTGATAGCTGTGGTAAATTGTTATCAGCCTTCAGCCAACCGAGAACTGTATCCACAGTTTGCTGGTGTCCATTGCGGATGTCTAATTGGACTTTGTTGACTTCGCCATCGCCGTAGATTCGCTTCCAACGGTCAAACCCTGTGGAATTGAAATACTCGCGAACAATCGTTTTGTCGTCGGCTGCGTTCATAAACTTCGATTTTTAGGGGTTCCCAATGCTTAAAATTATCATTGATAGGAACCCATAAGAGCGGTCTTCCAGATTTTTCCAGATGATAGTTCGCCGATAAGCAAGGATACTTACGTACATAGAACTCAGACGTTGTTTGAAAAGTCGGAAGGATGGTAAAAAAGCTCTCTCAGTATAAGCTGTGAATAGATAGTAACCCAAGTTGCGGGTTATCGACTGATGTGTGTTTGTCACCCGTCAATTTATGCGATCGCGCACAACAAAGTCGCGGTAGCGCGTAGCGCCTTAGACTCATCAGTGAGAGGTTAAGGTTATAGAGCTTTTGTCAATAAGCAACAGTACTTAAAATTCTGATAAAAATGGGGCTAATCAACAGATTTTTTGGGCTATCGCCTGCATATCGACACTACGTTTTCGACTACCGCTTTTTGGCTTAGGAATTAGTCCTGATAGTATTTTCCACTGTTCTAAAGTCAGATTACGCAGGATAGATGGATTCATAGCTCTCATAACGCTGTCATACCTAAGTATTTTTTCTCCTGACAGGATACCGTTATGTGGGCTTTCTTACTTTTCAGACATCTTCTATGCAAATCTCATAGTATTATACGGAAAATATACCAATTTACCGTATGATTATTCTAAGTGCAAAAATAAAGTTTTAGTGCCGACTACAAAGGTTCTAGAAAGCTATGTCTGAACCACGCTATGGGATTTGGATTCCTGTTTACGGCAACTGCGGCGTAATGAACCATCCTCTTGAACCTCGTGATGCTAGTTACTCACGAGCCAAGAATTTAATCCAGTTGGCCCAAAGGTGCGGATTTACCACAACTTTAATCGCGCAACATATCATCAATCCCAGGAACCAAGAACTTGACCAGCTAGAAACCTGGACAGCAGCAGCAGCTTTAGCAGAAGCAACAAACTCTATCGAGATTATTGCAGCTGTTAAGCCATTACTGTTTCATCCTGCCGTCTTAGCAAAGATGGCCTTAGGTATTGATGCAATCAGTGGTGGACGTTTTGCGATTAACTTAGTAAGTGCCTGGTTCAAGCCAGAAATGGAAAAACCAGGAATAAACTTCCTTTCTCACGATGAGCGTTATCGCTATTCGGATGAATGGATTAGGGTCGTAAAAGCCCTATGGAGTGGAGAAAAAGTCAACTTCTACGGTGAATATTTTCAGATCAATGATTTGAAGCTCAATCCTCCACCTATAGCCAAACCACATCTGCGTGTATATTTAGGGGGAGAGTCAGAACCAGCCCAAGAACTAGCCGCAAAAGAAGCCCATACATTTTTCCTCAATGGTCGTCCGATTGAAGTCATCCGCGAAACCATTGCGGCTGTTGCTCAAAAAACTAAGTTTCGCTCTCAACCTTTGGGCTTTGCTATGTCGGCTTTTGTCATTGCTCGACCGACAGACGAAGAAGCGGAAGCGGAATATCAAAACCTCAGAGCAATGGTACTAGCACAAGACGATCGCTCAGAATTACTCAAAGGAGTAGATTCTGAAGTAGTTATGTTCAAAAACATGGCTAAGTACCCTGGTGTGGGGAGCAATGGCGGTACAGCAGCAGGATTAGTTGGTAGCTATGAAACTGTAGCCAATCGGATTGCTGAATTTACCAAGGTAGGAATTGATACTTTCATGCTGCAATTCCAGCCTTTTGCCCCAGAAATGGAGCGTTTTACTGCCGAAATCATACCAAGAGTGCGAGCGTTAACGGTAGATGGTGAAGCGATGTCTGCGACGGGCTGCGCCTACACTAACTTGAAAATAGGGGCTAGAGGCTAAGAATTTTAGATTTTGGACTTTCCTGCAGAACGCTACGCGTAGCTTGCTTTCCCGGAGGGGTACGGCTACGCTCAGTCGAGCGATTTTAGATTTTGGATTAAATTGTTCTCCACTACCCAAAGGAAACTTTATGACAGCAATACTTACTCGTCCAGCTTGGACTACTGATTTAGAACTGGAAATTTTTGACAAACTACTTGAGAAACACGCCCCTCACATTCCGAAAAAGCGATCGCAAGAACCTAGATCGCCGGAAACTAATGAGGAAAGAGAGAATTTCTACCACTTCCGTGTAGCTGGTGCAGCCCATGACCTGTTTATTGTACAAGTCTGCGCTAAGATAATTGACTCCTTTCCTGACCCAGAATTACAGCTATTTTTGAGTAGACAAATCGGTGATGATGGCGCACACGCTCAAAATACTCGTTTAAGAGCGCAGGCTATATCGGGACGTGACCCAATAGAGGATATCCAAAAGCAGGTGCAGAAGCATTGGGATTATATGGGTGATTTACCCATTCGTAATTGGCAAGGCTTTTTAGCATTTGAGTTGCATTACGAATATTAGGCTGCTCCAGATTGTGTGCGCGATAATCCAGACATTCTTAAGACAATTTTACAAAAGTTAGAAAAGGCTGGTACTTGGTCTAGAGAAAACTATCAGGATTCAGCTAAACTCCTTTCTAAACTGTACAAAATTGCTCTAAAAACAATGGAAACTGTAGAAGAACGTGGCGGTCAAAAGCAACGAGTAGGTATTGCTAGGGCTTTGGCTGGAGAACCAAAAAAGGAGTTAGACAATTACGCTATTGTTAGAGCGTTGGACGATCTAGATTTAGCTGTGACATCTGCATCCTTCCTTGTGCAAGTAAAGGTATCTTTAAACCCCATTGTGTTAGACGAGATTGCCATAGCTAACAAAAATTATGCGGTGGGTTTAGCAACTGTACAATCAAAAGCAAATGATCCCAACATCCAAAAACTAAATCAATTGGTTGTTGATCCCAAATTGAAGGATTATATCAACAACTACCTCAAGGGGACGATCGCACCTGTATTTTAAACTTAATATGGAGGACTAATGAGCAGATTGAAGCAATTAAAACTAGGTGCTTTTATGCGCCCGGTAAGCATACATACAGGCGCTTGGCGCTATCCTGGCGCTTTGCCTGACGCTAATTTCAACTTCCCAGCGCTGAAACGATTCATCCAGAAACTAGAGCAAGGCAAGTTTGACGCATTCTTCATGGCTGACCATTTAGCGGTGCTGGATATGCCAATCAACGCACTCAAGCGCAGCCATACTGTCACATCCTTTGAACCTTTCACCCTACTTTCTGCCCTTGCCAGCGTCACCGAACACATCGGGCTAGTAGCCACCGCTTCCACGACCTATGACCAGCCTTACCACATCGCTCGCCGCTTCGCGTCTCTCGACCATATTAGTGGCGGTCGTGCTGGCTGGAACATCGTCACCACAGCCAATCCAGACGCAGCGCTCAACTTTGGATTACAAGAGGAGGTAGAGCATGATGAACGCTATCGGCGGGCTAGAGAATTTTATGATGTTGTCACGGGTCTTTGGGATTCCTTTGCTGACGATGCGTTTATTCGGGACGTGGAAGCAGGGATTTATTTCGACCCTGCAAAGCTTCACGTTCTGAATCACAAGGGAAAATATCTCTCGGTGCGGGGGCCATTGAACATCGCTAGACCAGTCCAAGGCTGGCCGGTAATCGTTCAGGCAGGCGCATCCGAAGCCGGACGGCAATTAGCCGCCGAAACCGCTGAGGCTGTGTTTGCACCTGCTAGTAATCTGGAAGCTGGCAAAGCTTTATTTGCAGACATTAAGGGACGGGCGCAGGCGAAGGGACGTGACCCAGACAGCATAAAAATTCTGCCAGGTGCTTTAGTCATCGTGGGGGAAACCGTCGCCGAGGCACATGCCAAGCGTGTTTATTTGGACAGCCTAGTACATTATGACAGTGGGATCGCCAGCCTCAATAGTGCGCTTGGCTACGATGTTTCGGGTTTTGATCCAGATGGTCCCTTGCCAGAAATCCCACCGAATAACGCTGGTCACTCTTCACGAGAAAGAGTAATAGCCTTAGCGCAACGTGAGAACTTGACTATTCGACAACTGGCGCAACGCATTGGCAGTTACGGCGGGCTGGCTTTCGTCGGCACACCCCAAACCATTGCTGATGAAATGGAGCAATGGCTGACTCAGGAAGGTTCTGACGGTTTCAATATCATGTTTCCTTTTCTTCCTGAAGGGCTGAATGATTTTGTTGACAAAGTTGTGCCAGAACTCCAACGGCGTGGGATTTTCCGCAAAGAATATGAGGGTAAAACCCTGCGCGAAAATCTCGGATTAGCGCGCCCTGCTAATCGTTTCTTCCAGACTAGTTTGGTGTGAACTGCGATCGCTGTTATCAGTTATCAGTAAACAGTAGACATCTCCGAAAATGAAGGAACGGCGAACAACCGTTCGCCCCTACAAAGGGTTTTGGCGAACGCATATTTAATTTTTGGAGATGTCTATCACGGAATGAAAATTCGCCGTGCACCTTGATAATCCTCGATGTCAATCACGATATCAACCAAGCGATCGACACAACGTTCTCAATAGTCCGGTTCAGTCATCAACTGATCAATATTACCTATTGTGACAATAGGCAATGATGTAGGGGTGTTTTCCTCGCGCATTACTTGCTCCAAGGAGTCCTTCCCCTTCATGCTTCGATTAGCTGTAATTAAAATCATCTGGTTATCCTGAGCATACCGCCAAACAACTCGATCATCGCTTGTGACTGCTAAACCCACTTCTTCAAACAGAACAAAGCGAATTGAGATTAGCAGGTAAATACCCTCGAAATACAAATTATTGAATAGCCCACTCTGGTTTGTCTAGTTTCTTGAAGAACTCTTCAATGTCCGAAACTAGAGTTCGACTACTAGTCATATATTTACGGAAATTATACCAATTCTCTAAAAGCTGGCTACAGATAAAGCTACCAAAATATATTGCCTTC
>NZ_JABXKF010000144.1 GCF_017115165.1 Nostoc sp. LPT | reverse complement strand
TGTTGAGTTTAACTATTGAGCTTTAACCACAAGACTTGACTCTATTTTTCTTAACTTGACACCAATGACAAGATGTCCACCCCACAAGAAAATTTATTGCAACATTTTAGTCTAGACACGCTACTACAGTGAATAACTCTTAACCCCAGCGTATTGGGTTTTAATTGGAAATTAACCTATTTAGTAACTTTTCTTAACTGTGTTTTCCGAAGCATTTAGTTATTGTATTTAGGGATACGCAATTATTTTTTACAAATAAGCGCTAACCAATCAAACATGGCTAAAATATACTATACCTTCCTGGCAGGCGGCTTTGTTATATAGTCCCTGCTGGGTTTATTTGTTACAAGCTTTAAGTTTTTTCTAAATTTTCGTGAGTTTGCATTAGCATAGATCAACATCGAACTAGGAATTATACACTTAAAAATTGTGAGATATTCAAGTAATAATGTTGACTTTACCAGTGTCAATATCGTAACAAGCACCAACAATTTTTAGTTTACCTTCACAAAGCAATTTAGCTAAAATAGTTGAGCTTTCTTGCAATTTTTCAGTTTGATACTGAATGTTGGCTATAACTGCATCTTGCATATTATCACCCGTTTTGAACTTTACCCTTTCTACAGATGGTTTGATGCCCTCAATAATCAAACCAATTCTTCCAGGAAGTGGTTCGTTTTTGATTGCTTCTGCTACTGCACCGCATCTTCTATGACCCAAAACCATAATCAACTGCGAACCCAATACTGCTGTAGAATATTCCAGACTACCTATAATCGTGTCACTGACAACATTACCAGCAACTCGCACGACAAATAAATCTCCAAGTCCTTGATCGAAGACAATTTCTGCAGGTACTCTAGAATCTGCACAGCCCAATATGGCGGCAAAGGGATACTGAGCTTTAGCAACTAATCGTAGGTGTTCTAGTGATTGATCGGGATATTGACGTTTTTGATAGATAAATCTTTGATTACCATCAAGCAAGCGTCTGATGGCTTCATTCGGACTGATTGAATTAGGGTTAACTGGGTGAATATCAGCAACAGCAGTTTGCTCTGAATTCCAAAAGCTATCACCAAAAGTAGTAGCTGCAATACCTACAACACTAGCGAATTTCAAGAAATTACGTCGCCCGACAAATCCATTAATTCGACTCATCAATCTACCTGACAACAACAAAGCTGTTCTCCAGAAGATATCAGACTTAAGTAAGATGCAAGAGTACCTGATGACACGGTTTAAGAGTCATTTAATATTCATGTGATTTAGAGTTGTTAAAATCCAGTCTGTGTTAGCGATGAAAGCAGCTGAACAAGCGATATAAGATAGTCGTTAAAGCGGCTCTGTCGCTCCTTTTATAAATTAGAATAATCAATCAACTCATAAGTTTTTTAAAAGTTTTTTTGTGGAAAATTTTTAGATAGAGCAGAATTCAGAATTCATGAGTCAAAATGGGCTACGCTTTGCAGTGCTAAGAGAAGTAAAACAGTTTTTTTTACCTGGCTTCGAGACTTAGATTGTGCTCACTCTCTAAGACAGTCTATTTATACAAGAACGATCGCGCCCGTTTGCTTTGGCTTGATAAAGGGCTTGATCTGCTGCCTGAATCAAATCTAAAGGAACCATATTAGGTGTTGGAATCACTGTGGCAATTCCAATACTCAAGGTGACGTGATGTTTCACAGCCGATGCCGCATGGGGAATATTTAGCTGTTCTAGAGCTTTATGAATTTCTTGGGCAACGTAAAAAGCCCCATCACTAGCAGTATTAGGCAAGATGACAACAAACTCTTCTCCGCCATAACGAGCAACTAAATCCCTAGAACGTTTGACACTTTGTTTGAAAGCTTGGGCAATAAAGCGCAAACAATTATCTCCGGTTGCATGACCATAAGTATCGTTATATTGTTTAAAATAATCAATGTCGCATAGAAGTAGTGAAATAAAACCTTGTTCTCGTAAAAGATATTGCCAGACAGAATTAAGTTTAATATCAAAACATCGGCGATTGGCGATTTGAGTTAATTCATCCACCATCACCATATTTTCAAGTTGCTGGTTAGCACGCTGCAATTGTTGATAAAGTTCTGATTGTTGAATAGCGATCGCTACCTGTGTTGCCAATTGCTGAAGCAGTTCGCTCTCCCAAGGTTGCCACTGACGCGGGGTGCTACAATCATGAGCAACCAAAAGTCCCCAAAGGCGATCGCCTTGTAAAATTGGTACAACTAGCTTGGCTCTGACTTGCAACTGTTGCAATAACTCTAGATGACAAGGGGCCAATCCGGCGGTGTAGATATCTGGAGTGACTTTAAGGGTACTTTGTTGATAATACTGTCCCTGTGTTTCGACAAAATAGTTGTCTGTAATTTCCATATTCAAAATTGCTTGCCAACCTTCTGCTACAGACTCGGTGACAACCACACCACTCCAATCAGCGTTAAAGCGGTAGATGATGACGCGATCGGTTTGCAGAAAACGTCGAACTTCAGCAACAGTTGTGTTCAAGATTTCATCCAAGTCCAAAGACTTGCGGATATGTTGAGCGATCGCATAGACCATGCGTTCCCGTTCTGTTTGCTGTTGCAGGGCAATTTGTGCCTGTTTGCGGTCTGTGATATCTGTAAATGATGTCACCACCGCAGATGGTTTTGATTCATCGGATTCAAACAGTGGCTGAGAATTGATTGAAATCCAAATCAAGCTGTTATCAGGTTTGTAAACTCCCATAATTACATGAAATTGGGGTTGTCCGGTGCGTAAGGTGACAAAGGCGGGGTGAGTTTCCTCTGGAAAAGAAGTACCATCTTCATGAATCGCTCGCCATCGCGGATCGATGAAAGTTCGCCCGATCATTTGATCGGTTGTTAACCCTAAAATTCTTTCGGCACTGTCGTTACAAGCGGTAATTCGCCCATCGGATTGCTGTAAGACAATACCTTCTGCCATCGCTGTAATTACGGAACGATAGCGTTGTTCGCCTTCTCGCAGTGCTTCTTCCATACGCTTGCGTTCAGTAATATCAGTATGGGTTCCTAACATCCGTAGGGGAAAACCATTGGCTGCGCGACTCGAAATTTGCCCCCGATCTAGAATCCACTTGTAGGTTCCATCTTTGCACTTAATCCGATATTCACTGACATATTGTTGGGTTTCACCGTACAAATGCTTGATAATCTCTTCGATAACCCTCGCTTTATCATCAGGGTGAACCCGTTCTTCCCATTCACTGAGGGTATTTCCAATTTCATGCTCTGCAAACCCTAACATTTCTTTCCATCGCCGGGAGAAAAAGACTTCGTTAGTTTCAGCATTCAAGTCCCAAACTCCGTCCCCATTTCCTTCTAAGGCATACTGCCATCTTTCTTCACTGGTTTTGAGTGCGGCTTCGATTTGTTTACGTGGGGTGATGTCTTCAAAAATGTATAATCGCCCAAAGTATCGATCCTGAATATCCCGAATTTGGCTGGAAAAGCGGCGAATCGTTCGCCCATCGACAAATAAAATTTCATCCTCAATCGTGCTACGATTTTCTTCAGACTGCAACAGTTTAAAGGATTCGGCAAATGCCGATACATCAACAATTGAAGGTATACACTCAGGAATGATGTCATTATTTTTTAAAGCACCCAAACGCATTTGGTCTTCTAGATGTTCGATGCCCCAAATTTTACAGAAGTGGTGATTGAAATAGAGGATTTCGTCGGTGTGATTGTCAACAACAAAGAATCCCAGCAAGGAAGTGTCAGTCATGGAACGCAGCAAAGCTTCCCGCCAGCGCAATTCTGACTCTGTACGCTGGTGTTCTTGTAGCGCAGCTTGTTGCTTGGTAATATTCTTTTCGTTGACGAGGATGATGGAGTTACCCGTGACGGGATCGCAGCTGCATCGTATATCTATCCCATGCCATTGAATCCCTTTAGTAGTGAACACCTGAGCCTCTATGCTGAACATCTCACCTAAATTAATCGCCTCCATAGCTTGTTGCCCAACACTCTTGTCGACAAAGTGACTCAGGAAAATATTCTCAGCTGACGAGTTAGGGTGCAGGGTATCCCGATAACAGCGAAGGGCTGCCGGGTTTTGCATCAAAGGTACACCATCCATCGTGTAAAGCGAGACGATCGCTGTGGTATGACGTAGGGCTTCAATCGATCTGAGTGTTTCTCGATCGATCTGATTGATGACTTCTGTTGATCCTTCAACCAGCATTGCCATTCGCCCTTGTTCAATTTGAATTCCAGAAAAGATACAGCGAAGAGAAACAGGTTTTCCTTTGGGGTAAAATGTCCAGTTTTCAGCGATGGTTTTCCCTTGCTGAAATTCTTGTAAATAGCTTTGCAATCGAATGTGAGTAGACTGGGAAATATCACTGAAGTTGCGATTGAGCAATTCTTCTCGACTTTGAGCATTCCAAATATGCAGAGCGGATTGATTCGCCCACCACATCTGCAAATTTTGAATATCATAAATCCAAACTGGAGTTTGTAATCGGTCAAATGCAATTAAGTCTGCAACTGATATATTCTTTGGCAATGCTGTTCTTGTTATAATGGATTCTCTAAAATTCTTATACAGAGTTCTTTTGATTGGCCTCAGCTTCAATTTCGGCTGAACTGTCAAATTTTTTAGGTTTTGATTGAGTTGCAGCGTTAGGTTTTGGCAGGATGTAGCCCTTCGCTGATGGCGTTCTGCTTCCCCAAGAGCGATTCCTAGCTCTGCGGCTATCAGTTGGAAATACTCAATTTCTAAAGAACTCCATTGACGTGAGCCACTGCACTGGTGAGCAATTAGTAAGCCCCACAAATGAGGATATATATTAGAAACTCCATCAATTTCTTGATTGTTTACTAAAATTGGTACTACTAAATTAGCTCGAACCTGCAAGTCCGTTAATAACTTTTTATAACAAGGGTCAAGGTTTGTAGTATGAATGTCTTCAATAACACCAACGCTTCCATCTCGATATCGCTCTACCCATGTCGCATTGAAGCAAGGATCGTAAATTAATTGCCCTAAAATCAGTTTCGATTCATGACTTACAGACTCTTCTGCGATGACTCCATCTCCATTGGACAAAAAGCGATAGATAATAGCGCGGTCGCTTTCTAAAGTTTTTCTAACTTCGCTGACAATAATCTTGAGAATTTCACTCACTCCAAGTGACTGATGAATTTGATCGGCGAGCATCCTAATTTGATCGAGGATTTGCTTTAAATCAATTTCAGAACCCGATAGACGATTGAACAGCATAGTAATATTATAGTAGTCTATGTATCTAGATTTAGTTAATGTGAAAATTTGTTTCAGTATTTCATTTATTCTAAATTACCCAAAACGTTAAGTTAAATTTAAGCTTAAACTTGATAGTTGGTAATAACTTCAAAATCAAACCAATTGCTCAAAGGTTAAACCCTAATATTCGTACTGCAATTTATAACAATTTTCATTTGAACTATTATATTTACCTCCTCTAGCATGTTCATTTTATTTCATATATCTTTTTTGGCTACAGATAAAAACCTTTTATCTGTAGTCAAGGAAAATATATTACAAAAATAAAAAACAAATATTGAAGTATAGCAAAGTGCTGAGTGCTGTTAGCGTCAGCGGGGCGTTTAGCCCGTGCTGAGTGCTGAGTAAAAACCCAGTCAATTTAAGGCTTTGAGCAATTAACACTGTCCTAACCTATGTGACTACGGCTATATGTATTCCGACAAAATTATATCTGTGGATTGGGCTACTGTCCGCAAAATTTAGCTTGACGTAAACTAAGACAACTACAGACTCAAAGACTGCCATCCCCAACTGAAATCTGTGTCAGTGCATTTGTACTATATATTTTCTGTTTGATTTCTAGCCAGTTGTAGTGAAGCGGTGACGCTTGCGCTGCATCCACCTTAAGGTGGTTCGGAGAGCGTGAACGTCAACAACTGGCCATTGGGTAGGATTTTGAGACGGGAATTGATCCCTTGTAGAATTTTCTCAATGTCCCTGTAACCCTGTTGATATATAAATTAAAACTGCAACAGAAAAACTTTGGATGCCAAATTGCCAAAAGCACGTATTTCTAACCTACGATGTACACACAAGTCGAAAAAAGCTTGATTTTCCATTGTTCTATGGTTTATCTCGTTCCCGTACTCTGCATGGGAATGGCTATTAGATGCTGCCTCCAGTCAGGCATTGAGTCAGAGACTCAATAAATGCATTCCCAGTCTGAGACTGGGAACGAGAACGAGAAAAGTCTTATTAAGCTAGGTTTTTAGGACTTGTGTGTACACCGTAGGTAAGGCGTGGGGGAGTGGATTTGATTTAAGAGTTTATGATTTTTCTTCTAAAATTTCTGGAGGCAAACTCTTAACAATTCACGCATTCACGCATTTACGCATTCAAACATTTTAGACATTTTCAGACGAACGCGAGTGCGTCTCTAAGAGTTGAGAAGTGCCAACTCCTGCGGGGAGACGCCAAGGGCGATGCGCGGGTTAAGAGCGTTGTGGCAACTACGTTCCATTTAAACCCCGACTGAAAATGATTTGGAGGCGGAGTGGCTCCGACTTTGCGCTACCTGTAGAGGTAGGGGTCTTAAACCTTTTGATTTACGATAAACTCTATTTCAAAATAATGATGCGGCAACACGAAGACGGAGATTTTAGAGAACTGGTATAAAATCACTCTCTGTAATCAAGCTGGGATTGATGCCGCTCAAAATAGCTAATGTCTCATTTGTGGAAGTAATCCGAATAGAAGTCTTATTACTACTTGCAGAGATAGTTAAAGCCCCATAAGTTAAACCACCGAATAAACCAAGTTTGTCGATGCCATCCTTAAAATCAAAGATGGTATCACTGCCGTTTCCTGATGCGAGAACAAAAATATCCGCACCTGTTTGTCCATAGAGTAAATCATTGCCAGCGCCGCCAATCAGGATGTCGTCACCTGCACCACCATAAAGGTAGTCATTGCCAGCATTACCAATTAGGCGATCGCTGTCATTCTGACCGTACAGGTAATCATTATTACTGCCACCTAAGAGACTATCATTACCATTACCACCATAAAGATAGACACTAGCAATGGTGAATGATGAAGCATCTAAGGTATTTTTACTAATGCCACCTGTCAATGTTATCCGTTCAATATTGATCAGGCTATCACTACCTAAACCGTTTAGTTGAGTATTAGTTAAGGTAAAGTTGACATCAGCTGATTCATTTACGTAATCAATGCCATCACCACCGTCGAGAATATCATCGCCTTTACCACCATAAAGGTAATCATTGCCAGCACCAGCAATCAGGCGATCATTACCATCCTGACCGTAAAGGTAGTCATTTCCTGCATAGCCGTAGATAGTATCATCAGTTGTACCGCCATTTAGCCTATTGCCTGAAGACGTACCATAGATGGTCTTTTCGCTGACATCATTAAGATTGACAGCGATCGCTTGTTTGGCACTTATATCAGTGCCATCACTGACAGTAACTTGTAATTGAAAGTTAGGATGGCTCTCAAAGTCAAGGTCATCGCGATCGCTAACAATAATTTGTCCAGAAGTGGGGTTGATACTAAAAGCAGTTTTCCCATCTCCATCGAGATCGAGATTACCATCAATAATTGTCCAGTTGGAAAATGAGCTAGTTCCCTCGATATCGGTAGCAACTACAGTACCAACTACCGTGTTATTACTGCTATTTTCTTTAACGTTGAAGCTTTGATTTGCAGTAATAACTGGGGCATCGTTGACAGCAGTCAAGTTAATCGTCTGGGAAATGGCACTAGTACCACCATCACCATCAGTCAACACAAAGCTGATAGTACGGGCAGTAGTGGAGGGATTTTCAGAGATGTTGGCATAAGTAATACTGCGTATCAAGGCTTGGATAGCAGCAGGTGTAGCTTTAGAATTAAAGTTGATTACCAAGTCTTGAGTGCCAATACCGCCATTGAAAGTAGCGATCAAGCTAGTATCGTACAAAATGCTGGTGTCGTTGACTGCAATTTTATTTGTAGTGTTGCTTTGGACGATGAGGCGATCGTCAGCACTTCCGCCATTACTGAATTGAACAGTCAATTTACCTGAATCGAAGTCTTGGGAATCAGGGTCTAGGACGGTTGCACTAGGATCGATGAAAATAGCAGGGTCATTTTCAATGTAGGTGGGATTAGTTCCTGGCAAACTGAGTGTAGGAAAATCGTTGACAGCAGTAACATTAATCGCCTTAAAGACAGTAGTACTAGTACCGCCATCACCATCAGTCAACACAAAGCTGACAGTACGGGGAGTAGTGGAGGGATTCTCAGAGATATTGGCGTAACTAATACTGCGTAGCACAGCTTGAACAGCAGTAGGCGAAGCTTTAGAGTTAAAGCTGATTACTAAATCTTGAGTGCCAATACCGCCATTGAAAGTAGCGATGAAACTACTATTGTATGAAATGGTTGTATTGTTGACTGCAATTTTATTTGTAGTGTTGCTTTGGATGATGAGGCGATCGTCAGCAGTCCCACCATTACTGAAGCGAACAGTCAATTTACCTGAATCGAAGTCTTGAGAATCAGGGTCTAGGACGGTTGCACTAGGATCAATGAAAATAGCAGGGTCGTTTTCAGTATAGATGGGGTTAGTTCCTGGCAAACTGACTGTAGAAGAATCGTTGACAGCAGTAACATTAATTGTCTTAAAGACAGTAGTACTAGTACCGCCATCACCATCAGTCAACACAAAGCTGACAGTACGGGGAGTAGTGGAGGGATTTTCAGAGACATTGGCGTAATTAATACTGCGTATCAAGGCTTGGATGGCAGTAGGCGTAGCTTTATAGTTGAAGTTGATGACTAAATCTTGGATGCCAATACCACCAGTGTAATTACCAATTAAACTAGTATCGTAAAAAATATTTGTGCCAAAGTATTCAATTTTATTTGTCGGGCTATTTTGAATGGCAAAACGGTCATCAGGAGTACCGCCATTACTCAAGCGAACAGTTAATTTACCTGAATCAAAGTCTTGGGAATCAAAGTCTGTGACAGTTGCACTAGGGTCGATGAAGATAGCAGGTGCATTTTCAAAATAAGTGGGGTTTGTGCTGGGCAAAGTGACTGTAGGCGCTTGATTACCAACATTTAAAGTTACTGTTGCAATATTAGAATCTGCGCTCCCATTATTCGCTTTATAGCTGAATGTATCAACACCTTGAAAGCCAGCATTAGGAGTGTAAGTAAAAGACCCATCAGAATTGAAAACAAGGCTACCGTTATTTGTCCCAGACACTAGGGTTGCTTTCAGTGCCGTATTTCCAATATATGTTTCATTGGTTAATACACCAGCAACTAAATTGTTAGGGGTAGCGTAGTATTGAATGCGACCTTTGAAGGTTTCACTGGCAGGGTCGCCATCGCCGTATTCTTGGAAGGTGGCATCAAAGCTGAGAATTTCGTTGCCAGAACCGTAGATGATTTGGTTAACTGTAAACTGGCCTGTCAAGCTGTTATAGCCGCGTCCATCACCACTGACATCTAAACCAGGCTGATTAGAAGTTTGGAATGGGAAACGTGCTGCACCTGTGTATGTAGTGCCGGCTGTAAGTGGAGCATTAAATGGAGCCGCAAATGAAAGATACCACGATTTGACCCCATCATAGTAATTGATTTGGATAGCATTATTGCTACTGGGATTGTCGGGGTATACACGGGAAGCTCTAAACTTTCCTGTGTCAAGAGTATAGCTATAGTAATCACTTTGACCGATATAGTTACCGCGATCGCTATCTAAAGTCAGCGCAGTAATTGCCGCAGCAGTCTGGAAGGAAGTGTTTACTGGGACAAGATAAGTATCGTTTCTTACGACTGGCGGTTGATTAGTGCCAATAGCTTTACTCGTAACCTTGATATCATCAACCCCAATCCACTCATCTTCTCCATTCGCATCAGTAGTAATAAACCGAACTTGAACTTGTGACTGATTGGTAACTTCGGGTGGTAATAAGACACTTATCCGTGCTTCTCGTGCGTCATAAGAAGCTGAGGTTGAGGCGTTATTAGAAGCATCGGGTACAAAAGCTGCTGGCAGATTGATAAAATTCCCTGTATTCCCAATGCGGTATTGTACAGCAACAGATTGAATGGCATCGCGTGTCGAGGTATCTATATCACGTAGCGTAAAGCTAAGTTGGAGATTTTGCCGCCCAGTAGCATTTAAATAAATCACTAAATTCGGCGCTGTAGCAGTTGATGAACCTCTGAGGGCAATAGTTGGATTGCTCAATGCAAATTCCGTAATCCCGCTATTTGTGTAGGTAATTGGATTACTTTGATTAGCATTTACATCAACAGGAGTTGCAGACCCATCAGCTACTACTGTTTGTGGGTTAGTACCCATGCTACTGACTAAAGCATCACCTCGAAAACCCCTAATACTCGGCAAATTACTCCAATCATCATCCGTATTAATCAAATTAGTATTTGACCAGTCTTGGAGAAAGTCGCTTGTTGCTAGTTTGTAATAAGTTACATCAGGAGTAGAAACATTATGACTAGAGGGTGCCTCGTAACGTGCTACAACAAAGTTACCGCTATCACTCCCTGTCACCACAATTTTACCGTCAGACTGAACGGCAACCGCAGTGTTTTGAAAATAACTCCCGTTAGCAGTAGTTATGACTTTACCGCTATTGCCAAAGCTGGTATCTAAGCTACCATTGGAGTTGTAGACAGCTAAAGCAAAATCACGGCGATCGCTGTTTTCAGAAAACCCAGACACGACAATTTTGCCATTCTGCAAAATGGCCAAACTTTGACCAACATCAATGCTGCTGCCTAAATCTGTAACAACCTTACCGCCATTACCAAAATTAGTGTCCAGAGTGCCATTAGAGTTATAGCGCGCTAGAGCAAAATCTCCATCAGCACCAATGTTCCCAGTAGATCCGGCTACAACAATTTTGCCATCAGACTGGAGAGCAACACTATTTCCAAAGTCATCTGTCCCAGGAAAGTCTGTGATTACTTTACCGTTACTGCCAAAATTAGTATCTATACTGCCATTGGAGTTGTAACGTGCCAAGATAAAGCTATTGCTGCCATTAGTGTTCATGACACTTCCAGTCACTACAACCCTACCGTCTGGCTGAATCACGATACTTGCAATACCGTCTTGTCCGTTGCTCATGGAAGTAATAACCCTACCCCCATTACCAAAGCTAGTATCCAGACTACCGTCTGAGTTGTAACGTATCAGGGCAAAGTCATTATTGAGGGAACCGTCATTTGGGTTAAGATATCCCCCCACAATAATTTTGCCGTCTGAGTGGACGGCAATGCTTTTTATCCATTCGTTTTTACCCTCAAAGTTTGTAACAACTTTTCCGCCATTGCCAAAGCTGGTATCTAAGGTGCCATTAGAGTTGTAGCGTACAAGACCAGCATCAGTTTGGTTGCCATTATAAATAATTCCACTGATTAGAATTTTGCCATCTGACTGAATAGCAACGCTGTAAGCCCTATCGCTTTGGTTAGCAAAATCTGCGATCGCCTTGCCACTATTACCAAAGCTGCTATCCAAGCTACCATCTGGATTATAACGAGCCACTGCAAAGTCACCATTGTAGTAGTAAGTTTCTCCTACTACTACAATCTTGCCATCCGCTTGAATCGCAATAGCATGAGCTGTATCACTACCACCAATATCTGTAATGACTTTACCGCCAACTCCAAAGGTACTATCGAGGTTTCCAGGTGCAAGTATTCCTGTATAACTAGAAAGACTCTCTTGTTTGAATGCCAAAGCTATAGAATCTGGCATTGAAAAATCTTTGCCGACTTGAACCTGTAAATTCCAATCTCCTCCCAACGCCGCACTACCTGTTGGTGTAGTAGAAGCAGCAATATTTGCTCCCGTCAATTGGTGCAATTTATGTAAAAATTCCTCTCCTGCATCTCCAACTGCAACGTTACAGCCGTAGAGTATTAGAGATGGAGAGAACCAAGTTTGTAGCTCTTGAGTATAGCGTTCTAAACTGCTGAGACTGAGTTGAGTATTACCCAGATAAAGGCAACCGGGAGAGCCATGAGAGACAATGTGGACACTTTCAACTCTATGGCGCTGTAAAAGTGTTTGAGTAATTTGCTCTACCCCATCTTGGCTCGAATCAAGGACTATTACCTCAATTTCTGATACAACATTTTTCAGCAATATTTCATAGTTATTAACGGAGGAGTCAAGGAAAAGTATGCCTGTCTTCTGAATATTCATGTTCTTGGAGTTCTCTGCTAAAGTTTAGGTATCTAGTTGTTAGTGAAACTCTTGGATAAAAGATAAGATATTGGATAATTTAAGGACAAGAGCATAGTCCATAAATTATTTATTGAAAATTCAATTTTATTTTTTATAATCAATAAATTTTAAACAGAAAAATCCTTCCTCCTTTGCTATTTTGCTGATTGCAGATATTAATTACATCGATATATTTTCTGAAATATTATTAAGAAGCTATAAAGCCTCAAAAAATAATTAGTAATGATTAGTAATAATTACTACTTTAATAAGAAAGAATTCAGAATTCAGTATGAATTCTACACGTCTGGCAGATAAGTCTAATGGAATATCTGACAAGCAAAGCTCTCTCGACAACTCGCCGCAATCACACACACGCAGTTTGGACTGCTATGCCAACGTTAACGGTTGTAACGAAGTTGGTCAGAGCGATCGATCGCTATTAGCCCAAGTTGCTAGTTATCAAATTTTAGATTTTTTTGCATCCGTCAATTCATGCGATCGCCATCACAAGTTGACGGTTACGCGTAGCTCAACTGTCAACTTTGACTAAATACAAAAATCTAAATACTGAATTATTGAGTGTCAAATTATTTAACTAATCTCCGAAATACTTATTGTAGGTAAATGAAAAAATAAATGCTTCAATCTTCAGTAAAAACCCTAGCTAAGTACAAGCATGAATAAATTTTGGAAAAACACCAGTAATACCACTGAATACGGTTTCAATATCATGTCGAGTAGATTGTTTGATCTATTGATTCTAGGGTTGGTCTTGACGCAAGGAATTCCTCTTACGCATTACTTTTAAGAATATTTGACTACTTTCTTCCAGATCATTATCGACGGTATAAGCAGTATAAGCTGAATCAGCATATACTTTGCTACCAGGTTGGCGTTTCGGAGGCAAGGCATTGAGCGCACGTACATCTAAAGCGCTATCTGCACAGCTTGGGGATTAGGTAGTAACATGAGTTCAGTTGCTACCTAAATCCCCGATTTTAGCAATTAGCTAGTTAAGACTGCGGATTTTGCCGAAGTCCCAACAAGTTTCCGTCAATATCTTTAAAAACAGACAATTGAACTCCGTGACCGACATCTGTAATTGGCCCAACTTCAACTCCTTTTTCAATAAGGCTTTGACGAGCAGCAACTATATCCTTTACAACAAAGGTGCTAACAGTATTACCTGCTTCAACTGAGTTACTTAAGTTCAGTCCAATTGCAAAGCGCTCAATATCAGGGATACTAAACTGTCTCCAGCTAGGCGTGTCATATTTTGATTCAAGAACTAAACCGAGTTTTTCTGTGTACCATTTGACACTAGCTTCCAGATCAGTAACGTCTACTTTACTAACGAAACTATATTCACCAAAGGTGTTTTTCAATGTCATATCTACTGTCCTAATCCAAAACTTTTACAATATAGCTATTATCACCCTTTTTCGTCACAAACAACTGTAAACCCATCGTTAAACAGTAGTTTAATATTTAGAGGCAGATTATGAAAATTCATCCCAAATCAATTCTTCTTGTTTTAGTTCAGCAATTCTCCTTTTTAGATATTTTTACTGAGAGTTAAGTCTTTTAATAAACCAAAAAAATATAATGTTTACGCATATCAATGCTAACTTCACGCGGATAGATGAGATAGTTCCTAATATATATAAGCTTTCTATCTCTAATAATAAAAAGTTTGTTTTCAGTCAATTCCTTATCCTTGATGAGCGCCCGATGCTTATTCATACAGGTCGCTCAAATTGGTTTGAGCAAACTTATGAGCTTGTTTCGTCTGTCTGCGATGCTTCAAAACTTCATTACATTGGTTTATGTCACCTTGAGGCTGATGAGTGCGGAGCGCTTAATCAATGGCTTGAAGCAGCACCGCAAGCAAAAACAATTGTGAGTCCTCTGAATCAATCGAATATGGATGACTTTGCACTGCGACCAACAACGGCTCTTAAGAATAACTTTGCTCTTTCCTTGGGCAAAAGAGATATCATACTGATTGAAACTCCTCATTTCCCTCATGGATGGGAGGGTTGTATATTCTATCAGCCGCAAGAGGAGATCCTTTTTTGTTCCGATCTTGCGGCTCATCCTGGTCAGTTCGAGGAACCGATTACCGAAAAGGATCTTACAGAATCTATCATTAACTTTCAGCAAAAAGTCGGGTTTATGTCTGAAGGGAAAAGCTTCACTCGAGGGATTGAGGCAATAGAGAATCTACCCATTAAGTACCTTGCAACAATGCATGGTTCTATTATTCATGGGGAGTCTATCTCGAAGCTTCTTTCAAAAATGAAGCAAACCTTTGGGTCTTAAGTTGATTGTAGCCGTGAAGGGCTACTGATCTGGTGAATTTAACTCTCAAGTTGATTATTTTAAGTTTTGTCAGCTTTTAGAACTCGATCCCTCTAACTGGAGTTTAGATTAAAGCAAGCAAAAATAGCTCGACATTTGAAGCAATTGATTCCATGTCGAACAATGAAATGAACTCAGAGTAATAAAAGAAATGAAAAGCAGTTAGGCAGTATTTTTAGATACTTTCTTAGGCTTGGCAAAAGCTTTTTTCACAATCGGATAACGAGTCTGTGGTGCTCTGGGTCTACCCCTACGGTGTACACACAAGTATGACCAGCATAGGTTTCAATTCTAGTAGTTTCGTAAAATGCGTTATGGACACGCCGAAATAACAAATGAGTACGCCGAAATAACAAATGAGTACGCCGAAATAACAAATGGGTACGCCAAAATAACAAATGGGTACGCCAAAATAACAAATGCGTATGCCATGATTGCAACAATTTAGCTTTGTCACGCCAGCGGAGGAGCCAGTGCGGTCTTCTCCCAAGGGGAGACGCCAAGGGCGATGGGGTCTCCCCAAGTGGAGCATCTGGCGTTGGAAACCCTACCAAGAGCGCTGCTTCACCGCAAATCTTTGGCAGATGAAGTTTTTTCGACTTGTGTGTACACCGTAGGGACCTACCAGGAGTGCAACTAGGGGACTTTCCTCGCTAGTTTTACCCCAAGTTGTGCAGGCTAAGAGGAACAGATTTAAACTCACATTAAAATAATCATTCTCCCACAACCGCTCAGGAAATAGAATACAACCAATGCCTAACCTCAACCTCATTTCCGAATTTATTTGCTTTGGTGGCAAACTCGGCTTTTACAGTCATCCCTCCTCAACCTGTAACGGTGAAATGCGCTTTAGTATTTATCAACCACCACAAGCAACTCAAAAACCTGCGCCGATTCTCTATTTCCTATCTGGTTTGAGTTGCACAGAAGAGAATTTTATGGTAAAGGCGGGAGGAGTGCAGCGCTTTGCGGCTGAGTACGGTTTAATATTGGTTGCACCAGATACTAGTCCGCGTAATACTGGCATTGCAGGTGAGGATGACGACTGGGATTTTGGCACAGGTGCAGGCTTTTATGTTGATGCTACAGAAGAACTTTGGCGTAAAAACTACCAAATGTATAGTTATATTGTTGAAGAATTACCTGCTTTAATTAACGCAAATTTTCCCACCCAACCTGATAAACAAGGTATTTTCGGTCATTCAATGGGGGGACACGGGGCGCTTGTCTGTGCAATCAGAAACCCAGAACTCTATAAATCAGTATCAGCCTTTGCACCTCTAGCTGCACCTATGCGTTGTCCTTGGGGTCAAAAAGCTTTTAGTGGTTATCTTGGCAGCAATCAAGAAAGTTGGCGTGCTTATGATTCTAGTGAATTAATCAAACAACGAAGATATCACAGTTCAATTCTCATTGACCAAGGGACTGCTGATAAATTTTTAGCTGAGGAATTATTACCAAAGGTGTTTGAGCAAGCTTGTGCAGATGTTAATCAGCCGCTAAACTTACGTTACCAACAAGGCTACGATCACAGTTATTATTTTATTGCGACTTTTATTGAAGATCATATCCGCCACCATGCCAGCGCTTTAGCTTAAAACGTAACTAACTACTGACCTTATTAACTCTAAAGATTTACCTATTTTGACTGCGGTGGCTTTTTAGCTTCGTCGAATTCACCTTAAAATTAATAGATATATGGCAATAGGCTTGGGTTAAGGATAATTGTAGGTTGGGTTGAACGAAGTACAACCCAACAAATGCCTGAAAATGTTGGGTTTCGTTCCTCAAACGCCACTTGCTTCTCCCTTGGCGCTAGCCTCTCCCTTTGGGAGAAGGGGAGACGCTCTTGCTAGCTTGCTTCTCCGTAGGAGTACAAGTCGGGAAACCGCAAGGGCGCAGTGGCTCCCCAACCTACGCAAATTTATTTTTCTTGACAACATGAATTAAAAGGTGATACTGCTTTTATACCGATTTAGTAAAAAAACTCAGTAGTAGTACTGCCACTTCCTACGTCACCGGGACAATGCCTGATCTCGAAGGCAGCTACATTGCTTAAGTATAAATACTATTAAAGTTCATATTTAATTCATTCAAGGGAGCCACTACCATGTCACAGAAACTCACAGGAAAAATCGCACTTATTACCGGTGGTAATAGCGGCATTGGACTCGCCACAGCAAAGCGGTTCGTTGCAGAGGGGGCCTATGTCTTTATTACAGGTCGTCGTCAAGACGGACTTGATGCTGCGGTGAAGGAGATCGGTGAAAATGTTACTGCTGTTCAGGGTGACGTGTCGAATCTTGCCGATCTCGATCGCCTTTACGCCACGATTAAAGAGCAGAAAGGACGCCTCGATATCCTCTTTGCAAACGCAGGTGGCGGGGAGTTTGTGCCGCTCGAACAAATCACCGAGGCGCACTTCGACAAGTATTTTGGCATCAACGTCAAGGGTACGCTTTTCACTGTGCAGAAGGCGCTGCCGCTGATGCCTGCTGGTGGGTCGATCGTCATCAACGGGTCGATGGTATCGATCAAGGGTATACCAGCTTTCAGCGTCTACGCTGCTACCAAGGCAGCACTGCGATCGTTCGCACGCACGTGGTCAGTCGATCTCAAAGACCGCCAACTCCGAGTCAATGTTGTCAGTCCTGGGACGGTGATCACACCTGCCTACAAAACTGAACTCGGCATGAGCGACGAGCAAATTGAGCAAATGAAGGCGGACACCGCTACCACCACGCCTTTGGGTCGTCCAGGCACACCTGACGAAATCGCCAAAGCAGTCTCTTTCCTTGCCTCTGACGAGAGCAGCTATATCACTGGCATCGAATTGTTCGTCGATGGCGGCACAGCACAAATCTAATCGTTTTTAGTCAGGACAACTCGATAAAGCCAACTAAGCAATTTTAGGCAATTCGAGTTACTTGCTGATTCACACGGGGACGACCAAAGCGCTCCCAAGCACTCCCTCCTCGCAGAAATAGCTCTAGGAAGCGCAATGGTTCTCCTGAATCGCCTGTTGACCAACCGGAACTACCAGGAGCAAAGGCTAAAGTTCCTTCAGATACTTTGAAACTACCATCAGAATATACTGCATCACTGACCACATCTCCAATCCGGATCACGATCTTGCTTTGAGGCTCCAAATTAAGTGTATGGGCCCCGATAGTTGTTTTGATGTTGCCGTAGCCATCAATCCAGGCAATTCGATCTGGTGGAACATCTGGGATTTGCTCACTTTTAAGGCTATCTCCCAGAAAGCTAAAATCTTCACTCATAATGGCAGCCGCCGCCGGAGGAAATACATCCCGTGAGCGAAACTGCGATCCACCACGAGAAACGTTGACCACTCGCAACTCCTTTGTATAGTCTTTGATAAAGGAGAGGGTGTAGCCCGCATTCACACCCACTACTTTTACACCATTAGATAAAAGGGCATAAGTTAGCCCTTCACCTTCATTGTCTCGACGGGCTTCGGGATCGTCCTGACGAGGGGCACAGTTGTGATAAATTAGGTGATCGCTAGGGCCTGGGTTGAGTCCCAGTTGGGCAATCCAGAATCCCGTTGCTAAGGTACTGAATGCTGGAACCGAAAGCAAATGAATTTGGGCATGGGGAAAAGTCATCAGCAGACGTTGTGTGACTTCAGTAAATGCCGGATCTCCTGTACCGTAGTCTGCAATGACGCAGATAAACATTCTGCTCCTCCTTTTGATGGGTAGTAATTTGCAATCAACCTAATTCATAATTAGAAATTATGAATTATTCCGTCATTATGTGATTACAGGGTGAAATAAAAAAATGAGTGTTGATTTCACTCCTAATTAATAACGTTAAAGTCTTAATCAATGCAATGAAAACAATCACTTCACTTTTTAGCGAAGAACGCAACCAACTCCAGACAGATATTGATAATACAATCGGGATTGAGCAAATAGTTAAACTGGTGCAAAACCGACTCGATAATCTCGAAAGAATTTATATTGAAAAGCTTAATTTGGCTCAAGTTCGTCTGGCTTCCTTTTTCCTGGATACCCTGCGGCAGTCTATCGCCACTCTAGCAGCGGCTAATTATCTTCAAGCGGCTCCAACAGAGCAAAAACAAATTACTAACCCAAGTACAAAGTTTTTTTCGAGCAGATTAATCCTGAAACTACTACAGGGACTAGTTTATATCGGCATCTTAGGCTCGTTGTTTTCCTTAACTAAAACTACCCCAGGTGCTTGGATGGCTATCTTATTAACCTCTCTACTTATAGGACTAGAAATTGTACTTCAACTCGAATTAAACAACCAGCAAAATAATTCTATATCTGAAGGGCTATTGGAATTACCCCAACCGATTCTCCGGGTTGATAGCAAAGTATTTCTAGATTGCCTTGGCGATGCTCTCAACACTATTGACCTAGCAGTGGCTAGAGTAGAAGAATCAAATAAACATGAAGGCGACTTAGCAATAGAAGAATTGCCAGAGCTATTAAATTTTCTGCAAAGGCTAATGGGCGCATCAAAACTTGATAAACCCCAAATGGCTCATGAACTGGCGAAACTTCTGCCACAAATTTTAATGTCTCAGGGAATTAACACTCAAATTTACCGACCAAATGATCCTCACAGCGATCGCGAGTATTTTGACTTTGAGCCAAGTATCGACCCCGATACCAAAGATCACGTAACTCTAACTCCGGCATTGTTGAAAGGCGATCGCTTGATTAGACGCGGTAGGGTAATTGAGCCAGCATATTCCTCTGCTAGAGAATAATAGACAATAAGGGTATGGAAATTTTAGAAACAATCGGTTTTGATTTGGGACACGGTGAAACGGCTGTAGCTAAAGCGATCGTAGAAAGCATCGAACCTCCCCAGATGCTGGAGATTAATAACAAGAAGAACCAAATTACAGCTCTTGGCTGGCATCCCAAACTTGGCTATCTTGTCGGCGAACAAGCATTAATTCAAGCTGGCGTTACCCAACTGACAATCTCTTTCAAGCAAAAACCCAACAACGATCCCAAATATCGGGAAACAATTAGCACTTTTGTGGCAACTTACTACCGCCTTTTGAAAGAAAGTAAACAAGTTGAAGAGAAAGAAGGTAGCTATTTTTACATTGGTTGCCCTTCAGGATGGTCAGTTAGCGATCGCACCGAATACCAAAAGCTACTTCAAGAAGCTGGCATTCCCCAACTAAATGTTGTACCGGAATCGCGGGCTGCTTTCATGCAAGCCAAGGAAGCCGGCAAGTTGGAGTATGACAAACTTGTTGCATCGGTGCTAATTGTCGATATTGGTTCTTCTACCACAGATTTTACTCTGGTTAAGAGCTTAGAAGAGATCCCGATAGATTTCGGAAGTAATACTTTGGGAGCATCCTTAATTGACAAAGCTATTTTTGCCCGGACTCTCGCCAACCACGAGCAAAAAGCATTACTGGAAAAAGTATTTCAGGAATATCCCCATCACCAAGCTCGTTGTGAACTTGCTTGTCGCAAAGCTAAAGAAGATTACTTTTCAAATGAACAGCTATACAGCGATCCTGAATCCTTTGCGCGTGGGTTCGAGTCGATCAACGAACAGATTTATTTTATTCCCCAAGTCAATAAATTGCTGATGGAGGAAATTTTAAACCAACCCTTACCGGAACTGGAGCTTAATAGTTGGATTAAATCATTTCGTGACTCTTTAAAGGAAGCAAAAGAAAAGCTGGAAAAACTTGGAATCGTACCAAAACTTGTGCTGATGACTGGCGGTGCATCTCGCATGAAGTTTACCCACATTCTTTGTCAGGAAATGTTTCCCGAACCAGAAACGCTGCTTCGCCCCGATCCAGAACCGGAACGGTGCATTGCAATGGGTTTAGCACGAGTAGGACGATGGGATCTGCGTGCTGCTGCTTTTAAACAAGAAGTGAACAAACTATTTACCTCGAACAAGCTTAAAGGTTTAATTGAAAGGCATATCCCGGAGTTAATCGAATCATTAACTAAACCTTTGGCGGATGGTTTGATTGTCAACGCAGTTAAACCAGCTTTAAAAGATTGGCAAAAAAACAAAATACGGACTTTAGCCGATTTAGAAACAGCTTTGATCGGTCGGGCAGAACAGTGGCTCAAAAGCGATCGCGCCGTGCAGATAATTAATCATCAATGCGCTTCTTGGTTTAGCAATAAAATCCAACCTGATTTAGCCGCACAAACCGATCCAATATGTCGAAAGTTTCAGATACCTAGAAGCAGCTTAAGGTTCGAGGATAGTATTGACCCAAATTTTGTTAATCCAGAGTTACAAATTGGAGATGCTATCCTGGCTGAGACAGTAGCGTTTATCGTCAATGTAGTAATTGGTGGAGGCGCTGTGGCTAGCATTATCACTCTCATACTAACTGGACATTTAACTTGGCCGATTGCACTAGTATATGGGGCTTCAGTGATGGCAGCAGGAATGGAGCTAAATCGTAAAACTGTTCAAGAAGTAATTAAGACAAATGTAGATGTACCTAGTTGGATTCGTTCTAATTTTTTGAGCGACAAAAAAATTCAGGATATGTGTGAGCAAATAAAGCCTGAGTTAGAGAAAGTTCTTCAAGAACAACTGACAGCAAATCAAGAGGCTTTTGATAAATTGATTGTCAAAGTTGAGCAAGGACTTCAAACAAGCCTTTCTACCAAGGTTCAATCTTGTATAATTCTGATCCAATAGCGGTAGTTAGTGAGCCAGTAAATATAGTTTTTAGAAATTATTATTGCATCGCCTAAGTATTTTAAAATGGTGGTGATAGTCAGAGTGCTAGCAACGGTAAATAAAGAGGCGAACTTAGAGATAAATTTCATTTTCTGTTACTGGGGTGCTTGTGATTACAGGTATCGCTTTATTTTTTGCCCAGCCACTCAAGGGCGCGATCGCTCACCTTCAGTTGTGTAGCTATTAACCCCAAAATGGTATTAAGTTAAACTAAGCCGCGCTGATGATGGGGCGGCTCAGTTTAACTCAATACCACCTAAATCAAAGTATGAACATCAATACTGGCTAGACCCCCATCGTTGAAGGCTTTAGCCAAATCATCCTTGCCATCTCCATTAAAATCACCACTTAGCCATTGTTGAGTATCCCAAAATCCACCTTGACCAGTCCCCCATCTCTGGGGGAGGAAGTCACTGCCGCTAGACAGGTGAACATCAATACTGGCTAGACCCCCATCGTTGAAGGCTTTAGCCAAATCATCCTTGCCATCTCCATTAAAATCACCACTTAGCCATTGTTGAGTATCCCAAAATCCACCTTGACCAGTCCCCCATCTCTGGGGGAGGAAGTCACTGCCGCTAGACAGGTGAACATCAATACTGGCTAGACCCCCATCGTTGAAGGCTTTAGCCAAATCATCCTTGCCATCTCCATTAAAATCACCACTTAGCCATTGTTGAGTATCCCAAAATCCACCTTGACCAGTCCCCCATCTCTGGGGGAGGAAGTCACTGCCGCTAGACAGGTGAACATCAATACTGGCTAGACCCCCATCGTTGAAGGCTTTAGCCAAATCATCCTTGCCATCTCCATTAAAATCACCACTTAGCCATTGTTGAGTATCCCAAAATCCACCTTGACCAGTCCCCCATCTCTGGGGGAGGAAGTCACTGCCGCTAGACAGGTGAACATCAATACTGGCTAGACCCCCATCGTTGAAGGCTTTAGCCAAATCATCCTTGCCATCTCCATTAAAATCACCACTTAGCCATTGTTGAGTATCCCAAAATCCACCTTGACCAGTCCCCCATCTCTGGGGGAGGAAGTCACTGCCGCTAGACAGGTGAACATCAATACTGGCTAGACCCCCATCGTTGAAGGCTTTAGCCAAATCATCCTTGCCATCTCCATTAAAATCACCACTTAGCCATTGTTGAGTATCCCAAAATCCACCTTGACCAGTCCCCCATCTCTGTGCGCTGAGCAAGTCTCGAGTTCCATAAATGTCTCGTATGCCATTAATGTCGTCTTGAAAGAGGAAAGCAGTTCCAAGTCCCGAATAGCGACCGCCATAGTCAGGATTCATAATCGCTGTTTGAGCCGATTCATGACGGACGCCTAGGGCGTGACCAAGCTCATGGACTGCGACTTCCAGAAGGTCAAAGCCACCAGGAAGGCTTGGGTTCCAAGTTTCGCTACTATCAAAATGTATGTCACCTGCTAAACCGTCAGTCGTTGAGTAGGGAGGATAAGTATAAGCTAAGATGTTACCACTATCATCACCACTACCATCAATATAGTTAGTCCCAAGGCGGATTTGAGGATAACTCCCTGCACTGTAAGAAGAGTCAGAGGGAGCAGGACCACTATCAGGAACTTCTACAAAATTTAGGGGGGCATATTTCGACCACAGTCCTAGTGCCTCTGTTATGATTTCTGTAATTTCTGCGTTGCTAAGACCGCCAGGGAGATTACCATTGAGTAGGTTACTATAGCTATAAGTAATGGTCACTGGGGTGTTTTTACCTTCAGGTTGTGGCCATTTGAAGCTACTCTTGAAGAAAAATTCTGGTTCAGTGATTGTCTCTCCTGGGGGGTAGATAGGATCAGGATTTTTTTATGGAAAAAAATTAAAAGGTTCTTGGAATTTGTCAAGTGACTTTGCATCAATTGTTATTGGGGTAGCAAAGGTTTTGCTCTCGGTTTTCGTTACCTGCTGTGTTCTTAAATTCCATAGTTGGAGATATCCATTTGAACTATCAGTAAAAATGAAATGATCGGGCGAACTAATAGATATCTCCGAATTAGTAATATTATCTGGAAAAAGAATATCAGAATCAGCGTAGTCTTCTAGTGCTGGTTCAATAGTAATATTTACTTTTTTAGGACTACCCATCGCTTTTCTCCGAATTGCTTTTGATTTGAACAACCTTAAGTGTTGTTACTGGGTAATGAATATTAAAATAACGTGAGTTCGACAGAACTAAAAAATGGCAAAAGGTAGTGCTGGCAAATCTTTTGGGTCGCCGCAGGCATCGCTCTTTACTGCCCAGTTTCCCACGCTTCATGTTTAGCAAGCTTTTTGCCTTTTATAACCGTCGAACTCACGTTAACATTATTCTAGATTTTCTGCTTAGCAGTGAATTCAATATGTAAGCTGCTGAAAAGTCAATGGTTAAAATAATAGTTTTCTTTCTGATAATTGGGCTGATTATCGCTGGGATTTTACTCAATCCAATTTTAGTAAAAAGGCGAAGAAATCGGCTCAAACATCGTCCTTTTCCACCACTTTGGAGTGCCATTATTGAGAATAATTTTCCCATTTATCCCTGTCTTTCTCCCGATGAAATCAGACGACTTCAGGGACATATTCAAGTGTTCTTAGCAGAAAAGCAATTTATTGGCTGTAGAGGATTACAGGTGACAGAGGAAATGAAACTGACTCTTGCGGCTGTCGCTTGTTTACTTCTATTAAATGAACGTGGGCAGTACTTCCCCAGACTTCGTTCAATTCTGGTGTATCCCAACGCTTATTTTGTTCAAGAAACTATTTCTGTCGGAAAATATGTTGTTGAAGAAAGGCGTGTGGCGAGACTGGGAGAATCATGGACAAATGACCAAGTAGTACTGTCTTGGGAACAGGTGAAACAAGACATTAATAACTGGAGAGATGGACGTAACGTTGTGCTTCATGAATTCGCCCATCAATTGGATCAAGAAGATGGTAAAGCTGAAGGAGTTCCGATACTGCAACGCAATTCAGACTATCCTATTTGGGCTAAAGTGATGACAGAAGCATATCAGCAACTTTGTAATGATGTTCTGCAAGGTGTAAATACGGTAATGGATAGCTATGGCGCAACGAATCCCGCAGAATTTTTCGCCGTAGCGACTGAGACATTCTTTGAGAAACCACACCAATTGCTGTCTAAGCATCCGGCACTTTATGAGCAACTGCAACGTTATTATCAATTAGATCCTGTGCAATGGATGTGAACTAAATACAGCATTCAGAATTGTGAATTCTGAATTCAGGAGTAAAACACGTTTTCTACCTAGATAATAGACGAATCGTTGTGTATCTCACTTTCCTTGAAATCTGCTGTAAGTAGGTAAGAATAAATCACATTATCTCCAGTTAATCAACCTTCCTTCAAAATGTTTTACGAATTACGAATTACGAATTATTTTAACTAGGAGGTTTTCATCGCCAGAATTTTCAAAGCTACTGCTTCAGGGACAGGCATCACCGATAACCGATTTCCTTGTCTTACCAACATAAACTCTTCAGCGCTAAACTCTTCTTTGAGTATTGATAGCAAGATGGGCTTAGAAAAAGTCTCAACAAATTCCACTACAACTGTTTGCCACCGAGGGGATTCGGAACTTGATTTCGGGTCGTAATATTTACTTTCTGGCTCAAACTGGGTCGGGTCAGCAATATCTTTTTTCACTACACGCATTAACCCAGCAATAACGGGAGGATTAGTGCTGGAGTGATAGAAAAAAGCTAAGTCTCCTTCATCCATAAGGCGCAAAAAGTTACGAGCTTGATAATTGCGAACACCGTCCCAGATAGTCTCGTTCTGCTGTTGAAGGTCAGCAATACTATAGGCTTCTGGTTCTGATTTCATTAGCCAATAATTCATCTACACAAATTATGTATATATTAGGGCGACCGCATTATGTCAATAAAAACAGTTCATTCTCAATAGAATCTAAAACGTTCTCATTAAGTCTTGTTTATTGACAAAGATTTTGGCGATCGCTTTGAATATTAATCCTGCTTCTAACCTTGGCGTAATTAAGGAGAAATCTTTTAGCTGCACCAGTTTTTATGATCGCACTTCTCGGAGAACAATTATCACTTTACCTTGCTTTTGTCCTTAACCGAGAAGTATTGGGAGTCATCTGCCAACAAAAAAATTTCATGTTCCAAACCTCTTGACAAATATGCTCATCATCTTAGCTAAATTTTAACGAATGTAGATTGCTGAATAAAATAGCTAAACACTCGCCATATTCAGAGATTGTTTTGGGATTATTCAACTCCCTTTGTGAAGAAAAGCTGATAATCATTTGCAATTAATTATCGATTAGTTGTAATATTTGTTTTTAAGTTGATAGTAATTTATCTCAATAATTCAGCTATTTGCTGCCTTAGTGACATTCTTTTCAGTCAGATGATGGTGACGGGTGTGTGGAGTAGTAAATGAAGCCAAAGCAGTTATCGAAAATTTTCTTACTAGCAAGTTCTGTTTCGTTTTGGAGTGCAATGAGCGCCACTGCTCAAGAAATACCCAGGCAAGAGGTACAAAGTAAATCTGTCGCATCGGTACTACGCAATTCCAGGTCAATTAGAGATATTCGCCAGATCAGTGAGATAGAGCATCCCCAGACTAGCGCCCAAAGAAGAGTGCAGTCGCCAGCACCCTCATCAGAAATTGTGCAGATTACGGGAGTTAAAGCTACTCCCACTGAAAAAGGTGTAGAGGTGATTTTACAGACATCCATTGGGGCGCAACTGCAAATCACAAATCGCAGTACTGGTAATAACTTTATTGCTGATATACCTAACTCACAACTCCGTTTACCCAATGGTGATGCTTTCACATTTCGTTCCGAAAAACCACTTCCGGAAATTACTGAGATAACAGTTACGAATCTCGATGCAAATACTATCCGGGTGACAGTGACAGGTGAAACAGCATTACCAACGGTTGAGTTATTTGATGATGATGCAGGTTTGGTTTTTGGGGTAGTGTCTGCTGCAACTGCGATGCAGCCACCAAAGAAGCCAATGAATGAGACAAAACCGGAGGAACCCACAGCACAGCAGGATGAACCGATTGAGTTGGTGGTGACGGGTGAACAAGATGGGTATCGCGTTCTTGATACCTCATCTGCTACGAGAACCAACACACCGTTGCGTGATATTCCCCAGTCGATTCAGGTCATACCGCAACAGGTCATTAAAGACCAGCAAGCAACTCGCCTAACAGAAGTGTTAAAAAATGCGCCGGGTGTCGTGGTAGGAAGTCGAAGCCCTCGCGATCCTCTCAATATCATCAAAATCCGGGGCTTTGATGCTGGTGCAGATATTCTACTTAATGGGGTACAAGACCGTTCAATCCTGGGTGTCGGGTTTGGCTCAAATATTGATCGGGTTGAAGTCCTCAAAGGACCCGCTTCGGTTCTGTTCGGTCAAGGTGGACTTGGCGGCAGGGTCAACTTAGTAACAAAGCAACCATTACGCGATCCGTTCTACTTCGTAGAAACTTCTGTTGGTAGCTACAATTCCTATAGCGGTGCAATTGATTTATCCGGTCCGTTGAATGACAGTAAAACGGTGTTGTATCGCCTGAATGCTTCTGCTGGAACGAACGAAAGCTTTATTGATTTCTATGAGCAACAGCAATATCTAATTGCACCTACTTTAAGCTGGCAAATTAGTGATAGAACAAAGCTGACCCTAGAAGCAAGCTATTCCCTTATAGAGGGACCCTATGATTTTGGGATACCCGCACGGGGAAGCATACTGCCTAACCCCAATGGCAAAATTCCTCGTAATCGTTCTGTGAGCGAGCCTAATTTTAATGACACGTCTAACGGTGTATTTCGGATTGGCTATAATTTTGAACATAGCTTTAGCGATAGCTGGCAAGCGCGGAGCGTTTTTCAGACTTCTTTGTTTCGCCTAAGACGAGATCTTGTGGCTTCTTTGGGATTACAAGATGATTTGCGTACCTTGGAAAGAGGCGTTGAGAATTTTGACTACGATCAAAATAATTATAATCTAGACAATTATGTGGTCGCTAAGTTGACAACAGGTAGTATCAAGCATGAGCTAGTCGCTGGATTTAACCTGAGCAAAACTGATACTAATTCCAAAGCTCTTTTTAATGACACGACTCCTCTCAATGTTTTCAATCCCGTGTATAGAACTGCTACAGAAGCTAGTCTTCCAGATTTTGATATCAAAAATACGGCGCAACAATTAGGTTTTTACCTTCAGGATCAAATTACCCTAGCAGAAAACTTCAAACTACTTTTGGGTGGACGCTTTGATATTGCCAATCAAGAGTTTCAGGATTTATTGAACCAGACAACCGACTTTAAGCAAACAGAAGCTTTTAGCCCTCGTGTTGGCATTGTTTACCAACCTATTCAACCGATCTCACTCTACGCCAGCTATAGCCGTTCATTCAATCAAGCGACATCTGCATTCGGTGCCGCCCTACCTGAACCGGAGCGAGGAACGCAGTATGAAATCGGGGTTAAAGCAGATTTGACTGACCGATTAGCTACAACCTTGGCATTTTATGATTTGACTCGCACCAATCTCTCAGCCGAAGATCCAAATAATCCACAACGAACTATTCAAATTGGGGAACAGCGCAGTCGTGGGATTGAGTTTGATATATCTGGCGAAATCTTGCCAGGGTGGAACATCATTGCTGGTTATGCTTACACTGATGCAGAAATCACAAGAGACAATCCATCGACAGTGGGTAATCAACTGAATAATGTGCCGAGACATGCGCTCAATCTATGGACAACTTACGAAATTCAATCCGGCAGTTTAAAAGGATTAGGCTTCGGTTTAGGAGCTTTTTACTATGGAGCTCGGCAAGCTGACTTAGCCAATACGGTTGAGTTACCTAGTTATGTACGCACAGATGCAGCTATTTATTATAAGCGGGACAATTACCGGGCTGCGATCAATATCAAGAATTTGTTCGACACTGATTATTTTGTCTCTGCACAAAACGTGAATCGGATTATACCTGGCGATCCCCTGAGAATACAGGGCACAATTTCCTGGCAGTTTTGAGCAAACCCCCTGGCATCCTACGCTTCTATCCGTGAGGATAGAAGCGTAGAGCATTCACTTTTTCTCTAGAGGAACTGGAAATTATAGTCAACAACTTAATTCTCCGTTCTCAGCACTGCTTAGAGCTAAACCGAGAAGTCTTGATGTGTAACTTACCATTATTTGGGTCGGTTTCTACTGTTGAACCTACGCCAAAAACTTCACGGATTAAAGCAAGTTGTAGTAAATCTTAGGGTGTTCCTACTCTTTAATTGTTCCATTGGGGAGAGTTTGTAGCAGCCGACGGCTGCCAAGCTGCACTAGTGAATATTTGACTTAACTGCGGTAAGCTATGACGGCATAAAACGGATCTCCTCCAGCTGCACCCAACCACTGTAATAAATTCGGTAATGTTGATTTATGAGCTATAACTTCTGCGGTTGTAAATCCTGGAACTGAGGCAAAATACTCTTTGACTAATTCCACTCGCTGTGCTTCTGAAGCCTCTCGCCAAGCTTGAATCGCTTTTTCAAAAAACATCCGGTTAGAAAAGCTGATAATTGCAACACCACCGGGTTTTAGGATGCGGTAAATTTCGGAAAATACTGCTTCTGGATATTGCACATATTGCACAGATACGCAGTTGAGAACAGCATCAAAATCTTCATCTGGTAAAGGTAGCTGGGGATTTTCGTTAAAATTTTGCACAAAGTAATGATTTAAGCGGGCATTACGTGCTAATTCCTCACCATTGAGTCCGTGTCCCTCCACATGGTCAAACTCCATCTCTTCTGGCAGATGAGACACCCAACTGCTCATCATATCAAAAATGCGGGTGTTGGGTTTGAGGCGATCGCGATATAAATCTGTTAGCTGTTGAATAAATCCTTCATCCACATGGGTAACGAAGCGAGGATAGGCATAGAACAGCTTATCGTCTGTGTCATCTAATTTCAGGCGTTGATTCGGTCTTAACTGCATAAATCTCTATTTGGGAGAACTTTTTCGGAAAAATGTGGCAATTTCAAGTATTTTTCAACAATCACTATGTAACATATTTTAATAACAACAGGATACTTAAACGAGTCTAAATAGCAACATTCAATTTTATCAATTCAATGTTCCATAAACTACACTTCTGGCAGCATATTTGGCGAAAAAGCCGCCTGGTAGAATCGTTACCCTATTTAAGTTTGTTCCTTTGGATGCTACCCTTATTATTATTTACTTCTGGGCACAATAGCCTGATGGCACATGATGAAGCCCTTTACGCTTCGCGTGCCCGTCTGATGTTTGATTCTGGTAATTGGATAACTTCTTGGGAAAGGGCACATCATAAAACACCTGGGTCTTATTGGTTAATTGCCAGTTTCTACAAGTTGTTTGGGATCAGTGATATTAGTGCGCGTCTTCCTAGTATGATTGCTAGCATTTTTAGCTTATGGCTGGTGTATGAAATTGGCAAAATTATGCTAGGCAAAAAATTAGCTTGGCTAGCTACTGCAATTTTAAGTGTGGAATTTCTTTGGCTACAATACTCTCGCTTAAGTACGCCTGATGTACCAATAATTTTCTTGGTACTTTTAGCTATTTTCTGTTTAATAAAAACAGAATTACATCCTAAACATCACTATTTTTGGAGTTTTCTAGCTGGTTTAAGTTTAGGTTTAGGCTTCTTAGTCAGAAGCTTTATGATTTTTTTGCCAATTATCGCTTTATTACCTTATTTAATTTGGGAACATCACCGTCATCGTCATCTTACTAATCCAATTTTATATCTAGGCTTTTTCGTAGGTTTAATACCCACTGGCATTTGGCTGTGGTTAAGCTGGCTGCACTATGGAAATCAGAGTTTTGAGGAGTTGCTCAAGTTTGTTGTGCAGCTAGGTTCTGAAGATCGGGAGCATAATGGGCCGCTATTCTATGTATGGAATATTCCTTTAAAAGCATTTCCTTGGGCTTTTTTCGGACTTTTAGGTTTGTTTTTAACTGTCCGTCGTCCCATTCCTCTTTACCAGTTAATATTAGTTGGTTTTCCACTTGTCTTATTTGTAGAACTTAGTGTTTTTAGCACTCGTTTACCTCACTATAGTCTTTGCCTTTATCCGTTTATAGCTTTGTTAGCATCTGTGGGTTTAAGCTGGTTAGGCAATATTTACCAGACAGGAATTCACCCACAATTTCCTCTTCAAAAAGGTAAAAAAAATATATTGAACTTTTTTGCAAGGAATAATCTTTCTCGAAACCTCAGTTATGGCTTTGGTGGATTCGGTGTTTTTCTTGTAATAGCTAGTACTGTCGCTATTAGTTACGCTGGTTCTGACATCCGCAAGTATGCAACTATTGGTTTGGCTATGGGGTTGGGTTGGTTAATTTTACCTGTGGTGTGGATTAGTCGTTACCACTTTGGCAAGAAGTTTCTCACAGCCCGTTACTGGATTGCAGGATGGTTAATTACCTGTTGGCTGACTTTGGCAACGATGGGTAGCATCGGTTTGTTAAGTGACTATAATCCTGTTTTAAGAACTTTTTTACAACAAAGTGCGATCGCTTCAATTATCCAATCTCATCCGATCTACCTTGTGCAAATAGACCAGAAAATCCAAGTACTGCTTAATTTCTATCTTTCTATTCGTCCCCAAGCAGTAGTTTCTATTTCCCAAGTACCAGCTTTGAGCTATGCTTTAATCTATACTGACCAGTCCCCTAAATTATCTCGGACTCACCACGTTCTTGGTACAGTAAAAGAGTACCAGTTGATTCAAGTTCTTCCCTAAGATAGATGCAAAGCAAATATTGCTAAATAATATCAATCTAGTTATAATAGTACGTACACTAAGTATTATCTTAAATGGTTTCTACATCTAATCACTCCCCACTTTTAGAGTCGTGGCAGCAAAATCTGGCACCATACAATTTGGGCTACAGAATCAAATTAGTCTCACAACTGCTGAGTCGCAAGTTTACTGAGAGGCTAGAACCCTTTGGACTGACGCCATTTCACTGGTTGGTGTTGTGCTGTCTTTGGCAAGAAGATGGTTTACCTACTTCTAGTATTGGGGACAAACTCAAACAAGTGGGAGGGACTTTAACAGGCGTACTAGATCGGATGGAAGAACGCGGCTTGGTGCGTCGAGAACGGGACACTAACGATCGCCGCATCTGGCGAATTTGGCTCACAGATGCAGGTAAGGAACTAGAAGCTGTTTTGCCGCCAATCGCCGCAGCCGTGCGTGATGAAGCGATGGACGGTATTTCCTTTGCTGACCGAGAACTGTTTTCCCAAATGTTGAATCGGGCGATCGCTAACCTCTCTTAAAGATGATTTTATAATCACCCGACTGGGGGAGGCAATGTAAAGATATGTTTTGAGATAATAGTACGCATACTAAGGAAATAAGAATTTTTTTCAGAAAAAACTACGCATTCTAAATAAACGACTATCAATCAAATTATTGAACGAGCAAGCGAGGTAATAATAATGGGTGCTAATACCTTGAACGGACGCAACGGACACAAGACCATAATTTTAGAAAAAGAAGTGATTCCTGATTTAGAGACTTTAGAAACTGCTACTACACAGACATCCGCAACAGCAGAAGCACCTGTTGTAACTCCTGAGATCGAGAAAGAAGTTCCAGCGAAACCGAAGCCCAAAAGACCGACTGGTTTAATTTTGGCAGGATTAGGTGTGGGTGCGATCGCCGCAAGTACTTTTGGTTTTCACTACTGGCAATACGCCTCCACCCACCAGGAAACAGACAACGCCACCGTTGAGGGAAATATTCACCAAGTTAGTAGCCGCATTCCTGGAACTATAAATGAGGTGCTAGTGAATGATAACCAACTGGTGCAACCGGGACAATTGTTGGTGAAGTTAGATCCACGGGACTATGAAAGTAAGGTGCAACAGGCACAAGCAGCCCTAGAAAATGCTCGTGGTCAGGCGCAAGCCGCCCAAGCAAATATTGCTTTGAGTTCACAAACCACTACTGGTAAAACAACTCAAGCGCAAGGAGATGTCAGTAGTGCAGTAGCAGCAATTTCAACAGCCCAAGCAGCAGTACAAGAAGCTCAAGCTGGGATTCCCGCATCCCTTGCAGCAGTACAAGAAGCCCAAGCTGGGATTCCCGCCGCCCAAGCGCAGGTAGCGCAAACAAACGCGAATTTGGAAAAAGCCCAAGCAGATTACAATCGTTATAACGAATTGTATAAAACAGGTGCGATTCCTCGTCAGCAACTAGACACAGCCAAGGCTGCTTATGATGTAGCCAAAGCACAGAAAAATGCCGCGATTCAAGGAGTACAACAAGCCCAAGCCCAGTTAGCCTCCGCCAAAGTTGGTGTCGCCAAAGCCCAGTCTCAGTTAGCACAAGCGCAAGAAAATGTCACCAACGCCCAAGCTAAATTGGCAGCATCTAAGGGAGGATTGCAACAAGCTACCGCAGGCGGACAAGATACCACAGTCAAACGTAGCCAATACGAAGCGGCAAAAGCGGCGATCGCGCAATCAGAAGCATCGCTGAAAGACGCACAATTGCAACTATCTTATGCCAATGTTACTGCCCCCAGCGCTGGACGGGTAGGTAGAAAAAACGTCGAAGTTGGTAACAGAGTTGCAGTGGGAACACCATTAATGGCGATCGTGGATAACAACTATTGGGTAATTGCAAACTTCAAAGAAACCCAATTAGAAAAGATGCGTCCAGGAGAGCCAGTAGAGATCAAGCTGGATAGTTTCCCTCATCACACCTTTATTGGTCGTGTTGACAGTATTTCCCCTGCTTCCGGCGCTCAGTTTGCCTTATTGCCACCGGATAATGCTACAGGTAACTTTACTAAAGTTGTGCAGCGCATCCCAGTAAAAGTAGTTTTCGACCAAAAGAGCATTCAAGGATACGAATCGCGGATTACTCCTGGGATGTCTGCGGAAGTTGCGGTGGAAGTCAAGTAATATCATGTTCCCCAAATTACCCATAATAAAAGAACCCCACCCCCAGCCCCTCCCCGCCTGCGCGGAGGGGAGACAAAGCGTAGCTTTGGCGGGGTGGGGTTCTTGGGGTTTAGTAAGTAATCAACCGGACATCATTAATACGAAATTGCCTGCAAACAGATGAAAAACCTCTTTCTGCTTATGACATTCTCCTACATCTATAGAGAGGCGTATAGAGATGAGGTGAGATGATATCTATGAAAGCAGATTGGTATAAAACAAGCCTGATATGAAAAAATCGCTACTACCTGCTTTAAGGTCAAGAAACTACCAGCTGTTTTTTGCTGGGCAAGGTATTTCCCTAATTGGGACGTGGATGACGCAACTTGCCACAATTTGGCTAGTTTATGACTTGACAAAATCCCCATTAATGCTAGGAGTTGTGGGATTTTCGAGTCAAATTCCTAACTTTTTTTTAGCTCCCTTTGGCGGAGTATTTGTAGATCGCTTTTCTCGGTATCGTACCTTAATTGGTACGCAAGTCTTGGCGATGATTCAATCATTAACATTAGCAGCGCTGGCGTTAACTGGTGTGATTCAGGTATGGCATATCATCGCTTTGAGCTTGTTTCAAGGATTTATTAACGCCTTAGATGCGCCAGCCCGTCAAGCTTTGGTGCCCGAATTGGTTGAACGTAGAGAAGATTTAGCCAATGCGATCGCTATCAATTCAACGATGTTCAACGGTGCACGATTAATTGGCCCTGCGATCGGCGGTTTATTAATTGCTGGCGTTGGAACTGGTTATTGTTTTTTAATTGATGGTTTGAGCTACGTTGCTGTAATCGCCGCTTTATTGGCGATGAAAGTTAAACCTTGGAAAAATTCGGTAACTGACGGTAATCCCTTACAAAAAGTCAAAGAGGGATTTGTATATGCCTTTAGCTTCTCACCCATTCGCTCCATTTTATTGCTATCAGCTTTAGTCAGCCTCATGGGACTGCAAAACACTATTCTCGTGCCAGTTATTGCCGAACAAGTCCTCAAAGGTAGTGCAGAAACCTTGGGATTTTTGATGGCGGCATCTGGAGTTGGAGCCTTAACTGGTGGTATTTATCTAGCTACGCGCCAAACAATCTTAGGAATTGGCAAATTGATTGCCTTAGCTCCAGCAATTTTAGGTACTGGTTTAATCGGCTTTTCTTTGTCTCGATTTTTACCACTTTCTTTATTTACAATGTTATTCGTTGGCTTAGGAACAATTCTCCAGATTGCTGCTAGCAATACATTTTTACAAACCATTGTCGAAGACGATAAACGCGGGCGATTGATGAGCTTATATACAATGTCATTTTTGGGGATGATTCCCGTGGGTAATTTATTAGGAGGTTTTTTAGCAAGTCATATTGGCGCTCCTAACACTTTAATGATTGATGGGATAGCTTGTATTTTAGGGTCAATTATTTTTAGCAGACAGTTGCCTGCTTTAAGAAAAATAATGCGTCCAATTTATGAGCAAAAGGGGATTATTACGACTCAATAATTTTAAGATAAATAACCGCAGTGAAATTTATATTTACCTTAATGGAGCTTTCTATAGCAATTATTTTTTAATTTTTAGGGTTGCTGATTCAAGCTCACGCAGAGGCAAAGAACATGTTGATATAAGATTTAATAAGAACATTTTTTGCTACTTAACCTTGAAAATGGAACAAAGTTATGGTTAATACAGGTGTAATTCGTCAGCAAGGGCAAAATCCTGCTTTACCACCAGAGCGTGTACCGCTAAAAACCTGGATTGGTGTATTAGCCAGTATGCTTGGTGCATTTATGGCGGTATTAGATATTCAAATAACTAATGCTTCGCTGCAAGATATTCAAGCAAGTTTAGGAGCAACTCTCGAAGAAGGTTCTTGGATTTCTACCGCGTATCTTGTCGCAGAAATTGTGGTAATTCCTCTAACAGGATGGTTGTCACGAGTATTTTCTCTGCAACGTTATTTATTAGTCAATACTGCACTATTTATCTTCTTTTCTATTTGCTGTGGTTGGGCATGGGATCTTAATTCCATGATTTTCTTTCGCGCCTTACAAGGTTTTAGCGGAGGAGTATTAATTCCTACAGCTATGACAGTTGTCTTAACAACTTTACCCCAATCAAAACAATCAGTTGGGTTAGCTGCATTTGGGTTTAGTGCAGTTTTTGCACCCTCAATTGGCCCAACATTAGGAGGTTGGTTAACCGAAAATTTTGGTTGGGAATACAACTTTTATATAAATGTAATTCCAGGGGCATTAATGCTGGCTGGTGTTTGGTATGGAATTAAGCAAGAAAAACCCCAAATTAATTTACTCAAACAAGGTGACTGGTGGGGAATTATTGCGATGGCTATTGGGTTAGGTTCTCTACAAATTGTTTTAGAAGAAGGTAGCCGCAAAGATTGGTTTGGTTCAGCGTTAATTGTGCGCTTAAGTGTGATTGCGGTAATTTTTTTGGCGATATTTTTCTTTATAGAATTAACTCGTAAACAACCATTTATTAATTTACGGCTTGTACTTAGGCGGAACTTTGGATTAGCCAGTATTGTCAATGTGTCACTGGGAGTAGGATTGTATGGTTCAATTTATATTTTACCGTTGTATCTCGCCCAAATTCAAAAATACAATGCTCTGCAAATTGGTGAAGTATTGATTTGGGCTGGTATTCCCCAACTATTTATTATTCCCCTCATACCAAAATTGATGCAACGTATTGATGTGCGTTTCATGGTAGCTTTTGGTGTAGCTTTATTTTCTATAAGTGCATTTATGAACTCTGGAATGACTAATGAAACAGGATTAGATCAATTACGCTGGTCGCAATTTGTGCGTGCAATGGGACAACCCCTAATTATGGTGCCGCTTAGTTCTATTGCTACTGCTGGTTTGAGTCCGAAAGAAGCAGGTTCAGCAAGTGGTTTATTTAATATGATGCGGAATCTGGGCGGTTCTATTGGAATTGCTTCTTTAGCGACTTTATTAGCAAATAGAGAGCAATTTCACTCAAATATATTGGGTGATGGAGTATCTTTATATAATCCAGAAACTCAACAGCGAATTGACCAAATGACGCAGTATTTTATTAGTCGCGGAGCAGATTTAAGTACAGCAAAAAATCAAGCGATCGCATCTATATCCAACATAGTCCGCCGGGAAGCATTTGTGATGGCTTTTAACGATTGTTTCTACTTTATTGGCATTGCTTTGTTAGTTAGTGGAATTGCTATTTTATTCCTCAAAAAGGTGAAGCCAACTGGTGGCGCTGTCGCCCATTAGATTTGTTGTATCAGTTAAAATGTTTAATAAAACTACTAAGGTACTAAAATGGTCATTAGCCAAAGTGAGTACTATATCTCCCCAGAAGAATATTTAGAAGGCGAGAAAGTAAGTGAAATCAAACACGAGTATATTGATGTGCAAGTCTACGCAATGGCAGGGGCAAATGATGCTCATGTTACAGTTAGCATGAATGTATCTATGCTGTTACGAAACCATCTCTGGGGTAGTGGTTGCCGTGTCTATATGTTAGGCATGAAAGCACAAATTGAGGTCATAAATCGCTATTTTTATCCTGATGTGATGGTGACTTGTGATATACGAGATAAAGAATTTGAATATTTACTGAATAAAACTCTCTGAATAGATCAGCTATGCTCAGATTACTAGACTCAATTCTTGGTGCAGTCGCCATAGAAATTTTGTGTCTATCTAAAAACCCTTTACAAGATAAGAGTACCCAAAATAACAGCAGTGCTAACCAAGAAACAACTTTATTAAATTATTGATATCGAGATTTTCCTTAATCCAACATTTCTGGGTCAATTCCTAAAGCGTTGAGTTGTTCAGGAGACAGAGTACGCAACTTCTCTGTAATTAAGAGCCGCTTTTGTCGCTCAACTTCCGCCCTTTGTCGCTCAACTTCCGTGCGTTCATAACCTGTTAACAATAAATTTCCTTGTGCATCCCACCACCGCAGCCAAGGTAACTCTGCATTTTGATACAAACCCTGCCAGATTCCTAACTCTACCCCCATAGGAGCAATTGGGTAATGTCCCCGTTCATTGGGTTTCATCAGTTGATAGGTATTATCAATTAGATGGTAAACTTCCACTTGCGCTTTTGCTACTTCATAAATCCCATAATAAGGGACTCGAATTGCCTGCTCATAAACCCAAAATTTACCAACATTTCCACCTTCCCCTTGAGATGGCGGTGTGTTATCTCGTTCTTCTGAACCATCTCCAGAGACAAACTCAATCACAATCAAGGGCGCGACGTACTCTTTCCACAGCACATAAGAACGCCGCGTTTTACCTTCAAGGGTCGGTGGTACATTGGATACATAAAACCAGTCTGGTGCTTCAGCCCCTTTCTCTGGAGGATCTGTCAATCGCCAGTAGATACCTAAATCTTGCCCAATACAATATTGACTATCAGGATGAAGTTCCTCTAAAACAGGTGTAATCGAGTCAGTGAGCAAGATACTTTGAGGATGCTCTTGCCAGTTTTTCACGAATGTACCGTCTGAGTCTGGTAACTGGGTATGGTCAGGTAAAGTTAATGCCGATAAGGAAGTCATAGGCTTTAACAAAGGTTTGTCTGACTTTTATTGTAGTAGTGTTTCTATCCTAGAATGATACATGAACCTTGAAAAGCATTTTTAAATACAGGCAATTATCAAAAAAACTAAGTAATTTGCCATAGGATTATATTTTGGTTTAATACCTAAAGTACTGAGTAGTTCAGGAGAAAGCTATCAATACACAGGTATTGTGGAATTACTGTATTAAAAGCCGCTTTTTTTTTAAATTGGTATAATAAATGCTTAATATCAATATATAGCAGTTAGTATTTTTGATAAAATTTGAACACTTAAAGTAGTAAATATAGCTACCAATGAATCAATTTAGCCCGTCTCAGTTAGGTTATTTTTTAGACTTCGATTTATGGCAGCAAGCTAAAAACTTGTTAGATTTTCAGATTAAACAGATGGACAAGAATCAGCACTACAATACATTGAGTATGTTCTACTATAAGCAAGTAGCTTCAAGAGGGACTGCACTGGGCACACAAAAATACTTTAAACAGAGAGTTGCAAACAATCTTTTTTACGGTTTAGAACGTGAATTTGCTTTTTATGATTATGTTATTCCTAAATCTCACCTTGGTCTTCGTAATTATAAATTTTTTACCTATCCTATGCGGATTTTATACTATTCATTAGGTCTTTATTTGCTCAAATTATCCCAAGAGCTACTACAAGGCTATGTAAAAAAAAATGACCGCCTAAACTGTTACTATGGAGGCAATTTAAATTTCACCAATCATAGTTTAGTAATAAAATATGAAACAACTTTTTACAAACCTTATTACAAAAACTTCAAAAAGGATATTAGACAACAGATAAATAATAATGCTGACAACAAAATTGTTATTAAATTCGATATTCAAAACTACTTTGATAATGTTGATATTCTAGTTTTGCTTGATAAAATTGATAGATTTTCCAAGCCAAGTCTTAAAGAAGAATTACGCTTTGATACGTCAACAAAAGAGCAAATAAAATTTTATTTTAACTTTATATCAAGTAATAAAGGTGGTATTCCTCAATCTGATAATGACATCATCTCTGGTTTATTAGGTCATATTTATCTAATTTTTAGTGATTTAGTTATTGATACAGAAATTTGTAAATATTCTAACTTAATAGAAGAGCATAAAATTATTAGATTTGTTGATGATATATTTATCTGTATTAATTTTTCAATTAATACAGATAAACAGCAGCAAGAAACTATAACTGACTCTATTACCTCGCATATATCTGATATACTACATTACGAGTTAGGGCTTAAGCTCAACACAAAAACTCGACTTTACTGGCTTAATAATTCAAATCAAAAGGAAGAACTATTAAAAGTTTTGAAGAAAGTATCACCTGAGTATTATGCCCATGATGATGAAAGTGAAGAAACTCCAGAAAATAAAATAGACAACATTTTTAATGAAATTGAAAAATTAAAAACATCAAGTATTGATGTTTCACTTGGTTCTGATGGCTCTCTTCAAGAAGAAATACTAAAAGAAGTATATGATAACTCTGTAAATCAGCTTTTAAGCAAACAAGAAATTCAAGATAAAATAGAACTAACATTCACAAATTTTAATTTTGATTTAGTGAAAGTTATGCCACAGGAAATTATTTTAATAATCTCAAAAAACCAAAAAACTTTAAGTAAATTTGTATTATTTTTGCAAAATAAAAAAAATTTAACGACGAGAGATGTACATCTAATAATAAAGTTTTTATGCCAAACAAATTTTAAAAATAAAAATAAAGTATTATTTAAAAAATTAAAATATAATGATTCATTTAGACATATCGCCAGTGTTTATGAAGAATCTAAAATAGTATCAGATGCTCCTGGATACTATCAGTTATCAGCCACACAAATAAATATTCTTATGTCACAACCACATATTATAGAACAAATACGTCTGCGTGTATTTAATGAAAAAATAGGAGCTTATTCGGTTGCACTTAACCATTTACTTAATGAAATTCACGGTATTTGTATGCTAATTGACAAAAATAATACAAATAAAAATAAAGATTATAATGCAGAACATGCTGTTAAATACCTTGCATTTACAGGTGTACCGCATGATATTTGCATAGATACACGTAACCTTTTTGACAGGAGGAATCGGAATACAGTCTCACATCCTGGTTCTGAGCAAAATATTGCTTGGGGAGTTACAAAAGACGAATACATAAAATATCGTAATGCTGTTGGTCAGTGCTTAAAAATACTTTTATGTTCGCCATGAGTAGTCTAAAGTTTTTAATGATTGTACCCTTTGCTTACTTGTAAAAAAGTCAAAAATTTCTTTGATATGATGTCCTCCAAATTACCCCTAATATGTCATTGCGAGTGGAATGAAGTGGAGCGTTCGCGGAGCGTCTTGTAGAGAAAGAATCACAATGACTCTGCGATTCCTTCACTTCGTACCCTACGAGAACGCCAAGGGCGAGCGCAATGACGGGTATTTGAACGGACATGATATGATGTCAGATTATTATTACCCAATCTACTTACTTTTATAATCTCTTTTTGCACTTTTATATCAAAACAGCAAAGATGCAACAAAACTTTGCATCTTTGCATGAAAAGATACTAGATTAAGCTGTTTACTGCAAGTTATCAGACATACTTCGATTCTCTAACGCGAAATAATATGATCTTTATGAAACACCAGGCTCATCAGCAGTTTTGATCTCTTTTAAAATTCTTTCGACTTGGTTAACTTTTTCACCTCTATTCTGTTCTTTGAAAATCTTTAAAGCTTTTTCTAAAGAAGATAGCGCCTCATCTTTTTTATTTGTTTGCCACAATGCCAGTGCAAAATTAGTCAGCCCTTCGCCATAATTAGGATTAATTTCCAGAGCTTTTTTATATTCAGTAATGGCTTCTTCCCAGCGACTTTGACTTGCGTAAACCATACCGCTCGCATTGTAAGCTAAAGCGTATTTTGGGCGGAGGCGAATGGCTTCTCGATAGGAACTAATTGCATCTTCTGGTTTCTTTTGCTGAAAAAGCACATTTCCTAGCTGAAAGTGTCCAAAGGCGTCTTCTGGGAACTTTTTAATTAATTTGCGTAAATTTTCCTCTGCACCTGTTAAGTCTCCCTGACTAAATAAAGCATTGGCTTGTTGCAGGAGTTGCGATCGCTCTGGTGCATCCGTACCCGAAGCTTGTGCTATTTTTTGTGGTTGTCTCTGTGCAGACTGTTCTGGCGAATGCAGAGAAATTCCCGTCACTGCTAATACTGATGATGATATGCCAATTGCAGTTATGATACTCAGCATCATGCAGCTAAGAGGTTGAACAAATACTGATTTGTATTGCTTTTTCAGTTTCATTGTCCTCAATGCCTTAATAATGTCCTGATTATCATGATAAATTGAGGTGCGTTAGTAAATGCCTAACGCACCAACAAACGTGTCAAATTAAATTCAACACTAGATTACAGTAGTTGTTCATTGCACTTGTCAGCAACAGACTGGGAATCAGTTGCTTTTATTTGATTGTTTTTTACCTATAACTCCCACGAAATCATTCCCAGCACCGTGAATGCCTCACCAGCGTTAACCCCCCAACCGACTAGAGGCATTCTCAAAATAGTCAACGTTGAATAGATTCCTGAAATTGACCTGTGCCCAGAATCTATCTCGCTTATAAAAGAGGGCAGCATCTGTGCGGAAATAGCTGGATACAGTAAATGTGTTGGGGACTTTCAATTAAAAAAATATCCCATCCCTGCGGGACGCTACGCGAACGTATTTAGGGCAGTTCTTGCAGGGGGAGGAACAGTCGTGTTGAGTCTAGAAATTGGGATAATTTATTTTTTGGAGTTCCCTTGTTTAAATCTCCCTGGCGATCGCCTACAAAAAAGCATCTCGTACCAACCCCAAAGCCTTGCAACGGACTTCGTTGAATTTCGTAGGTTGTCCAGAGCTTAAAACTGTGTTGCGGCAAATTATTCAGCCGATTGCCCACAGGAGAGCGAGTTAAAACTCCCAACTGATAGAACCGATGATTGTAAAGGGCGCACCTGTTTTCACCCTTGCTCTTGTTCCATTGCTATCAACGAAATATTCTGTATCAAATAGATTACGGATATTGATAGCAGCCTTTAAAGCATCTCTACGGTAGTAAATCGCCGCATCGGTACGCAAGTAATCGGGGATTTCAAATGAGTTATCTAAATCTACCGCCCGCGCACCTACATAAAACAGCCCCAGACCTAATCCCAAACCCTTGAAATCACCATTTTGGAGTTCATAGGTTGTCCAAAGGCTAGCTTGATTCTTTGGTACATCCTCTAATCTATTGCCTACAGAAATCAAGTTATCCTCGGTGACTTCTGCATTGGTATGAGCATAGGAAGCGATCGCCTTCCACCCTGGTAAAATCTCACCTGTGATATCCAACTCAATCCCCTGACTTCTTACCTCTCCTATCTGAACTAAGTAATTAGGGTCATCGTTATTGGGATCGTCTGTTGTAATCTTCGTCTTGGTGATTTGATAGACTGCCAATGTTGTCGAAAGTCTGTTTTCTAGAAAGTCAGCTTTAATGCCCGCTTCATATTGGGTTCCTTTAGTTGGCTCGAACTGGCTACCATCACCGTTCAATCCTGAGTTAGGGTTAAAAGATTGACTGTAACTGGCGTAGAGAGAAACAGATTTGCTGGGCTGATACACCAACCCGATTCGGGGGCTGAACGCATTATCATTCTGTTCTGGTTGGTCTATGGCACTTTTTTGTGAAATCCAATCAAAACGCCCGCCAATCAGTAACTTCAGGTTATCTTGAAAGCTAATCTGATCCTGAAGGTAGAACCCATAAGATTGAACAGTCCTATAGCTAGTAGAAGTCTCAAGAGTAGTGATTGGAATATTGTAGTTTGGGTTGAAGACATCTAGAGCAGGCACAGAGAGAGAAGTAGGATTATAAATTATCACATTGCGGTTGACATCAAAGCCTAATACTAGTTGGTGTGGAATCGAGCCTGTATTAAACTTACCAACCAAGTCGATCTGTCCAAAATAGTTGTCTACCATGTAGTTACGTCTTGCGGCAAATTGCTCTAAGAAACGATCATCCACTAGATTCGTTGGTACCGTATACTCCTCGATAGCGTTAAAAGCAGTTATAGAAAAATTATTACGGAGCTGCCAGTTATCGCTAAACTTGTGGTTTAGCGTATAGCCATATTTTTGACTGGTATAATGTTGCCCATCAAGAGGGTAACTTAAGTAACGACTTCGAGGCAGCTTGAAGGTATTATCGCTGAAAGCAGTCGCGAAACTCTCAGGAATCCCATTGAATTTAGTAGATTCATAATATAGATTTAGGTCTGTCCTATCTCCCAATTTCCAAGTGATTGAGGGTGCGATCGTAGTCAAATGTGAGGTGACAAAATCTTGAAACCCGTTTGAACTTTCATAGCTGGCGTTTAAGCGATAGAGCAGGGTTTTATCGTCATTCAATGGGCCTGAAAAATCAATACTGGATTCATATAAGTCACGGTTTCCTGCCTGAAATTCAAGATTGTAATAGGGTTCACTGAGGGGTTGTTTAGTGATAACGTTGATGATTCCACCGGGTTCTACTGCTCCAAACAAAACCGAGGCAGGCCCTTTCAAAACTTCCACTCGCTCGATCGATGCAGTTGGTGTCAGACCATAACTACCTACATCTCGATAGCCATTTCGGAAATTTCCTGCTTGTTCAAATCCTCTGATAGTATAGCTGCCTCCAGGTGCGTTAAATACAGTATCTGCACTGGTAACGCCACTAACTGTTTCCACTGCCTCAGTCAGACTTCTCACGTTGCGATCTTCTAGCACCTGTCGCGGTATGACCTGAATCGATTGGGGAATATCGCGCAAAGGGGTGTCTGTCCTTGTTGCAGTCGTAGCATTTTGCACGCGATACCCATCCTGTTCTCCCGTCACCACCAACTCAATCGGCTCATCACCCTCAGATGAAGGTTTCTCTGTTTGGGTTTCACTGGTTGGTGGCGTTTGAGGTGGCTGCTGCGGTGGTGTGGAGGATGCTGCACTTGCCACAGAAAAGATAAGACCCTCGTCTGGACTGTCATACAACTCGACTTGTGGTAACGCTATCTCACCCGTCACTGTGACTCGGATGGTATTGGCATCAAAGTTTGTTACCGTTATTTCAGTAACACCTGCTATTGGTTTTTCAGAACGGAATGTGAATGCATCGCCACTGGGTAAACGTAATTGTGCGTTGGGAACATCAACAATAAAGCTATTGCCAGCACTGCGGTTTACTAATTGCAATTGTTGATCTTTGGCTGTCTGTAAAATCACCTCCACACCTTTGTCACTAGGATTTGCCTTGACTTCGGTAACTTCAATGACTGCATTTGCTGGCGACGTGTTGGGTGTTGGCGACTGAACTAGCTCCCGTACACTTCTTGACGGAAACTGGATCTCACTGAGTTGAGGAATTTCTTTTTTTGGTTTAACTTCTGGTTGTTCCGCACCAAATGCAGAAGTTGTCAAAACAACAAAAACTGTACCTATGAGCCACAGGTGTTTTAGCACTATTATCGATTTCATCTTCATCCTCACACTTAATGATGCTGCTTGCTTTGTGCGGGGTTACAGGCAGTTAGATTCCCGACTTCTTGTAGACACCCGGAGGGTAGAAGTCGGGAATCTCGCAATCCACTTTCCACAGCAAAGACTTAAAGCAATTGAAAATCTATATCAACAAAGATTACAGCAAGTGATAGATGAAAAACGATCGCATCTGTGCCGAAGCGGATTATTTTCTAGCTCAATCCGGATTTTTTTGGCAAATCTTTGGGACACACTCCAAAATGTCTCTTAAATACTGCTGTAAATCGACTAGGGCTAGCATAGCCAACCAAACTAGCAATCTCCTGCACTTTCATCTGTCCACTGATGAGTAAGTTTTTGGCTTGCTCCATGCGGTATGCTTGCAAATACCCAAACATAGTTGTGTTAAATACTTGCCGAAAGCCGATTTTCAGCTTGTAGTCATTTAAACCCACCATTTTCGCCAGTTCTAGCAACAAAGGTGGGTTGTTCAAATCGCTGATCAGAATCTCCTTGGCTTGGTAAATACGGTCGATGTCATCCTTTTTCAGAAGACAATATTGCCTACGTTCGCGATCGCCTGCGTTGACTTCATTTAATCGCAAAGCCATCAGTTCCAAACACTTGCCCTCTAAATAAAGTAGTCTCATTATTCCTTGGTAGGGGCAATTGAACATTTGATCAAAAATCAGGCGCATTGCTGGCGTTGTTCGCTTCAGATGCCAAAGGTGAGGTATATTTTCGCTATGTGCTTCGGTATACTGCCGTAAAGGGAAGGGTGACGCTTCTAAAAATTCGGAACCAAATTGTTGGAAAAATTTCTGTGATATATGCACATCAATCTTAAGTATTTGCTGATGCGATCGCCAAAGAAACTCTTTCCCTTCTGGCTGATCAATCTGTGTAGAAATGAAATTTTGCCCAGAACAAACCTCTTCTGTCTCATTATTTCCTATCAGCGTAAAGCTTAACTCAAAATCCGGCTCTGGGTGTCCTTCGTAACCACCTGCTTCAACTAATAAGTTCTCATGCAACTTGTAGGAATCAATTAGCAGTGATAATCCAGAGGCGAACTCGAACCGTTGGCGATATCCTTGACTCTGCTGCTTCGGGTCTTCCAAAACAAGTTTGCATTCAGTAGTCTGAGGACAAGAAATTGGAGGTTTTCCTGTTGAAGGTAATGTGGAGTCAACTTCTCGGTCAGATAGGAAAAGTGTCATTAAATATTCGTTTTTATCAAAGAGTATAATATCTAATTAAAAAATATTTTCAATAATTTATCAAATCATAGAAAGGCATCTCCAATAAAGAAAATACCTTTCTAAAAATTACTACGCGCCTTCCCGTAATTTATCTAAGACACTCCGATCTTCTAAGGTCGAAGTATCACCAGATACCTCTTGTCCAGCGGCTAGATTCCGCAGCAAGCGCCGCATAATCTTACCCGATCGCGTTTTGGGCAAAGCGTCTGTAAAGCGGATTTCTCCAGGACGCGCGATCGCACCGATTTCTTTGACAACGTGCATTTTGAGTTCTTTACTCAGTTCGTCACTTGCCTGATAAGTGCCTTCTAAAGTCACAAAAGCAACTACTTCTTCACCCTTAAGTTCATCCGGTTTACCCACTACCGCCGCTTCTGCAACTGCTGGATGCGAAACTAAGGCTGATTCTACTTCCATTGTACCGAGTCGATGTCCTGATACATTCAATACGTCATCCACACGACCCATTACCCAGAAGTAGCCGTCTTCATCTTGCCTTGCGCCATCACCAGCAAAGTAAGTATACTTACCATCTTGAGGTGGAATGTGTTCCCAGTAGGTGCGGCGGAAGCGTTCTGGATCGCCGTAGACTGTCCGCATCATTCCTGGCCAGGGATGTCGCACCGCTAGATAACCGCCTTCTTTATTGGGTACGGTGTTTCCTTCTAAATCCACGACATCTGCAATAATTCCGGGGAAGGGAAGAGTTGCGGAACCGGGTTTGGTGGGAATTGCCCCTGGTAGTGGTGTAATCATGATACCGCCGGTTTCCGTTTGCCACCAAGTATCCACAATTGGACAACGTTCCCCACCAATTACTTTGTGATACCACATCCAAGCTTCTGGGTTAATCGGTTCGCCAACGGTTCCTAGCAAACGCAATGAAGACAGGTTTCGCGCATTAGGATGTTGTTCTCCCATCTTAATAAATGCCCGAATTGCCGTAGGTGCAGTATAAAAAATATTAACGCCGTATTTTTCAATTACATCCCAGAAACAGCCAGGATTAGAAGCACGGGGCGCACCTTCATACATTATCGTTGTTGCACCGTTGGAAAGCGGGCCGTAGACAATGTAGCTGTGTCCCGTAATCCAACCGACATCGGCAGTACACCAATATACATCAGTGTCTTGCAGGTCGAATATCCACTTGGTGGTGATATGGGTATACAAATTATAACCAGCAGTTGTATGTACTACGCCCTTCGGTTTACCCGTGCTGCCGGAAGTGTAGAGGACAAACAGCATATCTTCGCTGTCCATTGGTTCGGCGGGACAATCTGCTGACACACCTTTTTGCAAATCATGCCACCAATGATCGCGTCCGCCCAACTGCATATAAGTTTCTTGCCCGGTGCGCTTGACAACTAGGACATTTTCGACACAGGGAACAGCACCATCAGCTAAGGCTTTGTCTACCTGTTCCTTGAGAGGAACGATCGCATCTTTGCGCCAACCACCATCAGCTGTGATTACCAGTTTAGCTTGAGCATCAATTAAGCGATCGCGCAAAGCTTCGGCACTAAAACCACCAAATACTACGCTGTGGGGTGCGCCGATTCGGGCACAGGCTAACATCGCGATCGCAGCTTCGGGAATCATCGGCATATAAATACCAACGCGATCGCCTTTTTGTACACCCAGTTGCTTCAATACATTGGCGAACTGGCAAACTTCTCGGTGCAGTTGGGAGTATGTGAGGGTACGCGAATCACCTGGTTCTCCTTCCCAAATCAATGCTGCTTTATTTTTGCGCCAGGTAGTGAGATGTCTGTCAAGGCAGTTGTAAGAAATATTAATTTTACCACCAACAAACCATTTAGCAAAAGGTGGTTGCCAGTCTAATACTGTATCCCATTTTCGGAACCATTCTAATTCTGTTCCAGCCAAATCTGCCCAAAATTGCTGTGGATCGGCTTTGGCTTGGTCGTAGAGACGCTGATACTCATCCAGGCTTTTTATATGGGCATTCTGCGAGAATTCTGAGGCTGGATGAAAGAGGCGATTCTCTTGGAGGATTGATTCTATGGTTGGTTGAGACATAGTTAGTTATGAGTGCGATCGCTATTATTACTAAAAACTATTCTTAGCCCAGTTGTGCTAGACGGTGTTTAGATTTTCGTTAAGCTAGGTAAAAATTGCCGAGTTATTTAGTTTACATTCATTTTCATCTACCAAAAGCAAGCGATCAAGAAATGTAAAGACGTTCAATTGCAACCTATCTATCGGGAATGTTGCAAAATGTAAGTAGTATTGACAAACAACGCCTGAAACTATGACGCTTACCGTCGAAGCTAGCAGCCTATCTCTCAACGATGTTCATCGGTTTCTTAAACTAGAAAAGCTTTCTAATGCTTCATTCGTAGACTTTTTAAGTCTAGAACCACTTTCTGAGTTTGAACAGCAGGATTTATTAAAAATCAGAAACGACTTTGATCGCTATTTAAGCGCTAGGAAAATTTCTGAAGGTTTAGTTAAATTCTTAACGCTCGCACCATTAATGCGGTTAGCTGGATTTTACGATGTGCCGATTCGGTTGACAATGGAAGATAGCATTGCGATCGCAGTTGAAGATGAAGACAGAAGAATTACCGGGCGGATGGATATTTTAGCAATCAACAATCCCCAAAGTACTATTGCACCGCCTTTTTGGGTTGTAGTAATTGAAACGAAAAACAGTGCGGTTGAAGTGGGTGAGGGTTTACCTCAATTACTCACTTATGCTTTTAAAAGTTTAGAGCAACAACCATCAGTTTGGGGTTTGGCAACTAACGGACTGCGTTATCAATTTGTTTATTTAAGACATGACGAACAGCCAACTTATCAGTTAATGCCATTATTAAATCTGAATGAATCTCCTGGTGCAATTGAGTTATTACAAGTTTTTAAAGCCATTTGTAAGTTACCAAATTTTCAGTAAATAAATTGCGGAGCGATCGCTGATGTCTGAACCTGCTACCCTAGAAATCATCTCTGATAATATTTCAGAGTACGAAGTTATTTTTCCTCCTGGCGATATACTGAGTGACGAACCACCATTGGAAAGTGACCTGCACCGCGACCAAATCGATTTGCTGATTCGCATACTTAAATTATGGTGGCGAGATAGAGAAGATTTTTATGCTTCTGGCAATTTGACGATTTACTATAGTCCTAACCAGAAAAAATCAGAATATTTCCGCGGCCCAGACTTTTTTGTAGTTTTGGGAACCCAGAAAAAAGACCGTAAGAGTTGGGTAGTTTGGCAAGAAGACGGCAAATATCCCAACTTGATTGTGGAAATTTTGTCAAGTTCAACGACAGCAGTTGATAAAGGTTTAAAAAAACAAGTTTACCAGGATACCTTCCGTACACCAGATTATTTCTGGTTTGATCCTGTAACAATGGAACTTCAGGGATTCCATTTAGTTGATGGTAAGTATCAATAAATCCAAGTAACCACTGATGGACGTTTGTGGAGTCAGCAGTTAGAACTTTATTTGGGAGTTTATGAAGGTAAATTAAGATTCTTCACTACTGAAAATCAATTAATACTATCATCAGAAGAGTTGGCTGAACAAGAACGTTTACGTGCCGAACAGGCAGAAGAACGTGCCGAACGAGCAGAGCAAGAAATTGCTCGACTGCGAGAGGCTTTACGTACACAGGGCATCGACCTAGAGAATATTTGATGACATCAGGAAATTAATTAAAGACATTTTCAAGTTAAAATCTAGTTATCAATGTGTAAAAAAAGCGTAATCTTCTGAAAGTAGGGCATCGATTGCAAGCACAAGAAATTAAGGATCGGCTAAAGTCCCTTATCGAGCAAGCCTCCTCGATAGATCGTAATTTAGCGAGAAGATTAGATGAAATCAATCGTTGGGTAAAAGACATCAAACCAGGTTCCCTGACTGCAAAACCCTTTGTCATTGCCTTTCTGCTAGAGGTGATTACGGATTCGACAATATGGTTAATAATCAAATCCTTACCTTCAGAAGAGGAACAAAAAGCCAAGTTCGAGTTGATGACGCCGATTGAGAGATATTGGTATGGTTATCTATTTCCCAGATGGTTTAATGCAAGTGACTCCAAGTTTTATATTTGGAAGCAAAAATTGATGGCAGGCGAATTTAATCAGGTAGATGATGATATCATTAAATCAATAGCCCAAGATATTGTTCAGCGAGAAGGTAGTTTTTGGCAGCGTTATATAGCCGACCTTTCTATGGCAACAGATTTAATTGTTAGTCGTAACAATCAACCACTGTGCATTCAAGTTACCAGTGTTAGTGAAGAACTCAATCAACAAAAGTACGAAGCTTGGCAAAATACACTGCGATCGTGGGAAATCGAGAGAGGATTGTTCTTAAGTTACAATCCCAAGGATACTAATTTTGTCAACCAGTTAGTCAACGTGGCCCTGTATAACAGTGATTACCTTTCTGGTGGTAAATATTTAAAATTTTCGTGAACTTTCAGGAATTTGATATTTCAGATTTGTGTCTAGCCTATATACTTACGTGCTAATTACAGCTTTTATGCCTAATAAAAGAGAAACTCACTGCAATAATCAAGTAGATACATTTGCTGAAGCTTTAGCGACGGCGCGACAAATGCAGCAGAACTGGCTAACTTATGGGGTTGATTTTGTTAATATTTACGTTGAAGATGTGGAGGGAGACTGGCTAGAAACGTGGGGACATGACGAAATATTAGGTAATTCTCGATTAGATACTATCAAGGAATTTTTGGTAAGTAATGATAGTGTAGCCGTTAAAGTAAGAGAGCATTTAGGAGAGCGATCGCTATTTGATTTTGCAGTAAACTTAGAAGAATCTTGGAGAATTTCTGAAGTAGATGACAGGATATCTGCTGTAAAAAATCTGCTAACTGGTGAAGGAAATAGTGTTGATACAGATGACATCAGGTTAGTGGATTTAGCAAATACTCTGGTGGGAAAGTTGGCAGAGATTTTGTGAAATTTTTAGTTGCGTAGTGGTAGAGTAAATTTTGAAGTTTTATTTTGGTTGCCCTTGGGTGGTATGTAGGCGATCGCTTTTGCAGATAAACTTTAATAATCTTTTAGATGTGCAATCTTCATCACTGTTACTAGCAAGGGTTGATCCTGAATCTGGTAAATAATGCGGTATTCACCCAAACGAACCTTATACAACCGTTCAGTATCCTTCAATGGGTGAGCGTCTTCTAGACGTGGATTTAATGCTAGTTCTTCTAACTTTTGTGCTAGTCGTTGCTGCACCTCTGACTCCAATTCTGCAATTCTCTGCACAGCTGAAGGTGCTAATGCTACTTGCTAGCTCATATCCCTAGCTCCCTTTTAACAGTTACCAGTTACCAGTTATCAGTTACCAGTTAAATCAATTGGGTTTAAGTCCCCCACCAAAAAGGTGGAAAGCGTTGGTGGCGGGTTTAAATCCCCCACCATAGCAGGCGTCACTGGTCACTGATCACTTGTTCACTGTTTTAATTTCTTCAAAGGGTGTTGTCCCCAGCCCTGCAATTTCCTCTATTACCTTATAAGCATCTCTTAGATCAGCCTCATCTAACCTTGCTTCAATTAGCTCATGCATCTGCTCTGTTGAGGTAATTTCAATTCCTGGTTCTTCTCTAAGTTTGTCCGTTAATGCATAAAAAGCTTCTCGATCGTCTCGATGTTCCAACACATAAGCTCTTAACTCTTGTTTAGTCATTCCTTGAAAATTTGCCTTAGTCATAAATATCTTACCCTCCCATTTGGCAATATTTCTATTTCAAAGCTTTGTCTAGCCAGAATGTAAATGCGTGTTGTCCGTTCATCTAATCTCACCAAGTAAATTGGTAGGTACATTTGAGTTAAATCCTGACACACCTTAAATAATTCAATTGCTTGTTCATTAGTTGGTTTCGTTGAGTATCATTAGCATTGCCTAGTTTTGCCTAAGTTTTAGAGAACGGTGCACCCGACTTTTAAAAGAGAAATTGTATTAGCCTCATCTCCTGGAATCTAAACATCTGTTATTGTATCCATCAGTGAAGATGTCACTGGATAAGGTAGGATAATTTGGAACCAATCACAGCTAGTGCGATCGCAACTCTCGCTTTTACCAAAGCATTTGAGAAAACCGTTGAGAAATTCACTGAAGCAGCCCTTGTTAAAATGGATGAGCTGCGAAAAAAGATTTGGGGTAAATTACGGGGAAATCTGAAAGCAGAAACAGCCCTTGTTGCTGCTGAAAAAGGCTCGAAACCCGATTTAGACAGGGTTGCTGCTTACTTGCAGATAATTTTACACGAAGAACCGGAGTTTGCTAAAGAAGTAGAAACACTGGCTCGTGAAATTCAGGCTGGTAAGATAGTAGACAAAAGCAATATGACTCAAATCAATCAAGACAATGCCAAAGGATGGCAAACTAAGGTTGAGGGTGGAACAGTTTATCAAGGCGATATTAACATTCATCATGCACCCCCCAATTCTTGAATTGAGACATCATGAACCAAAGCAACCAAGACAATGCTAAGGGCTGGCAAACTCAGGTTGACGGTGGAACAGCTTATGTCGGCGATATTAGTATCCACAATTATCTTACTCAGCAGTTACAGTCATCTCCTCCAAATAATATTCCTTATCGGGGTGTCGCCCACTTTGTCGGGCGGGATGAGAAACTTGTAGAACTACATAAAAAGTTGCTGCAAAATGACAACGCGGCAATTTTGGCTGTGGCTGCTATGGGGGGAATCGGTAAAACTGAACTGGCGACACAATATGCACAGCGCTACAAAGTCAATTATCCTGGTGGGCTTTGCTGGTTAAATGCCAGAAAACCAGATTTAGCAGCAGAGATTGTGCAGTTTGCTCAGTTTTACATGAAACTGGAAGTACCGCAAACCTTATTGACTTCCCAGGAACAAGCAAAATGGTGCTGGCATAATTGGCAACCACAAGCAGGACTAATCTTGGTAGTATTGGACAATGTTGACGATCTGACTAACTGGGAAAATTCTCGCCAAGTACTGCCAACAGATAACCGCTTCTGTATATTGATGACAACTCGGTTGCGAAATCTTGGTTCAACAGTTCAACAGATAACTTTGGATGAACTCTCACCAAACGATGCTTTGAATTTGTTGATAGCTTTGTTGGGTGAGAATGATCAGCGGGTGCAACGGGAACCACAAACGGCAGCAAATTTATGTAAATGGCTGGGATATCTGCCTTTAGGTTTGCAATTAGTGGGTGCGTATTTGGCAGAAGATCCAAATTTGTCTTTAGCAGAGATTTTACAGCGATTACCAGCCCCGCAAAAATCTCAATTGGAAGCCGTATTTGAGTTAAGCTGGCAACAACTTAATTATATGACACAACGTGTCGGTGAGTTGTTGAGTTTATTTGCCCCAGATATCATTCCTTGGCAATTGGTTGAATCTATCAGTCAGCAGCTAAATTTGGCAAAGGCAGATGTTGACGAGGCGAGAAAGCAACTTTATCAGCGCCATTTAATTCAAAGCGTAGCAGAAAGAGAAAGTTGCTATAAAATTCATCCTTTAATTAAGGAGTTTTTGCAAGGGAAATTAGTAAGGTTAAACACAGCCGATGATTTGAAAAAAGCCTTTGCCGCAGCATTAGTAAAAATTGCTCAGAAAATACCTGAATCTCTCACCCTTGAGGATATCAAGTCAGTGCAACTGACAATTCCCCATTTAACTGAGGTGGCACAAAATATGATTGATGTTGTGGAGGATGAAAATTTAATATTGGTTTTCGTTGGCTTGGGCAAATTCTATCAAGGACAAGGTTTATATACCCTAGCAGCACCTTGGTATGAACAAGGATTATCAACGGTGCAAACCCGTTTGGGAGAAGCACATCCCGATGTTGCCACCAGCCTGAATGACTTGGCAGGACTCTACAATTTTCAAGGACGCTACGACCAAGCCAAACCCCTGTATCTCCAAGCTTTAGAACTGAGAAAACGCCTGCTGGGAGAAGCACATCCCGATGTTGCCACCAGCCTGAATGACCTGGCAGGACTCTACAATTTTCAAGGACGCTACGACCAAGCCAAACCCCTGTATCTCCAAGCTTTAGAACTGAGAAAACGCCTGCTGGGAGAAGCACATCCCGATGTTGCCACCAGCCTGAATGACCTGGCAAATCTCTACTATTCTCAAGGACGCTACAACCAAGCTGAACCCCTGTATCTCCAAGCTTTAGAACTGAGAAAACGCCTGCTGGGAGAAGCACATCCCGATGTTGCCACCAGCCTGAATGACCTGGCAAATCTCTACTATTCTCAAGGACGCTACAACCAAACCGAACCCCTGTATCTCAAAGCTTTAGAACTGAGAAAACGCCTGCTGGGAGATGCACATCCCGATGTTGCCACCAGCATGAACAACCTGGCAAATCTCTACTATTTTCAAGGACGCTACGACCAAGCCAAACCCCTGTATCTCCAAGCTTTAGAACTGAGAAAACGCCTGCTGGGAGAAGCACATCCCGATGTTGCCACCAGCCTGAATGACCTGGCAGGACTCTACTATTCTCAAGGACACTACAACCAAGCTGAACCCCTGTTTCTGCAAGCTTTAGAACTGAGAAAACACCTACTGGGAGATGCACATCCCGATGTTGCTACCAGCCTGAATGACCTGGCAAATCTCTACAATTCTCAAGGACGCTACGACCAAGCCGAACCCCTGTATCTCCAAGCTTTAGAACTGAGAAAACGCCTGCTAGGAGATGCACATCCCAATGTTGCCACCAGCCTGAATGACCTGGCAGGACTCTACAATTTTCAAGGAAGCTACGACCAAGCTGAACCCCTGTATCTCCAAGCTTTAGAACGGAGAAAACGCTTGCTGGGAGATGCACATCCCGATGTTGCCACCAGCCTAAATGACCTGGCAGGACTCTACAATTTTCAAAGACGCTACGACCAAGCCAAACCCCTGTATCTCCAAGCTTTAGAACTGAGAAAACGCCTGCTGGGAGAAGCACATCCCGATGTTGCCACCAGCCTGAATGACCTGGCAAATCTCTACTATTCTCAAGGACGCTACGACCAAGCCGAACCCCTGTTTCTGCAAACTTTAGAACTGAGAAAACGCCTGCTGGGAGATGCACATCCCCATGTTGCCACCAGCCTGAATGACCAGGCAAATCTCTACTATTCTCAAGAACGCTACGACCAAGCCGAACCCCTGTATCTCAAAGCTTTAGAACTTTATAAACGCCTGCTGGGAGAAGCACATCCCGATGTTGCCACCGGCATGAACAACCTGGCAAATCTCTACTATTTTCAAGGACGCTACGACCAAGCCGAACCCCTGTATCTCCAAGCTTTAGAACTGAGAAAACGCCTGCTGGGAGATGCACATCCCGATGTTGCCACCAGCCTGAATAACCTGGCAAATCTCTACTATTCTCAAGGACGCTACGAACAAGCCGAACCCCTATTTCTGCAAGCTTTAGAACTGAGAAAACGCCTGCTGGGAGAAGCACATCCTGATGTTGCCACCAACCTAAACGACCTGGCAAATCTCTACTATTCTCAAGGACACTACGACCAAGCCGAACCCCTGTTTCTGCAAGCTTTAGAAATTTGTCAGCAGGTGCTTAGGGTAAATCATCCCAATACGGTTACTGTTCGGGAAAATCTAGAAAATCTTCAAGCTCAAAAGAGTGCTAGCCGTAAAGTTAAGAATAATGCTAATAATAATTCCTTGTGGGAGAAGTTTTTAGGGTTGTTTAAGTGAAGCGAAAGTTGTGATTATAGCAAGGAACTGGAGACACTTCTCTACGAGACGCGGCGCGTAGCTTGCTTCTTTGTAGGAGTACGACAAGCGGTAGTTGAGCGCAGTCGAAACTCAGTGCATCGCTGGGGACTGGGTAAAAAGTCTTTTTGTGTTTCGGTTTTATCCTCCTCAAATTAAAATTGAACAAAAATAATAAACGACACCCCGAATTCAATAAACGACACCCCGAATTCAATAAACGACGCCCCGAATTCAATAAACGACGCCCCGAATTCAATAAACGACTCCCCGAATTCAATAAACGACACCCCGAATTCAATAAACGACTCCCCGAATTCAATAAACGACTCACCGAATTCAATAAACGACTCCCCGAATTCGATCAGGACTTACGCAGCGATGATTAGTCATTGCGAGCGGAACGCAGTGTAGCGTTCGCGGAGCGTCTCGTAACAGAAGCAATCCCAGTCTTGACGTTTCATTACGTACCCTGCGGGTTCTCCAAAGGAGTATGCAATGACAAAATATGTTTTTACACATTTGGGATGCTCCCGATTCATGCCGCAATTCAATAATGCTAAATTATTTTTAAATCAATGCTTTGCAAGTATAAAAATATACTATATTATAAAAATAATAAAGGCGATCTCCCTCCGCCAAGAGCCTGCGATCGCCTTTCTGTAAACCCCCATTCTGGGAGACAATTACACGATCGCAATTTCCCTTTGCAGTTCCTCAAACCGACCCTTGTAAATACGTTCTTGCTCCTCCAACAGCCTAACCTGCAAGAATCACTTCTTGTGATGAGGTGTACTTCCCGCTTGCAACCTGACTTTGAATGAACTGCTCAAGCTCGGTCGTTAAGGAAATATTCATAAACTCTTACCATATTTTTGTTCTCATTTTCTAATTTTATAGTAAAAGCTTTGCTGATTAGGACATCAACAGATGGATTCGTAACAAGTTAAGGAAAAGCAGGAATTTTCAAAGGTAAAGGAAAAGGCGAATCGCCTACTTAGTCTAAAGTCCAGTGGTAAAAATTACAGGAAATCATCTACTCGCCACGCAGTTTCTTGAGTTCTGCATCTGTAAAGGGATTCTTGCCAGCGCGTAACTCTTTCATCCAGCGTTGCCTTTGCGCTTTACTTTCCTTATCATCAGCTTGAGCAATGTATGCCTCAAAGTCTTCAATTGCTCCTTTGAAGTCCCCTGTCAACGCTCTGGCTAGCCCACGGCTGTCTTGGATATTGCGATCGCTAGGCGAAAGTGCCACAGCTTTTTCACAGGTATCCATGACTTCAGCAGCATATCCACCCAGACTACCGTCCCAACACAGACTATTCCAAGCATTCGCAGAGATTTCCGCTTTTGGATTGAGCTTTTGGGCTTCTCGATAAGCGGCGGCTGCTTGCTTAAACTGTTTCCCTTTTAACAATTCTTCTCCTCTTGTCACCAGTAGAGAAGCAGCTTTTGTTTTTGGCTGAAAGTCCAAAGTTTGGTCTAGCTCCAAAGCCTTCTGGAACGCAGCAAGTGCAGCTTCAACATTTCCTTGTTTTGCTGATTCATCTCCCTGGGTAAACTGTTTCCCTTCTAATAATTTTTCTCCTCTTGTCACCAGTAGAAAAGCGACTTTTGTTTTTGGTTTTAAGTCTAAATTAGGGTCTAGCTTCAAAGCCTTCTGGAACGCAGCAAGTGCAGCTTCAACATTTCCTCGTTCTCCTGACTCCTCTCCTTCCTTAACTAAAGCTGAAGCCTTGAATAATTGCTGAGCTTTTGCCTCGGGATTGAAAGTTAAACTTGGGTTCCACTTTAATGCTTGGCGGAAGGGTTCAACAGCATCCTTAATATTACCCTGTCTTGCTTGTTCCTCACCTTCTTTAACCAAAAAGGATGCTGCTGCTATCTTTCTAGATTTATCTTGGCATACTTCTAGTTGTACCAGTTCTTGCGGATGATTAACCAAGTAATCATTTAAGAAACTACAACCTTGTGTAAGTAATTCATCGAATCCTTCAACTGACCGTAGTACTATTTTATCATCACGGCTTGCTGTTGCTAAGTAGTTACCATCTGGGCTAAACTCTACATCTCCCAATTCTGATGAATGGTCTTGATATTCTGCTAACAATTTCCCATTAAGAGTCCAAACTTTAGTACTGTAACGGTCTTGAGTAACTAAACGTTGTTTATCTGGGCTAAATCGTAACCTCTTAATTGAATTGTATCCTTTAATTTCTACCAACATCTTTCCAGTCAAATTCCATAGTTTAGTATTACCGTCATCTCCTGCTGTCGCCAAAGACTGTCCATCTGGGCTGAATTGTACCTCATTAACTTTTCCTTGATGCCCGTTAAAGGGTACCAGTAACTTGCCAGTGATGTCCCATAGTTTAGCAGTACCATCATTTCCTGCTGTTGCTAAAACTTTACTGTTAATTCCAAATTTTACTTTATTAATTCCATTTTGATCTGCTTTGAACTCCTTGATTTTTTGCCCATTCAAGTTGAATAGCTTTACAATATCATCTTCCCCTACTGTTACAAAGTACTGTCCATTTGGACTAAAGTGCATATCTGTAATTGAGTCCTTATGGTCAATAAATATTTTTTTATCTAGATTGTTTAAGCTCAACAAAATTATCCGATCAACACGATTAACACGATTAGCAACACCAGCATCCCGCCTCTCTCCTCTAAAAGCTAAGTATTGCCCATTAGGACTAAATTGTACATCTTGAACACGAATTGAATATTCCTCAAAATTTCTTAATAATTTGCCCTTACTATCCCATAGCTTAATATCCGAATCTCCACCTATAACTATCCGCGTACCATCTGGACTAAAAGCTGCTGCATCAATATTATGATGTCCCTTAAATTGGGCTAATAGTTTTCCTTGGATACTCCATAATGTATCAGAAGTTTCATTATTCCAGTGTCCAGTAATTAACTGTTGACTATTAGGACTGAATCGTACTATAGACCTTCCTTTAATTTGCTTTTTAGTCTGTTGGTCAAAATTAAAAAATCTGATACCACCATCAGTTTTTATGATTAGTTCTTTATTAGTAAGATGAAAGTCACTGATGTAGCCTTGTTGACTTCCTTTTAATTCAAAGACCTTTTGTCCAGAAAGACTCCATACTCTAATTGTTTCATCACCATCCTTTATTAATATAAGTTTTTCATCGGATGTAAATGATACTTCTTGAGGATACTGTATAGCACCTTGAAAAATATTTATAAGTTTCCCATCAAGACTCCATAAATTAACTTCTCCTGTGTTGTCCACCGTTACTAAGTTTTTTCCATTTTGAACAAAGCGTACTTCTTTAACACCGTTATATCCATACTGGCCAAATTCATTTAACTTTTGTCCACTTAAGTTCCATAACTTAATAGTCTGGTCATTATCTACTGTTACTAACCGCTCTCCATCCGGACTAAACTGAGATTGAGAAAAACCACCTTCAACCTTTTGTGGTATGAGCGATGTCTGGCTATCAATAGGAATGTTCTTTCTCTTATAATAAACAGCACTTCGTGAAGCTCTAAATTCTATTAATTTTTGACTATTAAGTTTCCACAGTCTAACTATTCCATCATCTCCTGCTACTAGTAGCTTTTGACTATCATGACTGAAACTTGCAGTAGTAATACGCTTTCCTAACGGTAGTTTGAATTCAGCTAGTTTTTCCCCATTGCGGTTGTATAACCTTATAGCTTTTTTATTATCTAGTGAAGAGTCTAGTTGTGGTATTATTAACAGATTTTCATCCGGGCTAAACTCTACATCTCGTGAAGCGACGTTCTCTGAATTAAATTTCTTAAATTGAGCTAATTTTTGTCCATCTAAATTAAAGATTGTCGCAATATCGTCCTTTTCTGTTATTAAGTACTTTCCACTAGGACTAAAATAAGGTAGCTGAATAGTGGTGTTGGCATCGAATTGAACTAACTTTCGCCCATCCATATTCCACAACGTAGCGTTGTCTGCTCCAGTGATTAGCACACGCTGTCCGTCAGGGCTTCTTATAACTTCATTGATAGCTCCTCTATGACCTTTAAACTCTATGATTTTTTGTCCATCAAGCTTAAATAGATAGCCTACATCGCCTTTGCTAGCGGTTGCCCATTGTCCATCAGAGGTAAAACTTTCTAAAAAACTATTATTGACAATACTATTTATTTTATTATGTTCATGGATATTGCCTAGTATATTTGTAAGTGCTAATACTGGGCTAGTAGTTGGATAATTTGCTAAATTTTTACTATCTTTAACTAAAGCTTTTAAATCTTGGGCAGCGTGCATTGCCCGCAATAATGCTCCAATTTTATCTGATTCAAATTGTTTTAAAGTGTTATTACCTTCTCGCTCTAATCTGGAACTTTCGCTAGCATTTTTAATGTTATTAAATGACCAAAATCCTATTCCGATCGCTGCGAACAAAGTTGTGGCTAACACAATAGATCCAACAGAAATCCGCTGATTAGCTGTTTTATTTGCTTTTCCTAAAATTTGTTTAGCCTGCTCAGATTGTTGGAGTTGCTGTTGTGTCAGCAGGCGTTGCTCTTGTTCTAATAAACGTTGTTTTCTTTCCTTTTCAAGTTCCTCTATTAACTCGTTTAATTTCGGCTCTTGTTGCTGATGGATAAACAAAGCTATATAATCATGCACTAGCTGATAACGGTCAGCTGGATTTTCTGGTAACAAAACTACTAAGCCAGATTTTACTAAAATCTCTAACACCAAATTTAGCCTATTGCTATCACTGGTTATATCTGTAACTAACGCTTGTAGTTCCCGTGATAATTCTGCACAAGTTTTTAGTGGACGAGTACCTTTTTCATCTGTAAGCAAGTACAACAATAACTCTGCTATTTGCTGATTCTCAACACCGCAATCATTAACCACTTCAGCCAAATAGCGTTTAACCAGTTCTTCTTTCGTACCACGCTGCTGATATTCTGCTAGAGTCGTTATGTTCTCAGTTTGCAGCTGCGCCCCTACTACTTGTAATTCAATTGGACGTACTTCGTCTAGTTCTATAGCTAAATCCTGTATCAGTTGCTCAATTAAAGTAGACTCTAAATGAAAACTAGTAGTTTGAGTTAAGCGCTCAATAATTGACTTGGCATCTGTAAGTGAAAAATTCCCTAATTTGTAAAGGACATTACTGCTAAGAATATCTTTGCTAATAATCGTCATATTAGATAGCTCATTGCACTCTAGTAAGTAATGCAAATAATCCACTCGTAATGACAGAATTACTTTTACCGAAAGAATATTAAGGCACTCTCCCAAGAATTGAAAAAATTGCTGTCTTTGTTTTGGTTGAGGATAAACAAAGAAAAACTCTTCAAACTGATCGAAAATCAGCACTGTTCTCAGATTATGCTGTTCATTTTCCCGCAGTTGGGCAATTAAAGCCGAACTTTGAAATTCATAAGTGCTAACCTCAAGCTCTTTTAGTTCTTGATTTCTAGCTTTACCCTTTTGTTGCAATGCTTTTTTTATTAGCCTTTCTAGTTCTTCTAACCAATTAGTGTAAGTCCGCATTGCTACAGGTAGATAGTCTTGAATACCTACATTTTTATTCTTTAAATCTGGAACTAGTCCTGCATTGATCAGTGAACTTTTACCTACACCTGATTGCCCATGAATAACTATTAATTTGTAATCATTGCGTCCAAGTCGTTCAATCAATCGTTCAATATCTAATAATCGACCTGATGCAGCAATTTCAGAGGCAATGCTTTCTTGAGTTTCAGTTTTGGTTAGTGCTACTTGAGCCTGCTTTGTTGACTCTAATCGACCTGCACCGATAAACGCTCGTAAACCAAACTGCTGTTCAACAGACCGTTGCTGCTGTTTTATTTCATAAGCTTTGAGATATTCTTTTTTCTCAAAATATAATCGTTGCAAGTAACTGAGAATATTTAGGTGAAGCTGTAAATCTTTTATGGGATTACTAACATCTATTGCAACTTCTAAGTTGTGAATTGCCTGTTGGGGTTCGCCTAATTCATATTCAGCCTGTGCCAAGATAAAGTAATACAGGCTTAAATCGTATGGGATAGTTGGTTTTTCTGCTAGTCCAGATACTACCCCTGAACTATCTGTTAGTTCTGCGTCAGAAAATACTGGTAAGATATCTAAAGCTTGGAGTAGCAACTGTTTAGCTTCGCTCCAGTGCGACTGAGCCAGTGCAACCTGGGCTAATAATCCGTATGAGAGAGCTAATTCTATTGGCTGAACGTTAGCTTCATGTACTTCTAAAGCCTGCTGTGCTAATTTTTTAAGTTGCTCCCACTCCTTCAAATCACGCAGTATCTTACCAAATTTGGCAATAGAACTAGCAGCTAAATCTTGCCTATTAGCTTCGTTGAGAAATGTAATGTATTCTTGCGTATATTGCCGAGTTGCTTGCCAATCTAGATGGCTGGTATCTTTAATTTTAAAAGCTTTGAGATAATAACAATAAGCTATTTCACCAAGAATTATGACTTGTTTTTCTGAATTATTCAGTTGTTGCCATAGCACTCTAGCTTTTTGATAATACTCTAAAGCGTCGTCTATTTTATTATTAATTTGTTTAACAAATCCTAGCACAGAGGCTAAATTAGCTTCTGTTTCCCGGTCATCAGATGGCAATTCTCTCTGTGCTGCCTCTAATTCTAACTCTATTAGAGAGTAATTATTTATACTTATATTGCTGCAAAAATATTCATCACCAAGTTGTTTAATAAATTCATTTAGATCAGCAGGCGCGATCGCAAAGCTTTTGCTAGTTCCCCAACTTTCCAGGTCAGGGGCAATCTCCATCAGGGTGTGGTGAACTCGATCGCTAATCCAGACTACTATGGGAATAGACAAGTTTTTGCGAAATTCTTCGCGTACCTGATTAGCACTGGTCAACATCTGCGGTAAAGAGAGCAATGATTCCTAGCCCACAATCATCAGAGCTTGGGTATCAGATTTTAATTCTGAGCGGATTGCAGTATACAGCGTTCTTGATGATTCCTTGAGTTGCAGTACTTGAATATTTATTTGGCAGATTTGACGTAACCTTTCTATCAGGCAGTTCCGTAAATCACTGTAATTGCATCGCGCCCAAATCAACTTAAATTGTCCCACGGAAGCTTGAAGTGTCCAAGCTAGCTGTTGCAGCGATCGCTCGTAATCTGTGGGTTCATTTTCTGGCTGGTACTGTGTACTCATACAATTTCCATGAAAAGATGGGAAAAGGGAACAAATTAATTAAGAAACAGGGGTATGAAGCCCCGCCCTTCCAGGGCGCTCGAACTTTGGCGGAGTCTGAGCTTCCGTCTGGTGTTTTTCCCCCTGCCCACTTCCCCCTGCTCCCTTGCCTCTTTTGACTGCTCCCTCAACCACTCAACTCCGTTGCCTCTGCCAAAATCGGATTGACATCAAACCAGGATTCACCACCATCTCTGTATTCAAACACAAATCTACTACGGATTAGCTTTTGGTATCCTTGGTCATCACTGACTTTGTTCTTTTGCTTAACATAACGCAGTAACTCCCACTCCGAATCAGAAATTGGCATAGTCATCTCATTGCGTCGAGCGCGAATCACTTGCTCCAAGGTATTACGGGAAAGCGGAAGTGTCATTTCCTCCTGAATCCAGGTGTTCAGCAACCTTAGCAAATCTCGCACATGACCACCACTCAATCTGCATAAGCGCTTCATGGTTTCTGCACTGTCGAAGATTTCAGTAATTTGGTTTAACCGCTCATCTGGTTGCAAATCAGGGAATGCCCTCGCTAATACCATCTGCTGCATCAGTGCTATTCCCTGCTCATGTACGCTCCCGTCTGGCCATTGCACTGGAACCATCGGTAGTACCTTCGGGTCTTCCGGGAATCTTTGAGTCAGCGTTCCGTAATCGTTGGAGAACTTCAGCGCCAGGGGCATTGTAAAAACTACATGGCAATTCAGCTTTGTCAAAAACTCCCCCTGATCCACAAACAAGTATTCCTGTTGCGGACGACCCCAAGGCTTAATCCGATTATCAATGCGGTCAAGGTTATCAACTATCACCACCAATCCCTTTTTCCCCTGCTGCTTTAGCTTGGCGATTGCCGGCTCTAGCAGTTCTCTATTAATCGCTTCTAGCAATCTGGTTTTTTGTGGCCCCAGGTATTGGTTGAGTTTCTCTCTTAGAATTGGGTTACTTTTCGTCTTGGCTGTGATTTCCCCAATTCCTAAAGCAAGGGAAAACTTCTCTTTCTCCCCAGAGAAACCAACATCACCAACTGGTGTTTTTACCTTCAGTCCCGTGACCTCGGAATCTAAGGCTCTTAATGCCCCTTGCAGCAGTTCATGGAATTTGTTTGGTTCAGAGAGTGTGATTTTTTGTAGGCTTTGGCTTACACGGTGTGCGATCGCGAGTAGCACATCTGCAATGTCCACGTCGGTCATTTCCAAATCTTCGCTGGATTCAAAATATACTACGTGGAAGCCTTGCGCTGAGAGTTCCAACTGTAGCCTTAGTAGTTCTGTTGATTTTCCACAGCCAATATGACCAGTGAATAAAGTGCAGGTCGGTTCGTTCGGTTTGAAGAACGTGATTTTATGCTTTAGCTTGCCAATAATATCGCCACCCCTCACTGAAGAGAAGTCAATACTCACATCTTGCACCTAACCGAACAAACCCATAAAAGGTAAATAAAAAGTACAA
>NZ_JABXKF010000150.1 GCF_017115165.1 Nostoc sp. LPT | reverse complement strand
GTGTTGAGGTACTCCAAAGTCGTGTTGAGGTACTCCAAAGTCGTGTTGAGGTACTCCAAACTCGTGTTGAGGTACTCCAAACTCGTGTTGGAGTACTTCAAACTTTGTCGCACCGCGATCAAGTACACAGGTGCGACGCCGAATAGCCCGCCGTAGGCATCGCTTTCATAAATCTCCACAAACAAAACGATGTCTAAGACGGGCTACGCCTACGCTTGACTTTTAAAACAGTCGCTACACATTTCTATTTTTTAGGCAAAACCTACCCAGTATTGACACCACTCTCTATTCTCCGTCTAAGTTGTGGTCTAAATACCTGAAAAATGCTATAAAGTCCATCAGCTTAATTAAGGGATTAAAAAGTCTAAATGGTTTCCTGGTTGGGCACGCAAATCTTCCACAGTTCCCTGAATTTGTAATTTGCCTTGATTTAATAGCACAATCCAATCAGCACGGGCAATTACTCTCGGACGGTGGCTAATCAGAATCGTAGTTTTGCCTTGGCGATGCAACAACAGCTGATTCAAAACTTGAGCTTCACTAACTGGATCGAGTCCAGCTGTTGATTCATCTAAAATCAGCACTGGTGGATCGTTGATGATGGCTCTTGCTATAGCCAATCTTTGCCGTTGTCCACCAGAAATATTTGAGCCAAATTCACCTAATACAGTTTGATATTTTTCAGGTAGTTTACTAATAAAATCGTCTGCCTCCGCAATTTGGCAACAGCGCTTATTTCCCTAGTGGACTACTCAAAGGTGAACAGTATATTTAGGGAAAAGCGCTGCTGAAACTTATCGACGGTTGCTGGTGGGCAACGTCAATGTTAAGTTTATTTAAGAAAAGTAGATGGGTAACAAAAAACTATGTAATATTAGTGCGTTCAAGAACTAGCTAATGGCTGGTAGGTCAATTAGCAATTGAGCTACGTGCAAAAGTAATTTCACCTGTGGCAACAGGGTAAATTATTTCAAACGCGACGCTTTATTTATCTAAAGCACGGTTAATCGTGTCTTACAAAGGCGCGATTAATCGTCTCTTGACGTTTATTGTTTCCCTTCTACTAAACTTCATAGTTTTGCCTATGGCGATGAATTTTCTATCCTATGCCACTTCCACCAACTCCACCAGCTGCACCAGTTCCACCATTTGTAGTTCCTCCATCAGTATCGCCAACAATAGTGCCACCACCGATAAAAACGCCACCAGTGGCATCGCCGCCTCTGCCGCCTCTGCCGCCTCTGCCGCCTGCGCCGCCATTGGCGTTACCACCACCAGAGAGATTGGCTTCTTCGTTGCTGCTTAATGCAGTAAACAATTTGCTTTGCATAATTTTAGTTCTCGCTTGATTGTTGGGATTTAAAGTCACGTCACATCAAAGTAAGAAATACAAACAGTATATTTAGTAACTTTTATGTGTCGATTACAAATCATTATAGGGATGTTGTTAAATTTATCAAGCAACTAAGTTCTTAAGAAATATGTATTACAAGTACGTAGCCAATGCTGTGGTTGGTTACAGATAATACTTGTTTACTTGAAAAAATTTCTTGTTTATCAAGAAATTACAGATATTGCTATATCTTTAAACATAAATAAGTAGGTTGACGTAAATATTTATCGTTGAGATAAGGCAGTAGGCAGGAGGTAAGAGGGTTTGATTCATGTTTATCTTTATTTATATAGTTATGTTTCTTTGCGCCTTTTTACTTACAGCAAATTAAAAATAGTATTTAAACTTAAGTAAAATTTTACATAAAAAATATACGTAATAAAAATCTATTACGTATTAATACGGTTAGTACTCGGCAAAATACATTGAAATACAGTACAGCAGATAAATAGAGAATAGTTTTTGATACAACTTCTTCCTAAACAAATTTCTAGAACTAAAACGATTGGATTCGACCTTTTTCTAACAAGCACGATCACTGAAATTTGCTTGTTATTCGTTTATTTTATACATTAGCAATTTGACTTTTTATAAGAAAGTTTTATATAGATGTATTTAAACGCGCTAAAACATTGATCAATCTGAAAAACAAAAGCTACTCAATAATATATAATTTTTGCTAGTAAATGAAGAAATGGTAAAATATTAGAAAAAATTATAAAGATTTGGTATAGCTAAAAAAATGCGCTACGCTAATTATTGTTTAGAGTAGGGTGTGCATGGATTTTGTACTTACATACCAATACATCCAGGCTAAACCTTGGTTATTGGGCTAAAGCTAGCGAGATTTTTTTGCACAACCAAAATGTTTTTTAACGTTCATGCTCATTGACCCCCAACCAGACTTTCTCCGCCCAGTTGAAAACGATGAATATCTTCCGTCAATCAGCATCTGGACAAGGCTCGGAGGAGTATTTTTAATTGGAAGTGTTGGCGCTGCCTTCAGCCTTGCAAGTTTTATTCAATACAACATAGTAGTGAAAGCAGATGGTACTGTCCGTCCAACAGGAGAAATACGGTTAGTGCAAGCAGCAGCAGAGGGGACTGTTAGAAGTATTAGGGTAAAAGAAAATCAAGTTGTGAAAAGGGGAGATGAGATTGCACTGCTCTACGACACCCAATTACAAAGTAAAAAAAGCCAAATTGCCGGAAATATTCGGCAGAATCATTTACAAAGAAAGCAAATCGATGCACAACTAAGAGCGCTACAGACTCAAATCACAGCTGAGTCCAATTCTATGGGGCAGGCGATTATCTCTGCACAAGCCGATCTGAGTCGTAATCAACGGGATTATAGAGACAAGCGAGTTACCACTAAGGCAGAAGTGGAAGAAGTAGAAGCCTCTGTGGAGTTAGCGAGGGAGGAACTGAAGCGATATCAGCAACTGGCAAATACTGGAGCGATCGCAACTCTACAGATTAAGGAAAAAGAACAAGCTTTTAAAGCAGCACTTGCCAGATTAGAAGGGATCAAAACTGGACTCAATCCCACTAGCGCAAATGTGGAGATCGCCCAAGAACGCATTGCCCAAGAACGGGCAAAGGGTGAGTCTATGCTTGCGGCATTGAACAAAGAAAGACAAGAACTTATTGGGCGTCAAGTAGAAATTCAAAATCAAATCAGCAGCGCTCAAGAAGAGCTAAAACAACTCTCAACGGAAGTGCAAAAAACTATAATTCAGGCTTCAGAGGCAGGTACTATTCTGAAACTAGAATTAAGAAATCCTGGGCAAGTTGTGCGGATTGGGGATGCGATCGCTCAAATTGCTCCTAGTAAAGCACCTCTGGTCATCAAAGCCCGTGTTGCCGCTTCTGATATTAGCAAAGTACAGGTGTGTAAAGCCGTACAAATAACAAAATGTTCAGAGGGGGAAGTACAAATGCGGCTTTCTGCCTATCCGTACCCAGATTATGGCATCCTCAAAGGTGCTGTCAGAGCCATAACCGCTGACGCCATTACATCTCAAGGTAACGGCAATCCAATTGCGCCTTACTATGAAGTGACAATTGAGGCAGAGAGACTTTATTTAAAAAAGGGCGATAAACCCTATCCCATTCAACCGGGGATGGAAGTTACAGCTGATATCATCTCCAAAAAAGAAACTGTAATGACATTTATTCTGAGAAAAGCAAGGCTGCTAACAGATTTATAGGCTTCTTCCTGTATTCCACGCCATTGAGAACCACTCAGGATTTACGCATTGAAAACCGGAAACCTCAATCCTCCCTAATTCTCCTCAAATACTTGTGTCTACACACAAGTATTTGAGAGTTGCACCACAGGTTTTTGATCCCTCCAACCCCCCTGCAAAAGCAACAGGGCTGTTTCATTGCCTCAAAGGTTGATAAGGGGTAGGAATAGGTTGAGGATTTGATGGTTTGCTTGACTGGGGAGTTGACCCACTCCAAACTTGATCGAACTGAGCTACCGATAACGACTGTAAAATACTGAGATTAAGCGGCTCTTTGCTGATAAAAGTGGCGTAGGAAGGCTGCAAATAGGAACGATATTCAGGGCGGTTAAGGAGATGGGTTTCTAAAAAAGCGACGCTGAGGGCGTTGAGATAGGAATAAATAGCAGCACGATCGGGGCCCAGTAAAGCAGGTGGCACAGGTAAGACATCATTTCCAGAAGTAGGTTCGGCGATCGCTGAAAAGTGGGTAGCATTTTCAATCAAAGCCAGGTATTTATTGGAGTCAGAAAGCCAGGTAAAGGGGCGAATTTGCTCAAATACAGGTGGTGCAAAAACATCTTGACTACCTGCTACCAGCATGACGGGAATTTTAATTTGACTGATTCCTTCCTGACCCAAAACTGAACTGTCAATGGGATTAATTGCAATGATCGCCTTGATGCGATCGTCTTTGAGTTCGTAATTCTTTGGAGGTAAATCGTTTGCTTGACACTGCAAAAACAGCGACAAATTAAAGGAGGAATTATCGGGATTGCAATCTTGCCTCAATTGCTCAAAGTTAATATTCGCTCCTGCTAAAGTCAAAACAGTATAACCACCAAAAGACTGACCGATCGCCCCAACTTGCTGAAAATTGAGTTTTCCTTGGAGGGTGGGATCGGATTTATCTAGACGCTGGAGTTCATTGAGTAGATATTTGATATCCAAAGGTCGGTTGATAAATTCTGCTGCATCAGGCGGCCCTGCCAAACCTGCAAAGTATAGCTGAAAGCGTTCGGCATTACTACCAGGGTGTTCCAATACAGCAACGGCAAAACCATAGGATGCTAGATGTTCAGCCAGGTAGACAAAGGTAGAGCGGTCTGAGGCCAGTCCGTGAGAAATTACAATCAGGGGAAAGGGAGGCGAAAATAATTCTCCAGCGTTTTGTGAACCTGCTGACGGTAAATAGATATCCACAGGTAGACGGCGTGAGCGACGAATGTCATTTAACTCCAGGCTTTTTTTCTGCCAGGTGAATTTTCCTGGCGATCGCAAATCTGGTTTTTGGGAGAAATCAATGTTGGAAGTGGCTGCTTGAGCGATCGCTTCTTTTTGAAGAGAGGCAAAAACTTCATCCTTTCTTTTGATCAATTGCGACAAGTCATCGACTATCCTTAACCCCTCTGTGAAATTCACCCGGATAGTATCGCTAGGAAATTTCCGCAGTAAATTCACAACCGTTAACCCCTCGCGATCCGCAGCAGACAAAATTAAAGAAGCACGTATGGCATAGAAGCCATTTATTCGAGACTCAGTGAGGAGTAATTTTCCTAGTTGTTGCACCAGCTGCTCGCCTATGGGTGAGTAGGTAACTTGAGATACTAGTGTAGGAGTGACATTAAAGCGCTGCTGGAGTAGATTCCGCAGTTGAGCAAGTTGTTCGGGAGTCGCACGACTAGCATAAAATGAAAAATCTTGATCGATTTTGCCTTCTTTAGCAAAGGTTTCCAGCGAGTCCACGGATAAAGAAAATTCGCCGAAGGGAGGATAATAAAAGCTAATGCGTTCAGCCCCCAATCCGGGAGTAGCAGTCAAGAACGTAGATAGCAAACCTAAACCCAGATATCTCAAAAATTTTTTCATTAGAAAAACCCACTATCTAACCCTGCTTAAACAAGTTTAAGCAGGGAGGAAAGCGGGGCGGGATATATAACCGCTTTCCTGTTTAATTGGTTTAGATATATCAAACAGGCTACAAGCACAATAAAGTAAGTACTTACCATAAATTTGACAGGAGCTTTCAACGATCAAAATACATCAGTAGCAAATTTTTCAGCCAAACAACATCAGTAGCGCGATAATAAATATAGAGATCAAAATTAAGTTATATGTCCTTTGCTTCCTGCGCCTGTTGTGTTGTCGTCCTCAACCAACAACAAGAGCAAAATATCTCCCACCAAAAGCAGTGCCAGGATGTGCCAGTTAACCACAGTAAGAGCACGGTTAAAAGTTGCACTGTAATTGAAAATGGTCGAGTGGTCGTTAAACCCTTACAACCACCACTCAATCAGACTTCTGAGTAACTTTCAGAAATTTAACCTCTTCATTCTAAAGGTAAAACATCGTGGAAGCGGTTGTAATCAATGTAGTGATGTCCATCGGGTGTGTGGTGAAAGATATCGACAAATTGATTGTTCCACAAAATCTCATTCGCACTATAGCTATGACGGGCATTGACGACCTGGACAACCGTTTCATCAATGCCACTCAAAGAGACAATCAGCATAGTATTTGTCTGGGTTAACGATTCTGGTGTCATCCCATATAAAGGACTAAACTCATCAATGACATGCATCACTGACCAGCTTAACGTGAAGCTAGGTGTTTGGTTCCTCACCAGTTTGAGATCGTGGAACCGACGCATGAACTGCCCTTCTAGGGTTACTTCGTCGCGCATCAAGTAGACTCGCATCTGCGCCTCCAGAATCGTATTGCGACGCTTATTAGCGCTGCGAAATATCAGAGTCGGCATTGCATCATGAACTGTAATGACAGCAACACGGCTAAAGAGTACACGGGCTGTAGGCCGAGAGAATCGAGCAAATGCTAGTCCTGTCATCACAGCAATTCCTACCAAACCGATCATTGCTTCAATCGTGACAATAATGTTGGCGTAAGTTGTTTTCGGATACATTGCCCCATAGCCGATGGATGCTAGGGTTTGGACGCTAAAGAAAAAGACATCTAAAAAAGAGCCAGGTTGGGCGTTGGCAATACAATCTCCTCCGATCAAGTAAGCTAGGGTAAATAGAGCATTAATAGTTACATAGAAAGTACAAATCAGGAGCAGAAAGCCAGTCCAGGGAATCGTTAGCAGCAGATGATAAGGATCGCGCCAGTAGGAATGCCATGCACCCATACCTATAATCTCAAATTTTCCATCTTGAACTTTAATCTGAATCGGTGAGATCAGATGCTGTCGTTTCTTGGGTGAAAGTCTCTTCAGTCGAAATTTCATTGCAAGTAGCCAAAAGAACGGCAACTACTTAGTATTGTAAATTAAGTTGCTTTAGAGACATTCACTCTATAGCAGTCCTAAATCATTTGTGAAATATTTTTGGAGTTGGCTATCATTAGTCATTAGTCATTTGTCCTAAGTCAATACTGCTTGGTTAAGAAGATTTGTAGGTTGGGTTGAACGGAGTGAAACTCAACAAAGCCATGAAAATGTTGGGTTTCGTTCCTCAACCTAACCTACATTGGAGTTATTTTTTAGGCAAAACCTACGCAGTATTGTGTCCTAAGTAAATTGCAAATGACAAATGACCAAGGACGACCATAACCAAAATTTTCACAATCTCATTTAGGATTGCTATAGACAATTAGGGAGTAGGGAGTGGAAATTTAAACTTTCTTTTCTTAAATCAGCAAAAAAATAGGGTGTGCAATGCTCACCCTACTAATTTATCTGTTAGAAACTTATTATTATGGCTTTAGTGATTGACCTTTAGAACAGCGATCAAACCACTCCTGGTATTTTTTCTGGTGCGACTCATCTTCAACAGCAATGGTAACACGCACCTGCTTACAGCCATTATTTCGCTCTAGTGCGATCGCATTCAATAATAAATTAGCAATTTTAGGTGAGCTAAATTCGCCGCTTATCGTTAAACCGTTGTTGAAATGTGTAACTTCAAGTCTTTCTACTTCGGTCAAATCAACGCCTGGAATTTCTCCTTGTCCTAAATCAATTTCTGCAAGTTGTTTGTGTTCTGGGCTAATTTGTTCCACAATCAGCTTTTCACGCCGGACAGGAACTTGTACTATCTGGGTTTCGATTACTTTGCGAACAATTACCTCACCAACTTTACGCTTACTGCTTTCAACAACTAGTCGTTCTTCTATTAGACGAATAATCTGGTCTTCAGGAACCTGTTCTAAATTTACTGGCTCAACTGGGCTATTGCTAATTTGATTTTTAGCTAATTGCTCAGTTGAGTTAAAATCGCCTGGTGTTTCTGATTCTAAATATTCAGGCATATATTCAATTTCTGATTTGTTTAAGTCGATGAAAACAGATTTAGTCGGCTTGTCTATTTGTTTTATTCTCTGGCTCTGCAACCGAAATAAAGAAGGATGTTTATCAGCTAACTGCTGGCTATATTCAGCAGTTTTTTGATTAGCCTGGTTAGATATAACGAGGTTTAGCCGACGATTACCATCCACAATTAAATCATGAACTACTCCTACTAGCTGACCTTGATTATCAAACACAGCAAAATTATTCACCTTCTTTCTTAAATCTGCCAGTGAGGAGCTAGTGCGAGAATTACCCTTTGCCTGTAAAGTGTTTTTTGCCATAGTTTGGCTATTCATCTGGAAAATTTACCAACTGCTTTCTACTTAGCTAAATTAAATGTATTAATCATCTGGATACCATTTAGGAAATATTTGCGCTCGATGCATTTCTCCAACTCATATCCAGAGTAATACTTGCAATCAAAAATCCTAAGTGGTATCAGGTATTGCGAGCACAGGTAAAGCTAATTCAACAGCTTTACCTGCACTGTGTAGAATTAATTATTAGTCATTAGTACTAGCTAATGACTATGTTTAGTTAACGTTCTTCAATTGGAAGATTACCAGAATTCACATCTAACTCTTCACGACGCACGGTTTCTTGAGTTTCAACTGTGTCTTGATCGACCACTTTTCTGACTCTGACTTCTTCACGCAAAAATGCTTCTTTGCGAACATCAGCAGTTTCTTCATGGATTTCTATGCGAGCAACTTCGCCTTCACGGAAGTCTGCTTCGCGCCCAGAAACAGTCGCACCCGCATCTGCTGGAGTTACACGTTCAATTACAACTCGTTCTCTTTCTACTGGCACTGCAACTCGTGCGGTATCAGTTTCAACACGCTTACCAATCGTTACTTCTCCAGTTTTTTGGCGTCGTTTGCTGGCAATCAGCCGTTCTTCATACAATTTCAAAGTTTGATGATCTTGCTCATTTAACCCGTATAAAGCAGGCTCATTTTCGTAAGTATAACTATCACGGGCGTAAGTGGGAGTTGTACCTAATGGTGTTACAGGCGATCCTAAAGGATCTAATCCTGCCAAAGGGTCTAATGGTGTTGCAGCTTCTACAGGAAGGTTGTAGTCTGTGGGTTGGCGATATACGCCACGCACCCGTTCTTCATAGTCGTAATCAAGGGTTTGACGTTCATTGAACTCAGGCAAATCTTCAGCTTGCTCTCTAGTCAAGCCAATTGTGTAAACGCGATCAATGCTATAGTCGATACGGGCGCGGCCAATTGGTAGTAATACTTTTTTACCAAAAATCCAGAAGCCTAAGTCAACAACTAGATAGCGAAAATGACCTTCTTCATCAACTAAAACATCGCTAACAGTACCAACTTTTTCATCAGTTCCCTGTGTATAGACACCCAGCCCCTTAATGTCATGACCATCAAAGCTCTCTTGATAACTAGGCTCAAAATCTTCTAATTTGTAAAGAACCATTATGTCTAACCTCAAATATTTTTTGTCATCTCTTAATGACTAAACTAGACATTTATTTATTTTTATACATCCTTCTGCCGAATGAATTATTTCCAGGGTTAAATAACCGAAAGTTATAGAGATTTTTAATCGATATGGCTAACTATAGACATGAAATTGGCAGCATCTCACTTGACTTTTGTAAAGATATGTCTAGCTTTAGTACACGGGATTTACCAAATATATTAAGATTTTCACTGCCAAGTTTTGTATCTTAGGATTTGTACATGGTTTATAAAAATGTAATTTTTTTAAATGTTAAGATTACCGACTTCTTAAAAAGTCGAGAATCTTGTTATTGAATAAAAAACACAGGCAGAGATAAAATTAATGTTGCCTACATGATTATTTTTAGATAAATCTCAGGACTTACACAAAAAAGCAGTGAAAGCCTTGATTTACCGTAGGGGCAATTCTTGAATTGCCCCTACATTTCGTACCTGATGCGTAAGTCCTAAATCTATCAAACAAATTTATAAACCACCTAATTAAATAGCTTCATGGCAGTAACACCATGTTATTGCAGATGTAAATTTCCCGCAGTATCAACATCTAACTCTTCTCGACGAATAGTGTCTTGTGCTTCTACAGTGTCCTGTTCTACTACTTTCTTCACCCGGACTTCTTCACGCACAAACGCTTCTTTATGTATCTCAGGCGTTTCTTCATACACTTCTATGCGTGCTACTTCCCCTTCTTGAAACTGAAGTTCATTGGGATTTACAACCTTTCCTGCTTCTGTTGGCGTAACTCGCTCAATCAGAACTCGTTCTTTTTGAACGGGTACTGTAAGGTGTACAGTTTCTGTTTCAATATGCTTACCAACCGTTACTTCTCCGGTTTTGATGCGGTGTTTGTTGGCAATTAATCGTTCTTCATAGAGTTTAAAAGTTTGATGAGATTGCTCATTCAACCCATATAAATCTGGATCTTCTTGGTAATTGTATGTATCGCGATCGGAAGTCACACCGCTAGTTGGAGAACGAAATACACTACGTACCTTTTCTTCATAATCATTATTAACGATCACGTCTTCTGTATGATCGGGTAAACCTTCTATTTGCTGTCTACTTAAGCCATCAACATAGACGCGTCTTTCTGGATAACTGATCCGGCAAAGACCAATTGGTAGTAAGATTTTCTTGCTAACAAAATCTAAGCTGATATCAATAATTAAATACCGGAAATGACCATCATCATCAACTAAAACGTCACCAACTGAGCCAACTCTGTCTCCTCCCCCAGTATAAAGATCCAGTGCTTTGAGATCGTCTCCGCCAAAAGTTTCTCGATAATTTTGGTCAAAATGTTCAAGTTTGTGAAGAGGCATACGCTATTCCTAAGTTGGTTTATAAGGTTTATTTACTAGTGTAAAAAATATTGAGCTAAGTATCCTCCTGCTGGCGACTGAGTTTAATGGAAATATGTGAAAATTTATTATTAGGGAAAGACTTAAGCTGAACCCTATTAATAATCAATAGAGATATAACTAAAGTTGTAAAAAACAAGACACTGTACTGAAATAAAATATTTTTTTCAACTGGTTGAGGCGATCTCCTCTGCGTAAGTCCTAATTAAGAGCCAATACTGAAACAATGGGAGTAGACACTACAGAACCATGCAGATTATGAGTGAACTTCCAAATACTCTTGAAGATGCGATCGCCCAATCTTGTGTAGCTGTGCAAGCTGCCCTTGCAGATGGTTGTACTCGCTTACAAGTTGAATTCCTGTTCCCAGAACTGAAGTTTATGCCGGTGGCGGAACAATTTCTACCGGCGTTTACAGATTATGATTCCCGTTTGAAGATTTTCTTTGCTGACGCTGGGGCTGCGGCTTTAGCCCGGCGTGATTGGGCAGATGCACCATTTCAAATTTTGGATATTGGTACGGGTAGGGCTGCTTCCTTGCAGACAAAAATTCAGCCAGAGGATGAAATTTTCTTATTTATCGCCCCGACATCCGTAGAAGTGCCGCAGTTAGAAAAGTTGTGTGAAGTAATAGGCGATCGCCCTTTAGTCTTGTTAAATCCTCGCTTAGAAGATTCTGGAACCGTGGGCATTGGTTATACAGCGAGAAAAATCCGCGATCGTTTTATCAGTACCATTGAATCCGCCTATTACGTGCGCCCCATAGACGATGAAAGTGCCCTATATCGCTGCTACCCAGGACAGTGGGAAGTTTGGCAGGAAACCAAAGGCGAATATCAAAGAATTGCCGAATTACCTACAAAACCATCTGGTGATGATTTGGATCTCATTGTTTTAAAAGGACAACCGCAAACAACAACAGACGCGACACCTGCGAGAAAGCCCAGTGTATTTAAGAGTTTGCAACGGTTTTTAAAAGCATTGAGTAGTTAAGATAATGCAGAGGTAGCAGGAGGAAACTTGATCATCTGCTGCCTCATTTTGAGTTTTTTATTTATCCTTTGATAGTAAATCGTCACGAGGAAGACTGCTCCCGTTGCGAGGAAGACCGCTCGCGTTGCGAGGAAGACCGCTTCCGTTGCGAGGAAGACCGCTCCCGTTGCGAAGAAGACCGCTCCCGTCACGAGGAAGACTGCTCCCGTTGCGAGGAAGACCGCTCCCGTCACGAGGAAGACCGCTTCCGTCACGAGGAAGACCGCTTCCGTCACGAGGGAGACCGCTTCAGTTTATTGGGGAGTGCGTAGACGCAAAGCGATTTGTTGCTAGATATCGCTGCTTCGGCAGAGCAACAAATTAGGCGATCGCACTATAATAATTCATAATTAATAATTCATAATTCATAATTAGTATCCTACGCACCAAGTTGCTCCATTTGAAGAGAAGTCACAGATAAGGCTGACTCCGTTGGCGCAACCCGCAGCAGGCATCATAAATTTGTAAGAGAATGATGCTGCGCTTTCCATCATTTCCATAAATAAATTTATTTGCTCTGTAACCATTAATTATGAATTATGAATTACGCCTGATGTGAATTAAAAACGCCTCTTGTACCGTAAGGGTTTTGAGATTGTCCAAAATCATAATTTTGGAATTATTAACGCAATTACATGGGTTTCAACACTTAATTCACATTAAACGTGAATTATTAATTATTCGGTCACACGGTGAAGTTACTGATTTATTAAGGGTGCTATGTCAGGAATAACTCAAAATTGGCAGTGTTGGTGTAGTAGGTTTGTAGTGGCAAGTGTGTTAATTGCTTCCTTGCAAGAGCGTGTTTTTGCCCAAATTATCCCGGATAGTACCTTGCCTAATAACTCTAGCGTTACAACGGATGGGAACATCTCCAATATTACTGGAGGAACACAAGCAGGAAGTAATTTGTTTCATAGTTTTGAGCAGTTTTCTGTGCCTACTGGTGTCACTGCTTCTTTTAATAATGCTGTAGATATTCAAAATATTATTAGTCGAGTAACGGGTAGGTCAATTTCTAATATTGATGGGTTAATTCGCGCTCTTGGTAAGGCTAACCTGTTTCTGATAAATCCAAATGGGATTATTTTTGGTCGGAATGCCAGCTTAGATATTGGTGGTTCTTTTGTGGCAAGTACAGCTAATGCACTGCAATTTGGAAATATCGGATTTTTTAGCGCTACTGAGAAAAATATCCCTTCCCCGTTGTTGACTATTGATCCTTCAGCATTGCTGTTTAATCAAACCGCACCGATTAGAAATAACTCAGTTGCACCAGCAGGAATAGATCCAGCAGGTTTAAACGCATTTGGTTTACGAGTACCAAATGGAAAAAGCTTACTGCTGGTGGGTGGTGATGTCAGCATGGAGGGGGGACAATTAAATGCTAATGGTGGACGAGTTGAGTTAGGAGGGTTGGCAAAACCTGGTAGTGTCTTGCTGGGTGTAGATGGCGATAATCTCAGCTTGATATTTCCTGAGAATGTTGAGCGAGCAAATGTACTTCTTTTCCCTTTTTTTTATCAAACAGCAGGTATTATCAATCAAGCAGCTACTATACATGTAGAAGGTGCTGGTGGCGGTAATATTGTAGTCAATGCCAAGAATCTAGAGCTTTTAGGAAGAAATGTCCTAAGTGCTGGTATTGGGCAAGGCTTAGGGACACCTGAAACCGTTGCAGGAGATATTACGCTTAATGCTACTGGGAAAATCCAAGTTGCTGATAGGAGCATAGTTGTCAATCTTGTGCGTTTAGGTTCAAAAGGTAATGGAGGTAATATTATTATCAATTCTGGTTCGTTCTCGTTACGCGATGGCGCTCAACTTGGTACCTCAACATTGGGACTAGGGAATGCAGGGAATGTCAATGTTAATGTTACTGGGAAAGTTGATATTGCTGGAAAGGGAAATTTTTTTGGTTTTACTATTGTTAGTCTGATTGGCAGCTTTGTGGAAACGGAGGCAGTTGGCAATGGAGGTAACATTACTATCAATTCTGGTTCATTCTCGTTAGGCGATGGCGCTCAACTTACTGCCTCAACATTGGGATTAGGGAATGCGGGGAATGTGACAGTACGGGCACGAGATGCTGTTTCCCTCGCTGGTAATGCTGCCATCTTCAGCACACTAGGTTCTACAACCGCGCCAATCATTAAAGTCAATTTTGATGACTCTGGGCGTCCCACAGTCACAATTGAGCCTCGCGAACAAACTATTAACCCAAATGCTTTAGGTAATAGTGGAAATATAAACATCACATCTGGGTTACTCAGTATCACTAATGGCGCTCGACTGACTAATAGCATCTTTGGCAGAGGAAATGCAGGTAGTATCATTCTGAATACTCAGAATGCAGTATTCAGTGATTCATCAAGTGGTGTTTTTAGTGCAGTGGAAAAAGAGGCAGTGGGGAATGCCGGAACCATTGGAATTACCACAAATGAACTAACACTTAAGAGCGGTGCTCAATTAGTTGCCAGCAGTTTTGGAGAAGGAAATGCAGGTACTATAACAATTCAAGCCACCAATAAATTTTTAGTAAATGGAATCGATAGCAATGGCTTACCTACGGGTGTATTTGCAGAATCCAGAACAGGTCAGGGTGGAAATATTCGCCTAAATATAGAAAATTTACTTATGTTGCGTTATCAGGGTTTAATCTCTGCTACTAGTGGTGTTGCTGGTAGTAATGGACTTGACGGCAATATAAACATCGACACCAAATTCTTAGTCGCTGTCCCCTCCGAGAACAGTGATATTATTGCCAATGGCTTCGGGCGAACTCCTGGTAGTAATATTCAAGTCAATGCCCAAGGAATTTTTGGCACTCAATTTCGGAAACAGCAAACCTTAGAAAGTGACATTGTTGCAACTGGAAAGGTCACATTAAACACGCCCGATGTTGACCCTAACCAAGGATTAAGCGAATTGCCAACAACACCAGTTGATACCAAGTTAGCCCAAGGTTGCTACAGTCCTGGTTACGCCCAAAACCGATTTGTAATCGCTGGACGCGGTGGTTTACCACCCAATCCTAAAGACATTCTCACTCCTGATGCAGTCCAAATAGATTGGGTATCCCTTAAACCCCGCAACAACAACCGTTCCTTACCACCTGTTACTAGTAAACCAACTATCTCCACTCCCAAACGCATTGTTGAAGCTACAGGTGCAGTGCTAAACGCCAAAGGACAAATAGTCCTCAGTGCTAATTCATCTACCCCTACTCCTCACACTTCTAGACAGAACCCAATTCAATGTTATGGTAGCTAAAGTTACTCAGACTTTTGCAGCGTCCGGCTTGCTGTGGCTCAGTAACCTGACAATTACATCTAGCGGGTGCCTAAATCCAGCTACCATCTCAATTAACCAGACAATTGATTAAGCCCGCCTTAAACGTAGGCAAACTTCCGTCACAGTGTACTAGTTAGCTGCTATGGCGCGTGAAATCGCCGTAGTCGATGAAGTATTGCAGCAAGAAGCAAGCACAACTGCGATCATGACGCATGGCAATTTAATGGCGCTGATTCTGAAGCATTTTGATGATTGCATTGGTTATATTGAATGGGAAAAACTGAGCAATCCAGATGTGTATCGTGTACAGTTTTTCAACGGTGCAATATATTTAGAGCGAATGATATTTTTCTAAGTAGTTTAGCAACAACCCTTTAACTCACAGCATAATCTGTATACTGCCGTATGTAAGGCGGGTGAAACCCAACGACAATATCGAGTTAAAAATATCACTTATGGGGGAATAGAACAAAGATAGTTAGTAGTATAGAGCCAAGCCAGAAAAAAATCAGATTTAGAGAAGCTAGCTAAAAAAATCACGAAAGCTGAAGAGAAAAATAAAATTGATTTAAAAAAGTTGTCTCAAGAAAGATTTGCCTGTGAAGCTGATGCAATTAAGGTAATCGCTCAATAATCCGGGGTAAATCGCTCAGTGACAAGGCTCAAATGGCGTAAACTCGTTCCTGAACTAATAGTTCGCCCCGATTTATTGAGCGGATAGTAATGATGGATGAGCAGAACAATCAAAATTATCGTTCACAAAGTCGTTACTGACCGTCCCGCACGCAGGGAACCACGAGTTCAAAAACGCCGCCCCAAAGCTTACCCCTTCATGACAAAACCTCGACAAGAATTACATGAAGAGTGCTGAGTTCCGAGTGCTGAGTGCTGAGTTGAAAGACCACCCACAAGGGGTGGGGTATCAACCTTCTCCTGACTGTATAATTCCGCCCACAAGGGGCGGGGCTAAAACCCAAGTACATAAGTACTGAGTAATTCTTAATTCACTCAGCACTCAGGACTCAGTACTCAGCACTGAGTTAGTAAACAACTGCAAACTTCGTAATTGGCAACTGTTTCCGCTTTTCTTAGTACCATTTGTCTTTAGACTACAGTGACTCCTAGCGTATAAGAACCAGGGTCAAAATAGCCAGAACTGAAAGTTCCGCCATTTTGAGGGAAGTAATCATAATCACTTACTGAAATGGAGTAAGTACCTGCCCCTAGTGAAGCGGTGATTGATAGAGAAGTACTGGAACTCTGTAAGTTCCCAGCACTATTAAATAGGCCGAGAACTGGAAAGCTACCACTGTAATTCGGCGTGCTAATAGTCACAGTTCCTGGGTTAGCTAAAGAAAATGTGAAAAAGTCGAAATCAGGATTGTTCCCTGGAAGTCTTGCCAGTTGAGCAGAGGTATTAACTTCTGAACCTGATGTTAAAGTACCTAGCTTCTCAGCAGTGGCTAGTGTGTTGTTTGTCCCTTGTCCAGCATCTTCTTTCTCGTAGAACAGGAAGTCGTCACTATCAAGCTTCAGAGGCGATGCTTGCACAACACCAACGAGTTCATCTAGCTCTCCTGAGTTGTCCAGAAATACCCTTGTATCGGCTCCCACAGTCTGCAAGCGATAGTCTGCCACTGTTCCTTTGAGCTGGATTGTATCTTCGTTGGAGTTGAAGCCACTGATGGTAGCGTAGTCTGCCAAACCACTACTTTCACTGTTGTTATCGTCATAGAAGACATTAGTAGCATCTCCAAGTAAGAACTGATCTTCCCCAGGCCCTCCAGTTAGGGTATCAACCTCCCCTAATCCAGGAGAATCAGAACCGTTAGTATCAACGCCTATGAGGATATCATTTCCAGGCCCTCCAAGGAGAGTGTCATTGCCGACCCCGCCACGGAGGGTGTCATCGCCTTCTCCTCCTTCGATTTGGTCATTGCCAGCCCCGCCAAACAGGCTGTCATTCCCATCCTCGCCCAAGACGAGGTCATTACCTTCCTGACCATCAAGAAAGTCATCGCCATCCCCACCAAGCAAGGTGTCATTGTTGCCTCTGCCAAAGAGGGTATCACTGCTGCCTCCTCCAATCAGGGAGTCGCTAAAACTAGAACCAAAGACTTGCTCGATATTGAACAGGACATCATTCCCATCTCCCCCACTGGCAGTTCCAGTGCCAAGGTCAACGGTGACTCCGGCAGTGGCATTTAAATAATCAGCAGTATCAACGCCATCTCCACCAAAGAGTTGGTCATCCCCGCCTCCACCTTGGAGTTGGTCATTGTCACTTCCACCAAGCAGAATGTCATTGCCGCTGCCGCCTAGCAGGGTATCATTGCCTTCTCTACTAATGAGAGTGTCACTCCCGTCCTCACCTTGGAGTTGGTCATCGCCAGCCCCACCAAGCAGGATGTCAATGCCGCTACCGCCAAGCAGGGAGTCATTGCCGTACCCGCCATTGATAAAGTCGTCGTTAGTCCCGCCAAGGAGGGTGTCATTGCCGTTATCGCCAAACAGGCGGTCATTACCAGCCTCACCATTGATAGAGTCATTCCCGTCCCCACCACTGAGGAAGAAGTCATTGCCAGCTCCGCCCAAGAGGGTGTCATTGAACCTAGAACCAACGATTCTTTCAATCTCCAACAGGACATCCTTCCTGCCCTGCCCTGTAGCGGTTCCAGTGGCAAGGTTAATCGTGACTCCGGCAGTGGCACTGAAATAATCAGCAGTATCAACACCAGCTCCACCCAAGAGTTGGTTATTGCCAGTCCCACCACGCAAGGTGTCATCGCCAGCCCCACCACGGACAATATCGTTGCCTTCCTCGCCATCAAGCAGGTCATCGCCAACTCCACTATCAAGGGTGTCATTGCCACCTCTACCAAAGAGGGTGTCATTACCGCGCCCGCCAGTTAGAATGTCGCTGAAACCAGAACCAAAGACTTGTTCGATATTAAATAGGACATCATTCCCAGCCCCTCCACTGGCAGTTCCAGTCGCTAGGTTAACGGTGACACCAACAGTGGTATTTGAATAGTCAGCAGTATCATTGCCAGTCCCACCAAAGATTTGGTCATCCCCGTCCCCTGCTTCGAGTCGGTCATCGCCAGCCCCGCCAAGGAGGGTGTCATCGCCAGCCTCACCAATCAAGTTGTCATTGCCATCCTCGCCATCAATCTGGTCATCGCCAGCCCCGCCATTGAGCGTGTCAACCCCTTCCCCGCCAAAGAGTTGGTCTTTACCGTCTTCTCCAGCGAGTCGGTCATTTCCGTCCCCGCCTTCGAGAAGGTCATTGCCAGATCCAGCTAGGAAAACATCATTACCGAACCCACCAAGCAGGGTGTCGTCACCGCCTTTGCCAAGGAGTTGATCGTTGTCCTCCTCGCCTTCGAGAAGGTCATTGCTAGATCCACCAAGGAGGACATCATCGCCGAACCCACCAAGCAGGGTGTTCTCGCCGTCCTCACCATTGAGAAGGTCATTGCCGTCCTCGCCATTAAGCGAGTCATTGCCAGCCCCACCCAAGAGGTCATCATTGCCGCCCCGACCAAAGAGGTTATCATCACCGCCCTGACCAAGGATAGCGTCATTCTCAAACGTGCCAATTAGAGTGTTATTCGTGTTGTCTCCAATAAGGTCTGCCATATCAATCCCCTCGGTTATAAGTTTGATTCAGAGATATTCGCTGGCAGAGGTGTCATCTATGAGTAGCCCTGCCAGCAGGGAGAAACCCTAGATAGGTAGTTCAAATAAATGTAGCATGTATTTACACTGGTTTCGTAACCGCTCAATAATTCGGGGTAAATCGCTCAGTGACAAGGCTCAAATGGCGTAAACTCGTTCCTGAACTGGTAGTTCGCCCCGATTTATTGAGCGGATACCTGGTTTCTTGGTCTAGACACTACCTAAATAGTTATCACTAGCATAGGGCAAAGGCATCTTATTTGCTACTAAAAACTAAGAGAGGAATGGCACTAAGAAAAGCTGAAACACTTGCGGTTTAAGCAGTTTGCAATTGTTTGCGTAATTCATGCCGTGGTTTGGTCATTAAGGGGTAGGCTTTCGGACGACGTTTACGAACTCATGGTTCGTTTCTAGCAGGACGGTCAGGAACAGCCTTGTGAGCAATAACTTTGAGTTGCATTTGCGATAAATTTTAAGACATTTTGTTGAAGTTGCAGCTAAGAGGCTATTTATAAAGTAAATCTAAAGGTGGCTAATCAAATGAAATGATAACGATAAGATACTTTTGAGATAGTGCATTTACGTAGCGTTCAATGACTCGAAAGGCTTATTCTACCGATCTGAGTGACTCAGAATGGGCTATTCTAGCTCCCTTAATTCCACCAGCTAAGTCCGGTGGACATCCGCGCACAACTGATATGCGCGAAGTATGCAATGCCATCTACTACCACTTGAAAACAGGTTGTCAATGGGACATGCAACAGGCGTGACTTTCCTCCAAGCTTGACGGTTTATAGTTATAGCCGTAGCCACATAGGTTAGGACAATATTGATTGCTAAAAGCCTTGATTTAACTGGGTTTCTACTCAGCACGGGCTAAACGCCCCGCTGACGCTAACAGCACTCAGCACTCAGCACTTTGCTATACTACCGGAAATGGCACAAACAAGGAGTTTGGCAAGAATTGAACCACACACTACGTAACCAGGTTCGGGAACAAATGGGTAGGTCAGTCCAACCAACTGCGTTAGCAAAGCTCGCCGTAGGCATCGCAGCAGACAGTCAGTCGGTGAAAACGACTGAAAAAAGGGAGCCAGTGCGTTGGGCGGGAAAAGCCCGACTTGAAGCAACTGGCGTGGTAAGTGTACGGCAATGATTGCGGTAAGCTGAGTTTTGCGGACGTAAACGCCAAACTAAAGATTTACTTTATAAATGGTCTCTGAAAGTGGCAATTCCTAACTTTTTTAATTCGTTTGCAATGGTGCATTCAAGACTTTCTCGATGCGATCGCGCGTTTCTAATAAGTGCGCTTTGGTATATTCATCCTCAGAATTAACACCCTTGAGCTTCTCGTCAAGCTGTTTGAGTTTATACCATGCTAAAGTACGAGCATCTTCTGGAACATATTCTTTTCGCAATACCATACTAGTCAAAATGTCCAGATATTGACGCTGCAAGCCTCGCCGCAAACTGGCAATCTTCATTGGTTTACCTTTTGGTTTGATGACTTCCGTCCAAATACCAGACTGTAAAGTATCAAATAATTCTGGCAGAGTCAATGCTTTTCCTTCGGGAGTTTTGAGTTCAATATCCTTGAGACGAGAGAGGCGATCGCCTGAGAGTAAATCTCGCAATACAGAACCCTGCATCAGTAGCACCAAGTCATGAATGGGAAAATCCAAACGACCAACTTGCACAGAACTACCCCAATGTCGCCAACGGGAAGGTGCTAATTTATTCAGCAATTCTGGTGAAAAACTGAGGGCATCTTCTGCAAATACATATTTTTGCAGCGTTTCTAAAGCTTGGCGTTGTTCTTCAACGGGTACTGGTTCAAATGGTAAACGGTGTTGGGGAACTCCAGAGACTTTCTCCGAAGGTATGTCATTGGGGTGAATGCGATAGAAAGATTGTCCCCCGATGTATTTGGTGGTGAAATATATTTGCTGGAAATAGTTACCCAATACTGTGCTAAAACGTTCGCTGACATCGCTGTAACTATCACCAGCCATTGGAAAACGCTTATCCAGACGTTCCCACATCACCCGCGAATTATTCAACTGCCACTGAGAATAAAGCAGCACATTACCGCTGTTATCCCAAGCATCAGCTGTGGGGTCAAGGTCATATACATCTTCATCTGTGGAATAACTCAACTCTGGCTTGTAGGATTGTGCAGCAATTTCCTCCAAAATTGGCTTTTCTGCTATGGGAGTTGATGTCTGAATTGTTGTGTAGCCGTACTTAATTGCCCATTCATCATAAGGCCCCACTATACTAGGAAAATAATCTCCTTGTTTTGTCCCTTGAGGGGCGATATTTGGGGGAATATAGTCCATGACAGAAGTTGTCAGACCTTTATTTTTAGTAATTTCTGTATTATTCATCTCCTGTGGTGGTAGCAGCGTACTACCACGGAAGTTATGACGTAAACCAAGAGTATGTCCAACTTCGTGAGCGATGATTAAACGTAAATATTGATTGATATATTCTTTCACCTGGTCTGGAGTAGCCATAGTATCAGGCAGCAGTGACATCGCCAGTGAACCTAAAGCAAACTGGTTAGCAGCTTCCATCCCGTAGCATAGATCGTACTCGCCTGCCATTTTCGATAAATGACTCAACAACCCCTGTTGCCCTTGCATCTTCTGGGGTACACCATTATTTTTCGCATCTAAACCATTGGCGCAAAGTAGACGATTTTGCATCAAAGCTGATAAGGTAGTGCGATTTTCTGTTTGGCTGGGTTGGACGATTTTGCGATATTCACTCTTGAGTGCGCGGATAAAGCTAGCATCTACAAGAATGTCTGCATCCAAAATTTCCCCTGTCAACGGGTTAACGCGGGATGGCCCCATCGCAAAGTAGCCATCGACTGTATTAATCCAGCGAATCGTGTTGTAACGAATATCTGCCGGGTCCCAGGTAGCATCATCTGGCATTTGGCGGACTTCAATTGCATCCTTGAATCCGGCTTTGAGAAAGGCTTTGTTCCACATGAGAACGCCTTCTTTCATGGCATCGCGGTATTCTAAGGGTACAGCGTTATCAATCCAGAAGACAATCGGTTTTTTGGGATGAGAAATGACTGCTTTCGGGTCTTGTTTTTCTAAATGCCAGCGATTGATGTAACGAACAAAAGAATCGCCGCGATTGTCGTCTTTGGATAAATCTTGGTAGGCGGTGATGAAATAGCCGACGCGATCATCAGCAAGGCGCGGTCGATAATCTTGATCGGGTAGTTGGGAGAGACTGTAGTGAACGCGCAGGGTAAAGCCACGGTTGTCAGCTAGCGATGCAAAGCTTGCCACTTCAGTGTTGGGTTCAACGCTACCAGAGTAATTTAAAACTGACTCGACTTCTAAGTTTTGGGGAAAGGCTTTAGCAGTACCAAAATAGGACTGGTCTGTGCTTGTGGGGACTCCTAAACTTGCAGATAATCCAGCTAAGTCTGTGAGTAACAAATCTCCCAAGTCAATGAGAATAGTTTTGCGTTCTGGATGAATGCTTTTAATGGAAATGTTGTAGAGAACAGAGTCACTAAAAGATCGCGTCAGCGATCGCACCTGCGGATCTCCCTCACGAGTGCGAAAATTCACATTGCGGATGACAAAGTGTAGTTTATCATCCACCCGTTGGAAATAAAACAAAAAATCTTGCAGAGGCATACCACTGTAAATACCCCGTTCGCCAATGCCCGATTCCAGGGTTGCCGTAGCTAGGTAATTTTTATTAAGTTGTTCTGGCTTAATTTCTAGATAAATCTTATTCTTTTCTTTATTGCGATAAAGGGTGAACAATCCCCCTGACTTTTGGGTGTTTTTAATTACTTCGTTAAATGGCTCTAAATCATCCTTTGCTGCTGGTTTAGCACTAGTATTGGGCTTTCCATCCGGTTTTTCTGCGGGTTTTGCAACTTGTAAGAATGGTTGCTGACCTGCTTTTTTCAGGTTTTCTACTATCCAAATAAACGGTTGAGGCTGTACGTGTTTATTTTGATTAACTACCCAAACTTGCCCTGACGGTAGTCTCTTCTGAGGAATATTAATATCCTTTAATGATAAGGCTGAAATTTTAGTTGAAGAAGTTTCTGTCGATAACTTACTATTGGATTTATTTCCACTTTTAGCTGTAACGACATCTTCTACAAGAATATGCTTGGCTGTATCAACATTGTTAACAAACGGTGACTTAGCGCTAGCTGTCGCTATTCCTAAAAACAAACTATGTAACAAAATCATATAAAAGGTTAATCTGTTCATCGCATTCATGGCCTGATAACAATCTCTCGTTAATTTTTAACTTTTGCAAAGGCAAATAGGCTGCCCTCTGCCGATTCTCTCTCTTAGCTGCTTTATATTAGGCAACAAATCAAGTTTAATTTTAGTTGCAATTTTTCAGCTTTGTTGTGCTGTTTTAGTGTAGGATTTTTCCTAACAATTGCATCTCCAACAAACAGTAAGTATGATTTTTACATCAGACTAGTAAATTTATGGGAAAAAAGTATAACAAATTAAGCCAAAGCATGGAATTACTTGATTTTTGAAAGAATTTTTAAGTTAACACTTTGTTTACATCATGAGAAAAAGCTTAAGGCTATTATAGGTGAGCCAAAAGCCGCCATCCAAGAACGTTGTTGGCAAATTCACCAGAAGTAGCCCGCCGTAAACATCGCTAACTCATGATTTTTTGACTATAGTATTTATTTATACTATTGATTGTTGGAAATGAAAAGCAAACTAGCATAAAAAAGTTTTTAATTCAGGATTATCAAAAACAGTTATTTAAATGTAACAACGGAAACAGAAATGTCAACATATTTATCTCAAGTCTGGCAGATGCTGAGAAATTATGTGAGAGGTACAAGGTTACAAGAGATGCCAAAGACCACATCGCCAGAAACTGAAGCAGTTTTACCTCTAGGAAAAAATATTAAAGAACCAGACAAAAGCGTTAAATTGGCTCAAAATAATTTGCAGGAATATTTATACTCTCCAAGACTGCAAAAAAGCTTAGAAAAATGGACAATACCAAAAAACGGTTTGACTTCTCAGATAGACGATCGCACATTGGGAACTTTACCCACTGGGTTTTGCTTTAGAGTATGCGATCGCCAGATGCATGAAGAGATTTATGATTTATTGGGCAATGGTGCCCTGAAACCTGAAATAGTCAAGCAACTGATGGAATTGGTTGTGACTGGTCAAAAAATTCGCCCAAAATTACTTTTTGGGCGGCTAGAAGATTTTTATCGTCGCTGGTGTCAGGGAGAATTTATCGATGAAACACCAGATGATAACCTGCCTCAGAAAACAAAGTTAAAGTTAGCGGCACAAAATATTGCGATCGGGTTGAGACAGGTAGACATATATACAGGGCTGAACGTACTGATTTTATTATTAGAGTTACACCGTTACGCCCAAGGGCGAGATGAACTCAAACAAAAAATCACCTTCTATCCATCTGCCCAACCGAACACAGACAATTTTTTCACATCCCAACTGCTGCGGATTATCAATTATAGCGATGCCCTGGAAATTGGCAACTTTAGCACTATAGTTGGACAATTCCTTAAAGGCGGTAACTTTCGCAATGCTTACCTCGGCGATGCCAACCTTACAGGGGCAGATTTTAGTGGTGCTGACCTAAGCCTTGCTTATCTCGGCGATGCCAACTTAACTGGCGTAAACTTCAGCTGTGCTAACCTTAGCGGTGCCAACCTCGGCGATGCCAACCTCAGCGGTGCCAACCTCAGCGGTGTTAACCTCAGCGGTGCCGACCTCAGTAGCACCAACCTCAGCGGTGCTAACCTTAGCTGTGCCAACCTTAACCGCGCCGACCTCAACCGTGCCGACCTTAGCAATACCAACCTTAGCCGTGCCGACCTTAGCCACGCCGACCTCAACCGCGCCGACCTTAGCAGCACTAACCTCAGCCATGCTGACCTAAGTAACGCCATCCTTTTCGGTGCAAATCTGAGTGAAGCAAACCTTAATAGCGTCAGCCTTAGTCATGCCGACCTTTGCCGCGCCGACCTCAGTGGTGCTGATTTGAGTCACGCCATCCTCAACGGTACTAACCTCAGTGACACAATTCTTTTCAGTACCAACCTTAGCGATGCTATCCTTGTTGCCGCAGACCTCAGCTATGCCAAACTTAACGGTGCCAAACTTAACAATGCCAGACTTAATGGTGCAATGTTCTTAGGTGCCGACCTCAGCGGCGTAGACCTGAGTCGGGTAATTCTCAACGAAGCTGACCTCAGCGGCGTGATTCTCAACGACGCCGACCTCAGTGGTGCTGACCTCAGCGACGCCATCTTGTTTGGCACAGACTTCAGCTATGCCAACCTTAACAGTGCTAACCTCAGTGGCAGTAATCTCAGTGGTGCTATCCTCAATGGCGCGGATCTCAGCCATAGCAACCTCAGTTACGCCATTCTGGGTGGTGCAGACCTTAGCGACGCCAATCTAGAAGAAATGATCTGGGGTAAAAAGCAGCAGTGGGAAGGTGTGCGGGGATTAGAGACAGCAGTTAATATCCCGGAGGCGTTGAAGGAAGAACTGGGACTAAATTGAGATGAGGCGGATCAAGGGGACAACGGGAAAGGTAAAACTCAAGCTTAATGCGAATCGCCTTTTCTTTGACTCCGTGTCCTCTGTGCGTCTACGTCATTCTTCCCACACCCATCAACCCCAAATTTTAAACTCAACTCTAAATAACCAGTAATTATACGAGTCCCAGTAAATGAACAAGCGTTTATTGCAAACCTGGCAGAAGTTTCAGCAATCCTTCTCAATAGAAGAGAGTCTGAACACCACAGTTAAGACTGGCAAGGCAGTTTTGGAAGCCGCTGAACACCTGAAAGCGTGGACACAATACGAAGTAAACAGAAGACGGAAAACAACTAGTTATTCTCGAAGACCAAATGAATTGGCAAATTTATGATTTGCTGGGTTTTGGCAGACTCACACCAGAAATTGTGGAATATTTGATGAGGCTGCTGACTGAAAAACAAGATTTCTCTTGGGAGCAATTATTTAAACGCTTAGAAAATTTTTACCATAACTGGTGTAAGGGGAAGTTTATTGACTCTGCGAAAGAGACTTTGCCTCAGAAAAAGCTACAACAGTTACAACAGTATGGGATTCAAGGGTTAGGTCAGCGTCAGGTGGATATTTATGCTGAATTGAATGTGATGATTTTGCTTTTGGAGTTGCACCGTTATGCTAAAGGGCGAGATGATCTCAAACAAGAAATTGTCTTCTATCCGTCTGGTCAAACTGGTGCAGACAATTTTGAAGAATACCAATTAACTCGTGTCATCAATTACAGTGATTGCTTTCAGCCTGGAACTTTTAATTGTGTAATTGGGCAATTTCTCAGCGACACCAACCTTAGCGGCGCAGACCTTGGCGAAGCAAACCTCAGCCGCGCAAATCTCAGCCGCGCAAACCTTATCTTCTTAGACCTTAGCTACGTAAATCTCAGCAGCGCAGACCTCAGTGGCGCAAATCTCAAAAGCGCAAATCTCAAAAGCGCAAATCTCAAAAGCGCAAACCTCAAAGGCGCAAATCTTTGTGGTGCAGACCTGTGGGGCGCAAACCTCAGCCGCGCAAACCTCAGCCAGAAGAGTTGGGGAGATATGAACTGGGATGAAAATACAAACTGGGAAAATGTGGAAGGACTTGATACAGCAGTGAATGTGCCAGAAGCCTTAAAGAAACAGTTACGGCTGAGTTAAAAAGAGGTGGAAGCAAAGGAGGCTTTCCCTACTTGACTTTTTTCACATCACTCTAAATTGTCAGCCAAAAAACGGTATCAGCAAAGAAAGTCACAATCAGAGCAGAAAGCCCCCGGATGAATCCAAGGGCTGGGATAATTTTGGTTGCGATCGCCTACGGGATCGCAATCTGCGGTAAATGCACTCTAAAATACTTAATTAATTACGGTGATTATTGCTGTAGTGAACCCTTGTACCTGCCCAAAGCAACTTTTCCCGCAGCGTCTGATAGTAGGAATTGTTCTCGCGCAAAATAATAAATTTAGCCCGACACTCTGCCATCCGCACATCAACGCGGTGTCCGGGCCAAATTGAAGTTCCCAAAACCCCATCTGTCCACAGTTTAGTACTCAAATCGTAATCCCCCAAAGGCCAAATACTCACCACAGAACCAGGGGGTAAAACGAGAGGACGACTAGAAAGGCTCATTGCACAAATAGGAGTGATGGTAAGCGCCTCCATACCATCATGCATAATTGGCCCATTCGCAGAAACGGTATAACCTGTGGAACCTGTGGGAGTAGAAATAATCAACCCATCCCCGACGTATTGATCGACTACCTCACCATCGATTTCCATTTCCAGAATTGAAGTAATCATTCGGTCAGCGGAGGCAGGTTTGACACAAAATTCATTCAAAGCCAGGTAACGTTCGCTCACTGGTTCCAAATTAGACCCATGACCCTCATACACCGCAGCCTGTAACATCATCCGTCGTTGGATAGCATAGCGATCCTCAAACAGCCGATCCCAAACTTTCTCCGTATCCTGAAACTCTTCCACTGACTCAGTTAAAAACCCCAGATGACCTCCCACATTCACTCCCAGAATTGGGATGCCAGCTGGGGCTAAATGTCTGGCACTGGTTAAAACAGTACCATCGCCACCGAGTACCAAAGCGAGATCGATTGGTTGACCCGCCGAAGCCAAAAAGACTGGATAGGGGTTGTCTTTCGGCCCGCTAGGTCCCATCAACACCTGGCACTCGCGACTTTCTAGTTGTTTTGCACAGATTTCTGCCCATTCTTTACTCCGGGCATCCCGCGCTTTATAAGCAATGATTACCTGCTTGAGTTGCACGCACAATTACCACTTCAGGAGATTAAACTGCTCCATATCGACGGTATCACGGTTGCGATAAATGGCAAGCACGATCGCTAAACCCACCGCCGCCTCGGCTGCGGCCACGGTAATCACAAATACTGTGAAAACCTGACCCTTGATTAATGTTGAGTCGAGGAAGTTGGAAAATGCCATTAAATTCAGATTAACAGCATTAAGCAGTAATTCAATTGACATCAGTACCCGCACAGCGTTGCGGCTGGTAATTAAACCGTAGATACCGATGCAGAATAAAGCCGCTGCTAGTAATAAAAAATACTGGAGTTGCATGAATTTAAGTATTTCTCCTCAAAAATCTGCCTGTTTATCTGTGACTCAACTCGCAAATCTTACTCTTTTGTTTCACTGGTTGTTGATACTAGTTCTCTAGGGCGTTCTTGCAAAGTCAAAACAGTTTGCCCTAGTTGGGATGGTGTCAATAGGTCTGGCAAATACTCGCGGCGTGCCAAAATAATTGCTCCTACCATTGCTATCAGTAGCAAAATAGAAGCCAGTTCAAAAGGTAGTAAAAAGTCAGTGAAGAAATGCTCTCCAATCAAAACTATAGAACTTTCACCACCCGCCACAGGAGCAGTTGAGTAGGCCCAAGGAGTAGCTAGAACCATCGTACTTAAAAGACCAAACAATCCTACACTGACTACACCCGTAAGTGCTTTCCGCACCCAAGAGTTGGGAAATGCTACAAAATTCTGCCGCTTGTTCACCAACATAATGGCAAACAAAATCAGCACGTTAACCGCCCCAACGTAAATTAGTATTTGTGCAGCCGCAACAAAATCAGCATTTAACAACAGGTACATTCCCGCTATGCTGATGAACACACCCCCCAGCAAAAAGGCAGAATAGACGATGTTGGAGAACAGCACCACACCAATGGCTGCCCCAATCATCATCACGCCCAGTATGCCAAGTGATACTAACTGTACTCCTTCTGCTAGATTCACTGTTTTTTGTCCTTAGTCAATTGTCATTGGTCATTGGTCATTGGTCATTTGTCAAATAACAAAGGACAAATGACATTATTTTTCGGTTTGTTCTACCAGGTCTTCTGGACGTGCACCTGCACGTGGCGCATCTGCGGGCAGTCCGTGGGGTTCGAGGACGCCTTTGGGTAGGTAAACTAGTTCGCGCAGTGGTGTAACCATTGGATCATCTGTTACCTTATAGGGCAGACGACCTAGCGCTACGTTGTCATAATTCAATTCATGGCGATCGTAAGTGGAAAGCTCATACTCTTCTGTCATAGATAGACAGTTAGTTGGGCAAAATTCCACACAATTACCGCAAAAGATACAAACTCCAAAGTCAATGCTGTAGTGGTTGAGTTTTTTCTTTTTGCTGGCTTTGTCGAATTCCCAATCTACTACAGGCAGGTTAATTGGACAAACGCGAACGCAAACTTCGCAAGCGATGCACTTATCAAATTCAAAGTGAATCCTACCGCGAAACCGTTCGCCAGGAATTAGTTTCTCGTAAGGGTACTGTACAGTAATTGGACGCCGCCGCATGTGGTCGAAGGTAACAGAAAGTCCCTGACCAATGTAACGCGCAGCTTGTACCGTTTCTTTGGCGTAATCACCAACTTGTTTTAGGAACTTTAGCATTGTGTTTCACTCTCTCTTTTTAAGCTGTCAGCGTTATTTGTCCCTTGTCCTTGGTTCTTGGTCATTAGTCATTTGCGTACTAATGACTAATGACTAATAACTAACCACCAAAAGCGAAGGGAAAGGCTAGTTTCAGGGCGGCGGTTAATAGGAGATTAACCAAACCAACTGGCAACAAAAACTTCCATCCTAAATCTAACAGTTGGTCAATCCGTACCCGTGGCACTGTCCAGCGCAACAGGATAGCGACAAACACTAGTAAATAGGCTTTGAACACGGTCATGGTAATACCCAAAGCCGCAGTTACTATCTGGAACACGGGATTTACTTCACTGACTCCCAGCCAACCAGCAATGAGGTTGAGGGGAAGGGGAAAGTCCCAACCGCCCAGGTAGAGAATTGCTACTAGTAAGGAAGAAAGGATCAAGTTAACGTAAGAACCCAGGTAGAACAGACCGAATTTCATACCTGAGTATTCAGTCTGATAGCCGGCGACGATTTCTTCTTCCGCTTCCGGTAAGTCAAAGGGTAATCGTTCGCATTCAGCAAGGGCGGCTATCCAAAAGATCAGAAAACCGATTGGTTGTCGCCAAATGTTCCAGCCCAGAATGCCATAGCCAGACTGTTGATTGACAATATCAACGGTGTCGAGGCTGTTAGACATCATAGCGATCGCTAACACTGCCAGCGCCAAAGGAATTTCATAACTAATAGATTGCGCTGCTGCCCGCAAGCCCCCTAAGAGGGAGTATTTATTATTAGATGCATAGCCAGCCATCAGCAAGCCAATGGGTTGAATGCTTGACAAGGAAATCCACAAGAATACGCCCATGCCCACATTGCTAATTACGATATTCTGTCCAAAGGGCACAATCAGGAACGACAGAAATACCGGAATTACAACAATAATTGGGCCAAGGGTAAACAGCCAAGGGTCAGATTTGGCTGGTACAATATCTTCTTTAAATACCAGCTTGAGACCATCCGCTACAGGTACCAGCAACCCAAAAGGCCCTTGGTATTCTGGCCCAATTCGCTGCTGTGCAGAGGCAGAAATTTTCCGTTCTAGCCAAGTAGCAACTAATACCCCTACTGTCGCCCCAATCAGCATCAGTATCATTGGCAGCGGCATCCAAATCGCTTTGGCTGTTCCTGCTGGTATACCTAAATCCCGGAGGGATTCAATAAAAGTTCCTTGGAGGTCAATTCCTGAATTCATGTTTGGTGCTCTTTAAGACATCGAGTCATGGTGAGTTACAACTATTAGTTAAATTAATACCTGTAAATTCACCCATTTTTAATTTTTGCTGTGATGACGCCCGATTGAAGATTTGTTGCCAATTCCCATGCCTAGTATATCGTTGGATGGTTTGAGCACCCTGAAGCGAGATGAGAACTTCTACTTATGGTTGGCATTGAGATTGGCTATTGAGCAGACGCGGGGATGGGGGAGATGGGGGAGATGGGGGAGATGAGGGGGACAAGGGGAATAACCATGCCCAATGCCCAATGCCCATTTACCGTTGGTCAATGGGGGTATAAGTAACTTCGTGATGACCGTTGTAAACCTGTGTAGGACGGAAAATCCGGTTTTCTGCTAGTTGTTCTTTCCAGTGGGCTAGCCAACCGGCAACGCGGGCGATCGCAAATATTGGCGTAAACAAGTCTGTGGGAATCCCCATCTTTCTATACACCAAACCGGAATAAAAGTCAATGTTTGGATAAATCCCCTTGCTACCGAGTTTTTCCTCTACTACTCGTTCCATTTCTTGAGCAATGTCATAAAACTTGTCGTGGCCAAACTTTTCAAACAATTGCTCTGCTAGTGCTTGTAAAATTGTGGCTCGTGGGTCTTTCACCTTATAAACACGATGTCCAAAGCCCATAATCTTAGATTTACTTTGCAGACAGTCCTCTATGTAAGGACGGACATTTTCCACAGAGCCAATTTTTTCCAACATCTGAATTACTTCTTCATTGGCTCCACCATGCAGAGGCCCGCCCAAGGTTCCCACAGCACTAGCAACCACAGCGTAAGGATCGGTCAAGGTGGAAGCTGTCACCCTGGCACTGAAAGTGGAAGCATTCATTGTATGCTCGACCTGAAGTATCAAGCAGATATCAAAAACTCGCGCCATCAAAGGATCGGGTTCTTTCTCATCGAGCATGTATAGAAAGTTGGCGGAGTAGTCTAAGTCATCACGGGGACGTACCGGATCATTGCCTTTTCGCATCAGTTGGAACGCCGCCACCATTGTGGGAATGGTTGCTATCAGGCGCACTACTGAATCTCGAATGTAGACAGGATTATGTAAATCGCGGAGCGAATAAAACAAGCCTAAAGCAGCAGCAGAGGCTTGCAAGGCATCCATTGGATGACCGCTTTCTGGAAAGCATTTCATCATGTCCCGAATGCGGTACTTTATCCGCCTGTGGTAACGAACTTCATGCTCAAATGTTTCCAGCTCTTCCTTGCTTGGCAGTTTACCCCAGATTAAGAGATAAGCAGTTTCTAAGAATGTACTTTTTTCTGCTAATTCCTCAATCCGAATGCCACGATATTCTAGTATTCCCTTTTGCCCATCAACATAGCTGATACTTGATTGAGCGGCGGGAATGCCTTCTAAACCAGGCTTGTATTCGCACACCATCATGGCAACACCATTTGCTTTTTGAAATATCTGCTGGAGCTAACTTACCAGAAATTTATTGTTGCCATAACAGTAGTCGTTCTAACAACAATCGAAAATGTTGAAAAACTGTTATAGCAGGTACTTGGGTGGTGTCAACCAAAACATCTGACTACGACCCAGAGCAGAACCTGTTTCTGGTAGTTTTATCCCAATCATACCTGCTTTTTTCAAGACTAAGCTTGCTTTGACTTCCCCCCACAGGAGAATTTCTGCCCATTTGCTCAAATCAGGTTCATGTCCAACGAGCGCCAGTTGGGTATTTAGGGAATAATTTCTCGGTTCTAACCAGTCTTTTAGCCAACTAGAGATTTGACCGTCGTGGGCGAGGTGGCTAGATTCCTCTAACTGGGAGCTTAGTTTTTCTGCTATCAGGATTTCAGCCGTTTGGCGGGCCCGCACTAAGGGACTGGTGAGAATTAAATCAAAGTTTAAACCTAATTTAACAAGTTTCTGGGCAACTTTTTCGGTTTTTTGCCTTCCTTCTTTGGTAAGGCTGCGCTCCTCATCCTTGATGCCTAATCCCTTGTCTTCGGCGATGCCATGACGAATTAAATATAGTTCCATACTTTGAGTTCTGTTAGCATAGCTGGGCGTAGCCCGTGCTTAGTTAGGATTTACGTCTGCTGTCAATTAACCTATACTAATTTTAATCATTATTACGTATTCGTTAATCTGCCATTTGTCCGGTGTAATGCGGCGTTAGGCCGCTTTCAGATTTTGCAAACACTTTACTGCTTCAAGAACACCGCGACCTACATCAATTAAAATATCAGTATCAACGATGCTTGAGTTAGTCATGTGACTTTAAAATGGTGGTTTAGCGGTTTAACGCCACAATTGAGTAGAGGAAGCTTCGCTAACTCCACTAAAGGCTTTTCTCCGTCTATTGCATTGAAAATAAATTTATTCTATTAATTTAATAGCAGTTGTGTTAAATGCTCCATAAGGATTTGGTACTTCATAAATTTCGATTTTACCTTTATCTTCCAAAAGGTTAATTAGGGCATAAGATGAATTAAAGGAATATCCTTTACGCCCCAAATAATCTCTAACAAAAGACTTTAAACCTACAAAATTGGGAAAATCTGGTGATTTTGAACATTCTCCAAGTTGAAAAATCTTGCTTATACAGAGTTTGTAAGATTTTGAGTTTTATAGACTTCATGGCGCTCCTTCTTCACAAATAAATAGGTAGGCGCAAGTTAACTTTGATTTAGTTCAGCATTCGTTATAAAACCTAAATTCCCGACTTTTATCAAAAATCGGGAAGGGATGCTATATGAACAAACACTTTGACTGCTGCATTAGTTAGGAGTTCTCGGCGTCTCCTTGAGTTCCCTCTACTCCGACTGAATTGGATTATCTCTAGGATTAACTAACCTCAGCAGTTTTTGCTTAATTTGAGCGTCGAATACTTCCCATTTCATTTTCGCATAAGCGGAATTTTCGTTGCTGCCAGATAAGAATCCCATCGGAATTTCAAAGCCACCTGCGCTTGTCCTTCCACCGCCGAAAAAACGCCCTGCACTATCTTGTCCAAAGGCTTCTTTGATGAATTCATCGGGGTCAAGGGTGAGTTTGCTGGTTCTCAGGGAGCCAATCACTATTTCTAATTCTTCGTCTTCATCGTGAACAATGCCATAAACTACGGCGGTGTGGACGTTTTCTTCGGTAACGAGAAAATCAGCCGCTTGGGGGATGGCATCACGATCTTCGTAGCGTAAATAACCAACACCAGCAATGGAAAAGTTATTTTGGACGATGCGGTTTTTGAGCGATCGCTCGATCACATCCATTACCCGCTTGGAACGGTTGGCCTGTAAAATGGCATTCAGCAGTTGGGCGTCATAAAATCGGCTTAAATACGCCGCTGCCATAAAATCTTCTTCTTGGGCTTGCATGAGCCGATTTGTATCCGATCGCAAGCCATGCATCAAGGCAGTAGCGCATTTGACATGTTGATTTATGCTGCTATCTAATGCTAATAATCCTGTTTGCAGGTATTGAGTAAAAATTGTTGCCGTCGCTCTTACATAAGGACGAATATCCTCAAACTCTGATTGCAGATCGCCTTGGATACTGTGATGATCGATGAGTACCACTAAAGGAATTCCAGCCTGCTGCACCACTGAGAGTAGTTGTGAAGTGGTTCCCTGGTTGTCAATTAATACAAAACCTTGATAAGATGACAAATCTTTGGTTTTCAAGGTTTGCGTTGTCCAGCGTTGAATAGGTAAATTAGTCAGCCTTACCAAGGCAATATTTTCTTGATGGCTCAATGCGCCAGCATAAATGATTTCACATTTGATATCATATTGCTGGGCAATTAACTGATAAGCCCAGGCACAGGAAAGGGCATCAGGGTCAGGAAAATCTTGCAGAATAACCAGTTGGCGATCGTGTCGGTGTGCCAAAAGGGTTTTTTGTAGTTCTTCTGACTTTTGTTGTGCCAGAGAATTACTACGCTGACCGAGGTATATAGTCCCATCACCTACCGATGGCGGTAATGACGGACTTTTAAATGCAACTTCCACTGGCGCTTTCTCGATTTCAGGTTCCTCTGGGTTTGGCTCTGTGGTCAATGACAAACTCTCAAACTGAGTAACGGGAGAATTAAAGTACATAGGGAACTTTTTTAAAGTGTGAGGCTCCTTTAATTCAGAAATACTACGAGCAGCAATTCACTGAATTTAGCCACATTAATTACGATCTTCGCAAAAATCTCAAGACATTGCACTATACATCTAAGTATATTTCTTGTCAGTAACAGCGCTTAACAATCAACTAACTTCCACTAAAGGGCATACAGTAAGGAAGTTTAGGATATTGGGCTGTATCTGGCAGCATAAATATGTTTTAGGAGTTTTTTCTCTTTCGTAAATTGAATCGGGGTGATTTTTATCTAACTTAGGGTATACTTTCTATCTTATACTTTAGGATTAGTCCTTGATCTTTGAAATATTCTTATGCTTAGTATTCTCATTATTGTGACTATTGAGCAATTAACAATTATTTTTGATGAAAAACGCGTGTTTCGTATCTCTTTTGAAAATTCTGAGAATTTAGAGTAAAGTCGAAAGTCCAAGGCAAAAGACAGTGGGAATAAAGAGTAAAGGGGAAACTCTATATATCTATACATACAACAAATTTGAAAGCTTGATAGTTGATGCAATTGCCTTCGTTGCAAGCCATATAGCCACCAAATTTTTAACACTCCATAACTAAAAGTTATTGGCTATGTCTTAAAGAAAGAGGGTATTTCTTCTTTTGCCTTTGCTCCTCTAATTTTTTGCTCAAAGACCTATAACATACTTTTGCCACTCTGTGTGTAGTCCACTCTTAAGATGTTTGCTGACCTCGAAATAAAGACTACTATAAGGTTGGCGCGGGGGATGACGCAAAGGCATGTGAGCTTCGTGAGGAGTCCGACTGCCTTTTTTGACATTGCAACGGACACAAGCGGTAACAATATTCTCCCAAGTATCGCCCCCACCGCGCGATCGCGGTATTACATGGTCTAGCGTCAACTCATCACCTGTGTAACCACAGTATTGACAGGCATGACCATCACGGTGCAATATATTTCGGCGAGTTAGAGGGATTTCTTTATAAGGAACGCGTACATAATGACGCAACCGGATCACGGTCGGCAACGGGAAATCCGTGTACAGAAATTTCCCATTGTGTTCCACGCGTTCTGCTTTGCCCTTGATTAAAAGAACTACAGCACGACGCCAACTCGTTATATTGAGAGGTTCGTAAGAGGCGTTTAAGACTAAAACCTTCCCCATTATTTGCGCTCAGGGTATGAGTTTTACAATATATTAACACAAATACACCCTGCTAGGGAGATGAGATGAAATTATACTGGGGAGAGAATTTGGAAATTAAGTTATAAATAAAGTAAAATTTAATACTTAAAGCAGTGATCAGTGACCAGTGACCAAGCGTATGGTGGGGGATTTAAACCCGGCACCAACCCTTTCCACCTTCTTAGTGGGGGACTTAAACCGAATTGATTTAACTGATAACTGGTAACTGATAACTGGTAACTGGTAACTGTTAAATAAAGATTTACGTAGACTGACACAATCGCGCAGCGTCTCGTAGAGAAGAACGGAGTGAAAAGTTGAGCTGTAAGATTTACTTCTAACTCCTAACTTCTACTTTAGCGCCGCAACATCTTGTATCAGTTCCAATCTGAAGGTTAAACTTCCTATTTAATCTGATCTCGCTTTTAGGAGCGTGTATAGATAGATAACTTGAAAGTTTAGCCGTGGCGGGATAGGAGTCAGTACAAATGTTAAGTCGCAAACAAATCCCTGGTGTAGTTCCTAATCAGCAGTGCGACACCTACGCGTGGTTTTCGCAACGAGCTTGGGTCGAAATTGATCTAGAGGCTTTGTCGTACAATGTAAAGCAATTGGTGCAGTTTTTATCGCCGCGTACCCAGTTGATGGCAGTAGTAAAAGCTGATGCCTATGGACATGGAGCGGTAACAGTCGCTCAAATTGCCATCCAATCGGGAGCTAGTTGCCTGGGAGTGGCTACAGTTCCAGAAGCTATTCAATTGCGGGAAGGCAGGATTCAAGCGCCCATTTTGATTTTAGGGGCAACTCATACACTAGAGCAGATTCATGCGATCGCCCAATGGAAACTTCAGCCCACACTCTGTAGTCCTAAACAAGCTTTAGTATTTTCTGATACCCTAGAATCGATGAATTATGATTCTCCACTGCCCGTACACATTAAATTAGACACGGGAATGTCTAGATTGGGAACTAATTGGCGGCAAGCTGGCGAATTTGTGCAATTAGTGCAGCGATTACCACATCTTGACATTGCTAGTATTTATTCTCATTTGGCGACAGCAGACGATCCTGATACCACGGTAATGGAAGAACAGCATAAACGATTTGAGGATGCGATCGCTCAAATCAAAGCAATGGGAATTCAAGTACCTTGCTTGCACTTGGCAAACTCAGCCGCCGCACTCACAGATTCATCATTGCACTACGATATGGTGCGTGTAGGTTTAGCTGTTTATGGACTCTACCCAGCACCGCATTTACAAAATGCGATCGACCTCAAGCCTGTTTTGGAACTTAAGGCACGAGTCACCCAAGTTAAAACAATTGCCGCAGGAACAGGTGTTAGCTACGGCCATCAATTTATCGCTCCACGTGAACTTCGCCTCGCCGTCGTGGGAATTGGCTATGCTGACGGTGTTCCTCGCAGTCTTTCCAACAAAATGCAGGCGTTAATTCGCGGTCAGCGCGTGTCGCAAATTGGGACAATTACAATGGATCAGTTGATGCTGGATGTGAGTGCCATACCCAATATCCAAGAAGGAGAAGTAGTCACCTTATTAGGGGAACAGGGAAAAGAACAAATTTCAGCGGACGACTGGGCAAAACAATTAAACACTATTTCTTGGGAAATTCTCTGTGGATTCAAGCATCGTCTACCTCGTGTTGCAGTCATGTAATAGGGCATTGAGCATTGGGCACAAGAGGCAGAGATGCAAAGGGGCAGAGGGGAAAAACATTACTCCAACTTCTCCTCTGCTCCCCTGCTCCTTCATCTCCCTCATCCCCCTGATCTCCCTCATCTCCCCACTTCCTATTCACAAAAATAATTTCTTATGGTATGATAGTAAACTGATGCGGATGTGGCGAAATTGGCAGACGCGCTAGATTTAGGTTCTAGTTCCGAAAGGAGTGAAGGTTCAAGTCCTTTCATCCGCACTACTAGGAAATGATTATTTTCTGGGTTTTGAAAAATTGGTCTGAAATATTGGATGTAGTGAATTGGGCGATCGCATGATCGTATACTTGCTTTGGATGACCAGGGTTAAGTTTGTCCAGTGCTTGGCGCAGATAGCGTGTGAAGACAACTTCCCGTTTATCCTTGCGTCCTAGTGTGCCGTTTATATCGAAGGTTTCCTTTTTATAGGCGTAAACTGAGTGCCATTTCAGGGTTTGTTCAAAGAAGTTAGTGGTAGTTTGTTGCACTAGGCGGTCTTCGGAATATTCGGCACTCATGAATGTGATAGGTGATACAGGTTGTTATTCTATTGATAGCTTTGGGATTGGGTAAGTAGCAAGTATCACCTGTAATGTATTTGGAAAAGAATATTTTTGCTCATCATAGCCTTAATTATTATTTAAAAATTATTACTTACGAAGAAAAACGGCTCATCACTAATATTTACCTGGTATTATGCGATCTAAAGCTTTGCAAGCTGTTGTTTTAAGGGAGAGATTTAAGTACGAAGCATAAAATCCTTACCTTAATAGGCAAAAACTGTACTACACCGGGCGATGGTCAGAAGGTGTATGCTTTGGTTTATCCAGAATTATTAGCAGAGCATCAGGTTGAGCTAGACTTTGCAGGAGTGGAAATATTTGCTTCTCCCTTCTTCAATTTTGCCATTGGACAATTACTTTGAGATATTCAGCCAGATAAGCTTATCGGCTTTCTTCAGTACTCGTGAACGCAAGCTCCGTTCTTTGTCTTGTACCCCTTTGAGGTTAGCAAATGTACCTGGGCTGACTAGTTCAAACAAGCGTGATTCTATCTCTTGACTGGCTGGGGCAGGTACGCTGACTCGATGGCGAAAATCTGGATTCCCTTGTTTTTTCCGTGGTTTACTCATGGCTTTTTCAACACAGGGGTGTTGATTGACTTTTACCATTGATTTGCCCACTCTTGACAGCCATCCATTTTTCTTAACTTGACACCAATGGCGAGATGTCTACCCCACAAAATTAAATAATTTATCGGAAATCAAAGGGTTTAAGACCCCTACCTCTACAGGTAGCGCGGAGTCGGAGCCACTCCGCCTCCAAATCATTTTCAGTCGGGGTTTAAATCCCCGTATGAAAATGTCTAAAATATTTGAATTTTGAATGCGTGAATTTTGAATTGTTAATTCTTGGAGTTCCCTAAGCACCAGGTCAAGGTACTTGACAAAACCTTCTCGCACCCAGTTTAAACACGCATATACTAAGTGCAGTTGCTATACCAGGGGGAATGCCGATAATTTCACCCCTTTTTCTAGTACGCTTACCAGTCTTTCTGAATTCTGTTTTATTTTTGTCAAAAAAACCAGTATTATCCCTGAAGTCACAACGGGGGTATTTAATGAAAAGTGGCTTCATATAGTTCTTACTTTTTTTAAAAATAGATTTCACTTAAGTGTAAATACAGAAGTTAAAATATATCACTTTCTACAAAATCAGTATTATTCCTGTGGTCAGATTGGGGTTACTCAATGGAAAGTGGCTTCATCTAGTCTTGACATTTTTATGTCTTATTTCTCGAAAGATGTTGATAAATCTCAGTAACACTAAGTAGATTAATCACAATTTACGAATTTACTAAGATTTGCTCATCTGAAAATAACGCTACTCTCGTTGAGTTTCACTACAAACCTAGATGTAAACTGATGTACTTTAAAATACAAAAGTTTAATACTTTTTACTTGATTTTAATTGTGGAATAACTCTACACGAATTTAGCTTACACGTATCGAATTTAGCTGAAGTAAAAGCAAAATGAGCACAACTCCTATAGGTAGCTACAGGTTGTTCCAGAAACTACATCCGCTATCTCTGTTGGCACAATTAACTAGTCGGCGTGCTACGGGTTGCTTAAGCGTATTTACCGGGATAGTTTCTTGGTCAATCTATCTAGAGGACGGTAAACTTACTTATGCCTCCTATTCAGATAAACTATTTGAGCGCCTTGACAGTCACTTGCGGCGCTTGAGTCAGCAAATTCCTGCTCTCAACAGCGCCACTCGTGTACAGATGCGGCTGATGTTTGAGACGAAGAATGAACATCAATCAATACCAAATGCAGATTACCAAGCTATTTGTTGGTTAGTAAATCAGGAATATATTACCTCTGTGCAAGCAGGAAGCCTGATAGATGAATTGGCAAAAGAAGTAATGGAATCATTTCTGTGTTTAAAAGAAGGTAGCTATGAATTCAGTTCAGAAAGCTCTTTGGATGAACTACCAAAGTTCTGTCACCTGGATTTACGGTTACTTGTTGAACACTGTCAAAAGCAATTACGAAATCGGCAAAATATTCAGTCATCAATTCCGGCTGGTGGGAGTTCTCAAGTTTTTTCGACAACACAATCTTCTCAAGTTCAGCCACATATCCAAATAAAGATTGGGCAAAAATTGCCAATACCAATCAATTTTGATATTCCTGAGAATAATAAAAATACTCAGCCACCTGTTGGCAAAAAACTATATACAATTGCCTGCATTGATGATAGCCAAACTGTTTTGAATTCCATTAAACACTTTTTGGATGAAAACACATTTTCAGTTGTGATGATCAACGATCCGGTAAAAGCTTTAATGCAAATTCTGCGGAGTAAGCCCGATCTGATTTTGTTAGATGTTGAAATGCCAAGTTTAGATGGCTATGAACTATGTTCCTTATTACGTAAACATTCAGCTTTTAAAAATACACCGATCGTTATGGTGACTGGTAGAACAGGATTTATCGACAGGGCAAAGGCTAAAATGGTCAGATCGTCAGGATATTTGACCAAGCCTTTTACACAATCAGAATTGCTAAAAATGGTTTTTAAGCATCTTGGTTGATTGAAATAAGGCAAATAAAAATAACAAAATATGTTTAATTGATTTTTTAGGAGATTTACTAGTGAGCCTGACTTTGCTTGGCACAATTTTGATTGTAGAAGATTCTCCCAGCGAATTGGAATTAATGAGCCATTATCTCAAAGAGAGTGGTTACAACGTAATTAAAGCAAGTGGTGCAAAAGAAGGTTTAGAAAAAGCTGTGTTAGAAAAACCAGATGCGATCGTTACTGATGTAGTAATGCCAGAAATGAGTGGATTTGAATTGTGTCGTTCTCTGAGAAGAAATCCGATTACTGCAAAAGTGCCGATTGTGGTTTGTAGTTCCAAAAATCAAGAGATTGACCGGTTGTGGGCAATGAGACAAGGTGCAGATGCCTATATAACTAAACCTTACACCCGCGAACATCTGCTACGTACTATTAAATCAGTGGTAATTTGAATCAATGACTAGTACAAACATTACTCTTTCTTCAAAACCAATCCCAAATAATTTAGCAGATGGTTATCTAAAGTTTCAGCTAAATCAACAAACTACTGCTGTTTTATCAATGAGGCATACGCAAGAAGCAATTCTTGTGCCTATTGAATCTATTACGTCAATGCCCAATATGCCGTCCTGCATATTAGGATTAATGAATTGGCGGAGTCGGATAATTTGGATAGTTGATTTACCAAGAATGCTCAATTTAGAATCCCTAGATTATCGACTGCGACAATACAATGTGATCGTTATCCAAGTGGAATCATTAGTGTTGGGCTTAGTTGTACAAGAAATAAAAGGTACAACCAAGTTCATAGTTGATGATATTCATTCTCCTATCGGACAAGTGGCATCCAGTTTAGTTCCTTATTTATGTGGGTGCGTTGTGCAACAGAAAGAAATATTACTGGTATTAGATGCACAGGCAATTGTGCAGTCTTCTATTCTCCGCAGTGATTAGGGTTTACTACTAAAAATCTTTTTTTTAGTGTTCTTATTCACATACTTAGGAGAACTACTTTTATGTTTAATAAAACTAACACGAATCAAGGTAATGGCGCTCAAAATCGAGCCTCACTGATTTCATCCCAAAAAGCCATTGTAACTGTAGTAAAACTACCAACTAAGCTGACTACTGAAACTGCTAATAATTCTTCTTTGAATCAAGGGATTGCCTATTTGACAAGGCTGGGATTGGTTAAGAAAGCGACTATTTTAGCGATCGCAATCGGTACAATACCAGTTTTGGGCATCGGTGCGATCGCTTTTGGTTTTGCTAACAAATCTATTACTAAGCAAATTACCCAATCTCAACAAGCCGAAGCCACTGGCTTAAGTGATAAAGTTAACCGCTTCATGCTGGGACGCTACGGTGATATTCAGGTAATATCAAACTTGCTATTTTTGACAAATTCTCAAGCTAGTATTAGTACTCAGGAAAAGCAAGCAGTCTTAGATCGGGTTGTCGAAGCCTACAAAGCTTATGACAGTATTGCTGTTTTTGATCGCCAAGGTAACTTGATTGTCCAATCCACAGGCGAATCCCTGGAAAATCAAAAAGACCGTACCTATTTTCAAGACGCTTTACAAAAAGATACTCCTGTCATCAGCAAACCGGAAGCAGCAAAAAATACTGGTGTTGTGAGTATTTATCTAGCCGCACCTGTGAAAGAGACAAGGACGGGCCAAACCATTGGTGTAGTACAAGCACGTATGCCCGGAAAATCTTTAGAGGAAGTTATCAGAAACTACGCAGCCAACGGACAACAATACCATTTGCTTAATGCTTCGGGAACAGTTTTCTTAAGTCCTCAAAAGGAATTATTAGGCAAACAGGCCAAGGGAGAGTATTCTAATTTACCTAAACTGCTAGCAGCTAAAAAGGTAGATAGTTTTATAGAAGTTCCCAAAACTCACAAAAAACAAAAACTAGTTAGTTATGTACCAGCTAGTACTATAGATGGCTTACCTGATTTAAACTGGCAGGTACTTTTATCTACAGACACCGCAACTGTATTTGAACCGCAAAGACAATTATTGTGGACTATAGCCATTGGTACAGCAGTGACAGCATTGATTGTGGGTGCGATCGCATCTCGGTTGGCTAAACTGACTACACAGCCAATTCTCAATGCAACTGCGGCATTAGCAAAGTTAGGTCAAGGTAAATTTAATACCCGTCTGGAAATTGAAAGAGAAGACGAATTAGGGGTATTGAGTGCAAATTTCAACCAGATGGCTGAACAATTGCAGGTCTTAAAGGAACAGCAACAAGAACTGGACGTTGAAGGGGCAAAATTACTAGCAGATATTACCCTACGGATTCGGAAAATTCTCAAAACTGAAGATATTTATCACGCAACAGTCAAAGAAGTTCAGCAAATCCTCAAAACAGACCGGGTAATCATTTATAGTCTGAATCCAGGTACTTTGCCTGGCGTTGTCGTTGCGGAATCGGTAACTGGTAATTGGCCGGAAATGCTGGGAGTGCAAATTGATCACTCCTATTTTCGGGAACATTATCTAGAAAGCGATCGCGATCAACAGGTGCAAGCAGTTGCCAATATTCATCAAGACCAAAGCCTGAAAAATGCCGATGGTTACATCCAACTGTTGGAAAAATTTGCTGTCAAAGGTCATTTAATCGTACCGATTCTTGCCCAAGAAAAACTTTTAGGCTTATTAATTGCTCATCATTGCGAAACTCCTCGTGTTTGGCAACAGGCAGAAATTGACTTGTTTCAACAGATAGCAACTCAAGTCGGCTATGCCTTAGAACAAGCCAAATTATTAGAAGAGATAGAAAAAGTCAGAAACGTTGCTGTAACCGGTTCAGACGAAGAACGGCAAGAAAACGAAACACTGCAACAACAACTTTTACAACTACTCAACGAGGTAGAAGGTGCAGCCAGAGGCGACTTGACAGTGCGTGCAGACGTAACCGCTGGGGAAATCGGTACTGTTGCCGACTTCTTTAACTCCATTGTGGAAAGCCTCCGGGATATTGTTACTCAAGTTAAACAAGCTGCTATCCATGTAAATAGTGCCATTGGCTCTAACGAAGGAGCCATCCGCCACCTAGCAGAGGAAGCGCTCACCCAAGCTGCCGAAATCAACCGCACCCTTGATGCTGTTGACCAAATGACCCAATCCATGAAAGCTGTAGCCGAAAGTGCCGAAAAAGCTGCATTCATTGCTAACCATGCTGCTCACACCGCCACCAATAGCGGACACGCGATGGATTTGACAGTACAAAATATCCTCTCTTTGCGGGAAACTGTGGGTGAAACTGCCAAGAAAGTGAAACGTTTGGGAGAGTCTTCGCAACAAATTTCTCGCGTGGTTTCTTTGATTAACCAAATCGCGATTCAAACCAACTTACTTGCTATTAACGCCGGCATTGAAGCAGCACGTGCGGGTGAAGAAGGTCAAGGTTTTGCTGTAGTGGCTGAAGAAGTTGGCGAACTAGCAGTCAGGAGTGCCGCAGCAACCCAAGAAATTGAGCAAATTGTTGAAAATATTCAACGAGAAACCAGTGAAGTAGTGCAAGCAATGGAAATAGGCACTACCCAAGTGGTAGAAGGTACTCGAATTGTAGAGGAGGCGAAACAAAGTCTGAGTGAAATTTTAGATGTATCGTGTCAAATTGACTCCTTAGTGCAATCGATTTCTACTGCAACAGCATCTCAGGTGGAAACATCGCAAAGTGTTAGCCAATTGATGAAAGATATCGCTGCTATATCACAACGCACCAGCGATTCTTCTCACCAAGTTTCCCAATCTTTACAACAAACTGTGGAGATTTCCCAGCAGTTGCAAGAGACTGTTGAGGCTTTCAAAGTTAGTTAAATTTGTCATTTGTCATTTGTCCTTTGTCCTTTGCAATTTGCTAGTGACCAATGATGAATGACTTTTGTTATTTGTCCGTTGTCATTTGTCCTTTGTCCTTTTACTAATGACCAATACTTCTCTACGAGAGGCTGCGCCAACGACTTACCTCGGCACAAGTCGCTCAGTACAAGTGACCAATGACTAATGACTAATGACTAATGACCAATAAACAATGACTAAGGACAAAAACCATGCTACAAGACAAAGAACTAGAAATCCAGATGCAGTTTCTGGAAGAAGCAACAGATTACTTAAATACCTTAGAAGGGGTATTGCTAGAAATCGATACTAGTAACCGCATCGATTTGGATAAAATCAATGCTGCACTCCGGGCCACTCATTCTATTAAAGGTGGCGCGGGGATGATGGGATTTAAATCGCTAAGTGATTTATCTCACCGTCTGGAAGATTCCTTTAAAGTTTTAAAAACTAAAAAAAATTCTTTAGAAATTGATACTCAGTTGCAAAGTTTATTGCTATCTGGAGTTGACTGGCTGCGTCAAATTGTAGAATTGCTTGCAGAAGGGAATGTTGTTGAAGATCAGTGGTTAGCAACTTTTTGTTATCCAATTTTTGATGAGTTGCATGATCGCTTGGGCGACCCCACCCCAGAAGATGCCTCAACTATGCTATCCCCAGAGGAGGGGCAAGACGTTATCCCTTTGCTATTTGCCACAGAAGTAGAAGAGTGTTTGCAGCGTCTAGAATCTATATTGGCAGATACTAAACAACCTGGATTGCATGAAGAAATTGCGATTCTGGCAGCTGAATTAGGCGGTTTAGGGGAAATGCTCCAGTTGCCAGCTTTTAGCAAGCTTTGTGAGTCGGTAACGCAGCATTTGGAAACTGTTAGTAGCGAACGCATTCCCGAAATTGCCCAGTTAGCATTGCAAGCATGGCGGCGATCGCAAGCTTTGGTGTTGACAAATCAGCTAGATAACTTACCTACAGAAATTGACTTGAGTAGTTCTACGCAATCCCAGCCACTATTACCAGCACAAGTAATACCACAGCTTCTCCCCACAGATGTTATCGACACAGAAGTAGTGTCAACAGCTGTTTGGCAAGCAGAGATAACTCCAGAAACTTGGACTAAAGATGAAGCGTTGGCGCAGCCCACCGTAGGTATCGCAGCCAATTTTACATTTGTAGATGCAGAATTTGCCGATGACGTAAATGCTGTTAATGTCACCGAACACAATACAATATTTGCTAAAGAAGATAATCCTCCAGATGCCAAATTTAGCGAAGGGAAAGGTGAGCCAGTTGCCGTTGGTAAAGAACGAGAAAATCATGAAAATAGCGTCCGAGTTCCTAGCAAACAACTAGAGCAAATTAATGATTTATTTAGCGAACTGATTGTTCAGCGCAATGGGTTAAACTCACAACTAGAAAGATTACGCAAACTCGTTCGTAACCTCAACCAGCGAGTCCAAGTTCTCGACCGCGAAAACCAGGAATTACGTATAGTCTCCGACAAAATTTCCACTCAAGCTACCATGTCTAATGGGGCACAGATGCAAGCTGGAAATGACCACCAAGTACAAGGTATAAACACAGAATTTGATGCCTTAGAAATGGATCGCTATAACGAATTAAACCTGCGATCGCAGGAAGTTATGGAAACCATTGTTCAGGTACAGGAAGTTACAACAGATGTGCAACTCAGTGTAGATGATACAGACCATATTGCTCGGAAACTAAACAAAACATCAAAACAGTTACAGACAAAGCTAAATCACATCCGAATGCGGCCACTGTCCGATTTAATTGAACGTTTTCCCAGAGCCTTGCGCGATTTAAATGTCGAGTATGGAAAAAATGTCCAGTTAAAAATTGAAGGTGGCAACACTTTAATTGAACGCAGCATTTTAGAAGCTTTAAACGAACCTTTGATGCACCTATTAAGGAACGCTTTCGATCATGGTATCGAAGACTCTACCACGCGTCGCCTTTTGGGTAAACCAGAACAAGGATTAATTGAAATTACAGCTACTCACCGCAGTAATCGCACCATCATCACCATCCGTGATGATGGTTGGGGCATTTCTCTGGAGAAAATTCGCACCCGCGCCCTAGCGATGGGATTGGATGTTTCTTTACTCGCTAATGCTAGTGATGAAGAACTATTATCACTAATTTTTGAACCAGGTTTTACCACCTCCGAGCAAGTCACAGCATTATCTGGTCGCGGTGTCGGTATGGATGTGGTTCGCAACAACCTCAAACTGATTCGAGGAGATGTGAAAGTTGATACAGAACCAGGAGTTGGTACTACCTTCACCCTCTCAGTACCGTTTACACTTTCCGTTGCGCGAGTTTTGCTAGTAGAAATCAATAAGATTCTATTAGCATTTCCCACAGATGTCATTTCAGAAATATCTTTACTGCAAGACGAGCGAGTTTTCGAGATGGCTGGTAGCGAAGTTTTAAATTGGCAAGGAACCATGCTGCCACTGATTCGCTTAATTCGTTATTTAGAGTTTAATTGCCTACGCTACGATAGCCCAGAGTTGGAAATTCCGGCAGCCATTAGTACTAACAGTGTGTTAGTAGTCAAAGGTAATAATCAGCCAGTTGCAATCCAAATAGATCGTTGCTGGGGTGAACAGGAAGTTGCGATTCGCCAAGTTGAAGGGAATATACCTTTACCTGAAGGCTTCAGCAACTGCACAATTCTCGGTGATGGTCGAGTAGTGCCACTAGTGAATGTCAATGAGTTGCTGTATTGGATTGCTACCAATCCGCGGACTCCCAGAGGCACTCAATTACCATCAGCAAGGTTAAAAACACCGTTCTTAATATTTGATGAAGAGAAAATATCAGCAGCATCTATAAAGCAGAAAGGCACCATTTTGATTGTAGATGATTCAATTAATGTTCGCCGCTTTTTAGCTTTGACCCTTGAAAAGGGAGGGTATCAAGTAGAGCAAGCTAAAGATGGTCAAGATGCCTTAGAAAAACTCCATAGTGGATTGAGAGTTGAGGCGGTAATTTGTGATATTGAAATGCCTCGCCTTGATGGTTATGGCTTTTTAGGTAAGATAAATTCAGACGTTGATACAAAAAATATTCCAGTTGCAATGCTGACTTCTCGTAGCAGCAATAAACATCGGCAACTGGCTATGCAATTGGGGGCACGAGCTTATTTTTCTAAACCTTATAACGAGCAAGAATTACTCCAAACGCTGGAGGAAATAATTCGTAATGTTGCAGAAAAGGCAGCTTCTAATTAAAAATTGATAATTCATAATTAGGTTTCAGATATTTTCGTAGTAGCGTGTCAAGGCTAAAATAGTGCATTAGCTTTCCTCTTGTAGGATGGGCGTCTCGCCCGTCCAGTGCGGGCTTTCCGGCCCACACCACAAGAAAATTTATTGCACCATTTTAAGCTTGCCACGCCAGTAGGGTGCGTTACGCCAAAGGCTAACGCACCGCTTGTTTTGACTTCCAGCCTTGGTGACTATAAGTCGCGGCTACACAGACAAAACCCAATACGTCTTGGGTTAAGACTCAAACTCTTTCTAAATGTCAATTTTTTGAACGTAGACGCAAAGCGGTGAAGCAGCGCGGTCTTCTCCCAAAGGGAGAGGTTAGCGCCAAGGGGGTTTCCGCCCATGAGCGACTGCTGTTAGCGTAGCGTTAGCGAGGTACGAGCGGCACCCGAAGGGCTTGCCGCAGGCTACCGCAAAGGATGCAAAGGATAATCAATAAAACCTCTTCACATATTCGGACATCCTGGCATGTTATCTCCAAGCAGCAATCGTGCCAGACTGGGTAAAGCTTCACCATAGGTGGGATGGATGTGAACCGATCGCTCTAACAACTGCCAAGTTGCTCCTGCTTCCATCAGGGATAAAAATACATGCACCAGTTCAGCAGTTTCGTACCCCACCAGGGTTGCTCCCAGGATTTTGTCTGTGTCGCTGTCGATCACCATGCGATAAAATCCCAGGTCATGCCCCCACTCGATCGCACGCGCAATTTGGCTCATGGGTAATGTGACAGCACGCGCGTTGATACCTTGTTTGTGAGCCTGTTCTAACGTCATACCCACTCGTCCAACCTGGGGTTCTGTGTAGACCGCATAGCCAAGGACGCGATCGCTCCGTGTCCGGTTTTCTCCACACAATAATTGCTTTTAAGCGGCGATAGTCCTCCCACGAGACGTGCGTAAAGGCAGGCTGTTTGGCAGCATCCCCGATCGCATAAACTCCAGAACAGGTAGTATGGAACTGCTGATCAATTTTGATAAACCCTCGATCGTCTAGCTCAATTTTGCTGGCGGCTGCATTTAATCGACTTGTATTAGGTTTGCGTCCAGTCACAACCAGCAACGCTTCTCCCTGGAGTTGTTCGCCACTGCTCAGGGTTAGGCTAAACACATTACTCTCGTGGGCGACGTGATTGACATTAACTCCAAAGTGCAGCCCAATGCTATCCTGTTTTAATGCTTCTGCTAAGACCTTGCTGACATCAGCCTCTTCCCGATCGAGGACGCGATCGCCTCGCACAATTAAGTGGGTCTGACTGCCCAAACGCGCTAATCCTTGTCCCAATTCCAAGCCAATATAGCCGCCTCCAATCACCAATAAACGGGCTGGTAAGGTGTTCAAGTCAAAGAAGTTGCGGTTGGTCAGGTAGGGAGTTCCTGCAAGTCCAGGAATGTCAGGAATCAGCGCTGACGTGCCTGTGTTAATGATTACCAGAGGAGCCTGAAAGGTAACATCCCCACCTTTGACTGTCCGTTCACCCACAAAAGAAGCTTCGGCACAAATGACTTTGACACCCGCAGTCTCCAATCGCTTGCGAATCCCCTGATTAAAGCTGTTGCGGATTCCCCGAACTCGCTCCATGACAGCAGGAAAATCCACTTCAACCTGTGTGTGGATGCCTAACTTTTTGCCCAGGCGCGCCCGCCCTGCTGCATGAGCCGCAGCTAAGAACGCTTTGGACGGAGTGCAGCCATAGTTGATACAACTGCCGCCTAAAGCATCCCGCTCAAACAAGACAACCTTACGCCCATCATTGGCAAAATCAGCCGCCAGTGGAATGCCTCCTTGACCACTGCCGATTACAATGACATCTGCTGTTTCCATCAGTGCTAAACTCCTTATAAATTCTGACTTCTGACTCCTGGGTGCTGAATTCTTACGAGTTGATGATAGTCTGATTGATCATTCGAGGATTTCTTGGGTTCCAATTAGGTGTTCTTATTCTTCAACGCTGATTCCAGTCAAACCACTCAAATTATTTGAGTTAAAATTCAACTTATCAGGTTGTGCGTGGTATTCGTGATATTCTCTGTGAAAAATTGCAAAAGGTATTGAGCCGAGAAATTTCTATATCAATTCAATTTGTAGTGAATTTATGGTAACTGTGACACTGACGGCTGTTGCTACTGCGATCGCTACTACGCTTTGGACTAAAGCACAGGAGAAAATCGGCGAAAACATTGGTGATGCTACATGGACGCTAGGTGGTAAGTTAATCGGATTACTCCGCCAAAAGAATAAATCGCCATTACTTACCAGTGCTGTTGAGGGAAATGAACCGCAGCGATTAGATTATGGTCAAGCAGTGCTGGAACTGAAAGCAGCAGCAGACGCAGACCCAGAAATTGCTCAAGCTGTTGTAGAAGTGGAAGCAGCAGTTAACAATGACCAGTCTGAGGGTGCTAAGGAAATTCAAAAATTAGCAGATGAAATCAAGTCACAGCCTTCAGTTATTAACAAGTTTGCAAAATTAGCAGAGGAAATAAAAGCTGAGAAAGGTGCAATGGTTGCCCAACAAATCAACATTGAGCAACAGACCAATACTTACAACTGACTACAGTCGTCCCCAAGGGAGGATGGGACAAAGTTAACTCCCGATGACTGGCGTCAAGTCTGCTGTGAAATACTTGCAGAACGACGAAAGCTGACTACAAACCCTCTGACATCAACTGAAGGAGTCACCCTGCAAGTTGATGATGTTTACGTACCACTGGGATTAGTTGAGCGCAAAAAACCATCCAAGCGTCAAGGTGATATTTCTCCAGAACAGGGTTCAGAACTCTACAAGGAGACAGAAATCACCAAAACATTTGAGCATGATGCTTTTCTCGAAGAAGTTCTCAAACAGCAGAACACGCCTAAAAGTCAAGGTAAGCGAATTACAATCATTGGCGAACCAGGAGCAGGAAAGACAACACTTTTACAGCAGATTGCTAATTGGGTATCTCGTGAGATTCACCAGTCGATTGTGATTTGGGTATCTTTAGCAGATTTGCGAGAGAAGGAACTAAAATCTTATCTGTTTGAAACTTGGTTAACTCAAGTCGCTGAGAAAACAAGTAAAGCTGAACCCACTGAGCAACTGAAGAATGATTTTGTAGCTCTGTTTAATCAAAATAATGTCTGGCTGCTGTTAGATGGGTTAGATGAAATGTCCGCATCTTCAGGTAATCCTCTCACAGAAATTGCACGACAATTCCGTGAAGTAAGGTTAATTTCTCAAGCGCGAATTGTGCTGACCTGTCGAGTTAATCTGTGGGATGGCAGCATTAATGCACTTGATGATTTTGATACCTATCGCAGTTTAGATTTTTCTTATCCACAACAGGTAGAGAGATTTATTCATAAATGGTTCGCTGCTAATCGAGAAAAAGGAGAGCAGTTATGTACTGCGTTGAAAGAATCAGGTAAGGAACGGATTCAGGATTTAGTGAAAAATCCTCTGCGGTTGACACTGCTGTGTTTGAATTGGCAATCAGGAGAAGGTAAATTACCGGATACTCAAGCAGGACTCTATCAGCAATTTGTTGATGACTTCAACAAGTGGAAGAAAGAGGAATTCACTACAACATCTGAACAGCGTCAGCAACTCAATATCAAGCTGGGGGAATTAGCAAAAGAAGCTATAGACAAACAAGCAACCCGTTTTCGCTTGCGGCAGGATTTTGTTAGTCAGTTTTTGGGCGATGTTGATGATGAAAATTCGCTGCTGAAATTGGCACTAAATCGAGGCTGGCTGAACTGTGTAGGGATAGATACAAATAGAAAAACTATTTATGCTTTCTTTCATGCCTCATTTCAAGAGTACTTTGCTGCTATAGCAATTGATCACTGGCATTTTTTTCTTAATCATGTTCCCAAAAATCCCAATCAAGGAACTTATCGCATCTTTGAACCGCAATGGAAACAAACAATATTACTTTGGTTAGGGCGAGAAGAAGAAAATCTCAAACAGCAAAAGCAACAGTTTTTTGATGCTTTAGTTAGTTTTAAAGATGGATGTCAAAAATTTTATAAAGAGCGTGCCTATTTTTTAGCTGCCGCAGGAATTGTAGAGTTTAGAGATTATTTTAAAGCAGATGAAATAGTAACACAAATTGTCAAATGGACAATTGATAGTCCGAGTTCAATTAAAGAGGAAGCTAAATCAGCACTGCAACAGACAGATCGTACAAAAGTGATCGCAGCTTGGGTGCAACTGCTGCAATTAAATAATCTAGATGACTTCACCCGTCGGCTGGCAGCATATAGCTTAGGGAAAATCGACCCTGGCAATGAAACTGCGAGCGCAGCCTTAGTGAAACTGCTGCAATCAAATGATGTAGATGACAGCACCCGTGAATCGGCAGCAGATAGCTTAAGCCAAATCGGTACTGGTAATGAATTTGAGATCGCAGCCTTGGTGAAACTGCTGCAATCAAATGATGTAGATTACAATACCCGTTGCCTGGCAGCAAATAGCTTAGGGAAAATCGACCCCGGCAATGAAATTGCGAGCGCAGCCTTGGTGCAACTGCTGCAATCTCAAGATGTGTATGACTTCACCCGTTGGCTGGCAGCACATAGCTTATGGGAAATCGACCCTGGCAATGAAATTGCGTTCGCCACCTTGGTGAAACTGCTGCAATCAAATGATGTAGATTACAATACCCGTCTGCTGGCAGCAGATAGCTTAGGAGAAATCGGCACAGGCAATAAAAATGCGACCGCCGCCTTGGTGCAACTGCTGCAATCAACTATTGTGGATGACGGGCAGGCAGAATCAAGCTTAGGGAAAATAGGCATAGGCAATGAAAATGCGATCGCAGCCTTGGTGCAACTGCTGCAATCAACTACTGTGGATGACGACACCCGTTGGCGGGCAGCAGATAGCTTATGGCAAATCGACCCTGGCAATGAAATTGCGATCGCCGCCTTGGTGCAACTGCTGCAATCAACTATTGTGGATGACTTCACCCGTTATCAGGCAGCAGATAGCTTAAGGCAAATCGGCACTGGCAATGAAATTGCGATCGCCGCCTTGGTGCAACTGCTGCAATCAAAATCAAATGATCTGAATTACGACATCTGTTGGCTGGCAGCATCAAGCTTAGGGGAAATAGGCATAGGCAATGAAAATGCGATTGCCGCCTTGGTGCAACTGCTGCAATCAAATGATCTGAATAACGATACCCGTTATCAGGCAGCATCAAGCTTATGGCAAATCGACCCTGGCAATGAAAAAGCGATCGCCACTTTGGTGCAACTGCTGCAATCAACTACTGTGGATGACTCCACCCGTAGGCAAACAGCAGAAAGTTTAGGGGAAATCGACCCTGGCAATGAAAAAGCGATCGCCACTTTGGTGCAACTGCTACAATCAACTACTGTGGATGACGCCATCCGTTGGCGGGCAGCAGATAGCTTATGGCAAATCGACCCTGGCAATGAAAATGCAATTGCAGCCTTGGTGCAACTGCTACAATTAAATGATGTGGCTCACTACATCCGTTGGCTGGCAGCATCAAGCTTAGGGGAAATAGGCATAGGCAATGAAAATGCGATTGCCGCCTTGGTGCAATTGCTGCAATCAACAACTGTGGATAGGCGCACCCGGTGTCAGGCAGCAAAAAGCTTAGAGAAAATCGGTCCTGGCAATGAAAATGCGATCGCAGCTTTGGTGCAACTGCTGCAATCAAATGATCTGAATAACGATACCCGTTATCAGGCAGCAGATAGCTTAAGGATAATCGGCACAGGCAATGAATTTGCGCTCGCAACTTTGGTGCAACTGCTGCAATCAAATAATGTGGATGACTACACCCGTTGGCTGGCAGTAGGAAGCTTAAGTCAAATCGGCACGGGCAAAGAAATTGCGATCGCAGCTTTGGTGCAACTGCTGCAATCAAATAATGTGGCTCACTACATCCGTGAAGAAGCAGCTTCATCTTTAAATAAAATTATACAAACCAGTGAACATCGCTTTGCAGTAGTCAAAGCCTTAAGTGGTTATTTGCAATTAGATGATAATTGCTACAATGTTATATGGAAATGCACTCAGAATATGCCTTACCCAGATTTCTATCGAGCTTGGCATCAGCATAATCTTGTTACTGATACAATGCGAAGATTAAAGAAAATCCTCTTCACAAGAATAATTTAACTATTTTTGCAGCAGTGACGTTACAAATCTAGTTGTGGTGGCAACGAACTTTGTCATATTTGTGGTAAATGCTTAAATCAAAGCTGTCAGCTATTTACGAATTGGTAAAATACGCACCCTAGATTGAGCTTGGTCAATAGTAACGCACCTGACTCCAGTAAGGACTCAAACTGATTCAGGGCTGAAATGACTAGATTTTCGATATTGTTTGGCAAAATATCCTGAGCGCGAACTTGAATTACACTGGGGGTATCAGCACCTGTTGCAGCTAACAAAGTACCAAAGTCTAAATCGTGAGTAAAGACGATATAACTGTTAGTTCTTGCCCACTCCATAATGATTGCATCTTTCTCACGGGGGTTGCCAATAGTAGACCAGTGGATAGACGAAATATTGTACCTCTGAAAAACCACAACCCAATCAGGGGAAAGGTTCATATCAATCAAAATTTTCATGCACTTTTTAGAGGAACTTCAATTTCTTCAACTCGCCATGCAGCATAGGCAAGTGCTTCATAAATATCAGCTTCTTCGAGGTAGGGATATGCTTTAAGAATATCGCTATTGCTGTGTCCAGATGCCATTAACCCAACTATAGTACCAACAGTAATACGCATTCCTCGAATGCAGGGTTTACCACCCATCACTTCTGGATTGCGGGTAATTCTGGTGAGATTTTGCATGGTTGTTACCTCGCTATGTGGGGTTATTAGATTGAAGAATTATAAATAACTGCGTCCATTTTTTCTATTATCTGAATCTTTCACGTTAAGCATTAGAGGTTGTTTTAAATCAGATGTAGGTTGCGTGAAGCGCAGTCCAACCCAACATGGATCTTGGTGTTGGGTGTCGCGATCGCTCTACCCTACCTACATTTCAGCATCATGTTGTTACTCGTGCGATGCAAAGCTTAAAGAAAATCCTTTTCACAAGAACTTGAGTACTTTTGCAGCAGCGACGTTACAAATTAAGTTCTTGTGATAACAACAGCTTGTCCATTTGTTACCAAAAAAGAAGCTGTCGTTAGGAATAAAGTTGTTTTCGTTACTACAGCTTGTCCGTTCGTTCACAACACAAGTTGTTTCGTTCAGAACGCTTATCCGTTGGTAACGAAAACTTGTCCGTTCGTTCACAACACAAGTTGTTTCGTTCAGAACGCTTATCTGTTGGTAACGAAAACTTGTCCATTCGTTCACAACACAAGTTGTTTTGTTCAGAACGCTTATCTTTTTGTGACAAAACTTATGCGATCGTTACCAAAACTTAAGCAAAACTTATCAATACAAGTTTTATACTATTAACAGCACAACTTCAGATTCACGAGAATAAAAGCAATTGAAGTCAAAGGAACTGTGAACAAATTGGGTCAAATTTATTTAGACTAGTCATTAGCCGCATTTTATCTCAAACATCATTTTGTGTGGATGGCTAGGACTGCAATATCCAAAGCTTTATACTGAAGCTATCCCTTTTGCTGTATCTTGGACGATTAAATCGACGACATCTGAAAAACGCCCCGTTTGTTTGTAAATTTCGCGTTGTCGTGTTGCACCATTCCCAAACTCCATCGTTCTATGTACAAGAGACGAGACTTCATCCCATTCTCCGTACTCCTCAAGCGATGGACGCACGAAACTGAGAAAGCTCTCAACCATCTCCTGTGCCGGAACAGCTTTTATAGCGCTAACGTCAATTAAATCCTCATCTAATCCATAACGTGCAGCACGCCAGTGAGCAGCACGTATAAGTTCGTGACGCACTGGGTGAAACGGTTTATCAGTTATGACTTCTTCGTAGCAAGTTCGCACCAAAGCACGTACAAGCCCTGCTACCATTACTGCTTCGTCTACTGTCTGACAGACATCCGTGACTCGAAACTCAATTGTTGGAAAGCGCTCAGACAAACGCACATCCCAATAAATCTTCGTCGCCTCCGCGACACTTTTTGTCTCTACTAAAACTTGTACAAGCGCTTCGTAATCAGTTAAGGACTCGAAAATCAGTGGTACTCCAGATATAGGCCATCGGCTCCAAATTTCGGTACGATAGCTTGCATAGCCTGTATCCGTACCTAACCAAAAAGGTGAAGATGCTGCCAGTGCCAAGAGTGGGGAAAGCCATACACGAGTCCGGTTCATCACCTGGATGGCAATAGAGCGATCGCTAATTCCCACATGCACATGACAGCCAAAGATGACTAGTTCACGGGTGAGTTGTTGATAATCTCGCATCAAATCTTGATAACGTTCTTTGGGCGTGATCTGCTGTTCATCCCAATGTGAGAACGGGTGCGTCCCAGCAGCAGCAATTTGCTTACCGTCCTTAGCAGCCGCCGTAATCACTTCGTAGCGCAAACGAACAAGCTCAGAGCGTACATCTGCAAGTGTTCTACAGATGGGCGTACCAATTTCTATCTGCGATTGCTGGGCTTCTGGCTGCACCTCTGAACCAATTGCTTTCTCGGCTTTTGGAAGAATATGCTCCACACGCGAACTTAGTTCTCGCGTCGTGGGATCGATAATTTGATATTCTTCTTCGACACCAATAGTAAATTCTTCGGTCTGGGATGGCATAAATTTGGATGGTCAAGCGTTTGTTTAATCAATCAACACCAGCACCCCTAGATTATACTTATATTTTATTTTGTTAGACGTTATAAACTTAAACATCATTCAATATACTTGCTTGCTCTAAATCTGAGGAGTTTTAAGTGATAAAAAACAATAGAAAAAAGGCTGTTGCTCAAGCTATTTCCACAGCTGTTGCTCTGGGTTGGGTGATAATGCAAGTGGAATCAGCCCAAGCTGCTACTTTGACGGTTAACAATCTTGATGACAGTGGCTTTGGCTCATTGCGAGACGCTATCAACACTGCAACTAGCAATGACGTAGTAGAGTTCCTATTGGGTAGTAATCCCAGTACAATTACCTTGACAAGTGGGGCACTTGCGCTCGCAAAAAATCTCACTATTAATGGCCCAGGTGCTAACTTACTTACCATCAGTAGCAATAATAACTTTCCCGTATTTGACATTAGTGACGCCGATGTTAAATTTTCTGGGTTAGCGATCGCTGGTAATTTCAATGCTTACAGTTCTAGTAACCTAACCTTTACCAATAGCACTGTTAGCGGCGATAATTTTAAGATAGATAGTAACTTAAAACTTATCAATAGCATTATCAGCAGCAATAATATTGAGATTAATGCTAGTGATGTGGTGACGCTCACCGATCATAGTCACCTAGTTAGCAGCAACAATACTGTGATTAATACTGGTCAACTGATTGTTCAAGATTATAGTAGTATCGGGACTCCCAACGGCATCACTAGCGGTACTAATCTTGGCTTAAATAATAATGGGCAAATTAATGCTGGTGGAAATAATTTAGGATTAGGAGGAAACATAACTCTTACAACCCCTAACCTGATTCTGAGAAGAGTACCCGAACCAAGTGCGATCGCTGGTACTATACTTGCTGGTAGTCTAGCTTGGCTGACGAAGAGAAAGCAAGCAGCATTTCGCAAGCCGAAGGTATAATTACGTGTTCAAATAAATTCGCAAATAAATTTAAATACTTAGCCCGCGTGCGCGGGCTAAGTATTTTATGGGCAATTAGTCGAATGTAATATCAATTACCTGCAACTAAAATACTTCCAGGAACCTTTATTAAGCCTCTACTTTTATACCCTTCCAGAAGGCGACATAACCTTCAATGTTCTTAGCCTTCTCCTTAGCGCTGGGATAATACCAAGCAGCATCTTTGTTGACTTGCCCATCAACTTCAATACTGTAGTAACTGGCAACACCTTTCCAAGCACAACTAGTGTGAGTGTTGCTTTCAGTAAAGTACTGTTTGTTAATGGTGTCAACAGGGAAATAATGGTTGCCCTCCACAACTACAGTATTATCACTCTCGGCTAAAACAGCTCCATTCCAAATTGCTTTCGGCATAAATGACTTTGTAAATAAACTATACATATAACATTTTGACACTATTAGCTTATTTGTAGTGAATTTATGGAACCCGTGACACTGCCAAAATAGTTCAGAAGTCACGAAAAGGCAATGAATTGGAGAATTTCCCTCTAGATATTAATTGCAATCACTTTTATTTATCAATTTGAAAATTAAAAGCATTTGCTTCCATCATCAAGATTTTCTAGCATATTGGTATGGAAAGTTAATTAGCCAAAACAAAGTTGGATTTCGATTGATAGCCTTAAACAAAAATCTCTAGATATGTGAATAGGCGATGCCTGCGGCGAGCTACGCTAATGCATCTTCTAAAAATCCTTGTCAGCTAAGGATTCTATTTAGCATATCTTTGCCTCTTTGAAGTTATTACTAAACTTTCTCCTAATTCCCCATTTTTCCAATTGGGGGGAATTTAACTTACCAGTTCGGGTAAATAACAAATCAACCCATCAGGTAAACTTCCGATAAAAGATTGAGATTAAGAAAACAGTGAACTCTATTACTAGAGGATACTGATTGCACTTTCTTCAGTTGAATATAATTCTATGAAATTCACAAATTTAGTCAATTCTGCACATATTGTTACTTGGATTACTTCTATGCCTAAAATCACTTGCTTTCATCTATCCAGGAACCACAATAGCCCATCAATAAACACAGCCATCAACTCTGACACTTTCCCTAGCTATTCCACGAATGTCAATCACCTCAAATCCTTTGATACTGCTTTTATCGCCTATTACATGATGGGTTTTGGTAATTTTGAATGATCTAAGTTAGTTCTGTGCTTTTAAGGTTTAGCTTAGATCGTTTTATCAATTACAGCTTTGTCACAGTTCATCATAAATTTGTTTATTTCCACAATACTCCATTATCAACCTGTATTAATTCTCTTCAAATCTTGTTTAATCGAGATTTGAGGAAATTATTTCACTCAAAATTGTGAGTTGTAAATCGAAAAATATGATGACTAATTACAAAATACTGAAAGTTTTAAAAAATAAGAGTTGATGACTTTAAAACACTAATTAATGTCTACTAAGGATAAAATCATGAAATTCACAACCTTGCTCAATTCTGCACTTATCATTACTTCTATGGCTTTCATCCCTAAAATTGCTGGCGCTCAAACAGTTAATACGAACAATGGTGGTGGACAAATAAATCCAAATATCAACTCTAATACTTTACGTAAAAATTCCACAGATACTAAATATCTGCAACCCTTCAATATTGCTTTTCTAGCTTATCAAGGTTATTTAAAAGACCAGGGTATTCCTAGTGGGGGCACTTTGTTATTCAAATACCAAACCGGATACTTGACTGCGAAAGATGTGGTTCAGGCTGCTATCAGGGCTAATAAGTTACCAGCGCAAGTTTTGAACGATCGAAGTTACGTCAACGCAGTCGAGTTACAGATGAGATCCTTTGGCGATATTAATGATTCACAATAGACAATTTAGGAGTGCTGGAATCAATCTCCGCATCTCCCTATAATTTTAGTATCTTCTACATCCAATTCCCAATCTTTCATGGCTTCCACAACAACGAAAAGCACCACTCCCAATACTGTTTGGTTAAAACAAGAGACGCGATGAATCGCCGTCTCTACAATAATCAGTCTTTTTTTTCTGACTTTCTTAAATGCTTTGTTTGCAGCATTGGTGGATTTATCCCGCTTTTGAGTTAATTAGGTTTGAAATCAAGTCGCATACAGGGTTAGAATAACTAAAAAGATCAGGAAAATCAAAGTTTGTAGTGAATATACCCCACATCCCCAAATTACCCATACCACCGTCTCTTTTGGGGTCAGAAGTCGGTTCTTTTACTGAGTTTACAGTTACTCAACGAATGCCTGCGATCGCTCGCAAAGTTATTGCTGAAAATAATTTCTCGTCTGAAATTAATACCAGCTTAGAAAACCTGGCTACAAAATTGCCAGCAGGATATGTACAACCTCTTTTAAATAAGACTGCTGTAGATTTTTCAGCCTGGAATACATATTTAGAATTCTACAAAGGTCAGCGTTGGGTAGATGTTCCTTGGTTTTTTGCTGAAACTTATTTTTTTCGGTTAATTCTAGAAATTACTAATTATTTTCGCCCTGGTGCCTGGCAAGGTGTCGATCCATTTGATTTACAAAAGTCTCAAAGTTTAGAAGCATCTCTGGATTCGATTATTCTACTGTGTGGTCAGGCTAACAATTGGTTAGATAATTCACAACTAAAGGGAGAATCAAATCAAACAGCTTTAATAGCACTGTTATATTTTGCTTTGTGGGGAAATCGAGTTGATTTGAGTTTATGGTCAGCGTCCGAAAGCGATCGCAGTCGTTTTGATATTCAAACCCAACTAGCTCACATCCTAGTAAATGATGCCTCCCAAGTCACGGAATTGTTAATCAACTCTCAAGGAGGACGGATTGATTTTGTTGTAGACAATGCTGGTTTTGAACTTGTTTGTGATTTATTTTTAGTAGATTTTTTGTTAAGTAGCGGACTGACCGATCGGGTTTACCTACACTTAAAGCCACATCCGACTTTTGTCTCTGATGCCACGATTAAGGATGTACATTACACAACAAGTTTTTTAGCCGCTAGTGGAAATCAACAAGTTACATCCTTTGCTAAAAGATTGCAAGACAATATTGCATCAGGGCGTTTAGTACTATCTGAAAATTACTTTTGGACATCGCCTTTAGCTTTTTGGGAAATACCCAACTCCCTCAAAAATGAGTTAGCCAATGCGAGTTTGGTTATAGTCAAAGGAGATGCCAATTATCGCCGATTATTAGGCGATCGCCATTGGAATTTTACTACCAACATTGCAGATATAGTCTGCTACTTACCCATGCCAATGGTAGCTCTACGCACCCTAAAGTCAGAAGTAGCAGTCGGTTTAAAACCAGAAGTTATCGAGAAAGTAGCAAAATCTGACTCTTCTTGGTTGACAAATGGACAGTGGGGTGTAATCCAGTTGGTAGTTTAGACAATTTTGCAAAATCGAGATAATTTGTAAGACAAGTATACGTATCTTCACTACTTCTAGCGTCGTTTACCCTACCCGTATCACCACAACCAGCTTAGGATAGACTAGAATAACTTTTTAAGGAAAATGGTAGAAAAAATCACAGCTGTGTTTAATGGCAAAGTGTTCTATCCGGCTGAACCGATCGTACTGCCAATTAATACCCGCGTGCGAATCAGTATTGAAATTTTACCGCCAAGCGAACATGAAACGGTATCATTTCTACAAACGGCACGATCGCTCAATCTCGAAGGGCCATCTGACTGGTCTACCAATATAGATAAATATTTGTACAGCAAGTAAACTTTTCATGCATTCTGAAGTCTTTCTTGATACATCATTTGCCATTGCCTTATCGGCACCGAGCGATCGCTTGCATGACCGAGCCTTACATCTGGCTAAAATGTTACAAGCAGCAGAAACTCGTTTGGTGACAACACAGGCGGTAATGTTGGAAATTGGCAATGCCTTATCCCAACAACCTTATCGTCAGGCGGCAATCATATTATTAAATTCTCTAGTAGCAGACTCCAAAGTAGAAATTGTCCCCCTTTCCCAGGAACTCTACGAACGTGCTTTCCAGCTATATCGCGAACGAACAGAGAAAGAATGGGGATTTGTCGATTGCGTATCTTTTATTGTTATGCAATATAGCGGCATCACTGAAGCACTGACAGCTGATGAGCATTTTCAACAAGCAGGCTTTCGAGCATTACTGCGAGAAAATTTACCTTAAAGATTGGGGATTGGGGATTGGGCATAGGGCTAAACAGTTCCGAGTTTCGAGTTTCAAGTGCTGAGTAAAGAAGTGAGATTCCCCACTCAGCACTCAGCACTCAGCACTCCTGAAGGGCATTGGGCATTGGTTATTCACAAATGACAAATGACAAATGACAATTAAATATTTCGTTACAATCGGCGTGTGCGTTAGGCATTCAAGAGTTATCAGCCATGAAATTGATTTCCGATCCACCGATTCCTGTGAAAATTCAAAAGATGAAGGAACGGGTGCGGTGGATGCATCCAAGTTTTGTGCAACGGGGAATTGACCAAACCAGTATAGTTATTGACGATCGCAGGCAGGATAATCCAGAATTTTCTTTTATGGTTATCGGTGATTCCGGTACTAAATCCCATTCTCGACACCACCCCCAACGAAAAGTTGCCGAACTGATGCTGACTCACCGCGATGATTGCAGCTTTGTGTTGCATACTGGCGATGTCATCTATGTGGTGGGTTCCCAAGAATATTATTCAACAAACTTTATTGAGCCTTACCGGGAATTTCTTGTTGGTGGTGACAACCCGAAAGGCATTCCTTATGACCGCATGGTGTTTAATCTGCCGTTCTTACCAGTACTTGGGAATCATGATTACTACGATGTGCCGTTGATGTACCGTTTATTTACTGGCACAACATCCTCACTGCGTCGCCTGTTCCGCTACAAAGACATTGAGATTGGCTGGCATGGATCGTATCAAGGTAATGCTTATGCACGGGCATTTATGGACTACACTCAAGCGATGTCTCCACAAGAGTTAGAACGTCATTTAGATCGGCACTACACTGCAAAGACCGACACAGGGCGCTGTTTGCGTTATGAACCTGGACAGTTTACCCGTTTACCCAATCGCTATTACACCTTTCGTTACGGCGGGATTGACTTTTTTGCATTGGATTCTAATACCTTTAATACACCCTCACCTTTACCTGCAACTCAAGAGGGGGAAATTTACCGCCAGGAATTGCAAAAGCGTCGTCAGGAAATAGATCGAGAAGAATTGCAGATTTTGAAAATATACGATCGCCTCAACCCAGATAAACCCACCGAAGCGGAACAACTTGATGACCTTAGTGCCAAATTAGACCAAATCAACGAGATCAAAATCGACATTGAAAAACAACTAGCATCTCATCAAATGCCTGCGATCGACTTTGAACAACTTGAATGGTTGCGAAGCAGACTAATCGAATCTTGGAACACTTCCCAAGTGCGCGGACGTGTAATCTTTTTCCACCATCCTCCCTACGTCACAGAAGCTACCAAGTGGAATCAGGCACAAACCTTGGCGGTTCGCCACCGCTTGCGCTGGGTCTTTGAACAAGTGGCAGAAACTCTTGGTTCTCTAATTAAAGAACGTCCCATAGTCGATTTGATTTTAAATGGACACGCTCACTGTTTAGAGCATCTTTGCACAACTGATACCGGATTTGCAGACTCGCACATTAACTGTATTATCTCTGGTGGTAGCGGTCATCGTCCCCGCTATCAACGGCGAGAAGGGACTGAATTGATGGAAACTTTTGCTGACATTCTAGGTAAACCCACTCGGAAAGTTGCGGATTCAACGCTATTTGTGGGCCGTCATAACTACAATTTCCAGAACCGACTGCCTTATTCATGTGTGCGGATTGATGTTCTGGATGGTAGCCCGCCCAAGTTTATCATCAGACCGTTGATTACTGAACGGCTTGAACAAGAGTGGCATAACACGGAACTTGAACCTTTTGTTATCTAAACAGGATACGAAGTAATTGAAGACACCATTCCTCATCTCACTTGAAAATCAAATCTCAGTGCTGCATCTTGGCGAACTTTTACTAAATGCACCTTTGCATTAAGACAAAAACTAGGTATATCCTAATCTTGAATAGAGTTATGATAATCTCAAATTATGGCAGGACATAGTAAATGGGCAAATATTAAGCGCCAGAAAGCGGTAGTAGATGCAAAAAAGGGAAAAACCTTTACTCAGTTATCTAGGGCGATTATCGTGGCGGCTAGAAGCGGCGTACCAGATCCGGCGTTGAATTTTCAACTTCGCACGGCAGTTGACAAAGCAAAGGCTGCGAGTATTCCCAATGATAATATTGAACGAGCGATCGCTAAAGGTGCAGGCACTTTTGGCGGCGATAATGCTATCTTTGAAGCCATTCGCTACGAAGGCTATGGCCCTTGTGGTGTAGCGATTTTAATCGAAGCCCTCACAGATAATCGTAATCGCACTGCTGCTGACTTGCGTGTAGCTTTTAGTAAAAATGGTGGCAATCTTGGTGAAACAGGTTGTGTTAGCTGGATGTTTGAACAAAAAGGCGTTTGTGTAGTGCAGGGTGTACTTGACGAAGAACAGCTTTTAGAAGCATCCCTTGAAGGCGGTGCCCAGTCTTATGAGATGACTGAAGATGAGATGGCTGAGGTATTTACTGATATTGCAAATTTAGAAACCCTTAGTCAGACACTCAAAAATCAAGGCTTTAAGGTAACTGATGCCGAATTGCGCTGGATTCCTAGTAATAGTGTAGAAGTTACCGATCCTGATCGGGCGCGATCGCTTTTCAAGTTAATTGATACTCTAGAAAGCTTGGATGACGTGCAAAATGTCACAGCTAACTTTGACGTAGCAGAAGAATTGATGGCTCTCAGCATTTCCTAATCAAAATTAACCCAGGTATCATAGCCAAATTACAGTTATTTAGATGATGTCCAAATTGTTACATTTAAAATTGAAATGCCAGCAAGTATTTTTTAGCTAAGTATTCCCCGAACCTATCCTACTAATAATATTTGTGCTATAAAACTTAAACTTATTGAGAAATGAAAGCGAAAAATTAAGGTTTTGAAGCACATTTTACGACAAAAAGTAGGAATTTTTAGAATAGTGGGATAGATTCACGTAAGCTCCAATATAATTCGATTAAGGTTTTTTGATCAAAATTTTAGACCGCTAAAGATACGATAAATCATCATTGTATAGACGGCGATTCATCGCGTCTCTTGCCTTACCCGAACAGTATTGACGTAAGTCCTATATTTGACGGATGTAAAAATAGACATGATATCATGTCCGGATAATCGCTTACGATAAAAGTAGTGAGTGCAAAGATGAG
>NZ_JABXKF010000015.1 GCF_017115165.1 Nostoc sp. LPT | reverse complement strand
TAAACGACCACCCGAATTCAATAAACGACCACCCGAATTCAATAAACGACCACCCAAAATCAATATATTTATTGCATAAATTCTCAAAACCTCACCCCAAACCTGATTTACTAAGGTTTTAGCTTTAGTTTTACCCCACCCTAACCATCACTGCGATTAAGTAGGTAATCTTTGGGATTTAAGAAGAAATTCAACTTGTGTGTACACGGTAGCCTTTATAAGGGGGGTAATTCGACTTGTGTGTACACCGTAGATACATACGGGGAGGGTTAGGGAGGGGTATTTTTGTACTTCATTAACTTGCAATCTAGCTGTAGCTTAAGTTTTAGTCATGGTCTGAGCCTCGACTTTATCCATTTTTCCTTTATTGCGATACTTGCAGCAAACCGCCAAAGCGCCTACGCATAGGCTGAAACCTTTATTAATTAAGAAATTGGACTTTTTCAATTTCACCAAAATTAGTCACAATAGAAAAAGTTTCACGCCTCAAACCAAAACTTTTACCCAACAACGTCATTTACTTTCCTTAATTGGATAAAGTCGGACTAAGCTGTTGGAGAAACTCAATATTCAAATCTAGTTTTTCTCCTAACCATAAGGAATGAACTGCGTGGTCTGCCACAGCATTCCCGGTCTCAGGATGGACGAGAATATCTAATCCCTCACGATTGAGCATTAACCAAGGAACGACTTTATCAAACTGATTCGGTAAGAAAGCAACTTGATACATCGCTTTTGGATGTGGCCCGATGGGCTTGTCAAACCAGCGTCCGAGTCGCACCTCAAACCTAGCGCCTAATCCTTCGCGTACACGCGCAGCTACATCCCGACTTGCAGGATCGAAGTAAACATGAGCATGAAAACCAACGATCTCGCTAGTATCTTCTTTCATAGATCCACTTTTCGCTCTTAACTTTAATTTTGCATAGCGTCACGCCGAAGTATTACCCACCCTAATTATGCAAGTTAGATGTGGAATAGCTTAGTAGTTAGTTAACGCTGAAAGCGCTTGTAGTTTCTTTGACAACTTTATCTATTTTAGGAGTAATTGAAAGATGCACAACATGCACTGAACAAGGAGCATGGTGAAGAACGTAGTTACTCACACTACCGAGAAACAGTTCCATCAACCGAGAATGACCCCGACGCCCCATAACAATTAGGTCAGCGCCACAACTATGGGCTAAATCACAAATAATACGACCAGGATTACCAACATTTTGTGTAAATTCCGTAGTGACACCTGCTGTGTTTGCTTGGGCACAGAAAGATTGCAACATCTGGATTCCTAGATTTTTAAAGGTATCCCATTGTTGTTGGTATAACTCAAAGCTTTGACTGGTCATTCCTGGATAGTAGTCCATATTAGACAGCATAGGTACATAAGGACTACCCTCTTCTTCCGAAGATAGGACATGAAGTAACATTAAGCTAGCTTGTGTTAACTTTGCTAAATCCAATGCTTCCTTAAAAACCTGTTGCCCTATTTCCGAGCGATCTAATGCAACTAGAATCTTTTTAAAGATCATAATAGACCTCCGATTTTATTGGTAATTGGTCTTTACGGTTTCGGGTTTCTAGATGCTGGATTGTCAAAAATGACTAATCCCTCAACTATGTTTAGCGACTTTTGAATTTTAAATCTCTTAAAGGTTTTCGCCCTATATTTATATTTATAGCAAAACAATTTGAGAAACTTGTGAGGAAAGCCAGCATTTATGTTTGAGCCTAAATCCCTCTCTCAAAGTTGCTATGCATTAGTCACATTTTTCTTAATATTGCTGTAAAGAAGTCAGGAACAGGATTGTAGAACAAGGCGATATGTGGATATTTGACAAAAGCAAAAGAATGTAAATGACGAAAATTTTCTAGGCGATCGCTAACCACAAACTGGAGAATTTGAGTGGATAACTATCAATGCTTTTGCTCTTGTTTTAAGTAAGTTATATTTTTGTTGAGAAAGATCGGGGTAATGGATAGCCTAAAAGGAGAGAGGTTACGTCGCTCCGCTCCAAATTCAAAATTCAAAATTCAAAATTCAATAATTTTTAATCTCCATAAATCAATTTAGGGGCTTGTACCCTTTTCGTTTTCGGTCAATGTATTGCATACAAGCGAAAAGGGTAAAGCATTAGACAATCCGGTTAACAATTGTCCACACTTCTCCATCAGAGCGGACATAGGGAACGGAGATTGTCTTAAAGCCAGTAATAAAGGGTTTGTAATAAATCTGCCAATACATTGGACTCAGTTGATTGGCACAAGCCTTAAGAAAACGGACTTCTGCGGCCAGTTCACTTGCTAGTTGATTAATGCGTTGAGCATGTACCTGAGCCACTTCTTTCGCTTCCTCTAGCTGCTGCTGTTGGATAAGTTGTTTGGATTCACCTTGCCAACGCACTAACTTACCTTGTTTTTGTTTTATCTTACCTTCTAAGGCGGCGATCGCTGCATCTATGCCTTGGAGTTCAACTGATAATTGGGCATTTTCCCTGGCTTGACGGCGGTAAGCTTCCACCATTGCCTGGGGTGAATCATTCTCGCCAGAGATAACATTATTAATAGTAAGTGCAGCGCGTTCTTCTAAAAGAGCCTGAATTTGAGAGTTAAGCGCCGCTATTTCAGCCTGAGTTTGCTCCATAAATCGAGTTTTAAGTGCTGAGTAAAATATTAAAAGCTTTTTGCGCCTTGGGTATCGAGAGAAAGCGATCGCACCTCGGCTGTAATTCCTTCTTCTTGCCAAGCAGCTACCATCGCCGCCTCCACTGCCTTTGAGTGTAACTTATCCACCAAAGCTAACAGTGTCGGCCCCGCACCACTAATCACCATACCATAAGCACCAGCACTAACAGCTGCGATGTTAAGAGCATCATAACCAGGAATTAAAGCTTTACGATAGGGCTGATGCAATCTATCTTGCAAAGCTGTCTTTAACCATTGTCCGTTACCAGTTTCCAAGCCGCGTAACAATAAGCCCAAATGGGCTGTATTGAAAATCGCATCGGCGCGACTCACCTCTGTTGGCAGAACGCCCCGCGCCTTTGAAGTGGAAAGTTCAAAATTAGGAATAGCCACAACTGGTACAATATCTTTATGCCAGGGAACATCACAAATTTCCCAACCTGCGCCACTGGTAGCAGCGAGACGACATCCTCCCAACAAGGCTGGAACTACATTATCAGGATGTCCTTCCATTGCGATCGCTAACTCCATTACCTGCGACTGACTCATAGGCGCACCTTCGAGTTGATTAGCCGCAACTAATCCACCAACAATTGCTGTCGCCGAACTACCCAAACCCCTCGCCAACGGGACACCTAATTTAATCTCTATTTTCACAGTCGGCGGTGTCTGCTCTATATGTTGATAGAACTTGAAAAACGCTTGGTAAAGGAGATTGCTTTCATCAGTTTGGACTCGTTGGGCTTCTGTACCAGTGACATGAATAATTAACCCACCTTCTTCTAGGCGAGTGAACTTGAACTCGTTGTACAGCTTTAAAGCTGCACCGATGCAATCAAAACCAGGCCCCAAATTCGCAGTTGTGGCGGGAACAGTAACAGTGACACCAGAAACAACAGACATTGGTAAAACTCACTAATCATCAACCAGCATCCCATGTAAAGGGTTGATTTGATCATGAGCTATGGTATTTGTTTATAAGTCAGAAAACATCAAGCTCGTTAATCAACCAGACTGCTACTTTTAATAACCCAATTTTCTACCCTACGAACAAGAGTATCTACCCATTCTTGGGTTAAGCGTTTTTCATAATATCTTGGTATATGTACTTTACCCACAGCTTTGTACAAAGCTTTTTTCCAAGCCGTGTATTCATAAACCGCTTCCTCATCTCCCTTAGCTGCTTTCACTGCTATTTGGAAGAACAGGATGTTAACCTCGTCTCCTTCTACACCGTTATACCCACTTTTTAAATCCCAATTTACACCATTACACATTATGGCTGCATATTGCATTTGATCCAAGTAAACCTGCTCATAATATCGCATTGGACAGTAATTACGATTAAATTCGCTACGATTTGCTAGGTTTATAATCTTTTCTTGATCATCTTCGCATTTTTTTATTTTTGATTCGACTATAGCTATTTTGGTACGATTATGTTCGAGAAAAAGACTTATTCTCTCACCCTTTTCTTCTGCTCTATAAATCCAAGGTGGAGTAGGAAATAAGTTGTTAGTCCATAGTCCTAATCTATATTTTTTTCTAGCAAAGTATTGAGCATCTAAGTAGCTGAATTCTATTTCTGTAGTTAAAAAATCATAATAAGCCCAAGCATTGCCTGTTATTACCATAAGCCAGCTTAAGGAGTAACCATTTATAAAAACATCAGCAATATGGCGTCCATGTTTTTCGTCAAAAGCAATAAATCTTATGGCTATTACAGACGCTGTATTTGAAAACTGATTTTCTAACCATTTTTTTGAGTCTAATCCATATTCTTGATTATGCTCAGGTGCATTGATGTAAGCAAGACGAATATTTAGGCTCTCTTCACCCTTACGGACTAGTAAACCATCACCATCTATAACTTTTATGACTTTACCCGTTTCTAGGTCTCTATACGAGTCAGCATGGATAACTGAGAAATGTTTTTTAACAAGCAATAGGAACTCAGTATTTTTCTGATATGATTTAACCATAAGTATGCTTAGTTACAGATAAATATAATCTGTTGTAGCATAGTCTTTGCGCTTTACTCTAATTTAAATAATTGACACTTAGCTACAGACTTAGCACGAAAAATACCCGCAACCAATATAAAAGTGGTAGCGGGTTAAGTAATATTAAAGCTGCTTAGATGCCAAAAATTATTGAAAAAACGAGCGCCATATTTTCAAAATTTATGGGTTTAATAGCTTTACTTAATAACTTCCAAAACAGTCTTCGGACGGTGGGTTACACTTTGCTAACACACACCCTACGTGTATGTATTTCAAAAATCAAATATCAGTCCTATAACACTGATTGGAATTACGAATTACGAATTACTTTGACTTACCCTCAATCTGCATCCAGTTTATCCAATAGTTTTTTTCCATGAATCACTGCTGCAATAGTTAAAGTGTCACCCTGAATTCCATAGATGACTCGATAGCTGTATACAAACTTTTCCCTAATATTATCATCGTTAAACTCTGGTACTATTCGACCTGAGAAAGGAAAGTTGCTCAAGTGACGAGTTACATCAATTATCCTCTGAACCATTGCCGCAGCATAAGCAGTCGAATCACGAGATATATACGTGGCGATGTCTTCTACATCTTCTAGTGCTTTGGAAGACCAAACTACTTGATAAGCCATTTGCTCAAACGTTCTTCAGCTTCCTCTTGTGCGATCGCTCCTTCTGTGTCGGCTGCTTCTAATCCACGACTAACTTTCTCAATTACATACAGATGGTATTGGATATCTTCGATTGAGCAATCATCTGGCAATTGCTTCAGCAGAGATTGAATTTTTTCTTTTGTGGTATTCATAGCCTGATTTTTAGTTCATTAATAACTACTGTACAGATCATGACGCTACTGAACGCTCTGGTCGTTTGTGGAGTCCCCCAGTAACATGAGCATAACTCAAATGAGTTAAAACTGAAGTATCCAACTTTTTTAGACTATATTAATCTGTTATGGCTTTTTACGTATTGATTCTAAAAGAAAAGGAGAATGAGACCGGCGTTACTTACCGCTTTGGCCCACATGAAAATCGTCTCGGCTCTTTATGGATAGATAAATTGAGTGGAGAAATTAAGGAACTTCAAGAAACCCCAGAGCAAAACTCGCAGGCATTTTTCCAACGAGCAGCAGTAAAGGTTTGGCAAAATTGGAAAAAAGGAGCTTTTCCAGAAAAAACATCTTGGGCATCCTGAGAATGATTTGGCATTGATAGCCGATCGCTATGGATAGGCTATCAATACTCTGTTATTCCTCAAAAATATACCTAGCTTTGGCTCTTTTCAACAAGTCTATTGGTCAAAAAGCTTACTTCAAAGTTCCCAAAATGGGCGTTACCTCAACCTCGGAAATTTGCGGAACCAAGAATTTATTAGCATATATTTGGGGATTGCTTTGCGAGACTATGGCATAAGACTGGCGAAGATTAGCATTGATTGCGACAGTCTTCACATCGTACATCTGCATCGCCGTCTTGGGATAGAAACCAATACCAATAATCATCAGCAGAAAACAGGCAGCGATAAATACCTCACGGGGTCTAGCATCCTCGTAGACTGCATCTTCTGGTACGAGACAGTCTGTACCAAAACAAACTGTTCCCTCATCTTCTTGATTTTCCAAGCCTGCATTATTAATGTCGCATAGCAGTGCTGCGTCTTTACCATAAAACACTTCTCGCAGCATGGAAAGTAGATAAATCGGTGTGAGGATAACTCCAACTGCGGCGAGAAAAACTGTTACGATGCAGAAAGTCGAACTGTAAACGTCACTGCTTGTCATCCCAACAAATACCGAGAGTTCGCCAGCAAAGCCGCTCATACCGGGAAGTGCCAGAGATGCCATCGCTCCAATTGTAAACAGGGCAAAGACTTTGGGCATGGCTTGACCAATACCGCCCATATCTTTCATTACCATTGTGTGGGTGCGATCGTAAGTAACACCTGCTAAGAAGAATAGCACTGATGCAATTAAACCATGCGAGATCATCTGCAACATCGCGCCGTTGATTCCCAAATCAGTGAAGGACGCAATCCCCAGCAATACAAACCCCATGTGAGAAATCGACGAATAAGCTAAACGCCGTTTCATATTGGTCTGAGCAAAGGAGTTCAATGCACCATAGATAATGTTGACAACACCAAGAATGGCTAGAATCGGCGCAAAATAAATGTGTGCATCGGGAAGTATTTCAAGATTCAGGCGAATCAGTCCATATCCGCCCATCTTCAGCAACACACCAGCTAATATCATTGATACAGGAGATGATGCTTCGCCGTGGGCATCAGGCAACCAAGTATGCATGGGGAAAACAGCAAGCTTGACACCAAATGCAATCAACAATCCTGCATAAAGTAGCAGTTGTAGACCAAGGGGATATTCCTTCTTGGCGAGGGTGGTTATATCAAATGTCATATCACCGCCGCCATATAGCCCCATTGCCAAGGCTGCCACTAAAATAAATATAGAAGCAGCTGCGGTATACAACAAAAATTTCGTAGCTGCATAACGACGCCTTTGCCCACCCCAAATGCAGACTAGTAGGTAGACGGGAATCAGTTCTACTTCCCACATGATGAAAAATAGCAGCAAGTCTTTAGCAACAAACACCCCTACCTGTGCCGAATACAGCACCAGCATCAAAAAATAGAAGAGGCGGGGTCGGCGATCGACTTGCCAAGCTGAAAATATCGAGAGTGTGGTGACAAATCCGGCTAAAAGTACAAGTGGCGCTGAAAGCCCATCTACTGAGACCGCCCAGTTAAAACCTAACTGAGGCACCCAGGCATAATTTTCCACCATTTGAAAACTAGCACTGCTGGCATCGTAATGCTTCCAAAAGGCGTAGCACATTAATGCAAAATCTGCAATACCTACACCCAGTGCATACCACCGCACGCGCTTACCATCTTTATCAGGCAACACAGGGATGAGCAGGGAAGCAACAAGTGGCAGTAAGACAATTGCGGTAAGCCAGGGAAATTGATCCGCTATCATGTATGTATATAAAAATACTTATTTAGTCAATTATGTCATTCTACTAAACTTTGTAACAATTTCTTCATAAATCTTTGTCCCAGTTAACTGCTTTTAGGGATTGGAGACTGGGGAAGAAATATTTTTATTCGTTAACTGTTCTTGTGTACGCAGTTGATGATGGTTGCTTACTTGCTCACGGTACTAATCCCGCCCGCAAAGCACGGACAGCAGCTTGTGTCCGGTCAGCAACACAGAGTTTATTGAGAATACCTCGAACATGAGTTTTGACAGTACCGACTGTTAAATAGAGCCTTTTAGCAATTTCTGCATTGTCACAGCCAGCGACAATCAACTCTAAAACATCCATCTCTCTGTGAGTTAAAGGATAGCTAACTATACTTTTCTCAACATCTGGATCAATACCTTCAATCAAAACTCTTTTTCCAGATGCGCCTCTGTTGCCATCGGGGAAATCTTGACGTATTTGTTGTAGTACAAGGTCTGCGATCGCTGGATCGATCCATGAGCTACCTGCATAAGTCGTTTGCACAGCCTCTACTAGTTTCTCTGTTTCTATATCCTTCATGCAATAAGAATCTGCACCTGCTGCAAATGCTGCTAAAACTGCTTGTTCGCTATTTTGCATCGTTAAAATTAGCAGCTTTGTTGTGTAGTCCTCATTCTCTGCCTGATATTGCCTAAATGTGCGTGTTAGCTCAATACCATCCATGTCAGGCAAACCAATGTCAATAGTAGCAACATCCGGCTTGAGAGTTTTCAGAAGCTTGATGCCCTCGGTTGCATTAGCTGCTTCACCAACAATGTTAAACTCTGCTTGGGTTTGTAAAGCAGACCGCAAGCCGATTCTTGTCAGGTTGTGATCTTCAATCACAAGGATTTTGATTTCACTCATAGTTGTTTAACTTTACTGTTATTTATCTAAAGTACAGATTAAAATAATCTCATTCTTCTATTCGGGATCTTATACAAAAAGCAATGCGTTTGGTATTGTTCCCTGAACTTCATCTACCATTAGACATAGATAACCTTATCTCGTAAGCTTTTCTAAGGCAAGAGTTTCGATATGACAAAAGTAGGTGGGCGTAAGTAAATATTTGTCGTTGGGATAAGGCAGGAGGCAGGAGGCAGGAAGCAGGAGGGAAGAGGGTTTTAGCCTCGTTCATTTTTGTTAACATAGTTTGGTTTTATTCTGCCGACCTACTTAAGTTAATCAAAAAAAATTTCTATACATTAACCTAACGCTCGATGTTTTATGCTAAACAATTTTTCATGAAAAATCTGGTAGCAAGCAAAAGTAGGTGACTATTAAGTAGTTACCCTTGCTTTGAGTGGGATTATGCACACAAAAGGGACTAAAATAACTCACTCTAGCACCCAGGTACTGGTATTAATTGGATAATTCAGGCGGCTAAGATACTTATAAAAAATATGTTATTTTAACTAATTAGCACATTAAATATATAAAAAGCCACTTTAATTACGTAGAAAATAGGTATTTAACTCAGGAAACTCCAAAAGAAAATGTTAATCCTTAATAATCTCAGCGCTGGTGAAGTAAGCTATTACTAGATTTGCGAGGGATAGCCAAGCACTTCTTTTTTTATTTAGCCATGTTTTTACCTAAAACTGTCAAAAAAGATAAAATTCTCGTTGTCGATGATATTTTTGACAATCTACTGGTCTTAGAAGCAGTCCTAGAAGATGAGGACTATGAAATTAGCTTGGTAGAAGATAGTAAGATTGCTCTGGCTATGGTTGAAGAGTCACCGCCAGACATAATTCTCTTAGATGTGATGATGCCCGAGCTAGATGGCTATGAATTTACGCGGCGCATCCGACAGAATCAGGCGTTGCCATTTATCCCGATTCTGCTGCTCACAGCTCACTATGAGTCTAGCGTTGTTGAAGGACTTGACGCTGGTGCAGATGACTTCATTCGTAAACCATTCGATCCTGATGAACTACATGCAAGGGTGCGATCGCTCCTGCGCCTCAAGCATAGTATCGACGAACGAGATCAGATGGCGAACCTCCGGGCAGATTTCGTCTCGCGTTTTACTCACGATTTACGTATACCATTGGTAGCCTCCAACCGCGTATTAAAATTATTGCTGGAAGGCAGATTTTGCGATGTTTCGCCACAATTGCAAGAGATAATTGATACCATGATTGGCAGCAATCAAGACCTGCTGGAAATGGTAAATACCTTGTTAGAAGTTTATCGTCATGAAGCGGGCTGTAAAACCTTAAAAATTTCTCCCTGCAATATTCAGGAATTAGTTAGTGAAGTTTCCCAAGAATTAACTCCTTTAGCTGAAGAAAAAGGATTAGCTGTAAACATCGATCGAGGTGAAACTGCAAGCACTATTATGGGCGATCGCTTAGAACTGCGGCGAGTTTTGACAAATCTCATCGGCAATGCTATTAAATTTACAGACAAAGGCTCTGTAAATATTCACTGTTATCTGACTCCGGTAGCTGTGAATATTGATATCCAAGATACAGGGCCAGGAATTTCTAAACCAGATCAGGCAATATTATTCGAGCGATTTCGTCAAGGGAAACACCAACGTTCTGGTAGTGGTTTGGGACTATATCTCTCTCGCTATATTATCGAAGCACATCAAGGCACAATCGATGTGACATCTGAACCAGGCAAGGGTAGTACATTTACTATCCGTCTACCTTTAGCTGACGAAAACTAAAAGTAGGCAGACAAAAAATTATTACCGATCAATTTCTGGAACAATATCAGGGCGCTCTTTATCTTCCCAACCTACAGGACGTTTGGAATTGTACCAGGCAATTGATCCTATAGTTACAGCAGCGATAAAGCCTAATCCTAATAACGCTGTTAGTACAATAGAATAAGTAGAGTTACCAAGTGATGTTGAGATGTCTGTTAAAAGATAGGTAAATAGAATATTAATTATGAATTAGCACCTTTGAAAAAATCAGTAATAGATTGAGAAAATGTTTTGCGCTCGTTATTGTCCAAATGGCTGAAAATCTTAGGTAAAAAACAGAGTTAATAAAGGAAGAAGGTTCAGTAAATAATTATTTAACTTAAACCTTCTTCCTAAATAAAATTTCACCTATGTATATTTTTGCCAAAATCTAACTACTTGAGAAACTTGTTACAGCGAGGAAAACCTCTATCACGCTGTACTATTCTAAAGTCTTTTTAACTTCATCTTTGATATTCTCAGCGGTGTGACGGACTTGAGCTTCAGCTTGTTTAGCTTTACCTTCAGCTTTATCTTTAGGATCGCCAGTTATTTCGCCAATTGCCTCTTGTACTTTTCCTTCGACGTTTTTAGCAAAAGCTTTTGCTTTATCTTCGATACTCATATTTTTTGTTCCTAAAGTATGTTAAGTGTTGATTATTTCTTGCTTGATCGAGAAGCGCTGCAATGTTTATAGATTACTTCTAGAATACTTTTAATTCTTCTATCTGATGATGTTTTTATGACAAACATTTGTGTCCATTGTACATAGTTATTTAACCTTGAAATTCATCTTTGGAAATTCAAGTAATATCCAAAAGAGGGAAAGGATCATTTTATTGTTCTATCTTCAGGCAAAATCATTTATCACTTCAGGTAGACAGCCATGAAAATAAACCGCAAGGCTTATTACCACTGGGTATGGTAAATAAAGCGCTCTTTATCTAAGTCGAGTACACTACCCACCCGCCCCAATACTTCTCGGTTAATGAGAAAGAGGAAAGAAAAAACCTTTAACCCAAACCCAGTAACCTTTTCCCAAAACCCGATTCCAAATTAAAAAATGCCTAACTGAGAAGTATTGCCACCCGCCCTATCGGGCACTCTCCTCGATAGCTTGGTTATACATTAGTCACATCTTTCTTAACAAGTCACTTATTAACTTGTAATCCGCTGTATATTACTTCTGCAACTCTGACTACTTAAGCAATTATTAGAAATAATTGGCACTAAAAATAGTTGAAATCTCAGTAAATACTTTAGGAGCATTAGCTTGTAGAATAAGGATTTTGTCACAAAATTTAGCAGAAATCAACATAATTTTTCAGGTTTTAACTGAAGAATAGTTTAGCTAGTGCAAGAAGGCATAGAGAAGTCTAAACAGCGGCTTTGAAGTACCTCATAGAACTTGTGATTAATTTCTGCTCAAAGACAGCAGGAACAATTATCCACGTTTATTTATAGCTTCTGACTTGTAGTATTTATGAAGATATTTATGCAATCAAATTCTAGTACTCAACCAATTGCCAACTCCCAATATATAGACTCTAGGATGCAAACTGATTCATCTGTTAACATTTTCATCGGATATTCTATCTTGATTCCAATGATTGTGTTTGTCGGGTTTAATTTCTATAAGAAATACCAGGCTGCTGTTTTTTGCCGACAAGTTGCTTATTTAGAGAAACTGTGGCATTTGAATATTAAAAAAGAGCTTGAAGAAAAATAATGAAGTACTTATTTCTAATTTGGGTGCTTATATTCTCTTTAGTCGCTCCTAGTGCGGCAATATCTGACAACAAGCTGCTTCTTGACGAGAGCCTACACCAACAAGTCTACGCTGAAGTAAAACAGCCATACAACTTAATATCTGGACTTGGCACAATCCACCATCCAGTTTCTACTTCTAATGCCCAAGCCCAAGAGTTTTTCGATCAGGGATTAAATTTAATTTACGCTTTCAATCATGATGAGGCAGTGCGTTCTTTTGAATATGCTGCCAAACTCGATCCGCATTTAGCGATCGCATATTGGGGTGTTGCTTTAGCCTTGGGGCCCAACATTAATTCAGAAATAGACCCCAATCGGGAATTAGCTGCCTACCAAGCAGTACAGCAAGCTTTGGCACTTTCTACCCAAGCTTCCACCCAAGAACGAGACTACATTACCGCCTTAGCAAAACGTTACTCTCAAGATGCCGATGCTGATTTGTATCAACTAGCGCTTTACTACGCCAAAGCAATGGGAAACCTAGTCAAGCGCTATCCTGATGATTTGGATGCAGCGACACTTTACGCTGAAAGCCTGATGGATCTGCATCCTTGGCAGCACTGGACTAAAGATGGTAAGCCACAGCCAGATACAGAAGAAATTGTCGCTGTTTTAGAATCAGTTCTCAAACGTAACCCGAATCATGCAGGAGCTAATCATTACTATATCCATGCAGTGGAAGCCTCACCTTCTCCAGAACGGGCCCTTGTCAGTGCTAAACGACTGGGAACTCTAGCGCCAGCGGCGGGACACTTGGTACACATGCCAAGTCATATTTATTTTCGTGTGGGAGATTATCAAGGGGCAATGCAGGAATGGCACTCTTGTTAAGCACAAACCCCTAATATAGCTGGCTTCTGGGGTGTAAGGGGGTAAGGGGGTAGGGGTTGCACGGTCAAGAACTAAAAATCAAATAATACTTATAAATCAACTCTCTCCCCTACACCCCACACCCCTACCACGATGCAACCCAGTCACAGCAAGAGTTTCACGTTTTCTTAGTGCCATTCGGGCAATGCAGGCAAACGAGCAGGCGATCGCTCAAGATGATATTTACATCAAAAAATATCAAGTCCAGGGCACTTACTCCATGATGTATTACAACCACAACGTACATTTCCTCATGGTGGCTAGTAGCATGGCAGGAAGATATGAAGATGCTCTTAAATCCGCAGATAAATTAGTTGCAAGTGCTACTGCAATTGATCCGTATGCACCAATGCTTGAGGGCTTTCTGGGCAGCAAAATGCTGATTCAGACACGCTTTAGTGATTGGGATGCCATTTTAAAAACTCCTGCTCCCGAAGCTAAATTCTGACTCAATGTCTGACTGGAGGCAGAGTCTCTAAATCAGGCATTCCCATGCTCTGCATGGGAACGAGATCAACGAGAAAACAATGGAAAATTAAGCTTTTTTCGACTTGTGTGTACACCGTAATTTCCAAAAACAGAGGCTAGCACCAAAGAAAAAGACTCGCGTAGCTTGCCGCCGTAAGCATCGCAGTTACTTTCATAGCAGGTTTTCCAAAAGAGTACAAGTCACAATAGTTTTATATTTGTTGCCTGACTTTGCCTTTCGTATTAAAATTTTGAAGTAATGCTTCATGGTTAATGCAGTCAAACGTTCAATTCGGATATTAAAGATGCGCCCCTGCATGTCTGATTTTCTATATCACCCTACAGAATTTATCTTCTTCCATTTCCAACCCCTTTTTGCGGTGGATTGTACTTAGGGTATGTGGGGGCGGGCGATCGCTTAGGTGCGATCGCCTCACTGTTTAACTATCTACTGGATGCAAAGAGTTGGCTCGTATGTCATCCTAGATTTATGAGAGTTAATTCAGTGATGTCTTTGGTTTTAGTATTGAAAGGCTTTTTCCTTTTAGTATTTACAGACTTCTGAGATAAATTAAAATCTCTACACAGTGATGATTTTGGAGAGAATCGATGTCAATTTATGTAGGTAACCTCTCTTATGACGTTACACAAGAAGATTTAAGTGGTATTTTTGCAGAATATGGTACTGTAAAGCGCGTTCAAGTACCTACTGATCGGGAAACAGGTCGTCCGCGGGGCTTTGCCTTTGTGGAAATGGGAACTGAAGCTGAAGAAACTGCTGCCATTGAAGCTCTCGACGGTGCTGAGTGGATGGGTCGTGACCTGAAAGTGAATAAGGCTAAACCCAAGGAAGACAGAGGTGATAGAGGTTCCTTTGGTGGTAACAGAGGAGGATATGGCGGCGGCGGCGGTGGACGCGGCGGACGCTACTAATCTTGGAAACAAAAAACTTACCAAGAGTCTTAAGGTCAGACAAACAAGAGTCTGTCTTTTTTTTGTAGTGTTACCGCCTGCATAGCCATTGATGAAGTCAACTTAGTAGGAGAAATAATGACCCAAGTAATTGTAGGTGACAATGAACACATTGAGTCAGCCTTACGACGATTTAAACGAGAAGTTTCCAAGGCGGGAATTTTTCCAGACATGAGAAAGCATCGTCATTTTGAAACACCCTTAGAAAAACGCAAGCGCAAAGAAGTTGCCAAGCACAGACAAAGTAAGAGAAGTTTTCGCAATTAAGGGCTGACATACAGCAGAATTCAGGAGTCAGAATTCAGAATGGGCTGCGCCCCGCTGCGCTAACAGAAGTCAAACAGGCTTTATAACCTTGCTTTGAGACTTAGCTTGTGTACTTCACCTTCCTTGAATTCTGTTGTAAATATAAACGAATGCCCTCATAAATTTTATGAGGGTTTTCCTTTTGTCTATTTTAAAATCAGGAAACCTAAAGAAACGTTAAAATCAAGTCAGCCTTTGTATTGTAGCGGTTGTGTCCCACATCACTCAGAGTGCGGTTCACTGCATAAATCCTGATTGTCAACGTCCTTATCCTCAGCCTTGGGGAAACAAATTTTGCAACAGCTGTGGCGCACCGCTAGAGTTGTTAGACCGCTATGTTCCACTTCAGCCCTTGGGATCGGGAGGATTTGCTCAAATCTACACAGTTTGGGATGAAAAAACTCAAACAGAGAAAGTATTGAAAGTATTGGTAGAAGATTCGCCCAAGGCACTGGAATTATTTACCCAAGAGGCGGCAGTTTTATCTAGCTTGCAGCATCAGGGTGTTCCCACAGTCGATAACGATGGTTATTTTCAGGTACAACTGTTTAATCCCAAACCGCACCAATTGCCTTGTCTGGTAATGGAAAAAATCAATGGGCGGACTTTAGAGGAAATATTAAAAAAGTTTCCCCAAGGCTGTCCAGAGGATTTGGTTTTAAACTGGTTTGCCCAAGCTGTGCAGATTTTACAAGAATTACACAAACGTCAGATTCTTCATCGGGATATCAAACCTTCTAATTTAATGCTGGGTACATCTTCGCCATCTGTAACCCCGTCTCAAGGGCAAACAGAAGGCGATCGCGTGATACTAATTGATTTTGGTGGCGCGAAACAATTTAGTACCTCTAAGCTGCGTTCTGTGTCTAGTTCCACGCGATTATTTTCTTCTGGCTACAGTCCACCAGAACAAGTGACTGGAGGTATTGTTGGCCCAAGTGCCGATTTTTATGCCCTTGGTCGAACGGTGATTGAATTACTAACAGGCAAATACCCGCTAGAGTTGGAAGATCAGCAAACGGGTAAATTGCGCTGGCGAACTGCGGTGAATGTCAACCCGCAACTAGCAGATTTGCTGGATGAGATGGTGCAGGAGGATGTGCGATCGCGTCCAGCAAATGCAGCTATAATTCAAAAACGTTTGGCGAAGATTTCTCAACCATTACCGCCACCAGGGTTATTTGCCCAACTGCGAGACAAGATTAAGCAAGCCTCAACGCAAGCTTCCCAGAGATTTACACTGATAACACAAGCTATTGAACAAGTTTTAGCTAACTTTAGCCAAGCTGTCACCAAAACCGTTATTTTTATCGCTCAGACAATCATCAAAATTTTCCGAGCTTGTTTGGCGACGATTTGGGCAATGATCCTGAGTAGTATCGGCGCTTGTTTTGGTGCGATCGCTGGTTTTATTTTGGCCTATCGCACCAGCTTGGGGCGTCAGGTTGTGGAATTGATTGGGAGTCAGCTAAACCAATTAGTACCAAATACTCAACCCGTCTTTGGGGCAGATATTTTGGTGTTCGTCGCTGCAGGCTGGGGAACCGCATGGGGACTGACAGTATCTGGGTGTTTTGGTCAACGGCGGCGGTTTTTAGTGGCTTCCCTGATGGGCATGATTAGCTATGGCTTCGGCTGGTTGATTTTGCAATTAATCACCCCAAAAGATAGCGGCGAGGGCTTAGTGGCAGTGATTTTAGTGGCAGTTTGCCTGCTTACGTTGAGTTTAGGACTTCGCAGCCATCATGTAGTGTATGCGGTGTTCGCGGCCTTTGGCAGTGCGATCGCCTATGCAGTTTTAATTCTTTTGAAGTTAGCACCTCCTATTTTCCAATTTACTAGTCAACCAGCCTGGTCAGAGTTATACTTGCCTCTGACTTTTTTTGGCTTTGTAGGCTTCTTTACCAGCTTCTGGTTAGGAGTGAGTTATTACCTAATTGTCCCTGGACTGCGCCTTTTAGGATGGCGATGAAGAAAGCAGGGGAGCAGAAGACAAGGTGACAAAAGTTAGAACTTGCAACAAGTCTTTCCCTTCTCCTTGTCTACCTTGTCTCTCCTCAATGCCCTGTTTGGCCCATTTCCCATTCCCCATGCCCTTTGCCCAATGCCTAAAAACAAGATCCCCCTAGTCGTATTTTTAATCGAGCTAGGGGGATCACATATTTGGTAGTCTATAATTGGTTCGGTATAGTTCCTTACGATTTGATTCTATAGCCTATATTTCCGTTTGAGTAGTCTTACTATTATAATTTATAGTATTTTTACAGCTTCTTAATCAATGCTTCATCCCTGCACTTCCTTAGAGAAGCAGTATATGTAAGGATGACAATACGTGATATTCGTAACTTGTCATTTTTGTAAATATCAGTAAAAATATGAAACTTAAGATTGTTGCCACCGTCTCCCTGTTAGCCTGTTTAGCGTTTGCACAGCAGGCTCTTGCATTAAATCAGCTAGACTTGGATCAGTTGAAAGCAACAAGTGCCTGTCCTCGGTGTAATTTGAGTGGCGCTGACCTAACTAAACTGAATTTAACTGGAGCAAATTTGCGAGGGGCTGACTTGAGCGGCGCTACATTATCTCAAGCTAATCTCACGAATGCCGATCTCACCGGTGCAAATTTAGAAGGTGCGGTTTTGAATTCGGTTAATCTCAGTGGTGCTTCCTTAACAGGAGCAAATTTGAAATCAGCATCCCTGGAAAATGCCGATCTGTCTTATGCCGGTTTCATCAGTGCCAATTTAGAAGCAGCGAACTTAAAAGATGCCAAATTGCAATTTACTAATTTTCGGGGGGCTAACTACCGACTAACAACTTTAAATAATGGTGTTGTCACCTCCGACAAACCTTATGGTTGGTCGTTAGAGCGTCAAAATCCCAGAGAATGTAACGAGTACAAACCCGAAAATACTTTAGCCACAACCTGCTACTCAAAATAAACTGGGGAGTAGGAAATGGGGCATGGGCCAAACAGGGCATTGAGAAGAGACAAGGTAGAGGGGGGAGATAAGGGAGAGACTTGTTCAATAATTCCCCCTTGTCCCCCTTGTCCCCCTTGTCTCCTCGTCTCCCCTGCTCCCTTGCCCTCTGCTTGTTCTCAACTATCCTTGTATGGCAAAGAGCATTTTGTTTGTTAACATTTCTTTATCATGGGAAAAAAGCCTATAGATTAATTAAATCGATGCTTACCCGTATTAAAGACTTAGCCGCAAAACTAGCGCCCCGCTTAATTGAAATTCGCCGCCACATCCACTCTCACCCAGAACTTAGCGGTCAGGAGTACCAAACAGCAGCCTTCGTAGCTGGTGTTTTGTCTTCTAGTGGGCTGCACGTACAAGAGGGAGTTGGTAAAACGGGCGTAATTGGAGAACTGCAAGGCACTAGCCAAAATGACCGTTTATTGGCAATTCGCACTGATATGGATGCCTTGCCAATTCAAGAGGGCACAAATTTAGAATATGCCTCTCGTACAGATGGTATTATGCACGCTTGCGGTCACGATGTCCACACCACAGTGGGGTTAGGAACGGCAATGGTGCTATCGCAAGTGGCACAGGAGTTGGGTGGCAAAGTGCGGTTTTTATTTCAGCCAGCCGAGGAAATTGCTCAAGGGGCAAGCTGGATGGTGAAAGATGGAGCGATGGAAAACGTCTCAGCTTTATTAGGGGTTCATGTTTTTCCTTCTATACCCGCAGGCTCTATTGGCGTGCGTTACGGGGCTTTGACAGCCGCTGCTGATGATTTAGAGATTCTGATTATGGGAGAATCTGGGCACGGGGCACGTCCCCATGAGGCGATTGATGCAATTTGGATTGCTTGTCAAGTGATTACTGCACTGCAACAAGCCATCAGCCGGACGCAGAATCCTTTGCGTCCTCTAGTCTTGAGCATAGGGAAATTTAATGGTGGCAGAGCGCCGAATGTAATTGCCGATAAAGTGCAGTTATTGGGAACTGTGCGATCGCTCCATCCCGAAACTCGTGCCCATCTCCCAAACTGGATTGAAAACATTGTATCTAATGTTTGCCATACCTATGGGGCAAAGTATCAAGTCAATTATCGCCAAGGTGTACCCAGCGTCCAAAATGATTATACCTTGACGCAATTGTTACAATCAGCCGCAGAAGAAGCTTGGAGTAGCGATCGCGTTCAAGTTTTACCGGAATCCTCCCTTGGATCTGAAGATTTTTCTATTTATTTGGAACACGTCCCTGGTTCCATGTTTCGCTTAGGTGTAGGCTACAAAGAAAGAATCATTAACCACCCCTTACACCATCCCCAATTTGAAGTCGATGAATCTGCCATTATCACTGGCGTTGTAACTATGGCTTATGCCGCTTATAAATATTGTCAGCAAAATCTTTAAACAAAAACTCCCAGCACATCAGCGCTGGGAGTTTTTGTTTAACTAACTTTTTTTAGCGGATATAAAAAGCCCAAAAGCGTCCTACACATTCGATTCACTAACAACGCCCAATTTCTCTTGAATTCGGGTCTTAGCGGCTTTGAATTCAGTCGCCAGTTGTTCAGTTTGCTCAGTGCTTAAGTTGTTGCGAATGGCGGTAAACATTGTGCTTTCTTCTTGACGAATATGGTCGCCAACAGCTTTCATAAGTTGTGTAACTTGATCTTTGAATTCAGATGAAGAAGGGCTAATAGCCTTAATTTGGTCTAACACCCGCTTCATTTCAGCTTGTTCATCAAACAGTTCTTGGGTGTTATCTTGACCGTAGAAAGGACGTACTTTTGGATAGACAACTTCTTCTTCAGCTCCAGCGTGGGCAGTTAAATCCTTGTAAATTTGACCGAAGTACTCTTGGATCTTTTGTGGATCGTTGCTTTGTAGTAGTTCGGTGAATAGGGTATTTACCTTGTTGTGATCGAGGCGGATGACATCTTGGATATTTAGATCCTTTTTGTCGCTGTTTTGGGTGACAGCACTACCTACTACACCACTAACTGCGGCCAAAGCGTCTTGAACACGTGCCCAAATTCCTTGATCTGCATCTTGTCCAGTGAGTTCGCGGACACCCAGAATCTCCAGAATGCCTTTGAGTTGCTCTTGGTGAGCGCGGTTCTCAAAGTTTATGGTATTCAAAGGCCCGATCGCTAGCAACACATCAGCACCAACTTTTTGAGCAGCTTTGTGAACTATCAAGCCACTCATTACTATTTGATGTTTCAGCAATTCATGCTGAGAGATTTTTTCATACAGGCTTAACTCAGAACCTTTGAACAATTCGCGAGCTTTTTCAAGGAATTGTGTAACGTTTTTTTTGGGTTCAGCCTGAATCCCATACTGACCAATTACAGTTTCTAAAATACCAAGGTTTTTTTCATCATCATTGATAAAATTTCGGATGCGATCGGCAATTTCGGCATCAAGCCCTTGCGTCAAAAGCGATTTTTCATTTTCGATGAGCAACTGTTGCAGAGCTTTAATACTTGCAAGTTTTACAGCAATAGCATTGCGTTTAGTATCATCTAATGTAGCTACCATCTGTGTTCTCCGTCGGCAAAGTGTTCGTAATTCTTACTGATATAACCTTGACACAGAATTTATGGAGATTCCATCTTTCTTTTGAGCGATCGCTCTCACAACTCTGGGTAGATAAACAAAACTTTTTGTTAGAGAAAAATTGAAGCGATCGCTTCAATTTTTGATTGCAATCAAATCAATAAGTTTAGTATGACATTCAAATTGAATAGATTACCTATTTGGGAGCAATCTATATCTTTAGAATGAAAATTAACATCAAAAAAACTATTTCTTATTCAAGAGGGCAAAATCGTAACCAGTTCCACTAGAACAAGACTCACAACGCTCAATTTTGACTAGCATTGCTTCTCCTTGACGCTCCCCGGAGGGCGAAAACTGAATCATTCCAGTTGCTCCAGATGTTGAAAAATTGGGATTAGATAATACCCTTTGTAATCCTTCGCGGGTACCGTCTTCTTTTAAGCCAGCAATAATTGCTTGAAGTGCATCATAAGCTCCCGCCGTTCTCTGATTTACTTGTGCATTCCAAAGCTGAAAGGCATTTTTCGCAAATGGGTTATCTTTATTAGCATTACGATGCCAATACACAGGTAATACCATTCCTTCTAGATCCTTGCCATTTTGTAAAGTTGTAGCACTGTACATAGTTTCAGAAGCAAACAGTGGCTTTCTACCTTTAACCTCTTGTGCTACTTTGGTGGCAAAGTATATATTTCTGATTGAAGGCATTAGTAAAAAACCACTTGCATTTTCTGTTTCTATGGCTTTATCCACAAAAGCTTTAGGGTCAAAATTTTTGTCTGCTAAATTGCAAGGTGTACTAATAACGTTGCTGCCATAATTTTTGATAGCTTGAGTGTACTGTTCTACAAGTATCTGATTTGATGAAGAGGCTGAATTATCTCTTGAACTACGAACATCGCCACAAATAGCAACATTTCTTGCTTGTCGAGCAATGTAGCGAGAATGAGTATCTACTAAATTATTATATAAAGGATTTACATGAAACAAGTAGTTACTTGTAGAACTATTAGACTGACTATTTACTGTATTATTATCTAATTTTGCTGGATTTTCTGCTTGATTTGGTAGCTCGACGGGCAAGACTAAAACCAAACCTTTCTCTTTATATATTTCTGCTTTACGTCTAACACCCACGGCAGCTACAAGGCTTTTATCTTGAACTAATTCATTATCTAGGCGTGCAGAATCTTCTCTATTATCAGCACTTGCAATTACAATTTGCAATTTTTTACCATTAATTCCTCCTTGAGTATTAACTTCATTTTGAGCTTGAGCTACACCACGTAAAATCTCTTCTGCTAAACTAGGATCGAAGTTAATTGGTGCGACGATCGCAACTTTTATAGCTTCTGAATTATCTCGTGCTATTTTGGCATTATTGTTTAAATAAATTAAAGTTTCTGGATCGTTTGGATTATTTTTCAGAGAATCAGTAAATTTTTTAACGGCAGTACTGAAATCTTTCTCAGCAAAAGCTTTAACTCCATCTGTTTTTTCTGGGGATGTTTGCACTTTCACCAAAATCCTTGTACCTAAATTCATTAGTGAAGGCTTATTTGTCAATGAAGATGAAGTTTGTGTCGGGTTTGATGATGTTGTTATGATAGTAGAAGAAACTTTGCTAATTAACCATAAAATAGCTGCTACCATTACCCCAGCCAGACCAAGAGAAATAAGCAGTCTCAAGTTTTCTTTTTGATTTTTCATGAATAATTACCCAACTTTTACAAAGTTTATCTGAAAGAAATTTATGACAATTGAGCAAAACCAAAAAACTAAAGATATTTAGAAATTATTTTGTTTATTATTTCAGAGACACCCACTATAATAACTGTCAACAAACCTGCCATAATAACTAGCAATCCTACGAGTAACAGTCCATTTAAACCAGCTTTGAGAAGATTATTAGTTAGGATATTTCTGAAAATAAAGACAATGAGTAAATTTGCGATGATAGCAACAACAATTAAATAAGCTTTTTCCAAAAGTGGGCGAGATTGAATAAAGACTAATCCTCCTAAAATTAGCAACCACAATCCAGAGCTAATCCAAGTAGTTCCGAGAAAACTTATAAGTGCGATCGCTAAAAATGAACTACCCGATCCAGCTATTATTGCTCCAGACAATAATCTACTGTTAGAGAATTGCGGTAGATATCGAGTTGATTTATGTTGATTTTGTGGTTGCGCTCTTGATGGCAGAGTAGGTGGAATAACTGTAGAAGCTAATGTATACCTTAGCGGTGGCAACTTATTCAAGTCTTGTAAGACAGCCTGTGCAGATTGATAACGCTGTTCGTGATTTTCTTGTAGTGACTTATTAAGAATCATCTCTAATTCTTGACTTATGGGTTGCGTTAAATGCTGCCGCCAATTAGAAGTCCAACCATAGCCTTGTTTCATCCACAAACTCGAAGGAGAAATATTGGTCAGTAGTTGAAAGCAAGTTATTCCTAAACTATAAATATCACTAGACAGAAAAACTTTACCTGTTTGCATTTGCTCAATTGGTGCATAACCTAATGAACCAATAATTGTCCCTATTGTAGTGTTTGTAGGTTCCGTCTTTTGCTTTGCCACCCCAAAATCAATTAGTACTAATTTTCCATCATTTTGACGGCGAATAATATTTTCTGGTTTAATATCTCGGTGAATTACTTGTTGTTGATGTATATCTACCAGTACAGATAATAAATCATTTAAAAAATCTCGAATCTTGGCTTCATCAAAAACCCCCTGTTGTTTTAATTCTTGCAACAGATTTTGCCCTTCGATAAACTGCTGCACTAAATACAGATATTCAGCTTCCTTAAAATATGCATACAAATTAGGAATTTGGACATGTTCTCCTAGTTCTTTGAGACGTTTGGCTTCTCGTTCAAACAACTCAGTCGCTTTTTTATGTGCCTGACTACCCTGACTGCCATAAAATTGACTTAGAACCAGCTGCTTAACAACACATCGTTCATTTAGCTTGTCTATATCTTCGGCGATATATGTGCGTGCAAAACCTCCTCTCCCTAATGGTGTGATGATTCGGTAACGATTTCTCAATAGCGACACCAACTCTGTGCCACAACTGAGGCAAAAATTTGCCCCGTCAGGATTTTTGGGATTCTCGCAATTAGGATTTAGGCAGCAGACCATATAATTATCGCTGTCATTTTATTAGTTTTTAGAATATACCTTAAATTCTCTAGAGGCGTTATATTGTAAAGTCTCTACATAGATAATGACGTAGGCGTAGCCCGTCGTAGACATCGCTTCTTGCTCTTTTAAACAATTGACCTAACTCTACATTCTGAGAATTCTGTGTAAGTTGAATATTTTTGTAGAGATACCCACCCCATTCTAGTCAAAAAAAACCAGGCTTGGCGATCGCTGCCCTTCGATCCCAAACACGAAATAACTTGACTTTTAGTAGCCAGTAACTTCATCTCTATTAATCAAAGATCGTACTTTTCACCAAAGCATTTCTAACTACAAATTCCTCTGTGCGAATCAACCGCAATTCTCAAAAGTAATACAGCCCTTCAGCAAACATTTGTTTGTCACAGAAGCTTTTGTTATCCCACCAACGCCGTAATTACCACACATCTCCATTGTGGGGTTTACAAAACTCCCCGCAATTGTGACGATTACGCTAGAATTATTAAAGGTTCTTTACAGAATTTGCCGATCGTTCTCAATTCTGTTAAAACAGCCTAGCATTCAAATGTAAATCTTATAAACCCCCTCTACAGTTCACCAAAAGCTTCTATGACGCTCCCAATTCGCAACGTCGCCATTATCGCCCACGTTGACCACGGCAAAACCACACTGGTTGACGCACTCCTCAAACAATCCGGCATTTTCCGCGAAGGCGAAGACGTTCCGGATTGCGTTATGGACTCCAACGCCCTAGAACGGGAACGGGGTATTACTATCCTGTCCAAAAATACGGCGGTTCGCTACAAAGAAACACTAATTAATATTGTTGATACTCCGGGACACGCTGATTTTGGTGGCGAAGTTGAACGGGTACTCGGCATGGTTGACGGATGTCTTCTGATTGTCGATGCCAATGAAGGCCCCATGCCCCAAACACGCTTTGTTCTGAAAAAAGCTTTAGAAAAAGGGCTGCGCCCCATCGTTGTAATCAACAAAATCGATCGTGGACAAACTGACCCCCACGTTGCTGTTGATAAAGTTTTGGATCTGTTCTTGGAATTAGGGGCAGATGAAGACCAGTGTGATTTTACCTATCTGTTTGCCTCCGGTATGGGAGGTTTTGCGAAAGAAAGCTTGGAAGCAGAATCGGTAGATATGCAACCCCTGTTTAATGCGATTCTGCAACACGTTCCACCACCAGTAGGCGACAGCAAGAAGCCTCTGCAATTGCAAGTCACAACCCTAGATTATTCTGAATATCTGGGACGGATTGTGATTGGCAGAATTCACAACGGTACTATCCGTTCAGGACAGCAAGCGGCTTTGGTAACAGAAAACGGCACTATTGTCAAAGGTAAAATTACCAAGTTGATGGGCTTTGAAGGACTCAAGCGCGTAGACCTGGAAGAAGCAACCGCAGGTTATATTGTGGCGGTGGCTGGTTTCGCTGATGCTTATATTGGGGAAACGATTACTGATCCTAACGAACCCCAAGCTTTACCACTAATTAAAGTGGATGAACCAACCTTGCAAATGACCTTCTGGGTGAATGATTCACCCTTTGCTGGTCAAGAAGGAAAGTTGGTGACATCACGACAAATACGCGATCGCTTATTCCGCGAACTTGAAACCAACGTGGCTTTGCGCGTTGAAGAAACCGATTCTCCCGATAAATTCCTTGTTTCCGGTCGGGGAGAACTCCATCTGGGTATTTTAATTGAAACCATGCGCCGGGAAGGCTTCGAGTTTCAGGTATCTCAGCCACAGGTAATTTACCGCGAAGTCAACGGTCAACCTTGTGAACCTTATGAACTCTTGGTGTTAGACATTCCTGTTGATGGTGTGGGTAGCTGTATTGAGCGCCTGGGACAACGCAAAGGCGAAATGCAAGATATGCAACCAGGTAGTGGCGATCGCACCCAGCTAGAGTTTGTCATACCCGCCCGTGGTTTGATTGGTTTCCGGGGTGAATTCATGCGGATGACTCGTGGCGAAGGCATCATGAACCACAGCTTCTTAGACTACCGTCAACTAAGTGGTGATATTGAAGCCCGTAACAAAGGCGTTTTAATCTCCTTTGAAGAAGGCGTTTCTACCTTCTACGCCATGAGGAACGCTGAAGATAGAGGAGCATTCTTTATTGTTCCCGGTACAAAGGTTTACAGAGGCATGATTGTAGGCGAACACAATCGTCCGCAAGATTTGGAACTGAATATCTGTAAGACCAAGCAGTTGACCAACCACCGCGCTGCTGGTGGCGATGAACTAGTGCAACTGCAAGCACCGATAGATATGAGCCTAGAGCGTGCTTTGGAATACATTGGCCCCGATGAATTGGTGGAAGTTACGCCCCAATCGATTCGTCTGCGGAAGATGTCGAAGAAGTTGGCGAAACGGTAATTCATAGCGGTGGCTGTTCTTGCTCACCCACTCATTTAATAACATCACAAAACAAAGCCTGCTGACGCAGGCTTTTTTCGTTTAGTAATCTTGTAGTAGTTAAATGTAGTACTATACGCTACTATAAATAAATTAATCCATTTAGAGCGAGTCAGTAAATTCGATTCGCAAACATACTAGCTAAAGGTTTTTTATATGAGCAATGGAAATCACAATAATACTTACAATATATATTTAGGGGCTGGTGGTAACTTTAACAAATCTATTTCTATTGAAGGTGATTATTTACAAGTACATGGTAATTACATAAATATAAGTCAGGATTTATCTCAAGCTGCTACACAAATACAAGAGTTATTACGGCAGCTAGAAAATCAGGGCTATAATCACCAAGATGCTCAACAGAAGGTAGCTAAAGATTGGGCAAATGAAGTTAAAAATAACCCCAAAGCTAAAGGTAAACTTATTAAATTAGGGCAATCTATACGTGATGCTGCTGCAAGTGCTGTTATAGGAGAAGCTACGCTAGATGTAATTAAATTAGTGTTTGCTTTATTAGGCATTCCTCTGCCATTTTAAACTGTCAATTACTCCTATACCCTAAAGCACCTATCAACAGTTAAAATATGAAAATTCCAATAAAGCAAATATTCAGAGAGTTCTATCTTCTGATAAATCGGCTTTCGTTGGTAGAGAAGTTAATATACGGTTTGTTTAGCATAGCTTTAGTTAGGGCTGTATACCTAACTATTCTTAATTTATCGAAAAAAGCCATCGATTATATTTTAGCAAATTATCAGATGATTTTTGCTATTTTTTTCGGCGTACTAGCCATACTAATATTTGGATTAGGTTTCTATTTATATATTTCAAGAGCTAGATATAAGCAAAACAGTTTGGATGAAAGCTTAATAGATGATGATATAAATGAACCTCGCAATATTTATACAGAAGGTAATTACAACGAAAATATTAATATTAATGGCGATCAAATTGAGATATATGGAGATGTTATTAACATAAATCAGGATTTTTCAGAAATTGCTCAGGAAATTCGTGAGTTAATAACTGAACTAAAAAATCAGGGTTATAGTGAAGAAGATGCCAAAACAGAAATTGCAACTGAATTAGCAGAAGAAGCCCGTAAAAAGCCCAAGGTTAGAAAAAAGCTTTTTATGTGGAAAAAATCTTTTAGTACTAACACTACGAAAACTAATGATGAAACTGAAGTAGCAAGAGAAGTTGTTACTAGTGCTACAGCTTATAGTCATACTTCTTCTAAAGATTTCACTGAAGTAGTATCGGGGTATTATCAAAAACTAGATGAATTACTTCAAGCTAGGAAATGGAAAGAGGCTGATTTAGAAACAGCTAAGATCATCTATGTGATATCTCATAAAGAGTTACCAAAAACTTCACCATACAGAACTTACCTTACAAATTATTTTTGCTCAGAATATATAAAATTTCTTCCCCGAAAAGATTTAAATAATATAAATAAACTCTGGTTAAAGTATAGCAATGGACGGTTTGGGTTTAGTGTTCAAAAACGCATTTGGAAACGTATTGGTGGTGGTTCTGACACTACTTATAATAGTCGGTAAATACAAAATAAATTTGGTGATGAAGTTGGCTGGCGTAAAGAAGGAGATTGGGTATACTACTCTGATATTCACTACTGGCGGACAGCACCATCTGGGCATCTTCCAATATGTTTAATGCTAAACTCAGGTAAATCCGAGCGATGTAATATTGATTTTCAAATACTAGAAGTCATTGTTGGGCGTATATCATGACTATTCGTGAAACTACCATCGCAAAATTGCAGCAACTTTCCGAACCACTCCTGCAAGAAGTGACCGATTTCATTGATTTTGTGATCCACAAACATCAAGTTAAAATTGCTGACAATCAGCCTGATGAAACACTTGTGGAAAAATGGTCACAATGGTTTGAGGCTGTGGATTGCCTAGACATATCTCCATCTGAACCAGTCAGCAACTATCAGCAAATCCTATTTAACAAGTATCGGCAACAAGGGCTAGAGCTATGATCCTGTGCGATGCAGGAGTCGTTCTGGCTTTTGATCAACAAACAGCCTGTTAAACTCTGGAAAGGAAAGGCAAAGAGATTTGTAAATGAAATTTGAATGGAATCCAGACAAAGCAACACTAAACCTTGAGAAACATGGTGTTTCTTTTCAGGAAGCTGCAACCGTATTTAATGACCCGCTATCCGTAACTTTTCCTGATCCTGACCACTCCATTAGAGAAAGTCGCTACGTTATTATTGGCTTATCTAAGTTTGAACAACTTTTAGTTGTTGCACATACTGATAGAGGGGAAAAGATACGAATTATCAGCGCCCGAAATGCTACTCGCCAGGAGAAGAGGTTTTATGAACAAGAAAGTTGAAAACGAAATGGAAGATGAATTACGTCCTGAGTACGACTTCGCTCAAATGGCAAGCGGGGTTAGAGGTAAATATGTTGAGCGATATCGTACAAAAACGAACCTAGTACTTTTAGATCCCGATGTTGCCCAAGCTTTTCCCAACGATAAAGCAGTGAATGAGGCATTAAGGTTGTTAATCCAGGTCGCCCAGCGCCAGCAGCCCAACACAACGCTATGAACAATTCCCCTTTTTTTATACATGACACTAAATATGAAAAGTGATTACTCAAATTCCTAAATGGCAACTGTTGAGCATCACAAGGTGTAGTCTTAAGACTTGGTATCATTAGCAGAATGTTACCTGAATAAACAAGTGCCTCGCAGTGATATTGACTGCATAAGAGAAAAGATTAGACTCCGCCAATATGATATGTCAGCCCATGCAATGGAAGAAATGGCTGAGGATATGCTGACGATTTTAGATGTGGAAGAGGCGGTTCTGAAAGGTCAAGTCATTCGAGTTGAAAAAGATGACCGAAGAGGAAGAAAATATATAGTAGTAGGAACTGCATTAGATCAACAAACGCCTGTTGGGATTGTTGGGCGTTTTGCAAGCAACAGACGTTATTTAATTATCACTGTTTATCAAGTCACTGAAGCCCAAGGCTAGCTGTATGTATGGATATAGATGCGAGTATTGCGAAGGAACTGTTCAACCTCGAATTGTCAAGCGCGAGGCATTCAAACATAGAGATGGATTTGTCATCCTCGAAGATGTGACGATTGGTGTTTGTAATACCTGTGGCAATCGGTACTATTCTGCCGATATTCTTCATGCGGTTCATGCTGTTGCAACTGGAGCGAAACTCCCTGAAAGAACCGAACAAATTCCGGTCACTCATCTAGAATCAGCATAATCAACGCCGCGTAACGTTAGCTGCTCAAGTTGTTGGTAAAGACAGATCGCTAGCCAGTAGGCATTTTTATAAAAAGCGATCGCCAAACTATAGCAGAGATTTACAGTGCGATTCCTCCTTGGCATATTTTCACACAAAGCGATGTCTACGACGGGCTATTCGGCGTCGCAATACAGCAAATCATCAAGGAGCGATCGCAAACAAATCAATTATTTTCAAAGCCTATGCATAGTCATGCTGGCAAAGAGTATGTCACAATTCAGGCAGGGATTGCTAGAGGTGAATGCGATGCCCCCACTACTTGACCGAACTACCGATCAACGCATCGTCCATTATGGGACGTGGGAACAGTTCAAGTTCATCCAAAAGGGTTTTGACGGTTCTCCTGGTGTGCGACTGTTTTACTATGACGATACAATCGAGATTCTCATGCCGGGACGCGAACATGAAATTTTTGCAAGTATCATCGGTTATTTAGTGACAACCTTTCTCGTCGAAAAAGGCATTTTCTTTCAGCCAACCCGATCAATGACGCAGGAAAAAGAAGGGGTTGTCTCGGTTCAAGCAGACGAGTCTTACTGTATTGGCAGCGCTAAACCGATTTCAGATTTGTCTATCGAAGTCGTTTTTACTAGTGGTGGTATCAGCAAGTTAGAGCGCTATAAAGCTCTGGGAGTACTGGAAGTCTGGTTTTGGGAAGATGGGCTGTTAACGCTCTATCATCTGCATGACGGCAGCTATGAATGCGTTGAGCGCAGCCAACTGCCCGGACTCAATGACCTAAATTTGGATTTACTGAGACGCTACATTTTGATGGCTGAGACTGATGCTGGAGAAGCTATTAGGGCATTTCGTCGAGAGATTTAACGCATAGGCGAGCTTTTCGTAGACATCGCTAGTCAGCAGGGATTCTTACAGAAAGCGATCGCTTTCTTAGCAGCATAGATTTACAGTGTGTAAGCGTAGCCCGTCGTAGACATCGCCTCTCGGTGCTGCTTTCATTTCACAAAAATCAAATAAAACTGATATATTTAAGGTAAATAATTTTCATCTAATAATTGCACAAGAGTATAAGGACACTTTTCTAGAAAACTAGTTAAATCGGTTTTAATTTTCACAAAATCAACCGCACTTTGATAAATATTTTCTAAATCATTCTGTAACTTGTTTATTAAATTTGTCGTTAAATGATTATTTAAGTCATATCTAAAGGTTTTAATTTCTCCAATCCAATGACGATAGTTTCTTTCATATTCTACCTGCCAATATTGGAATAATAATATATGAATAATAATTTGCCTTAATAGACTTTTTGCTTTCGCTAAATCTCTTTTTCCCAAACTGATTAATTCCTCAATGAGGTTTTCTAAATCAAGTTGGTTAAACTGTTTTTGTTTTAATAATTCAATAGTTTCTTCCAACCATAAATTCTCATCGGTTTCATAGAGTTGCTTTAAGTTGGTAGTAATGGTCATATTTCCACCTTCTCCCTAAATTCCATAATCTAATCATATACAATTATAAATTTATAGATGCAAACCACCAAAATACAGATAAATTGTTAAGTTGTGCATACAATTCGTAACTGACTCTCGCTATCTGTAACTTTGTACTGTTAGATCCTGATGTTGCCCAAGCTTTTCCCAACGATGAAGAAGTGAATGAGGCATTAAGGTTCTTAATCCGAGTCGCCCAGCGCCAGCAGCCCCTATGAACAATTCCTCAAGGACGAACTCGGACAAAGTTAACTTACTCACAGAGGAGGGAATCGATACATCTGATATTCCTCTGTTAACTGAGGAGTTTTTCAGTATTGCCCACATGAAAAGATCCTTGAGTCAATAACTGACAAAAAAGTTATATTCAAAATATAGGGTTTTGGTAAAGACTATCAATGCACCAAGTTAATTTGAAAGAAGCTGAGACTCGCCTAGCAGAATTAATTGAAGAGGCGGCTGCTGGAGAAGAAGTCATCATCATGCGTAATGATGGGACATCTTTCAAAATTGTGCCACTTAATGGAGTAGAAGTACGCCCCAAGTTTGGTAGTGCTAGGGGTTTAGTAAAAATGTCAGATGATTTTGATGAGCCGTTGGCAGATTTTGAGGAATACGCTCCATGAGGCTCCTGCTCGACACTCATACGTTTTTATGGTTTATTGAGGGCAGTTTCAACCTCAGTGACACAGCAAAAAACTTTATTGAAGATCGGGGAAATCAAAGATTTTTGAGCATTGCGAGTCTTTGGGAAATTTCTATCAAGGTCAGTATCGACAAGCTAAAACTGGAAATGACTTTTACTGAGTTGGTCAAGCAACAAATTTATGGTAATGCTATTGAATTGCTTGAAATACGACCAGAACATTTAGATGAGTTAGCAAAGTTGCCTTCTTATCATAAAGATCCATTTGATCGGCTCATAATTTCTCAAAGTTTAGTGGAGAGCATCCATAGATTAGACCTGTCGCTTAATAAGGTAAAATCAGCGATTAGCGGTTGGGATGAGACAGGAAAATGCTAGACATCAATCGGGTGCTAAAGGAAGATCGTCTGCTAAGAGCATTAACTGGGCTGAATCATAAGGCATTCGATGAATTGTCAGTTGCCTTTGAAATTGTACTCAACACTGAAGCGATCGCTAAAAGCGAAAAGCCTCGGAAACGGTCTATAGGTGGGGGCAGAAAAGCTCGATTGCAGCGAGTAGAAGACAAGCTATTTTTCATATTGTTCTATTTCAAGTGCTATCCCACCTTTGATGTTTGTTGCAGGAGTGCTTTTTGACCTACACCGCAGTCGGGCACACCGTTGGATGTTAAGACTACAACCATTGCTGGAGAGTGTCTTGGGTCAGAAAATGGTCTTACCAGAACGCAAATTGGAGAGTATTGAAGATTTTACGACTCGTTTTCCATCCGCCCAAGAAGTGATGATTGATGGGACAGAACGACCCATTCAGCGTCCCAAAGACCAAAACAAGCACCCAATGCATTATTCGGGTAAAAAAAAGCGCCATACTCGCAAACACTTAGTGATGACAGACCAAAATAAACGGGTGTTAGTACTATCTCATGCAAGGGAAGGTAAGGTTCATGACAAACGACAATTGAACGAGGAAAAATTAGCAGATTTTGTGCCAGATAATATTCCGATTCATGTAGACTCGGGTTTCCAAGATTTACAAAATGAATTTGTTAACATCAAGATTCCTGATAAAAAACCTAGAGGTAAAGAACTGACTGAGGAACAGAAACAATCTAATCGCGACAAAAGTAGCAATCGCGTTAAATGCGAACACACTATATCAGGCATTAAGAGATACAATGCTGCTACAGCATTGTACAGAAATCGCATTGATGATTTGGACGATCGCTTCATGCTCACTGCCACCGGACTCTGGAATTTCTACTTGATGGCTGCATAAGTTGATGAGTCAAGTTGAGAAATCCATTTCATCGTTTTTTAGGTCTTATTTAGCGACAAGTCTAATTACTAGAGACAGTGTGTTTGAAAGTTATCCTGTGCAAATATTGTGGTGAATTGTACCGCATTTATACAGAATAGAAGTTATTGGCAAATGGGAATATGACTTACTGTGTTTCTTGAATAAACCTTAACTGAACGAAAAAGCAGGGTGAGTTTTTTAATTTAAAATGGTGAATAATCTGAATAGAGGTTTTCTATGAGTATCAGTCTGACACCCGATCAAGAACGCTTTATTCAAACCAAGCTCCAGTCTGGGAAATATCAGTCCGCAGAGGAAGCCCTTGAAATTGCCTTACGGTTGCTTGATGAATACGATCGCGCCGATGCTGAATGGGTCGAGAATGTAAGAGAAAAAATTGATGCGGCGATTTTAGCTTCAGACCAAACGCCTCCTATTGATGGAGAGACATTTGTAAACCAAATTCTAGAGCGGTTTCGACAAGGACAGCAGGCGCAAGCATGAGTCGCTACGTCATCAACATTCTTGCCAGCCGAGATATCAATGAAATTGCTGACTACTTTGCTGAAACTAACTTTGAAGCAGGAGAGCGATTTTTCAGTGAATTCAACCGCAAGTGCCAACAACTTGTTACCTTTCCAAACAGTGGTAAAAGTTACGCAAAAATTCGTCCAGACCTCCGAGGTGTATCCTTGCAAGGTTATATCGTTTTCTACAGAGTATTAGATGATGGTATCGAAATTCTAAGAGTTGTAAGTGGTCGTCGTAACTTTCCATCTCTTTTTGAGGAATCCAACTAAAAGCTTTTTTGGCGAACCCCTGAGATACTGTGAATTTTGGGTGGTGTTGGGTTAAAAAAGAAACATGAAAATTATCAAACCCATCACCAATTGGTTAGAAACCCGCGCCAGTGCCCCTGCTTATGGCGGTTGGGTACTAGCAGCAACGGCTATTTGTTTTTTTGGCGCAGGTATCAATACGATGGCTGGCTGGCTTTACGCCATTAGCGGCATTAGTTTTGCCCTTTTGGGTGTAGCAGCCATCTTACCGCCGCGATCGCTCACAGGTCTATCCATCACCCGCCGTCCCATACAACCTGTATCAGCAGGCGACGATCTTACGGTGGAATTAGAAATCTGCAATCAGACACAGCAGCCTGTAAGCTTATTGCAAGTTGAAGATACACTGCCCTTCGTCTTAGGGAAACCAGTACAAAAGGCAATCGAAACAATTCCTAGCCAAGGCAGTTACCGTTGGGTATATTACCACCCTACCCAGCGCCGGGGTGTTTATCGCTGGCACACAGTCGAACTTGGTTCTGGTGCGCCTTTGGGATTGTTCTGGTGTCGCCGTCAGCGTGATTGTGCTGCTACAGCGATCGTTTATCCGACAGTGTTGCCCTTGGCTAGCTGCCCCCTAGTAGACGAAATGGGGCAAGAAGAGAGCAAAAGGGGCGATCCTCGTGGTAGACCCTTGCAGACAGCGACAACAGGGCTGGTGCGATCGCTCCGTCCTTATCGTTTAGGAGATCCTACTCGCTTGATTCACTGGCGGACTAGTGCCCGTTATGGTGAATTAAGGGTGCGGGAGTTAGAAATGGTAACAGGTGGACAAGAAATAGTTATTGCCCTTGACAGTGCTAGCAAGTGGGAAGAAGAAAACTTTGAACAAGCAGTAATTACCGCAGCATCGCTGTACTTTTATGCACAAAAACAGCAATTACAGGTGCAACTGTGGACAGCATCAACAAATTTAATCAAAGGCGATTGCTTTGTTCTAGAAACCTTGGCAGCAATCGCATCTCTAGAAGATGCCAGTTCAGTTGTTCCTAAAAGCTATCCTTTGATTTGGCTGACTCAGAATCCTCTAAGCCTTGCTACTCTTCCTCAAGGCAGTCGCTGGGTTTTGTGGCCAAATATTTCCTCACCAGCAGAACAAGAGGTAATCAATTGGGAACACCCTGGTATAGTTTTACAAAGCGATGTCTACGACGGGCTAGGCTTACGCTCACTGCAAACCCAACTACAAAAAACATTACATTCATAAATCAATTCAAATTTTATAATTTCAAAGACTGCTGACAACTTAAGCTTCTGCGATTTCTGGGATTTTCTCCGATCCCAGTACAGCGGATATATCAGCCTTTGAGCAAAGGTAAAATAAGTTGAGCAGGCAAGGTTGGGGAAATACACCCAGTAATCCCTTAGTGAGGCTAAGGTACAATGAATGCAAAGAAATATTTAAATTATGAGCGACATGATCACATCAGAACATAATACAAAATCCAGCGATAAAAGCCTAGAGGCAATGCGGCATTTTTCCGAACAATACGCCAAGCGTACTGGAACATACTTCTGTTCTGAACCTTCTGTCACCGCAGTTGTGATTGAAGGATTAGCCAAACATAAAGACGATCTAGGTGCGCCTTTATGTCCTTGTCGCCATTACGAAGATAAAGAAGCTGAGATTCACGCCACATATTGGAACTGTCCTTGTGTGCCGATGAGAGAACGCAAAGAGTGCCATTGCATGTTATTCCTCACCCCTGACAATGAGTTTGCTGGAGAAAAACAAGAAATCTCTCTGGAAACAATCAAAGAAGTACGAGACAGCATGGGATGAGCGAAATCATTCCCCAAGAGTTTTGGCAAGGCGTAGACCAGTTCAATTCTGGACAGTTCTACGCCTGTCATGACACTTTAGAGGCTTTGTGGATTGAAGCTGGCGAACCGGAAAAAACCTTTTATCAGGGAATTCTCCAAATTGCTGTAGCACTGTATCATTTGGAAAATCGGAACTGGCGAGGTGCTGTAATTCTATTGGGAGAAGGCAGCAATCGCCTACGCCGTTACCCATCTACTTACGGCGGCATTGACGTAGATGAGCTATTGAGTCAGAGCGCAGTTTTGTTGACAACTTTACAACAAATAGGGCAAGACTTGATTACATCTGGTGAGTTGGGTGAAAATCAAGTCTTATCTTTGCCTAAAATTGTGCTGACTATTGATTAGACATCTGGTGAAATTATGCGTTGCCCGAAATCCCTGGTAGGCACAATTCATGTAGACGTAAAGCGGCTTAAGGCACAATACTCTGCCTGCGTCATTTTCACTTGTTATGTCAATTACCTGAAACCTTGAGGTTGGGGGTAGCGTCACTATTTCAGCCAGTAGTTATCGGAAATCACTCCAGATTGTATATTTCATATCTGGATAAAGTACTTGAGATAATTAGAATGCAAGCTGAAATCCTAAATCCCCAATTGCTATGATGCCCTGCTATCAATTGCCCTTATCCCAGATACGTCGCTTTGGATTAGCTTTAATGCTGCCAGCTGCACTTTTGGGCGCTTTTGCCTTCCCTACCCAAGTGCAAACCGCTACTGCACAAACATCTCAGGCAAATCGCCCCCTCACTATCCGCGCTGATGTGCAAGAATATGACGCGAAAAATCAAGTAATCACGGCTCGCGGTAATGTGCAAATGTTGTATCCGGCTCGCCAAATTCAGGCAACATCTGCCCAAGCACAGTATTTTAGTAAAGAACGCCGAATTGATTTCAGTGGCAATGTCTATATTTTGCAACAGGGCGGTAACAGTATTCGGGCGGAGAAAGTAACCTATTTAATTGATGAAGGGCGATTTGTTGCTTTACCCCAATCCAACCGTCAGGTAGAGTCCATCTACATGGTGCAGGAATCAGATAATAATGGACAAACTGCGACACCTGCCCCAAAGACACCACCTTTGAAGCCTTCTAATTAGCATTTACCACTAATAAAGGGTAGCTTCCAGCGTGAAAATTGTTTTAGAAAATATTCACAAATCTTACGGCAAGCGAGTAATTGTCAATCGTGTCAACCTTTCTGTTGCTCAGGGTGAAGTTGTTGGTTTACTAGGCCCCAATGGGGCTGGTAAAACCACAACCTTTTACATTGCTACAGGTTTAGAAAAACCCAATCTAGGAAAAGTCTGGCTGGGTAATGTAGAGGTGACGGGAATGCCAATGCATGAAAGGGCACGACTGGGTATTGGCTATTTAGCACAAGAAGCAAGTGTTTTTCGCCAACTCTCAGTAGAGGATAATATTCTGTTAGTGCTAGAACAAACTAATGTGCCACGATGGGAGTGGTCAAGGCGACTCAATACTTTACTGCGGGAGTTTCGGTTGGAAAAATTAGCTAGGAGTAAAGGAATTCAACTTTCTGGTGGTGAGCGACGGCGGACGGAATTAGCAAGGTCTTTAGCTGCTGGACGAGAAGGGCCAAAATTTTTACTTTTGGATGAACCATTTGCGGGAGTTGATCCGATCGCAGTCTCAGAAATTCAGCAAATCGTAGCACAACTGCGCGATCGCGGCATGGGAATTTTAATTACAGATCATAATGTCCGTGAAACCCTAGCCATTACCGATCGCGCCTACATCATGCGTGAGGGACAAATTCTCGCTTTTGGCGCTGCTGACGAACTCTACAGCAATCCCCTCGTGCGGCAATATTATTTAGGGGATAATTTTCAAGTCTAAATTAATAATTATTTAGTTAATAATTTCAAAGGATATTTTGATTTTTGATTCTTCAGCATGAATTTATTAGTTAGCTTTTAGCCATTAAGTATTTAATTTTGATAGTAAATACAGTAGAGATGCTTTGCTTTGCCAGGGTTGCCAATATTTGAATTTTAAAGTTGCTTATGATATCAAAGAAGCTCAGTTTCCACAGTCTCTATTCGCTGCTGCCTTTTACGATCATGGATCGCTATCTTGCCAGCGAATTGTTAGCGCCGTTTTTCTTTGGTGTCGGAGCTTTTTCATCAATTGGCGTCACTATTGATGCTGTATTTGATCTCGTCAGAAAAATTGTCGAATCTGGGCTACCCATAGACATTGCTATTCAAGTTTTTTTGTTAAAATTTCCCAATTTTATCGTTCTAGCTTTCCCCATGTCCACGCTGCTGGCTACTTTGATGACCTACAGTCGTCTTTCTAGCGAGAGCGAACTCATTGCTCTGCGTGGTTGTGGCGTCAGTGTCTATCGCATGGTGCTAACTGCTGTGATGTTAAGTCTTGTAGTCACAGGAATGACATTTGTGTTTAACGAAGAAATTGCACCAGCAGCAAATTATCAAGCGGCGATGACTTTAGAGAAAGCCCTGAAATCAGACAAGCCAACTTTTAAACAGCAAAATATTTTCTATCCTGAATACCAGGATGTTGCCCAGCCAGATGGTTCTAAGAATCGGATATTGACACGCTTGTTTTACGCCGACCAATTTGATGGTAAGCGGATGACAGGGTTGACAATTATAGATCGCTCAACAAGAAATCTGAATCAGATTGTGGTATCAGAATCTGCTCAGTGGAATCCTTCTGAAAATGTCTGGGATTTTTACAATGGTACAATCTATTTTGTTGCTGCCGATCGCTCTTATCGTAACATCGTCAAATTTGAACACCAACAACTGCAACTACCGCGCACGCCATTAAGTTTGGCAGAAAAAAGCCGCGATTATGGTGAAATGAATATTTCTGAAGCACTAAATCAACTAGAAGTGGAAAATCTTGGTGGCGATCGCCAAAAAATTCGTAAACTTGAAGTGCGGATTCAACAAAAAATCTCTTTGCCCTTTGTATGCGTGGTTTTTGGCTTGGTAGGTGCAGCGATGGGAAGCATACCCCAGCGAACGGGGAGAGGTACCAGTTTTGGGATTAGTGTCGTAGTTATATTTTCGTACTACTTAATTTTCTTTGTTAGTGGGGCGATCGCACAAGCAGGTGTCCTCTCTCCCTTTATGGGGGCTTGGTTGCCCAACTTTCTTTTTTTGGGAATAGGTTTATTCTTATTGATGCGAGTTGCGAGACGGTAAATTGAGGGGGATGCAGAAGTACACAAACAATATTAAACACCTGGTGAAATTAAATATGCGTTATCCATAACCCTTGCAGAAACATAGCAGTGGTAAGTCTCTACATTCTTTTTCACCAGATGTCTATTATTCTCCCTCATCCCCCCACTTCAATTACGGATGATAATTTCGACATTGTGGTGCATCGGGGTTTTCCTTGCAGTATTCTTCAAAAGAAACTTTCGCTGATATCATACCCTCAGCTTTCTGATGAGCTGCTTCTGCCTGAAGTTCTTCTACCTCATCCCAGGCAGCTGCACAGGGTTTAGAATAAGCACCTTGTTCAGTGCAAATAGCACGAGCAAGCTCAATTGCTTTTTGAATTCTCTCCTCCAGCAGTAGCGCTTTTGGCGCTTCCACAAAGTCGCTTTTAGTCAAAATGTCGGTAATCGAGATGATGCCCAACAACTTGCCTTGAATCACAGGTGCGCGATGAATACCAGTATTAGCAAATAACCGCGCTACATATTCCACACCCAAATCAGGATTGACCACAATGCAGGGTTTGCTCATAATTTCATAAACCCGCACTTGCTTTGGATCTTTCCCGTAGGCTGTTATCTTATAGACAATATCCGTTTCTGTGACAATACCATAAGCATCATTGTCATAGCGACGATCCACAACCAGCGCCCGCAATCCTTTATCCTTCATCAGCCCCACCGCTTCAGCAACAGTTGCCGAACCGCGAATGGTAACTACGTCTTTGGTCATGATATCTTCAGCTTTCATCATTGCTGTAGTCTCCTGGTTAATAGTCCGGTGCAGCACAGCGCCCTCATGGACGTATCGAAGCATTGCAACGCACAGTTGGCTAACTAGAAAGTAAAAAAGTTGAACTTTTGCCCAGCTACAACAATAAATTAGACCAGTTGTCAACTTCTGATGTTATCTAATGTAACCAATGCCCAAAAACTAGGCATAAATTGTGATAACATTCTGGCGATCGACAAATATTTATTTTTTAATTGCCGAAAATTGCCGCATTTTCCAGAAATAGCTAGAAATCCAATTGGTAATAATATGAGCGACAATTGGCACTAACAAGTTACCTGTGAGCAGGGCGCTATATGCCAATATCATCCCGATAATCGTTGCCCAAATTACATAAGGCCATTGTTGGGAACCGCTAAAATGCAAAATGCCAAAGCAAAGACTGGATACAATTACAGCTGTAAGATTGGAGCCTAAAGCTGGTAGCATCACACCTCTAAATAATAATTCTTCACTCAACCCTGGTAGCAACCCCAGCCAAATTAAGTCTGGTAAAGCTAAAGGCTTCAGTACCACTTCCAGGTAATAATTTGCACTTTTACGATAGGCACTCCACAGGTGATAAGTTAAGCCGCTTAACGCGGTGATGAGGAACCCCAACCCTACACCTAACAGCAACTCTCTTTGGTTCAAGTCCCAAGAAAATAACGAAAAGTTGCCAAAGTATAACGAAAGTTTGGCGACTATCAACAAAATGATTGCAGTCGCTCCCATCGCCCCAAGTACTTGGATGCGCGTCAGGTATGGAATTTCTGGCTCTTGCTTTTGTTGTTCAATCACGGGTTTTTAGGGGGAGATGAGGGAGAAATCAATTCAAAATTCAAAATTCAAAATTCAAAATTGAAGAAAAAGACTGGGAAAGATGTAGCTTTAACTTCCCGTAGGGTGGGAGATGAGGGAGATGAGGGAGATAACAACTCCTAACTCATAACTTATAACTCCTAACTCCTAACTTTTAATTACTGACTGCAAAGGTAATAATGTGGGACGGAGAGCGCAGGGATTGATACCTGCTTTGTGTGCTACCAATACACCTACTGCTTCTAAATATGAGTTTACCTGTATAGATTTGATCCCCAAGGGTTGGGCAGGAACTTTTATCAGAGTTTTATTTTCTTCTACTGTAATTATTTGGCATCGTCTTTGGCTTAAACTCAGTAAGGCACTGCTACCACAAGCATTTGCAGGTACGATCGCAGCATCCACTTCATCTACCCAAATATCTTCTTGCTGTGATCCTATTGCTCCTCTCTCTACTATAAATTGTGGGGCACGACTTAATCCGACAAGGACGCAGGGCAAAAAGGTATAGCCCAATTCTTCGGCGGCGGAACGGGGAGATAAATCAGGTTGTGGAGGTTCGCTCAAAAGGGCGGGAGAATGGGCGCAAGGAATTTGAAAGGTTCGCACTAGCAAATGGCTAATTACGGCTTCTGCACCCGCTAAAGGATCTACGCCTTCACCGTGGCGATATTTTTGTACTGCCTCCTCATCCATATCATCGGGGAAACGGGCAACAACTGCGATCGCTTCTGCCCCCGCTTTTTTAATTAATATCTCTGCTGCCCGTAATAAGCTATCCGGGTTGCCAATTGTCCCCCAACTAGCTCCCGATGCTGTAGTCCGTAATTCTACATTTAATGGCGCATCAGTAATTACATAATCTGTTAGGGTCAATCCCAAAGTTGCTCTGACTGCATCGGCGGCTTGTATATGTCGTAGCCGTAACTCTGGCTCAATGCCTTGGTCTAAAAGCAAACCTATTTTGTTGGTGCGGACTGGACGTAAACCCCAGCATCCAGAAGCGAATTTGTCGAGTCCGCAACCTTCAACATAGAAAGCGTTAGGGAGATTCCAGTACAAACTTGCGCCATTCAGGACATTGGGGTGAGTAATTAGGCGATCGCAAACCTGTGCTATAACTTTGGCAACAGGCAAAGCATCTCCTGCATAACCCCCAATGGCAGCCCCAACGCCAGTTGGTACAATTAAGATAGCGGTGTATGGACGCATATTGAGTGCTGTTAGCGGTAGCAGGGCGTTTAGCCCTTGCTGAGTTATAAATCAAAAACCATTAAATACTAACTCCCAATTCCCAATTTTCAACTCTCAACTTCTAACTCAGCACTCACTACTCAGCACTCAGCACTCTTTGTCACCACGGCTTCAACTGTAGCTTTTTGTTCGTCAACATCTACAGAGGTAATTGCCCAACGCAGGGGTTCGCCTTGTTTATTCAACTCTGTTTCAATTGCTTTTAGTAATTCTGCGGGAGTTTCTTCTAAATCAATTTCTGCGGTAATAAAATGAGTCGTCATTTTGGTAAATCCTGTTGATTTGTAATTTCTAGAATAGCTGATATTAGTTGCTAGTAAATACTTATATTATTTATCATTTTTGGTAATCCAAGCGAACAGTTATCAATAATCAATCAGTATACTGATAACTGTTTACTGATTATTAGTCTTTACCAAATTGCAACTGATAAACTATTTCTTCTTTTTCCGTCTGAACTTTCAAATCAGAAAGGGGTTTGGCAACACAAAGCAATACATAACCTTGCTTTTGTAAATCTGGACTAACGCCCATGCCATCAGTTTGATCGACAGTTCCCTTAGATAGTTGACCGGCGCAAGTTGTACAAACACCAGCATTGCAAGAACTCGGCAGTTCCAAACCAGCAGCATCGGCAACTGATAAGATTGTTTTATCTTCAGGAACTTGCAAGGTATGAATTTCGCCTTGGTGATCAATTTCTACGGTGTAAGTTTTGGGCATATACAAAGTCAGGTGATGCAACGAACAAATTTATTATTCTATCTGAATTAGTTAAAAATCTCTAGATATTAGCATAAAAGTTTAGGTTAAATACTGAGATTATAGTCACTAATTCTGAACAAGTTTTAGACTAGTAACATTAATTACTATAATTAAAATTATTAGTTAAATTTACTATAAATATATATGCGCGTAGGCATAGCCCGCCGTAGGCATCGCGTTTCTTTAGAGACTGTATCTGTAAGTCTGCCTTTTGGCATTGGTTCGATGGCTTGGAAAGTTGACCCCACAGAACGGAAAGCCGCTTGGTCGCTTTATGTGGAATTGGTAACGCGCATTGCTGTGCAACCATTAGAAGTTGACCAGGGTTTGGTACGAGAAGCGATGAACTCTCTTTATAGTTTATTTGGCACTACCCGCGAAGTTCTCAAAGCCGCCGGGCCGGATGTAGGTGCTTCTCGTGATTCAGTGGGGGGAATTGCGATCGCAGTGTTGAATAATGGGTTAAGGCCGTTTTTAGCTAAATGGCATCCGTTGTTGCAAGCGTGGGAAGCTAGACGACCTTTGGGGGTGAGTCCCAAGGAACATGAGCAGAGTTGGTCGGAGGAACCCAAGTTGCGAAGTGAGTTGGAAGTTTTGCGCGGTGGGTTGGAAGATTACGCCAAGGCGTTGGCAAAAATTTCTGGTGTAGAGGAGTAAGTAATGGTACAATTTGATGTTTTTCTTGCTCACAATACTGAGGATAAACCTCAAGTTAGAAAAATTGCTCAAGAACTCAAGCAGCGCAATCTAAAGCCGTGGTTAGATGAGGAGCAAATTCCACCGGGACGGCCATTTCAAGATGTGATCCAAAAGGCGATTCAAAGTGTTAAATCTGCTGCTATTTTCATTGGTCCTACAAGATTAGGAAAATGGCAAATAATGGAATTGCGATCACTCATGGCTAAACTTGTAGATACAGATATCCCTGTAATTCCCGTCTTGTTACCACAGGTGCAAGGAATTCCAGACGATTTGGACTTTCTTAAGCAGCTAAATTGGGTGAGTTTTGCCAATGGATTAGATGATACTAAAGCGCTAGACAATCTAGTGTGGGGGATTACCCAAGAAAAGCCAATAACCCAAGTTCAAGCTGATAACCTGGCCTCAGAAAAAGGCATAGATTACACCAGACTGCGCGACTTACTAGCAGCAAAAAACTGGAAAGAAGCCGACCAAGAAACCTATCTGGTGATGATTCAGGCTGTAGGTAAAAAAGATGGCGAGTGGTTTGAGGAAAACGAACTCTTAAATTTTCCTTGCACTGACTTACGCACAGTTGACCGCTTATGGATAGAATACAGTAATGGACACTTTGGCTTAAGCGTCCAGAAGGAAATTTACTTGAGCGTAGGCGGTAAAGCAGACGGCAAGTATTACGATGAAGCCTGGAAAAACTTTAGCGATCGCGTAGGATGGAGAGTGAATAGTAGTTGGATAGATCCAAGGGACGTTACTTATGACACCTCAGCACAGAAGGGACACCTCCCCGCTGGACCAGCTCCAGTGGATTTTGTTTCTCTCCTTTATCTCTCATTCCAGTCGGGGTCTGTGTCCTTTGATTTAGGTCTCTTCTCTCGCATCGAGACTTGTAAACTGTAACATCTAAATCAATTCGCAATTCGCAATTCGCAATTCGCAATTTGTTTGGAGTAGAATAAATAACATTGAAGTCTGGTGAAAAGTATTATTAATAATGTAGCGATGATTGCACTCACCAACAAATTTTGGTCATCAATGTTATAAGGTTGACTCTTAAGGTTACAACATTAAGTCTTAAGGTTATAAGATTAACCCTTAAAGCTAGAACATTAAGGCTTAAGATTACAACATTAAGCCTTAAAGTTACAACATTAAGCCTTAGGGCTAGAACATTAAGCCTTAAGGTTACAACATTAAGCCTTAAGGTTACAGTGATCGCTGTTGACTACATTAGCTCTAACTCACTCACTACCAAAACTCTCAACTCAGTCACTCGCTTCAAAGCTACATCTTTTATAGAAGATCCGGGTCAATATTTAATTCTCGCAACTTAGCGGCTAGGCATTCTGCGCGTTGCTTTTCCTGTTCAGCACGCTGTTTTTCTTCGTCAGCATGCTGCTTTTCTTGTTCAGCCAATTCTTGCGGTGTCGGCACTAACTGTCCTTGTGCCGTAAAATAGCGTAATTGATTATCCTGCACACCCAAATATAAATCTAACTGCTGACTCCATAACCAACCTTGGGGGTTCGGTTCTATTGGTTGGTAATGAGCGTCTACTAAATGAAACCCCACAAATTCTAAATTATCCGGGTCAAACCAAAAATACTCCGGTGTGCGAAAGATATCTTGATAGATTTGTTTTTTTAAGCCTTTGTCTGTAGCTTTTGTGGAAGGCGAAAGCAACTCGACAATGATATTCGGATATTTACCATCTTCTTGCCAAATCACCCAAATTTTGCGCGGTTTTTTTTCGCATCCTAACACCACAAAAAAGTCTGGGCCGCGAAATTCTTCTGATTTAAGTTGACGTTGGCTGTAATAAATTGTCAAATTTCCCGCCGCATAAAAGTCATTACGGTTTTGCCACCACAATTCTAAGCATTGTAATAACAGAATAATTTGGCGCAGATGTAAATCGCTTTCCAATGGAGGTTCGTCACTGTAGATATCTCCTGGTGGAAATATTATATCTTTTGCTGGTTCTAATTCTTGGCCAACTGACATGACTTTCTTGGGGCTAAGGGTAAGATGATCAGATGAACGGTTGCAGATGGATGCACAGATGTAATTACTATCATAGGGGTTGCTGATTTATAGTTATGTGCGATCGCCCTGTATTAAGACTTCACTGTTACTGCTAACTGCAACCCCAAAGCATCCAACAAAGAATTTAATTATAAAATTCAATTTTGCCTTTTTCTGATAGCATTTGGTCAAGTTTATTGTAAAGCTATTTGACTTGTGCAGAAAATTGATCAATCCAGAATGCGATCGCACCCGTTGCTGCGACAATATAATTTAAGGGTGATTTTGCAGCTATGATGAGCAATTTTACTATAATAAACCCAAATAAATTAGTTAAATTTGCTTAGTATGAATATGCGCGATCGCGTTTCTTTAGAAACTGTATCTGTAAGTCTGCCTTTTGGCATTGGTTCGATGTCTTGGAAAGTTGACCCCACAGAACGGAAAGCCGCTTGGTCGCTTTATGTGGAATTGGTAACGCGCATTGCTGTGCAACCATTAGAAGTTGACCAGGGTTTGGTACGAGAAGCGATGAACTCTCTTTATAGTTTATTTGGCACTACCCGCGAAGTTCTCAAAGCCGCCGGGCCGGATGTAGGTGCTTCTCGTGATTCAGTGGGGGGAATTGCGATCGCAGTGTTGAATAATGGGTTAAGGCCGTTTTTAGCTAAATGGCATCCGTTGTTGCAAGCGTGGGAAGCTAGACGACCTTTGGGGGTGAGTCCCAAGGAACATGAGCAGAGTTGGTCGGAGGAACCCAAGTTGCGAAGTGAGTTGGAAGTTTTGCGCGGTGGGTTGGAAGATTACGCCAAGGCTTTGGCAAAAATTGCTGGCGTGGGAGAGTGATAAGTGGAACAGTTTGATGTGTTTCTGGCTCACAATAGTTTGGACAAACCAGAAGTTAGAGCAATTGCTGAAAAACTCAAGCTTTACAATCTCAAGCCGTGGTTAGATAAGGAGCAAATTTTTCCGGGAGACAATATTCAGAAAGTTGTCTTCCAAGGGATTTCGCAGTCTAAGGTAGGTGCTTTTTTTATTAGTCAAAATGGATTAGGTAATTTTCAGGAGCATCTTGAACTTGGTGCAATAATTGAATATTTTCGGAAAAAAAACAAAGTACAAGGTTTTCGCGTGATTCCCGTCTTACTTCCTGGGATTGATGATATTCCAGATGATTTATTTTATTTGAATCAATGGGCTTGGATAAACTTCAAGAGTTCAAATGATGAAGAAGCATTAGAAGATTTAATACGTGGTATTAGAGGTCGAAGTGTAATACAAACGCAACCAGTAATTCAAATCCCGGAGACATCCCCAATAATTCAGCCTATACCACCGACAAGACCCCCTGAACAGCCACCTGCTAAAACAGATGACCTATCCTCTGAAAAAGGCATAGACTACACCAGACTGCGCGACCTACTAGCAGCAAAAAACTGGAAGGAAGCCGACAAAGAAACCTATCGGGTGATGATTCAGGCTGTAGGTAAAAAAGATGGCGACTACTTTGATCGAGACAAACTCTTAAATTTTCCTTGCACTGACTTAGGTACAATTGACCACTTATGGGTAAAATACAGCAATGGACACTTTGGCTTCAGCGTCCAGAAGGAAATTTACTTGAGCGTAAGCGGTAAAGCAGATGGCAAGTATTACAAAGAAGCCTGGGAAAAGTATGGCGATCACGTAGGATGGAGAGTGAATAGTCGTTGGATATTTACTAACGTAACTTTTGATACCTCATCAACGCCAGGACATCTTCCGTATTTATACAGTAGTAGAGGTAAATTGGGTAATATTCCAGAGTTTGAATCGATGTTGTCGTTTATTGGTTCAGTAATGGGTGATATTGTTGTGTATCTCTTCTTTCGCATTGAGACTTGTAAAGTGTAACATTTAAAGCTTTCAAACATTTATAAAGATTTATTACCTACCCCTAATACACGGTAGAATCAACATTTCATAATTACGATACCTGGCACTGCGGGGTTATAACAGTTCGCCTCAATAAAATTTTATGCTACCTCCTGCACCTCAGTATCTTCAGTTACTCTCTGCTTGTCCCACGGTAAACTCATCTGTCGGGCGTGACTTCTTCTTACCTTTCTTCTTCAAAGATGGTAAAAAACGACTACCCCTCCCTAACGGGAAGTCAAAAATCAAAAGTCAAAAGTCAAAAGTTTATTTTTCTAGCTTTGGCTTTGGGCGATATTTCTTACAAAACTGGCGATATCTAGCGGCACATTCTTGCAACGTCCTCCCCAATAGCACCCAAATCAAACTTTGGTCATTAATGTTATAAGGTTGATTCTTAAGGTTACATCATTAAGCCTTAAGGTTATAACATGAAGCCTTAAGGCTAGAAGATTAAGCCTTAAGGTTACAAGATGAAGCCTTAAGGTTATATGATTAAGCCTTAAAGCTAGAACATTAAGGCTTAAGGTTACACCATGAAGCCTTAAGGTTAAAGCGATCGCTGTTGACTACATCATTTCCAACTCACTTACTATCAAAATTCTCAACTTAGTCACTCGCTTCAAAGCTACATCTTTTATAGAAGATCCGGGTCAATATTTAATTCTCGCAACTTAGCGGCTAGGCATTCTGCGCGTTGCTTTTCCTGTTCAGCACGCTGTTTTTCTTCGTCAGCATGCTGCTTTTCTTGTTCAGCCAATTCTTGCGGTGTCGGCACTAACTGTCCTTGTGCCGTAAAATAGCGTAATTGATTATCCTGCACACCCAAATATAAATCTAACTGCTGACTCCATAACCAACCTTGGGGGTTCGGTTCTATTGGTTGGTAATGAGCGTCTACTAAATGAAACCCCACAAATTCTAAATTATCCGGGTCAAACCAAAAATACTCCGGTGTGCGAAAGATATCTTGATAGATTTGTTTTTTTAAGCCTTTGTCTGTAGCTTTTGTGGAAGGCGAAAGCAACTCGACAATGATATTCGGATATTTACCATCTTCTTGCCAAATCACCCAAATTTTGCGCGGTTTTTTTTCGCATCCTAACACCACAAAAAAGTCTGGGCCGCGAAATTCTTCTGATTTAAGTTGACGTTGGCTGTAATAAATTGTCAAATTTCCCGCCGCATAAAAGTCATTACGGTTTTGCCACCACAATTCTAAGCATTGTAATAACAGAATAATTTGGCGCAGATGTAAATCGCTTTCCAATGGAGGTTCGTCACTGTAGATATCTCCTGGTGGAAATATTATATCTTTTGCTGGTTCTAATTCTTGGCCAACTGACATGACTTTCTTGGGGCTAAGGGTAAGATGATCAGATGAACGGTTGCAGATGGATGCACAGATGTAATTACTATCATAGGGGTTGCTGATTTATAGTTATGTGCGATCGCCCTGTATTAAGACTTCACTGTTACTGCTAACTGTAACCCCAAAGCATCCAACAAAGAATTTAAATTATAAAATTCAATTTCGCCTTTCTCTAATAGCATTTGGTCAAGTTTATTGTAAAGTTCCTTGACTTGTGCAGAAAATTTATCAATTTCCCCCTGCGCTTTTATGATATTTTTCAGTGCCTTACTTAACATTTTCGGGTCGCCTTCTTCTAAAACAACTTCAATATAAGCTGCTGCTTCTAGGGGATCTTGAAGGTCTTGTATTAGTTTTTCGTGATAGCTGGTACTTCTAGGCATCATCCCTACTCCTGTAGTCTTTCCAATATTCCTTGGCTTTAGCAATATCTTTATCTTGAGTGCTTTTATCGCCACCACACAAAAGAATAATAATTGTTGACCGAAAAACAAAAGGATACAAGCCCCTAAATTTATTTATGGGGATTATTAATTTTGAATTTTGAATTTTGAATTTTGACTTTCCTGAAGAGGCAGCCTTTACTTTTCTATCCCGCAGAGAATCAAACCACTCAGAAAAAATATCTATACGATCAAATCTTAAATAATTCCTGATTTCTTTTGGTTGAACTTCCATGTTGAAATTTTCCCAAATGCCCGATCGCGTTATCATTGATCAATGCAGAATGCGATCGCACCCGTTGCTGCGACAATATGTATGATAGATGGCTGATTTTGCAGCTATGATGAGCTATTTTACTATAGTAAACGCAAATAAATTAGTTAAATTTGCTTACTATCAATATGCGCGATCGCGTTTCTTTAGAGACTGTATCTGTAAGTCTGCCTTTTGGCATTGGTTCGATGGCTTGGAAAGTTGACCCCACAGAACGGAAAGCCGCTTGGTCGCTTTATGTGGAATTGGTAACGCGCATTGCTGTGCAACCATTAGAAGTTGACCAGGGTTTGGTACGAGAAGCGATGAACTCTCTTTATAGTTTATTTGGCACTACCCGCGAAGTTCTCAAAGCCGCCGGGCCGGATGTAGGTGCTTCTCGTGATTCAGTGGGGGGAATTGCGATCGCAGTGTTGAATAATGGGTTAAGGCCGTTTTTAGCTAAATGGCATCCGTTGTTGCAAGCGTGGGAAGCTAGACGACCTTTGGGGGTGAGTCCCAAGGAACATGAGCAGAGTTGGTCGGAGGAACCCAAGTTGCGAAGTGAGTTGGAAGTTTTGCGCGGTGGGTTGGAAGATTACGCCAAGGCGTTGGCAAAAATTGCAGGCGTGGAGGATTAATAAGTGGAACAGTCTAATTATAAGCATGATATCTTTATCAGCCATGCAAGTGAAGATAAAGATGATTTTGTGAGACCACTAGCAGAAAAGCTACAAGAAAAAGGCTATCGTATTTGGTATGATGAATTTTCTCTGACGATGGGAGATAGCTTAAGTCGCTCAATTGATAAAGGACTGAAAGAATCTAGATTTGGGCTAATTGTTATTAGCCCAAAATTTATCGAAAAACATTGGCCGCAGTGGGAGTTACAAGGGCTGGTGCAGAGAGAATCGCAGTATGGAAAAGTAATACTTCCAATATGGCATAAAGTTACATACAAGGAAGTTTTAGATTTTTCTCCAACTCTTGCTGACAAATTAGCGGCGAATACTTCCAAGGGTCTTGAGAATGTTATTAATAAAATTGTTCAAGCACTAAAACAAGCTGGTGTAGTGTTAGGAGAAACAGAAACAGTCAATGCCTTAACCTCAGAAAAAAGCATTGACTACAATTCTACTATTCAACCACCAACTGCTACAGATAACCTAACCTCAATAAAAGGCATCGACTACACCAGACTACGCGACTTATTAGCAGCAAAACACTGGGAAGAAGCCGATGAAGAAACCTATCTGGTGATGATTCGGGCTGTAGGTAAAGAAGATGGCGACTTGTTCACCCCAGACGAACTCTTAAATTTTCCTTGCACTGACTTACGCACAATTGACCGACTGTGGGTAAAATACAGCAGTGGAAACTTTGGCTTCAGCGTCCAGAAGGAAATTTACTTGAGCGTTGGCGGTAAAGCTGACGGCCAGTATTACAGAGAAGCCTGGGAAAAGTTTGGCGATCGCGTAGGATGGAGAGTGCAACAAGAGTGGATTTTTGATTCAAATGTAACTACCTCATCTTCGAGAGGACATCTCCCCTTGAATGGGTGGCTTAGGATATCTCGCCAAGGGCAGGAGGGATTGAAGGGATTATGGAATGATCTGAAAGATAAGGGGCAAATTGGTGGGATCGTATTGTTGGGGGGAGAGAGGAGGTTGAGGGAGTGTTGGAGTCTCTTCTCTCGCATCAAGACTTGTAAACTGTAACACGCCCTGACGGGAAGTCAAAAGTCAAAAGTGAAAAGTCAAAGGTTTATTTTCCTAACTTTGCTTTAGTCGTTACAATTGATTTGTCAATAATTTTAATTAATTGTTCACACTCATCTAAAATATTTTTAACTTGTGCCTCACTCATCATTTCTGATTTAATTAACAGCTTCAATCAGTATCTTGTTTCTTTTGCCTCTTTCAGAGCTATTGATTGCTTGCTGATAAAATCCCTATTACTTTCAGCAGACTGAGATTCTTCAATAATTGCACCAATTGATGTCCCCGAGCTGAATAACTGAGCAGCTAATAATTTTGGTGTTCCTGGTTGTTTATCTAAATAAGAGCAAAGCTTTGTTATTCTCACAGCAAACTCAAATCTCTATCAGGAATGGGGATATAATTACTCATAGTAAAAAGTATACCAAAACTCAATTATTATTTTTGACTTTTGACTTTTGACTTTTGACTTCCCCAACGGGGCTGCTTGCTATAATGCACTCACCAACAAACTTTTGAGAAAATGTTATAATTTTAACTCTTAAGGTTAGAACATCAAGCCTTAAGATCATAATATTAAGCCTTGAAGCTAGAACATGAAGCCTTAAGGTTACAACATTAAGCCTTAAGGTTACAACATTAAGCCTTAAGGTTAAAGCGATGGCTGATAGCGGTTTTCAATTGCATGGAATACAGACCATTTGTAGGGGCACAGCAATGCTCATTGGTGTCAACTTAAGCTGAAATGCTTACCCAATAGACGTTTTACCGCACCCCCAACCCTTCCCCTTACCAAGCTACAGTATACACAAAAGTCGAATTACCCCTTATAAAGGGGGGAAACAGGAAATCTAGTTCCCTCCCCAATACATACGGGGAGGGTTAGGGTGGGGTAAAACTGCACGAAAACTCAGTGAGTAAACTATAAGAGACTTGTATATACACCGTAGTTTTACCTTACCAAGAGGAGGGACGGTTTTGGCTTTAGACAAAACCGGGGTTGGGTGACGCGGTAAGTAATGGTAAATAAATGAACTCAATTTCACGTCTTGACAAGGGTTTCACGTTAAGTTGACACCAATGAGCTTTTTCTGTGCCCTATTGTGTATTGCATCCAAACTAGAACCGCTATAGAAGTAAAAGTGCGATGTCTACGACGGGCTATGCCTACGCTCATACAACAACATTGTAGTTTTCGTGCAACTTAAACATGATATTATTTTGCTGAAAATGCTTTTGGTGATTAAATTCCGATAAATCACGGATATAGATAAAAAGCTTTGTTAAAAAAAATGCGCTTTTTGCTGAACTAGAATACAGGTTAATTGAGACAAAATAGCTTTGTAAAGCTTTTAAAGGTGTAAATTTATGTCTCGAAGAAAACGTAGTTCCCGGATTCTATAAAAAGCTGAGTTTAGAGTTGCCGGACTGAAAGCTATCGATCCAAATATCAATTTTGATGATACTTACAACTTGCAAAACCTGACTCAATTAATAGATAAATTTCACAATATGCTTGATGATTATAACGCTGCTATAGCTATGATTGACTCTTCTAGAAAAAAGCTGGATGAGATGGAAAAAACCTTAAGTCAGGTTTCAGATAAAATGCTGACTGGGGTTAGTTTCAAGTACGGCAAAAACAGCAATGAATATGAACTTGCAGGTGGCGTTATAGACAGCGAACGTATCCGTAAAAGCAGATTGACACGCTTGAAATCTAACACAAATAAAATATCAGATGAAAATCCAATAACCGCTTAGTATCACTAGGCAAAAGTCAAAAGGCTTATAGAATCCGCTTTTAACTTTTTTAGAATGGTATCTGTGAAAATTTAAGGTATCCAGATCCCCGACTTTTCAAAAAAATCGGGGATCTATTTCATCACCAATGATTCAGGACTGCTATATAATAAGACTTTGCATTAACCGAAAACTTGAGAGTAAATCAAGAATTAGAAGCAGATGATAGGGAGTTAATTATGCGACTAGAACCACTTTATCAAAAAGACAAAGAACAAGCTATACGAGAAGGAAATAAACAAGGAGAACAACGTTTAGTTATACGTCAACTCAATCGCCGTATTAGTGAAATTGATGCATCATTAATTGAGCGAGTCCAAAGTTTATCGATTGAACAATTAGAGAATTTAGGAGAAGCATTATTAGACTTCTCTAGCGTTGCTGATTTAGAAACTTGGTTAAACCAATAATAAAGATAAATCATTACAGCTTTTCATAATCAAATAAGTTAATCAGAGCAAGCTCCTTGCTTCCTCTTAGGGGGTTGGGGATGGAGTTCTGTACCTACTCAACTAATCACCGCCAATTTGGATTAATTAATTTTTAAGTAACTCGGATACAGCAACCCTGTTCAGTGTTGCTCGTATTCTATCAAAGTGTAAAAATCTTCGGTTGACAAAAACTAAACTTTAAGTATAAAAAAAATGCAAAAAACCGATTGCTAGTAAGGCTTTTAGTAATAAAAGTAAGCTAAACTTTTATAGCCAAGTATTACCTAAAAATATTTCATAATTAAAGGTAGAACATCCCAATGGAGAACATAAAAATGCTGGAATCATATCGTAAACACGTTGCCCAAAGAGCAGCACTCGGTATTCCCCCTTTACCATTGGATGCGAAGCAAACCTCAGAATTATGTGAATTACTGAAAAATCCGCCAAAGGGTCAAGAGGATATATTATTGCATTTATTAAGCGATCGCATTTCTCCTGGTGTTGATCCAGCAGCTTATGTCAAAGCTGGATTTCTCACCGCGATTGCCAAAAAGGAAATCACCAGTCCCTTGGTTTCGCGCATAGAAGCGGTGCAATTGTTAGGAACCATGATAGGTGGTTACAACGTACAATCTTTAATCGAACTGCTGCAATGGCCCACCGTATCTGTCTCAGACTCATCTGAAACACCTCTAGTGATGGGTGGACAAGGAAAGGAACCCATCGCCGCTTATGCCGCCAACGCCTTAAGCAAAATCCTTTTGGTGTATGACGCCTTCCATGATGTTTTACAGTTGTCTAAAACCAATCCTTTCGCCAAGCGGGTGATTGACTCTTGGGCGGAAGCTGAATGGTTTACCACTCGCCCCACAGTAAAAGAAGCGATTACTGTTACCGTTTTTAAAGTTCCTGGCGAAACCAATACCGACGATTTATCGCCCGCCCAAAGCGCCACAACTCGCCCAGATATTCCCTTACACGCCTTAGTGATGTTAGAGTCACGGCAACCGGGAAGTTTGAAAACCATTGCCGAGTTGAAGACAAAAGGGCATCCTGTAGCTTACGTGGGGGATGTAGTTGGTACAGGTTCCTCGCGTAAATCTGCCATCAACTCAGTATTGTGGCACATGGGAAATGATATACCTTTTGTGCCAAACAAACGCGCTGGGGGTTATGTTTTAGGTGGTGCGATCGCGCCTATCTTCTTTAACACAGCAGAAGATGCCGGTGCTTTGCCTATTCAGTGCGATGTCACCAAACTAGAAACCGGCATGGTAATTACCATCCATCCCTACAAAGGCGAAATCACCAATGAAGCAGGCGAAATCATTTCCACCTTCGCCCTCAAACCTGATACCATCCTCGATGAAGTCCGCGCAGGTGGACGCATCCCCCTACTTATCGGACGTACCCTCACCGACAAAACTCGTCTTGCACTTGGTTTAGAACCCAGCACTGTCTTTACCCGTCCCCAGCAAGCCTTTGATACAGGCAAAGGCTACAGTCTAGCACAGAAAATGGTAGGTAAAGCTTGTGGATTACCTGGTGTGCGTCCCGGCACATCCTGCGAACCGATCATTACTACTGTTGGTTCTCAAGATACCACAGGCCCCATGACCCGCGACGAATTGAAAGAACTCGCCTGTCTTGGTTTCAGTGCAGACTTAGTGATTCAGAGTTTTTGCCACACAGCAGCTTATCCCAAACCAGTAGACATCAAAACCCATCACGAACTCCCCGATTTCTTTGCTTCTCGTGGCGGTGTCGCCCTCCGTCCCGGTGATGGTATCATCCACTCTTGGTTAAACCGGATGCTGCTATCCGACACCGTAGGAACTGGCGGCGACTCTCACACCCGCTTCCCCTTGGGTATTTCTTTCCCCGCCGGTTCTGGGTTGGTAGCCTTTGCAGCCGCCTTGGGTGTCATGCCTTTAGATATGCCAGAGTCAGTTTTAGTAAGATTTAAAGGTGAGTTGCAACCAGGTGTCACCCTGCGAGATGTCGTGAATGCCATTCCCTACGTGGCAATTCAAAAAGGTTTGCTAACAGCAGACAAGCAGAATAAGAAAAACGTTTTCTCCGGGCGAATTCTGGAAATAGAAGGTTTGCCAGATTTAAAAGTTGAACAAGCCTTTGAACTCACCGATGCTAGTGCCGAACGTTCTTGTGCCGGATGCACAATTAAGTTGAGTGTAGAGACAATTTCGGAATATCTGCGTTCTAACGTTGCGCTGCTGAAAAATATGATCGCACGCGGCTATCACGATCCGCGTACCATGCTGCGCCGTGTGGCCAAGATGGAAGAATGGTTAGCAAATCCCGTGTTATTAGAAGGCGATGCTGATGCGGAGTATGCCGAAATAATTGAAATTGATTTGAACGAAATCAAAGAACCAATTGTTGCTGCTCCCAATGACCCCGATAATGTGAAATTATTATCGGAAGTTGCTAACGATCCAGTGCAAGAAGTATTCGTTGGTTCATGTATGACGAATATTGGTCATTATCGGGCAACAGCGAAAGTTTTGGAAGGCGCAGGTGAAGTGAAAACTCGCCTGTGGATTTCACCACCAACGCGCATGGATGAACACCAATTAAAAGAAGAAGGTGTATACAGCATTTTTGGGGCTGCGGGTGCGCGGACAGAAATACCAGGATGCAGCTTGTGCATGGGAAATCAGGCGCGAGTTGCTGATGGGACAACAGTGTTTTCTACCTCTACTCGCAACTTCAATAATCGCATGGGTAAAGATGCGCGAGTGTATCTTGGTTCAGCAGAATTAGCCGCAGTTTGTGCCTTGCTGGGACGGCTTCCAACAGTGCAGGAATATTTGGACATTGTGGCGAGGAGAATTCATCCTTTTGCAGATGATTTGTATCGCTATTTGAACTTTGATCAAATCGTCGGTTTTGAGGATGAAGGAAGAGTGATTGCGCTGGAAGATATGCCTAAGATTGAGGATATTTTGGGTATGCCAGCTAGTAGTTTTAGTAGATAATTAAAGTTTGGTGGGCAATGCCCACCTTTCAAATCAATTATTTTTGAAAAAGCTTAGAAATAGCTATTAAATCACGTCCTTGTATCTCAACTGTAGATGAGTCTTTCCTCGTGAAGGCTTTTTCTCCAAGAAATGAAACTTCAGTTTGTACCGGGATAGTAATCCTAATGACTGAATGACCTTTATATGATATCGTATCAAACTTAGTTAGTACCTGCGTCTTTAATGTTTCTGTAAGAGCAGAATTCTGAATCGTATTCGTCAATAATCTCACATATTGCTCGATAGTTTGTTTTTATAACTTTGCTTCTCTATCAATTCCTACAACATATCTTCCATTAATTTCAATAGGTCTTACCTTATCTTGTATTTCGATTTTATCAGCATCTTTTTGAGAGTCAGTAACTCCAATATGAATATATCCATCGCTATCTGACCCTAAGTTTGCTATTCCACATATAGTTTCAACAATTCTTTCTAGTAAATCTTTATTTAGGTTTCTTTTTGGAGATAAATCGAGTAACCCTTGCTTACATTCATACCTTGAAGTTTCTATACGAGAACGACGCAAAGAATTTTCAAGATCAAGTACAAGTTCAACGCCATGTCCTAAAGCAGATGGTTCTTTTTTAGCAAAACAATCTTGAATTAGACCTATAGTTTGCTTAATGTTGCTCTTACGGTCTTCTGTTGTTGTGTAGTGACTACTTAAATCCAACTTTCTCTGAAGTCCTCGGAGACCATTCATTATACCTTCTGGATTAACAGGAGAAAGTTCTTTACGAATAACTAGGTCGAAAAAAGCCATTAAAATAGTGTAAAATGCCGTTCTGATAGGATTATTACTATTTGGATTGACAACACGCAGTAAAGACTTAGGTTCTGAACTATAGGCTTCTATTGTTTCTCGCATTACTGCAAATGTAGTGATTATATCCTGAGTTAATTTTTTGAATCCATAGGTTGCTAAGGCACTATCTAAAACTTGAGAATATTTTCCACTCAAGTCATATAAACTATCTAAACGTTCGGTACTTACTGGTAAAGGTTCATTGAGTAAAATAGAAGCTATAATATCAGCTATCATTTGTTCGTCTTCGCTTTCACGAAGTAGTTTTGCAGTTAAGGCTCCTTGTTTACACCATATTGTATCTTCAGCTTTAATTTTATAACCTTGATTACTTTTTTGTGAATCAATACTTATTTCTGGCATATCTGTAAGACGTAATACTTTATCTGAAACATCTCCACGCAACTCCATAGAGATTGTTCTCACTAATTCTGCAAATGCAGTTGTTACACCCGCTTGTCTTTTTTCTTGGCTACTTAAGTGTTTACCACTAGAATTAATACGACCAAATACTTCTGTAATGTCTTCTTCTGCCATTGCAGTATATACCGTTATTGCAAGTTGATAATCTAAAATATCGGCACATTCTTTTCCAGATAGCAACTTTATTGCTTGTTTTTTATCATCTTTTTTGTTAATTGGAATTTTCAGAATACTATCAATTGCTAATTGTTTAGCATAAGAAAATTCATCGATATCAAAATATTCATTATCAAAACTAAACGAATTTTCGATAAAACTAAAAATTGCATTAAGACGTTGCATTCCATCAATAATTTCATATTTGCCACTACCGTGTATCTGAGGGCGTTCTGCTAATAAAATCAATGGGATAGGATATCCTTTTAAAATACTTCCAATTAGTTTTTCTTTTTCTGAAACCGTCCATACAAGCTTTCTTTAATACTTTCTATTTACTAATAAACTACCTGAGCGATAGAGCCGATAAGCTTCTGTAACGCTCATTCCGCGAGGTGTAATGCTCATATTCAGTATTTAACAAACTTAATTTGTAGTACAAAGCTACACGTAAAAACAAGTTATATTTAATACCTAAATATTTTCTTAAGATTAAGCCGTGTTTGCACTTCTAAATTCTCCAATGCGATGACTCCGCAGATTCCCAGCAAATAATATTTTCAAAAGATAAAGTGACCACAGAATTGAAATACTGCATTAGAAAACATTTATGGACTTCTACACAACAGTTTTGCGAAAGAGTGCGGGTTATTGGGTTGCTTTATACTTAGAAAATGACTGGTAGGACAAGGGATAAATCAAGAAGCAGCGATCAAGCAACTTAATGAAGCGATCGCCTCTTTTGTCGAAGTTTATAAAATCGAACCTAATCTTTACCATACTTCACTCACTATAGAAGAATTACATGAGTTTTTGGCAGTGAAAGACACTGAATTAGTATGATAAATCTTCGAGATCGAGAAAGTTTACGTCAAAGTGCATAAGGTAGCCCATCTTAGACTTCGGATATTAATTGCTGTACGATCGCCATCTCACTAATTTTTTATACCAACCATAATTCATGTCTTCGTCCCTGGATGTGCTTATAGTCTGGGACTTGCTGCAATTGTTCGACGAAATTCATAAGCCCTGACAATTCGGCTAAAGCAGGAAATGTAACTGTATTGTAACGGTGGCTTAAGCTGCCGTTTTTTGTTGACGTTGCAAAAGTTTACATTTAGAATGGAATCGTCAAAACTCGATAAGTATTTATTCTTATTTATCCTGAAAATTTGACATTCAATGAGTATATGTTCTTATCTTTGTCAAAAATTTAATATTTTAGAGTTAAAGAATATTTACAAAAGTATTGATTACTTAATATAGTGAAACTAAAAGTGATAAGGCAAACTGATTGTCAGAAGTGATGAATACTATTGAATTTCCCTGGCTAACAGCCATAATCCTCTTACCCTTGGTGGCTACCTTAGCCATCCCCCTGATCCCAGACAAGGAAGGTAGAACTGTTCGGTGGTATAGTCTGGGAGTTGCGATCGCTGACTTTGCACTAATAATTTATGCCTTTTGGTATGAGTACGACTTCCAGAGTTCAAGACTCCAACTTATAGAAAACTATCCTTGGATAACGCAGTTGGGTTTGCATTGGGCTGTGGGGGTTGATGGTTTATCGATGCCCTTACTGCTTCTGACAGGCTTAATAAATACCCTCGCAATATTCGCGGCTTGGAAAGTTACCACCAAGCCGCGATTATTTTATGGTTTGATGTTAGCGATGTACAGCGCCCAACTTGGCGTATTTGTCGCCCAAGATTTGCTGTTATTCTTCCTAATGTGGGAAATCGAATTAGTGCCGGTTTACCTGCTGATTTCCATCTGGGGAGGACAGAACCGCCGTTATGCCGCTACCAAATTCATTCTTTACACCGCCGCCGCATCAATATTTATCTTGATTGCCGGTTTTGCACTTGTCTTCTCTGGAGATACCGTCACTTTCGATATGGCGACTCTAGGAATGAAAGAATACCCCAAAACCTTGGAATTGTTGGTTTATGCAGGTTTCTTAATTGCCTTCGGTGTGAAAATGCCGATTTTCCCTTTACACACTTGGCTACCTGATGCCCACGGTGAAGCATCAGCACCCGGTTCAATGATTTTGGCTGGTGTGTTGTTAAAAATGGGTGGTTATGCTCTGATCCGCTTCAATGTAGAAATGTTGCCCAATGCCCATGTGACTTTTGCCCCAGTGTTAGCAGTTTTGGGTGTGGTTAACATTGTCTACGGTGCTTGCTGTGCCTTTGCTCAAACCAATCTCAAACGCCGCTTGGCTTACTCTTCAATTGCTCACATGGGGTTTGTGCTGATTGGGATTGCCTCTTACACAGAGCTGGGTATCAGTGGTGCAGTGTTACAGATGGTTTCCCACGGGTTGATTGCTGCTAGCTTGTTCTTCCTGTCTGGCGTGACTTACGATCGCACCCATACTTTGATGATGGATAAAATGGGCGGTATGGCTAAGGTAATGCCCAAAACCTTTGCTCTATTTACCATTGGTTCAATGGCTTCTCTCGCCTTACCCGGAATGAGTGGTTTCGTGGGTGAGTTGATGGTGTTTCTGGGTATCGCCAGCAGTGATGTTTACAGTTCCAGCTTCAAAGTTGTAGTCGTGCTGCTGTCAGCAGTTGGCGTGATTTTGACACCGATTTATTTACTATCGATGCTGCGTCAAGTGTTCTACGGGGAGCAAAATAAAGAGTTGCACTTGGATGCTGTAATATCTGATGTCAAACCCCGCGAAATATTTATTACCGCTTGTTTGCTACTGCCAATCATCGGAATCGGGTTTTATCCAAAATTAGCAACGCAGACTTATGATGTGAAAGCAGTAGAATTAGCCGCCCATGCTCGTCAAGTTCTACCAGTTATTGCTCATCAACAACCATCAAGTCTGTACTGGCGTATTTTTTCTACACCAACACTGGCGACTTCTCAAGTTGAAAGTTCGATTAACATTTCTGAGTAAATTAACTTCCCATTAAGGGATCTGCAAATAAATTCTAAATATTAGGAGAATAAAGGGGTGGTTTCATAACCACCCCTAAAATTTTGGCATTATTGAGTTGAAATAGATTTTTAGGTAAGGGCAATTCATGTAGACGCATTCGCAAAGCGCCTAGAGCGTGAAGAGATTATAGTGAAAGCAAGTGAAGTAGCCAAACAGCAATTATGACCACCAATTTACCTGTAGTCACAGAAATTATACCAATGGTTTTGCAATTGCAACCTGCGATCGCATTAACCGAAGATCAATTTTACGAGTTTTGTCAGTTAAACCCCGACTTTCGTATCGAACGTAATGCTGTGGGAGAATTAATGATTATGCCACCTACTGGTTCCGAAACCGATCAGCATAACTTTGACATTATTGTTCAGTTGGGTATTTGGACAAAGCAAGATGGTACAGGTGTAGGCTTTGGTTCCAGTGGTGGGTTTACTTTGCCTAATGGTGCAGTGCGATCGCCCGATGCAGCGTGGATAAAACGCGATCGCTGGGAAGACATACCATTGGAACTGCGAAAAAAATTTGCACCAATTTGTCCTGAGTTTGTGATTGAATTGCGTTCTGAGAACGACAACTTGCGAATTTTGCAAGACAAGATGCAAGAGTATATTGATAATGGCACACAACTTGGTTGGTTAATTGATAGAAAACAACGCCAAGTTTTTATTTATCGTCCTAATATTGCGGTTGAGAAATTAGATAACCCTAAGACACTTTATGATGAATCGTTATTACCTGGGTTTGTTTTGGATTTAAGTCAGATTTGGTAGGAAATAAGCTAGTTTTACAGTACTAAAAAAGACTGGCATTAGTACAATAACAGTATTTATTCGGAAAATTAGAGTTGACAGATATGAAGTTTGCACTTCAACAACAATAAAATGTGGTTTAAGCGCTCCTTCAGGAGAAAGGTGAAGAACAGTAAGATGTTGGGGTGGTGCGATCGCTTTTAATTAGTAAATCTTTCAGTGCGATCGCTCTGTTGATTCACGCTGGCGATCGCTGTGATGGTTGTCTTCGCATCTGAAATAGGCTTGGGTTTATCTGAATTTTCGGATGCTGGGACTCCATAAAAGAATAGAAGTAATACAAGGACAAACGCCGCAAATGCCCCTGTAGCTTTAATATTAGTTTTGCTTAAAGGTACATATGCTTCTAAACCAAGACTACCTGTCAATAAATAACCTGATATCCCAGCAAATGCGGCTGCTAAAAATCTAATTATTGCTAGAGTACCACCTTCCATTGCTCGTGGGTTTAGTACAAGAACAATAAAGACTATTAAGACCGCTAGAGCCATAGCAAGAGCTATTCCACGTTCAGCAGGTGAAATTTGTGGGTTCATAATTGGTTGATTTAATTGGTTTATCTCGATGACATCATCTATCAAATACAAAATTTTTACCATTTTCGTACTTTCCTCACATCTAACTTCAAGGATTTTATTTTTTATATATTTACATAAAAGATAATAATCATAAAAGAATGGTTCAGTATTATTGTTGCAAATTTGACAATTACAAGGAATCAATTCGTTCACAACTAAATTTTTAAATTTATTATGTATTTCTCTTATTTCTTTCAAGATTATAGTAAGTAACGCTTTTCTTTCTTGAGGCGATCCTGATACTCTAATATTGATTACGTTCAGTCCTTTTTTTGTATTGAAATTCTCTATTACCTCTGCTTTAGTAATGTCTATGTTTTGGATACTATACGCTTGATTTCTGTTTAAATCATTTTTTATAAAAATAGCTCCTTTTTGCCATACTAAATCTCTGCCATTCTCTTGGGCAATGTAAGTGGATAAGCGCACAATTAACTGCACGATTATGCCTTTTGGCATGAAGGGATATTGAAAACGAAAGTTTAAATTATTTTTATTATTCCAACTAAAATATGGCTTTTCGATTGGTAACAATTGAGGGGCAATATAATATTTATCATCTTTATCTTGCAATTGTAACTCATAACAAATATCAAAATTATTCTTTTTCATTAAATTTAATAATATATTTTTTTGCTCATAAATATAACCTTTCTTATCCCAACGTTTAAACAGCCATGTTTTATTAAATTTACCTCCCTTATTATGCAAATCTCTATCTGATAAAACAGTATATATTGCATTTGCAACCCACTGGGGATTTAGAAACACTAAGTCATGTAATTCACTATCATTTTGAAAATGAAGTATTATTCCTAAATCATGTAAATAACTACTTAATAATAAATGATCTGATTCTTCTAAAATATCATTACTTCGACAAATATCACAATACTCACTTAACCTAATATAATTAAAATTCTTTTTTAACTTCTCTAATTCTTCACGGACTTGTATCCACTTTATAGGAAGTCTATCACCAACATGTTCTAGTTTACAAACCATTTCTTGTACTTTGGATAGTAAATATTGAAAACGTCCATCTTCAGCCGCTAAATTAACATCACAACGTTCAATAAGAACTTCTTTATAATGTTCTCTATAAGTGTTTAAATCAAAATTAGTACTAGATGAAGATCCTATTTCATTAAAAACAACTAAAATAGGGCTATTTCCTCCAAGTATTTTAATGATATTGAACCAATAATCAAACTCTGTACGCTGTTTCCTATCATCTACTACTAGCACATATAATGAACGACTTAGTTAAAAAGAATTGATGTATTGTATACTGAATTTCTTGCCCTCCAAAATCCCATATATTAGCATTAAAACTAGTAAGCTTATCTTTATAATATGGAAATTCCCAGCCAGAATAAACATTAATTCCTAAAGTCGCTTCTTCAATTTTAGGAATTACTTTATAATTAGGATCTATCAATTTTCTCATCAGTGATGTCTTACCTGCGCCTGGTTCACCTACTATCAGTATCTTAGCTTCATATAACACATCATCACCTTGTTTTACTTGCTCGATATAACTTTTAAATTTACTAGAATTTTGATTTAATGATATTGAAATAGGTATGTTATCTGATTTGTTTTCCATGAGCCTTCTATCGTCAATATCATCAATCAAACCTAATACATTAACCATTTGATAACTTTTTTGACATTGAATTCTGTCTAGTCTATTTACTACAAATTGCCGTAAAATTTCAAATTGATAAAAATGTGGTTCTTGATTATTTTTGCAAGTGGCACAATTACAGGGGATTAACTTGTTGTATTTCAGTCCCCTGTAAGAAGCATGAATTTTATCTAATTGATATGTAACTATGATCATCAAATCTCTTTTGTGGCGGCCTGAGATCCGAATCTTAATCTCTCGCCTGTGGTAATATTCAATTACCTCTGCCTTTGTCTGGTCTTTGCTGAAAACGACGCCGCTTTTCCAGACACATTGTTGTTCATTAATCAACTCATGCATAGCGACAATGAACTGCGTAATAATCCCTTTAGGCACGAACTCGTAAGCATAACGCAGAATCAGGTTGTCGGTTTCATTCCAATCATAAGAGGGTTGATTAGCAGATAGCAGTTGTGGGGCAATATACTTTCCTTGGCTTCCAGGAATTTTGTAACACAGCTTGAAGTTGATCATCAGGCGCAAGAGTTCATCATGCATTGGGGCGTATTCGTCTTCACACCAGATGTTTGCCAAGTCAGACCATGTGAAACTGCCCAGTTTGCGAATCACTTTTTCATTATCCAGCACTTTGTAGACTGCATCAGTTCCCCACTTGGGTTTGAGGATGACGGTCTTGTTCAAAAGTGGGTCTTCCTGAAAGTGCAAGCATACCCCTAAATCGTGCAGATAGCTGCTCAACCGCAACTTGTCATTTCTTTGAGTGAACCCATTTTGTTGGCAGATGTTCAAATATTCATCCAAGCTGATGTAATTGCGTGGGTCACTCTCCAAAGCTTCCCGGACTCTAACCCAGGTTTTCGGGAGGGGACTGCCAATGTGAGGTAGGTTTTTAACATAATGCTTGATTTGTTCTAAAACTTGTTCTAAACCTCTGTTGGTAGCAAGGTTTGTTGATAAAGTCTCCTTCAAATTAGTAAACTGCCCCCGTAACTCACGTTCATTGATTTCTCTGTGGCGGTTTTGCTTCTCATTTTTGATGATTAGCAGGGGACTATTATCGCTCAACATTTCCACCACATTTAGCCAATAATAAAAATCCGTCTCTTCTTTACGAGTATCTGCTACTAAAACATAGAGAGAACGTTTAGTAAGGAAAAACTGGTGAGTAGCATGGTAAATCTCTTGCCCCCCAAAGTCCCAAATGTTGACTCGAAATTCTCGCCCATTTTCCATTGGGAATCTCCAGTGGATCACCTCAATTCCCTTCGTGGAGTCTTCCTCTCGGAGTTGATAATTTTGGTCTTCAATTTTCTTCGCCAGTGTTGTCTTCCCTGCTCCTCCTTCGCCAACTATTAGTAACTTTGCCTCGTACAGATAATCTGTGCCTTCTGCTTCCAGTTGTCGAAAATAATCTCTAATCGCCTTAATACCTTTTGCAACAATTTCTGGTGGTGGCTTTTCGATGGGGTTGTCCCTTAAATTTAGGGAAGTGAGTTTTTCCAGGTGGGCGATCGCTTCTGGCAGTGTCGTTAATTGGTTGTCCCTTAAATCTAGGGAAGTGAGTTGTTGCAGGCGGGCGATCGCTTCTGGCAGTGTCGTTAATTGGTTGTCCCTTAAATCTAGGGAAGTGAGTTGTTGCAGGCGGGCGATCGCTTCTGGCAGTGTCGTTAATTGGTTGCCGCTTAAATTCA
>NZ_JABXKF010000175.1 GCF_017115165.1 Nostoc sp. LPT | reverse complement strand
GCTGCCCCAGAGAATCAAGACTTAGGCGTGGTTAAATATCTCCGAAAGCCAGTCTCCAAACTAGATTTGTCCCCTTTTCCTGCACCCTCTTGACAAATGTGCAATTACCTTAATCTCTCACTGATGATGGAAATTTTGTTGATTTATCAGTTTTTAGCTTTTTACAATTATCTATAACATTTTGATATCTTTTTTAGTTTTTATTAGGAAATAAGATGCGTTTCCCCTGGTTAAATCCCCGTTCGGCTGACGCTCACGGCGGAAGCCTAAATTTATTTATGGGGATTCCTTCAGCATAGCTGCCTCCTTAACCTGTCCCTGATAACCATTTCTAGCAAAATTCAAGTGAAACGTTATCAGGGGTGTATTTTCTGGCTGAGGCATCCATTTATGCTGTAATTGTCTCCATCTGCTGAGAAGTTTTCTGCAACATCGGGATAATTAGATCGGCGGGCACAGGACAACTGAAGTAGTAACCCTGACCTTCATCACATCCCTGCATTTTCAGGTAGTCAAGCTGTTCTTGGGTTTCCACACCCTCTGCTGTGATGTTCAATCGGAGACTTTTTGCTAGGGCAATAATCGCATTTGTGACGGCGGCACTATCAGGATTGGACGTGACATCCTGTACAAATGACCGATCGATCTTGAGCATATTCACAGGAAAGCGCTTCAAGTAATTGAGGGAGGAATAACCAGTACCGAAGTCATCTAGAGCCAACCATATACCCAATTCTCGTAATTGTTTTAAGGTTTTAACCGATCGCTCCATATCAGCCATTAAGAAGCTTTCTGTCACTTCCAATTCTAGGTAAGATGCATGGAGTCCAGTCTCCTCAAGAATTTTACTGACGACCTCAACCAGATTCGGTAGTTCAAACTGTCGAGCTGACAGATTTACAGATATCCGAATTGGGTTAAATCCAGCAAGCTGCCAAGCACGGTTTTGGACACAAGCAGTTCGCAAGACCCATTCACCAATCGGTAAGATCAAACCATTGGCTTCTGCAATGGGAATAAACTTTACAGGAGAAACCAAACCTAATGTAGGATGCTGCCAGCGAACCAACGCTTCCATAGCTGTAATTTGTCCGCTGTGTAAATCAATTAGAGGTTGATAATAAACCAGCATTTCGTTGCGAGCAAGCGCTCTATGTAATTCATTTTCTAAAGTTATTCGCTCCTGCAACTGAGCATTAATTTCCGGTGAATAGAATTGGTATTTGCTACGCCCCTGCTGCTTTGCCTCGTACAGTGCGATATGAGCCTGCTGCAAAAGTTTATCTATGCTATTACGCTCATTTATTCCATTAATTGTGATACCCACGCTAGCGGTGATATGAATCAAGTTCCCTTTTATAGAAAAGGGTTTGCTCAGGGTGCTTAACAGCATCTGAGATAGCTTAATTACACTTTCAAAAGAAACAATGTCTATGCGGGCAATGGCAAATTCATCTCCACTCAAATGGGCAAGAATATCTGTTTGTGTCATGCAAAGTGATAACCTCTGAGCAACTGCCCTTAACAACAAATTTGTTGTTTCATGCTCCAAACCATGACTCATAGCAGTGAAATCATCAATACCCAGTAAAAAGACCGCTACAAAGCGCTGGTTATTTTCAGGTTGAGATAGAATCTGATGGAGGCGATCGCGAAATAAATCACGATTGGGCAATCCAGTTAGATCGTCATAATTACTGATGTAATGAATTAACTCATCTAATTTGTAAAGAGTTTGTGAAGTATCTGCCATCAATGTACCGGCTTCATCAGCAAATTCTGTGGGCAATTCAGGTAAGGATTTGGTGTTTAGATAATTTTGCAATGCCGCAGATGTCAAAATAACCGGTTTGAGGAGGTGCTGTATTGCATAGAGGGTGGCGGCTGTACCTGCTAAGGTAGCCAACAGAGCAATAAGCATAACTCGAATCGCCATCTCCAAGGAATAGGAGTTTGAGATCACGAAACTCAAGAGTAAGCTTAGAAGTGGTATGTGAGTACCCAAAAATGCCACCAACATGATTTTAGCGGTGTAACTTTTTTTGAGTAATGGAAAACTAGCTAAAAACGAGTATAGATTGAGCTTCATAAATTCTGTTTGATAGTTGGTAAATTAGTTCCGAGCTATTCTGGCAAAAGGGTATTTATGATTTACAGTTCAGTGCAATTAGCTCTCATGGAACCCAACCCTGATAAGGTTATATGTTATGCTTCCCAATCTAGGTTTCTATTTATATGTTTAACGATAAAGTTTATGTAAAACTTATCCATAAACAATTTCACAAGAAATACCTACATCATGTTGATTTTTATTAGTTTTTCTTCAAGTGATGTAAGAGTAAAAATATATACAAATTCGATTTTATTGGCGAAAAATCATTTTTTATAACTAACGACAGAGACGTAGAGAATGCAAAGAGAGTAAAGAGATATTTTCACAAATGATTTGGGATTGCTATATTTTGTAAGGGCATAGCAAAGCTGTGCCCCCACTGCATGGTTATTTACCTAAAAATGGCTGTAAAGACGCAACAGATTATTTATTGCTAGAGCCAGAAAAAAGCAGATTTGTAACTTGCTTTAATACCTTTAATGCTGTTAATGAACCTCGAATCAACCGAGTAGCGGCAAAAGGTTGTCGAAGCATTGCGATCGCTAAAATAAAAGGGTTTAGGGAACCATCAGAGTTAATTGCTGATGTCAAATCGGGGATATTATGCTGACAATCGTCGCTGACTACTCGCAGCATTGACACAGACACCCCAGCCGCATTGAAAAATTCTAAAGCGGTAAATCCTTCCATATCAACAACATCAGCGGCCAAAGTCTCACCTAAACGACGTTTTTCGGACGCAGACCAAATTACGCGATCGCTTGTCAGTGACTTGACCAAAGATACTTTTTCTGATAAAGAAGAGTGCAATTGTGCTGTAAAAGTGCGATCGCATTCTTGCAGTTTCCCCTGATAAATACAATCTTGATACAGCACAATATCACCAACTGTGTAGCGATCGCTCAAGCTGCCACATATACCCATAATCAGCACCCTGGATTTTGGAGTCAGAAATTGTCCTTGTTGCAGATATTTCAGTAAAGGGTTCATCCCAACAGGTATGGCTACTACCGTTGGGATGAAGCCAGTAACGCCGCTTAATCCGCGACACACAGCTTTATATTCTGCTCCTTGAGGCACCAGAATTGTGTTGATGGGCAAAAAATTAGACACTAGCTCTCTCAATAGTTTCAAGTTTTAATAGTCAAATTAATATCGGGAGTAGACGGGCGTGGCGCGATTTTTCTTTACCTTAGAGAGCGATGTCTCTGACGGACTACGCCCACGCAGCTTGTCAAATAGGATCGCTCGCTATTGCTGCGTAACCACTAACTACTGCTTTGGCTTGTTGTGTATCCAAAGCTTTCTCCTAGAAGGGGATACTATGTAGGAAACTTAAGGCTGTATGTCCAAATCTGTCTATGGGAGATTCTCAAGCTTTGATGAAAAAAGTTAGATTTAAAACCTCGCCCGCAAATGGCGCGAAAGAATCCTTATCTGCCAAGGTAGGTAGAAACCCCACCCTTGTGCCTGGCTGAATTGAATTTTGAATTGATTATTTATTCCCTGTAGCTTTCCATAAAGCTCTAGCAGAATAATTCCTTATGTTCAACAGAACCAAGTTTGATCTTTGAAGTTTCCTTTTGCATTCAAGATTGGGTCATATCTGAGTAACAATAAGTGATATTGCCGTTTAGTAGTAACCAAAATTCGCAAACTGAAGATGATTGCTGTAGCATGACTAAATAATTGTGTCACCCACACGATAATTTTCCAAGATGGTAAAGCTTGATAACTCCAAATCCGCACGAGAACTCTTCAATATTTCCAAATTGGCGATTCAATTTTCGTGGCTGACGGTGAGTTTTTGGATTGCTGTAACGGTAGCTGGTGTTTTGGCTTTCAGTTCCCTTAAATATGCCTTGTTTCCAGATATTACTTTTCCAGTGGTGGTTGTAAATGCTATAGCTCCTCTGACAACTGCCCTGGATACAGAAGCGAAGCTCACCAAACCCCTAGAAGAACGCCTCCGCTCCCTTGAAGGACTGGAGGTTATCCGCTCATCCACCTATCCTAGTCAAACAGCCGTTAGCCTCTCTTTTGCCGTTGGAACGAATTTAGAAACATCGACCAAAAAGGTTGAAACTGCCCTGAAGCAGCTAACTTTGCCTCAAGGAGCGACTTCTAAAATTATTCCCCTGAATCTAAACGAGTCAGCCGCCATTAGTTATGCCATAGAGAGTCCCACGCGGAATCTCAAAGATTTGACGAAGTTAGCACAAGATGAGATTGTTAGTGCGATCGCTAAATTACCAGGAGTATTAAAAGTCTCACTACTAGGCGCTGCTACGGCAACTCCTCCGGTAAATCCAACGAATGCGAGTGCAACGGTCCCCCAAGGTGGGGCGACATTAGTCCGGTTTAACGGTGAAGATGCACTCGCATTTCAGGTAATCAAACGCGGTAGTGCTAATACCTTGGAAGTCGTGAGTCGGGTTGAGAAAGAAGTTCAAAGGCTACGCTCTACCCTAAAAGATGTCAAACTCACCTTAGCTGCCACTCAAGCAGAATATATCCGCCAAGCCACCCAGTCAACAATCGATGCTTTGCTGGAAGCAGTCTTGTTGTCGATAGTAGTAATTTTTCCTTTTTTGTGGAATTGGCGGGCAACTCTCATTTCTGCCTTGGCGATTCCCACGTCTTTGTTGGCGACATTTATCGTCATGGCGATTTTTGGCTTCAACCTGGAAACAATCACCCTGCTGGCTTTAGCTTTGGTGATTGGTAGCATTGTTGATGATGCGATCGTCGATGTGGAAAACATCATGCGACATGTTGAAGATGGGGAAACTCCTCGCCAAGCAGCGCTTTTAGCTACAAATGAGATTGGGTTGACAGTCACCGCCGCCACTTTAACAGCAGTAGCAGTTTTTCTACCCATAGGTTTGATGGGTGGGGTAATTGGTCAGTTCTTCAAGCCCTTCGGCATCACTGTATCCGCCGCGATGCTTGCTTCTATGCTAGTTGCTCGGACTTTATCTCCAGTTCTGGCTATATACTGGTTGAAACCTAAATCATCCCTCTCCCCGCGTCGGGAAGCAAAAATCTGGGTAGCGTTTACCCAATCTTACAGAAACTTGCTGAGTTGGTCTTTAAATCACCGGAAGATAGTTATCGGGTTAGCTGCACTCAGTTTCATTGCAGGAATAGCACTGATTCCACTAATTCCTAAAGGGTTTATTCCCAAACTTGATCGCGGCGAATTTAATATTGCTTATACAGCTCCTTTGCCGAGTATTCCTAGTGGAGCAGAGGGGCAGGGGAGCAGAGAAGCAGGGGAGCAGGAGAGAAATCTTAGTCTCCAGTTTCCAATCCCTAATCCCTTGAACGATTCTCTTAAGGTTGCCAAAAAACTAGAAGAGGTTGTGAGAAAATCACCGGCAGTTGAAACGGTATTTACCACTGTTGGTTCTCGTGAGGGTGAACCAAATAAAGGGACACTATATGTAAAGTTAAAGAAAAACCGCACAATCACAACAGCGGAATTACAAGACCAATTGCGCTCCTCATTGCCTACTCTTTCTGGGGTAACTACTAGTGTTGAAGATATTCAATTTGTCGATTCCGGCGGTCAAAAACCCCTGGAAATAGCATTACAAGGTGATAATCTTCAAGCTTTGAGCAAAGCAGTCAAAGCAATTAAAGAAAGGATTCAAAGGGTACCGGGATTCGCTGATGTTACAGTTACAGGTGAAACGAATCCACAGGGCACGGTTTTTCAGATCGAACGTCTGAATAATCAGCGCGTAGCCTACATCAGTGCTAATCTTGGTAAAAATCTGTCTTTGGGTGATGCCACAGACAAAGTGGTAGCTGAAGCAAACGCGGTGTTACCGTCTAATGTTTCTTTAAATTTAGGGGGAGACTCTGCTAACCAAAGTAAGGTTTTTAGCAGTTTCGGCAGTACTTTAGCTCTATCTGCCCTATGTATTGTTGTGGTACTAATTTTGCTGTTCAAAAGCTGGGTAGACCCTCTAGTTATTGGTGTCTCTTTGCCTTTAGCACTAGTGGGAGCGATGTTGGCGCTACTAATCACCAAGAGCGATTTTGGCATGATCTCATTGATCGGTTTCGTCTTTTTGCTGGGGCTGGCAAATAAAAATGCCATTTTGCTTGTAGATTACATCAATCAGTTACGCAACGCTGGCTTAGAGCGCACCGAGGCGATCCTTAACACCGGACTAGTGCGCCTCAGACCAATTATGATGACCACAGCTTCCACGATTTTAGGGATGCTACCGATCGCTTTAGGTTTGGGTGCTGGTTCCGAATTGCGATCGCCTATGGCTGTAGCGATCGCAGGTGGACTAGTAACTTCAACTATCCTCAGTTTGATTGTTGTGCCAGTAGTCTACACCATTTTGGATGATTGGTTTCCCCGGTTTAAGAAGAGGGGGAGCAGGGAAGCAGGAGAGCAGGGGGGAAGTTGATGCAGGTTTTTGTCACGGGGGGGACGGGTTTTATTGGTGCTCATTTGGTACGGTTGCTCCTACAACAAGGATATGCAGTCAAAGCACTGGTACGCCATAGCAGCAATTTGGAGAATTTACGCGGTTTAGAGGTGGAAATTGTCAAAGGCGATTTGAACGATCCAAATCTTTGGCAACAGATGGGAAATTGTCAATACCTATTTCATGTAGCAGCTCATTATTCCCTCTGGCAAACAGACCGTGAATTACTCCACCGTCACAATGTCCTGGGTACGCGCAATGTGTTGGCAGCAGCTCGCAAAGCTAATATTGAGCGCACTGTCTACACGAGTTCAGTGGCAGCGATTGGGGTAGGATCGTCTGGTCAAGTCGTTGATGAAACACATCAAAGTCCCTTAGAAAAGTTGGTGGGTGACTACAAAAAGTCTAAGTTTCTGGCTGAACAAGAAGCCATCCAAGCCGTTGCTACAGGTCAGGAGGTAGTTATTGTCAATCCCAGCAGCCCCATTGGCTCGTTGGATATCAAACCTACCCCGACGGGTGATATAATACTGCGGTTTTTACGACGGCAAATGCCTTTTTATTTGGATACTGGTCTAAATTTTATTGACGTGCGGGATGTAGCATGGGGGCATTTACTAGCTTTGCAGCGGGGTAAATCAGGCGATCGCTATATCTTAGGTCATCAAAACCTCAGTCTCAAGCAACTACTCGAACAACTCGCCGATATCACAGGTCTGAGCGCACCTCAACAAACAATACCCGCTTGGTTGCCCCTTAGCGTTGCCTGGGTTGATGAAAAGATTCTCGCACCATTAGGGAAATCGCCCTCAGTGCCATTGGATGGCGTTCGGATGGCGAAACAACCTATGTATTACAATGCTGCCAAGGCTGTACGAGAATTGGGTCTACCCCAATCTTCGCTAAACGCCGCACTCAAAGATGCTGTGGATTGGTTTGTTGCTCAGGGATATGTCAACCCCTTTGGGGAATTCAAAATTCAAAATTCAAAATTGAAGACCCCATAGATAAATCTTGGGGTTGAGAAAGTGGTGTATTTATCTTTAAAAGAGGAGCGATCGCAACAATGGCAGTTAATCTACAACAAGCTATAGATATTGGCAAGTATCTTGTTACTCAGCGTTTGAAAGGACGTAAACGCTTCCCCTTAGTATTAATGTTGGAACCTCTTTTTCGGTGTAATCTCGCTTGTACTGGTTGTGGTAAAATCCAACATCCAAAGGAAATATTAAAGCAAAATCTCACCCCAGAACAGTGTTTTGCCGCCGTGGAAGAGTGCGGCGCACCGGTTGTCTCCATTCCTGGCGGAGAACCTCTGCTGCATCCGCAGATTGATAAGATTGTCCAGGGATTAATTGAGCGCAAGAAATATATTTACTTGTGTACCAATGGTTTGTTGTTAGAAAAGAGTCTGGATAAGTTTCAACCTTCCCCTTACCTGACTTTCAGCGTGCATTTAGATGGAATGCGGGAATTACACGATCGCTGCGTCGATCGCCAAGGTGTTTTTGATATTGCTGTCAAAGCTATTCGCGCCGCTAAAGCTAAAGGCTTTCGTGTCACCACTAACACCACTATCTTTGAAGGTACTGAACCTAAAGATATACAAGAGTTCTTCAACTTCCTGGAAACACTAAATACTGACGGGATGATGATTTCTCCCGGCTACAGTTACGAGTGGGCACCAGATCAAGATCATTTTCTCCACCGCGAACAAACTCGCGCCCTCTTCCGAGAAATTCTGGCTCCATACAAAAGTGGTGCAAAAAACTGGAATTTCAATCACAATCCGTTGTTCCTAGATTTTCTCACTGGTGAGAAGGACTACGAATGCACACCTTGGGGTAGCCCTAGTTATAGCGTTCTCGGTTGGCAAAAACCTTGCTATCTGCTGAACGAAGGTTATTACTCTACCTTCAAAGAATTACTCGCACAAACTGACTGGAGTCAATACGGCCAGAAGAGTGGTAATCCCAAGTGTGCCGATTGTATGGTTCACTGCGGCTACGAACCCACCGCCGCAATGGATGCAATGCAACCACAAAATATGGCGCGTGCCCTTAGCAGTGTGTTTGGTAGGAATTAGGAAGTAGCAAAGGCTACATATTAAAGGGTGTGATGCCTGCGGTGAGCTACGCCTACGCACCCTTTAAGGATTCTGGGCGTTGCTGAATTGTAGTATAAATTTAGATTTTTCAATATGAGTAAACAACGATTCTTTGCGTCTTTGCGCGGCAGTCACTCATCGGGGAAACCCTCAAGACCACGCTGCAATGCGTTTGCGCGAAACACAATTCATACCATCAATCAGCAACGCCAAGGATTCTGATTGCACTGGAATGTGCCCAACAATATGCGATAAGAGTTAAAGGAGGATGCTTATTTAGAGATATTGCAATACTTCCCTCAGCCAAATTCGCCGAAAATAATCAGGGAAAATACTCATGCCATTTGTATCTGTTCGTGACCTGCAAATGTATTATGAGATTCGTGGTACAGGTCAACGCCTGCTCAGTATTAGTGGTACTGGAAGAAACTTGCAGCGATCGCCAACTATTTTTGACTCACCGCTAGCCCCACACTTTGAAATTCTGGCCTACGATCAGCGCGGTCTGGGTCAAACTTCAAAACCTGATATTCCCTACACCATAGCAGATTACGCCGCCGATGCTGACTCTTTGTTAAATGCTGTCGGGTGGGAGAGCGCTCATGTCATCGGAATTTCCTTTGGCGGTATGGTAGCCCAAGAGTTGGCACTGCGCTATCCGCACCGCGTTGAACGTCTTGTTTTAGCTTGTACTAGTAGTGGCGGTGCTGGTGGATCTTCGTATCCACTACATGAACTCGTCAACCTTCCTAGTGAAGAACTAGCTCATCGGCAAATCACAATTGCTGATACCCGTTGGCAAGAGGAAGCTTGGCTCTCTAGCCGAACTACACAATTTCAGGAATTAATCAAGCTGACACTAGCAGTTTCTCAAAAGGGTACAGACGAACCAAGTCATGAAGTTGGTCGTCGTCGCCAGCTTGAGGCCCGTGCTGCTCACGATACATATAATCGACTTTCTCAACTGCATATTCCTGTCTATATCTGCGGCGGTCATCACGATGGCATATCTCCTCCTGACAATCTTCAGGCGATACACAAACAGATACCAGGTTCGTACTTAGAGTTCTTTAAAGGCGGTCATGGCTTTCTTTACCAAGATCCCCAAGCATTCAAGCGCGTTATTGCCTTTCTCCTAAATAAGCTTGGGTAATTTTACATAATACATAACTATAAAGTGACGTAAAGGCTACACGTATTGCCCTCCCCGGAGTAGCGCTCGGCTCGTCAATTAAACGGATACCTAAATATTATGAAGTTTTGTAAATAAATTTCACAAACATAACAATAATTTGTAATAAATAATGATACGGCAGCATTGTATAAAGAGAACTTGGAAGTAAAAAACAACATCTTAATCAGGTTTTCCAGTCATTCACAGAAGTTTGAAGTTTTTTAACAAAAGTTTTAATCTGAAAGCCTGGAGATCGTAAACTTATTTCTTGGGTGTCTGTTTTAAACCTTTCGTAACTCGTCAGGCAGTGCTGACATCAAAAATCAACTGAACCATTCAGTTTTGAGTTCAATTATTCTTAACCAAGCAAATTAGGAGATTTAACGCAATGGTTTTAGATGCATTTGCCAAAGTAGTTTCCCAAGCTGATACACGCGGCGAATATCTCTCCGATGCACAATTGGATGCATTGAGCGAACTAGTCAAAGATGGTAACAAGCGTACAGATGCCGTTAACCGGATTACCAGCAATGCATCTGCTCTTGTTGCTGCTGCGGCTCGTGATTTGTGGGCAGAACAACCCCAATTGATCACTCCTGGTGGTAATGCTTACACCAGCCGTCGTGCAGCTGCTTGCATCAGAGACTTAGACATCATTCTTCGCTATATCACCTACGCTATCTTTGCTGGCGATTCCAGTGTACTAGATGACCGTGCCCTCAATGGTTTGCGGGAAACTTATTTAGCATTGGGAACTCCAGGAGCATCAGTTGCTGTTGGTATTCAGAAGCTGAAACAAGCTTCGCTGGCCATTGTCAACGATCCAAATAACATCACCAGAGGAGATTGCAGCGCTCTGTCATCTGAAATAGCTAGCTATTTTGATCGTGCTGCTGCTGCTGTGGCTTAAGCCAAACATTGCTGATGTTGACTAAATAATTGTCCATAGGACAAAACAAAATTTCAACCATAAAGTTTGTGAAAGGGAAATAGCAAAATGTCAAAAACACCTCTAACGGAAGCAATTTCATCGGCTGATTCTCAAGGTCGCTATCTCAGCAGCACTGAAATTCAAGTTGCTTTTGGTCGCTTCCGCCAAGCGCCAGCTAGCTTACAAGCAGCAAAAGCATTGAGCGCCAATGCTCAACGCTTGACCGAAGGTGCAGCGCAAGCGGTATATAACAAGTACCCTTACACCACTCAACAACAAGGCCCCAACTTTGCAGCTGATTCACGCGGCAAAAGCAAGTGTGTACGTGATGTAGGCTACTACTTGCGGATTATCACTTATGCTTTAGTTGTTGGTGGTACAGGCCCCTTGGATGATTTCTTGATTTCTGGTTTGGCTGAAATCAACCGCACCTTTGACCTGTCTCCTAGCTGGTACATTGAAGCTCTCAAGTACATCAAAGCTAACCACGGTCTCAGCGGCGATCCAGGTGTTGAAGCAAATTCCTACATCGACTATGTAATCAATACTCTAAGCTAGAGTGTTTCTTTAGCCCGGAGAGGAAATCAGCTCTTATAACAAGTAAGTTCTATGAGTTGTTTACCTCTCCGGGCAGTTTTTTAAGAAAAGCTAGCTGAAAACTCTGGAGAAAGAGGAACGTAGTTCTGTATTTTTTGCTTTAGAACAGGGATGAAAGCTACCGACGTAGCACGGTACTTGCTACAACTTTGGGAAAGTTCGCAACCCAGTGCCTCTTTTAAGCTACCGTCAATTGGCACAATATTTTTATCAGTACAAGATTTAAAAACCTACCCTCGGATTGGGGGAAAGTATACGCCCGAAATAACGTAAGGAGATATCACTACGCACTTGTGGCAAATGTGGTGAGGCAGCGAGCGCAATCTTTTTCTTTGACGCTAGCGCAACGTAAAGTCTTCTCTTTCAGAGACGCTAACACCAACGCCAACGGCATAGCAACTCTTGGAGAAGCTACGCGAACGCTTAGAGCGAGTCCGCTTCCACTACGGGGAAGTAAGCTACACGCAGTGTCTGGCAGAAAACGTCTGGAGGTTTCTGCCCCATGAAGGACTGCCAAACCCGTAGGGTGAGCCTGGGAACCTGTGGAAACAGGATATTAAGGCAGCAATGTCTTAAAAATTACCTTATTTTAAGTAAGGTGAGTGTAAATTTCAAAAAGACTGTTAAAAGACTAGAAAAAATTTTCTAAAAAGTTTTCAGTTTTGCAGTTAAAACTGAGGAGGTTTAAAGATGGCAGCTTTGGGACAAGCAGCAAGGTTAGGGATTGGAGCGTTTGAAAATTCAGCGCCAGTAGAACTACGTCCTGATAGAACAGAAGCGGATGTGGCAGTGGTTATCCGGGCGGCTTACCGTCAGGTTTTGGGTAATGCATATCTACTAGAAGCAGATCGTCTAGAGAGTGCAGAATCACTGTTGCAGCAAGGTGCAATCACCGTTCGGGGATTTGTGCTAGCTATTGCTCAATCGGAACTCTATCGGGATAAGTTTTTCTACTCCAACTCCCAAACTCGGTTTATCGAGTTGAATTATAAGCATTTATTGGGGCGTGCCCCGGAAGATGAGTCAGAGATTTCGTACCATGTTGAGCTTTACAACTCACAAGGTTACGAAGCTGAGATTAATTCCTACATTGACTCATTAGAATATCAAGAGAGTTTTGGCGAAAATATTGTGCCCTACTACAGAGGCTTTAAAAGCCAAGTAGGACAGAAAAACGTTGGCTATAGCCGACTGTTTCAACTGTATCGGGGTTATGCCAATAGCGATCGCGCTCAAGGACAAAAGCAAGGACGGTTAACCTGGGAAGTGGCTAAAAATCTAGCTTCACCCATTTACCCAGTCTCTGCCGGAGCCTTAACAGGTCTCTCTACAGGTGGTCGCGGCGAAACATACCGCATCAGAGTGCTACAAGCAGCTTCCCCGAACTCAGCTGTAGTGCGGCGCGGTACTGCGGAATTGATCGTACCCTACGAGCAACTTTCTAGTAAATTGCAGCAGTTGAATCGCAAGGGCAGTAAGGTGATTAGCATTACGTCCGTATAAATAGGGACTGGGGACTGGGGACTGGAGACTGGGGACTAGGAATTGGGGACTAAGAGGACAAAGGGGATAACCAATACCCAATACCCAATACCCAATCCCCGATCCTAATCCCCAGTCCCCAATTATTAATTACAAAGGGAAAATTACCAATGGCTATTACAACAGCAGCTTCCCGTCTGGGAACAGAACCTTTTACCGACCAGTCTCCTGTGGAATTGCGTCCGAATGCAACCAAAGAAGACATTGAGAGAGTAATTGCTGCCGTCTATCGTCAAGTCTTGGGCAACAACTACATATTGGCATCTGACCGCCTGACAAGTGCTGAATCTATCCTGCGCGATGGAAAAAGTACAGTGCAAGAGTTTGTGCGTCAATTAGCCAAATCAGAACTGTACAAATCCAAATTTTTCTACGACAACTTCCAAACTCGCGTCATTGAACTGAATTACAAACATTTATTGGGTCGTGCCCCTTATGATGAGTCTGATGTCGTCTATCACTTAGACTTGTATCAAACCAAGGGATATGAAGCCGACATTGATTCTTATATCGATTCGCCAGAGTATCAATCTAGCTTTGGTGAAAATATAGTGCCTTACTATCGCGGCTTTGAAACCCAAACAGGACAAAAAACTGTCGGATTTACCCGGATATTTCAACTTTATCGCGGCTATGCCAGTAGCGATACCTCCCAACTCAAAGGCAAAGACTCCCGCCTGGCTAGCGAACTAGGTCGCAATAGTGCATCCGTCGTTGTTCCTCCCTCTGGTGGTCCCTCAGGCTTTTCATACGTTGCTTCTGAAAAAGGCGTTACCCCCAACAGTACTTTTGGTGGTGCGGGAACCTTTGGTAAAGAAGGCAGACTTTACCGGATTGAAGTAGCAGGTGTTTTTGGATCTGGATATCCCAGCACACGCCGCGTCAATCAAGCTGTGGTTATACCTTATGAAGAACTATCTAGTTACTTCCAGAGAGTGGTAAAACAAGGTGGTAAAATAGCTAGTGTGAAACCTCTTTAGTGTCATTTGTCATTAGTCAATAGTCATTATTAAGGGCAAAAGACTAATGACAATTTAGAATTGGGAATTAATTTTATGGTTGGGCCAATTAGTAGTAGAACGGGTAATCGCTACTTTCGCTATGAAGTAGTGGGTCTGCGCCAAAGCGAAGAAACTGAAAAAACCAACTATCCCATTCGTTCTAGTGCCACTGTGTTTTTCACAGTACCTGAGAACCGGATGAATCAAGAAATGCAGCGAATTACTCGCTTGGGTGGCAAAATAGTCAGCATTCAGCCATTGAACGCTATACCTCAAACAAATAGCCAACAAAGTGCTCCTCCTTCTTCATAAATGAATTCTAGTCCGCAGAAATTTGAAGATTTATCACCGACAGGTAACTCTGGCGATGGTGAATCTTTAACAGTAGAGCAAGCGATCGCTAATCTTGAGAGTGCAGACTTAGGTCTGCGCTTTTATGCTGCCTGGTGGTTAGGTAGGTTTCGGATATGTGAAGCAGCTGCGGTTACAGGATTGATTAAAGCGTTAGAGGATGAAGCCGACAGAACACCAGAAGGCGGATATCCTCTGCGACGGAACGCAGCTAGGGCTTTAGGGAAACTAGGCGATCGCCAGGCAGTCTCACCTTTAATTACGTGTTTAGACTGCTCAGATTTTTATGTCCGGGAAGCAGCGGCACAATCCTTAGAAATGCTGGGCGATCCGATTTGTATTCCCGCCCTGAGCGAGCTATTAAAAGTAGGTTTGCAGGGAGAACAGCTGATATCAAAACAGCCTGATTTATCTCAACCCTACGAGGCCATTTTAGAAGCCTTGGGAGCCTTGATGGCGACTGAGTGCATCCCTTTGGTAAAACCATTTTTAGAGCATCCAATTGAATTGGTGCAATATGCTGCTGCACGAGCGATGTATCAATTAACCCAAGAACCAGTTTATGGAGAACGGTTAGTAAAAGCTCTGGCAGGAGATAAATTGCAATTGCGTCGAGCAGTGCTAGCAGACTTGGGAGCGATTGGCTATCTAAAAGCAGCAGATGCGATCACCGAAACTCTTGCTGAAAATAGCTTGAAGTTAATTTCTCTTAAAGGATTACTAGAACATCAAGTTAATCACACAGCAACAAACACTTTGTCAGCAGGTGCGATTAAAGTGATAAATTTGATGGACTCGCTGTTGTAGTCATAATTTTCCAGGAATTAGTTGTTATTAATACGTTTAAACCAAATGTTCACCATACATAAACCCCCAACCCAATTGCAAAACTAGGGCTAGGGGGTTTATGTATGATGTCAACTACGGAGGACTTAAGCTACAATTGGCAGATCCTTAATGACTCATGAAAAATTATTATGAACAACAGTGACCTTGCCCAAATATTAATCCGTGCTGTGGAAGAAGCAGACTCCTCGGATCGCTTATTAGACGCAGTTCAGGAGTTAGCGGCAGCTAGTATCGAGGAATCTGTTCCCACTCTGATTGCAGCTTTGGGCTACAACAATCCAGGGGCGGCAGTGGCAGCAGTAGATGGACTAATTGCGATCGGGGAAGCCGCAGTACCGTCACTATTGGAACTAATTGATGACTACAACTACAGTGCTAGAGCCTGGGCGATTCGAGCCTTAGCGGGAATTGGCGATGTCCGGGCGCTGGATACCTTGTTAGAGGCAGCAAAAAACGATTTTTCCTTAAGTGTGCGGCGGGCAGCTGCTAGGGGATTAGGCACTTTGCGCTGGCATCAACTACCTGCTGAGAAAGTGGAATCTGTTCAGATTCAGGTATTAGAGGCGTTATTACTAATTTGTCAAGATCCAGAATGGGTAGTACGCTATGCAGCAGTGACGAGTTTAGAAACACTAGCCATTACCATAGCAACCACTTTACCCGATCAAGCGTTGCGGATTACAAATCAACTTCAGCAAATGCTCGATACAGATACCGATCTGGGAGTTCGTACCCGTGTAAAGTTTGCACAGCAAAAAATTCAACAGCAACAACATCAAGAAGTTTTTGCACCAAAAAGAAAGCTAGAAGATACTGAAGTGTCTGAAATACCTCATCGTGGTGCTGGTAGACGCTGAACAATTCAAAATTCAAAACTAACCAGATAAGGCGTTGCATATTTGCGGGATGATTTTGCTAGTTTTGTGGGATGGGCATCTTGCCCGTCCCTTGTATTTTAGGGCGGGCGAGACGCCCGGTTGCCAATTATCAAGTTTTGATCAAATTTATCTTCAGTATATATACAAGTTTTTTTTAATTAAAAAGTCATTATTATAACAATAATCTACCAAATAAGATTTACCAGTAGAACATTTAGAACTTACGCACTGAAACCTGAAATGTAGATATCTCCTAGCCCACGCCAGTCGCTCATGGGCGAAACCGTTTCTTCTGGTGTGCAGTGTCCGATAGTTTGAAATCACTAACGAAAAGAAATCTGCCAAGCATTTACTGCACCAGAGTTGAACTACTGGCTGCGACCGAGTGTGGTGATTCCTAATGAGTAGAGAGTCTGTTTAATCAGAGCGTAATTGTTGAAATCAAATTTTTAGTTTTTAAGAGAGGTTTTTTATGACTGAATTCAAAGTCAATAGTTACATCAACAATAGTCAATCTAACTCCACCGTAGCGATAGATACAAATGGGAACTTTGTTATTTCCTGGCAAAGCTTTGGTCAAGACGAGTCGTCTAGCAATGGGATATATGCCCAAGGCTACAACAGTGCTGGGGTGGCTGTTGGAACCGAATTCAGAGTCAATAGCACCACCAGTGGTAATCAATTTAACCCCACAATAGCGATGGATGCAGATGGGGACTTTGTCATCTCCTGGACTGGTCAAGATGCTTCTGGTAACGGGATATATGCCCAACTATACAAGAACAATGGGGTTCCCCCGACAATCACCTCTGGTTCTGCCTCTGCCCTGGCGTACACTGAGAATGCCACTACAGCCATCGACTCAGGCATCACCGTCAGCGATGCAGACTCCCTCAACCTAGCTAGTGCCACCGTCAGCATTACCAGTGCACCGTAGACAACCTCAACGATGCGATTACTGAAGGCTTAAATGCAGGTACAGATTTAGTTAATTCTTCGATAAGTTGGGTGTTGGCAAATAACCTGGAGAACTTGACTCTGACTGGAACTGGGACTATCAATGGTACTGGTAATAGCCTGAATAATATCCTGACGGGAAATACTGCTGTTAACACGTTGAGCGAAGGAGATGGCAATGATAGCCTGTTTGGGAACTTAGGTAATGACAGCTTATTAGGAGGTGCAGGTGACGATGTATTGACTGGTGGAGTTGGTCGAGATGTATTGACTGGTGGAACTGGGCTAGATCGCTTTAATCTGACTGATACCCGCACTGGAGGTTATGATACTATTACTGATTTTACTGTTGGAAACGATACTATCTTCATTTCCAAAGCCGAATTCGGACTGAGCCAATCTCAGGATACGACACTCGAAGAAAGCTTGTTCCGACTTGGGACTAATGCTACAACCGCAGGTGATCGCTTCATCTACAATCAAACTACGGGCAACCTATTCTTTGATAAAGATGGAGTTGGTGGTACTGCACAAGTTCAAATCGCTCAGTTCTCCAATCAGGCAATGCTTACTAATGCAAATTTTACTGTGATTGCCTAATAAAAGCTAAGGGACTTGCAGTCAAATAGTGTATCAAAAGATCGGGCTTCTCTGCGAGAGGCTGCGCCAACGACTTCGCTCAGCCCTCGACGCGGGAGCCAGTGGATTGAGCGCAGGTCAAAAAGCAAATGGGTTTTATCTAACAACACCTTCGCCAATTTACGAGAGTGAATTGATGTCTGAACTCCCTTTTTTCTAAGGCTTGGCAAAAACAATAAGTCCTAAAAATTCCTTCAAGGTTTCTCACAAGGCTGAACCTATCCCACTTTTCTAAAAATCCATAGTTATTTTCGTAAAATGTGCTTGGAAAACTTGATTTTTAGTTTTTAGTTCTTAATAAACTTAAGCTTTGTAGCACAAATATTATTAGTGGGATAGGTTCCTTTTTTAATGTATCACCCGCAGTATCAAGGGTCTGAGATTTCCAGCTACCTTATAAGCTAAACGCCTATGTATGGGTGATTTTGGCGTTTTTGCCAAAATTTTTTAGGCTCTTATTTTGGCAAAGGTATTGATCTAAACAAAATATAAAATTCACTATATTTGCTGAGGCTGTGTGATTTTAAAAAAGCAAAACTATATTAGTCGTATTTTCACATAGCATCGGACTTAGGCAAACAATAGCCAAAACCCTAATTTTCAGGTAAGGGTAATTCATGAATTGCCCCTACAGTGTGTAGTTTTGCGTAAGTCCCATAGCAGTAAAAATAGCATCGCACTTAAGGCGTCTACCAACGCCTGATTTCGCTTGTGATTCTCATCTAAAGGTTTAAGGAAAAACGGTTATGACAACAGAAGAAGCATCGATTATCCTCGTCAAAGATATCTACTCTGGCACGGGTGGCTCTTACCCGAGGGAACTGACGAATTTCAATGGCACACTGTACTTTGCTGCTTCCGACAGTAGTGGTGATAGGGAACTGTGGAAGAGTGATGGCACTGAGGCTGGTACCGTCCGTGTCAAAGATATTAACCCTAGCACGGGTGGCTCTAACCCGAGGGAACTGATGAATTTCAACGGCGCGCTGTACTTCTATGCCACTAACAACAGTGGGGGCTATGAACTGTGGAAGAGTGATGGCACTGAGGCTGGTACCGTCCGTGTCAAGGATTTCAACCCTGGCAACCAAGGCTTTACACAGGAACATTATCTGACAAATTTCAACGGTATGCTCTACTTCAGTTCCATCGACAGCAGTGGGGGCTATGAACTGTGGAAGAGTGATGGCACTGAGGCTGGTACCGTCCGCGTCAAGGATATCTTCTCTGGCACGGGTGGCTCTTACCCGCAATATCTGACGAATGTCAATGGCACACTATACTTCAACGCCACCGACAGCAGCTATAAATCAAGCCTGTGGAAGAGTGATGGCACTGAGGCTGGTACCGTCCCCATCATCTCTGATATAAGTAGCTTTCAACCAAACAATTTGACGAATATTAACAACACGCTTTACTTTACTGCCACCAACAGCAATGGTTTCGATCGAGAACTGTGGAAGAGTGATGGCACTGGGGCTGGTACCTTCCGCATCAAGGATATCAACCCTGGCACGGGTGACTCTAACCCGATGGAGCTGACGAATTTCAATGACATACTGTACTTCACTGCCACCAACAAGTCTTGGAATTATGGTCTTCCCAACAATCAACTGTGGAAGAGTGATGGCACTGAGGCTGGTACTGTCCGCATCAAGGATTTTAGCTCTGGCTATGATAACAATACTCTGCAATATCTGACGAATGTCAACGGCACGCTGTATTTCGCTGCCTCCGACAGCAGTGGGGGCTATGAACTGTGGAAGAGTGATGGCACTGAGGCTGGTACCGTCCGCGTCAAAGATATTAACCCTGGCACGAATAGCTCTTACCCGTACAATCTGAAGAATATCAACGGCACGCTGTACTTCAGTGCCACTGACAGCAGTGGGGGCTATGAACTGTGGAAGAGTGATGGCACTGAGGCTGGTACTGTCTGCGTCAAGGATATCAACCCTGGTACGGGTAGCTCTAACCCCTTCAACCTAACTGACGTTAATGGCAAACTCTACTTTATTGCTGACAACGGTCTTTCAGGGGAAGAACTTTATAAGCTTGAGGTGAACAATGCCCCAGTCGTTACCAACCCCATTGCTGACCAAACAGCGACAAAAGACACCCTCTTCAACTTCGCCCTGCCAGCAAACACCTTCGCCGATGCGGATGTGGCAGATAGCCTTACCTACAGCGCCACCCTCGGAGATGGTAGCCCCCTTCCCAGTTGGTTGACCTTCAACGGCACCACCTTCAGTGGTACTCCCACCAGTAACAACCTTGGTAGCCTCAACATCAAAGTAATCGCCAGTGATGGAAAGGCAACTGTCAGCGATATTTTTGTGCTGACAGTGGCTAATAGCAATAATGCCCCAGTCGTTACCAACCCCATTGCTGACCAAACAGCGACAAAAGATACCGCCTTCAATTTCGCCCTGCCAGCAAACACCTTCACCGATACCGATGTAGCCGATAGCCTCACCTACAGCGCCACCTTGGGAGATGGTAGCCCCCTTCCCAGTTGGTTGACCTTCAACGGCACCACCTTCAGTGGTACTCCCACCAATAACAACCTTGGTAGCCTCAACATCAAAGTAATCGCCAGTGATGGAAAAGCAACTGTCAACGATATTTTTGTGCTGACAGTGGCTAATAGCAATAATCCAATCATCAATTTAATTAATGGCACTCCAAATCCAGACAACCTGATTGGTACGGTGAACAAGGATATTATCTCCGGATTGCAAAGCAATGATACCCTCCAAGGACTAGGTGATAACGACACCCTCAATGGCGGCGATGGCAATGATATCTTAGATGGTGGTACTGGAGATGACAGTCTCATCGGTGGAGTCGGCAATGACACTTATATAGTGGACAGCATCGGCGACACTATAATTGAATCCACCAATGCAGGCACAGATTTAGTTGGTTCTTTTGTGAGTTGGGTGTTGGGAAATAACCTGGAAAACTTAGTCCTGGGTGGAACCGACGCAATTAATGGTACTGGTAACAGCCTTAATAACACCCTGATTGGAAATACTGCTGCTAACACCTTGAGTGGAGAAAATGGCAACGATAACCTTTTTGGTGATGACGGCAATGACACCTTGTTGGGGGGTTCCGGCAATGACACCTTAGATGGAGGTTTAGGAGCTGATAGTCTTGATGGTGGAGCCGGCAATGACATTTACACCGTAGACAACCTCAGCGATACTATTATTGAATCCGCCAATGCAGGTACAGATTTAGTTAATTCTTCGGTGAGTTGGGTGTTGGGAAATAACCTGGAGAATTTGACCCTGATTGGAACCGAAGCAATTGATGGTACTGGTAATAGCCTTAATAATATCTTAATTGGAAATACTGGCGCTAACATCTTGAGTGGAGAAAGTGGCAACGATAACCTCTTTGGTGATGACGGCAATGACACCTTGTTGGGGGGTTCCGGCAATGATACCTTGGATGGAGGTGCAGGATCTGACAGTCTTGATGGTGGAGCCGGCAATGACATTTACACCGTAGACAACCTCAGCGATACGATTACTGAAGGCTTAAATGCAGGCACAGATTTAGTTAAGTCTTCGGTGAGTTGGGTGTTGGGAAATAACCTGGAGAACTTGACCCTGACTGGAACCGAGGCAATCAATAGTACTGGCAACAGCCTTAATAATATCCTGACTGGAAATACTGGCGCGAACATCTTGAGTGGAGAAGATGGCGATGATAGTCTGATTGGTGGTGCAGGCGATGACACCTTGTTGGGCGGTGCCGGCGATGACACTTTTGATGGAGGTTTAGGATCTGACACTCTTGATGGTGGAGCTGGCAATGACATTTACACCATAGACAACCTCAGCGATACGATTATTGAAGGCTTAAATGCAGGCACAGATTTAGTTAAGTCTTCGGTAACTTGGGTGTTGGCAGATAACCTGGAGAATTTGACCTTGACTGGAAGCGGGGCAATCAATGGTACTGGTAACAGCCTGAATAACATTCTGACGGGAAATACTGGTGCTAACTTTTTGAGAGGAGAAGATGGCAGTGATAGCCTGATTGGTGGTTCTGGTGATGATACTTTGTTAGGTGGTGCAGGCGATGACATCTTGGATGGAGGTGTAGGTAATAATACCTTGGAGGGTGGAGCCGGCAATGACATTTACACCGTAGATAACCTGAACGATTCGATTATTGAAGGCTTAAATGCAGGCACAGATTTAGTCAAGTCTTCGATAACTTGGGTGTTGGGAAATAACCTGGAGAACTTAACCCTGGCTGGAAGCGGGGCAATCAATGGTACTGGTAACAGCCTTAATAATATCCTGACGGGAAATAGTGGCGCTAACATCTTGAGTGGAGAAGATGGCAATGATAGCCTCTTTGGTAACTCAGGTAATGATACCTTGTTGGGTGGTGCAGGTGACGATTTACTCGCTGGTGCAGTTGGTCGAGATGTATTGACTGGTGGAACTGGGCGAGATAGCTTTGATCTGACTGGTAGCCGCACTGGAGGCTATGATACGATCGCTGATTTTACTGTTGGAGATGATACTATCTTGATTTCCAAGGCAGAATTTGGATTGGTTCAATCTCCGAATACTACGCTCAATGCCAGCTTGTTCCGACTTGGGACTAGTGCGACAACAGCAGGCGATCGCTTCATCTATAATCAAACTACGGGTAACCTATTCTTTGACGCAGATGGGGTTGGTAAGGCTGCACAAGTTCAAATCGCCCAGTTCTCGAATCAGACAATGCTTACTAGTGCAAATATTACTGTAATTGCCTAACGGAAGCTAACTATAATGTGAGTTCGACGGGTCATATCATGTCCGCCTAATTAGTTAAATCAAAAGACCTCTAAGAGGTTTTACTACGCAAAACCTGTGCCTTTCCGACTCGAAGAGGGACAGATTTGAACTTTAGTTCAAGGCAGGGAGAGCTTTGTCGAACTCACGTTAAAATATCATTTATTTCATATAGGACTTACGCACAGGTAATGGAAAATGAACCACAGAGGACGTAGAAGTCAGGGAGGAATGAGAGTTTGAGAGGGTTTTTGCGTAAGTCCTATCATAATACAAACGTTCACCTTGAAAGGGCTAGTACCGCAAGGCGGAAGTCAAAAGTCAAAAGTCAAAAGTCAAAAGTCAAAAAGCTTATAGGGTAAAGTTTTTGGCGATTTAGAATGGGTGGTTTATTTAGGCCACAGTGTACTAGTCCTATCTTCTTTCTTCTGCCTTTTAACTTTTTACTTTTGCCTTATTTGGTCAGTATCATTAATCTAAAGACTGAATTTCTATCTGGATATTATTGCGCGCAGATGCTTCGGCGAACTCTAACATTAAAGGCGTAAAATAGATACGCGATCGCTGTGCAAATCGTTCTAAAACCTGCCGCCGACCTGTGATATAATCTGCCTCTGCCATCCAGCCATATTCCTGACGAATAGCATAGGCGTATTCTTGATAATCAACTGGATTAGTAGCCAAAATCGCTAAATCTGCATCAAGTAGGACTTGGCTGTCATAGTCATTCACCGCAGTTTGGTGGTCTTTAGTGTTCAGAATCAGACGGGTGACAGTAGTTATGGTACTTTCTGAAATACCCAAATTACTCAGCAACTCAAAAGCATAGTCTGCGCTTCGTTCTTCATTATCTTGAGCTTGAGAGTCATATACTACATCATGAAACCAGGCAGATAGTTGAACCGCAGCTAGATTGTTAGTGTAGCCTTGCAAAATCTGAATTGTGCTGAGGACGTGCTCAATGTGTTTCAGTGTATGGTAGTAGCGACCAGGGGTAGAGTAAGCTGCAACCAAGCAACTAAAGGCTTTCTCAGCCGTTATCTGGTCAACGCCAAAGGGTTGGAGTATGTGTTGCCAGTTAGAAAATAAAATATGCGTGAGGTTTTCTGTAGGCATAAACGTAGTATCCACACTCTTAGTATGACTGAGCTAATCTCTTGTGTTGCAACATCTGTCTAATCAAATTAGAAATAGATCAACAAAAGAATAACACTTGTAGGTGATAGAATTGGGGATTGGGCATTGGGAATGGGGCATGGGGCATTGGGCGTTAGGAGTGCTGAGTTAGGAGTTTTGTTTATCTCCTTGTCCTCTCATCTCCCTCACTTCCCACTATGGTGACAGCTAAAATGAAAGCGCCAAAATAGAAGACACAGGCTTTGTAAAAAAAAGCCTTGCCTTGATTAACGGAGTTTATTATCAGTGGTATTACAAGTACAAACAAGCACCTACGAAGCTAAAACCCAAGAAATTGCTAAACAACTTCTAGCAGCAACGCAGGAAAACCGTTCGTTTTTTTCTTCCCTGCGGGATCAAATGCGCTGGGATGATAAATTACTAGCTTGGGCGATGAGTAATCCTGGGTTGCGGGTGCAACTATTTCGCTTTATAGATACGCTACCTGCTTTGCACAGCAAATCAGAAATTGCCTCACATTTACAAGAATATCTCGGCGATGAATCTGTAGAATTACCGGCAGCTTTGAAGGGAATGCTAAACTTTGCTAACCCTGACTCTATGCCAGGACAAGTTGCTGCTACAACTGTTGGGACAGCAGTTGAGACTCTTGCCCATAAATATATTTCTGGGGAAAATATTAAACAAGTCATCAAAACAGTTGAACGACTGCGAAAAGAAAAAATGGCTTTCACCATCGACTTACTGGGTGAAGCCGTAATTACCGAAGCGGAAGCGCAGTCTTATCTAGAACGCTATCTAGAATTAATCCAACAATTGGTAGAAGCATCAAAGAATTGGGCAGCTATCCCGGCGATTGATGAGGCTGATGGCGAAGCAATCCCAAAAGTTCAGGTTTCTGTGAAGTTAACCGCATTTTATTCGCAATTTGATCCTTTAGATGCTAAAGGTAGTGAGGATAAAGTTAGCGATCGCATTCGTATTCTCTTACGTCGTGCTAAAGAATTAGGTGCAGCTGTCCATTTTGACATGGAACAGTATGCCTACAAGGATATAACTCTCAGCATCTTGAAAAAACTGCTACTAGAAGAAGAGTTTCGGCAACGCACAGATATTGGCATGACAATTCAAGCATATCTGCGTGATAGCGAACAAGATACTGTAGACCTAATTTCTTGGTTAAAACAGCGCGGTTATCCCTTGACAATTCGCTTGGTAAAAGGCGCATATTGGGATCAGGAAACGATCAAAGCAGCACAGAAGCATTGGCTACAGCCAGTTTACAACGACAAAGCCGCAACTGATGCTAACTTTGAAACCATCACTCAGTTATTGCTAGAAAATCATCAATATGTATATTCTGCTATTGGTAGCCATAATGTGCGATCGCACTCTCGCGCCATTGCCATAGCTGAAAGTTTAAATGTCCCTCGCCGTCGCTTTGAATTGCAAGTCCTCTACGGTATGGGTGATAAAGTTGCCAAGGCGTTGGTTGATAAAGGTTATCGAGTCAGAGTTTACTGTCCTTACGGTGAATTATTACCTGGAATGGCCTATTTAATTCGGCGATTGTTGGAAAATACAGCTAATAGTTCTTTTCTACGGCAAAATCTCGAAAATCGTCCAATTGAGGAATTATTAGCGCCGCCGATTGTCAAAGAGGAGAAGAACTCTTTAACTCCTCACTCTGATTTCCTCGGTGCTGCTGATACCGATTACGCCCAGGAAGAGGTGAGAATGAAAGCCGCGCAAGCTTTCCAAAGCGTTCGCCAACAACTTGGTAAAACTTATTTACCGCTAATTAATGGAGAATATGTTAATCCACCGGAATTTGTTGATTCTCTCAATCCTTCTAAGTTCAGTGAGGTAATTGGTAAAGTTGGGTTGATTAGCGTTGAACAAGCAGAACAGGCGATGCAAGCTGCGAAAGCAGCGTTTCCTGGGTGGAAGAAAACACCAGCTAAACAACGCGCTGATATTTTGCGGAAAGCGGGTGATTTGCTGGAACTCCGCCGCGCTGAACTTTCTGTTTGGATAGTTTTGGAAGTTGGGAAACCAGTTAAGGAAGCTGATGGAGAGGTTTCGGAAGCGATAGACTTTTGTCGTTACTACGCTGATGAGATAGAACGGTTAGATAAAGGTGTCGATTATGACATACCTGGTGAAACTAATCGTTATATTTACCAGCCACGGGGTATTGCTATAGTAATTTCTCCCTGGAATTTTCCGCTAGCGATCGCTTGTGGAATGACTGTTGCAGCTTTGGTTTCGGGGAATTGCACTCTCCTCAAACCTGCGGAAACATCTTCTGTGATTGCAGCGAAACTCACAGAAATCTTGGTAGATGCTGGTTTTCCGAAAGGTGTATTTCAATACGTACCTGGCAAGGGTTCGCAAGTTGGCGCTCATTTGGTAAATCATCCAGATACTCATGTAATTGCTTTTACGGGTTCCCAGGAAGTAGGTTGTAAAATTTACGCAGAGGCGGCAATTTTGAAACCCTCACAAAAGCACATGAAACGGGTGATTGCTGAAATGGGTGGCAAGAATGCCATTATTGTCGATGAAAGTGCTGATTTAGACCAAGCTGTTGTGGGGATAGTGCAGTCAGCATTTGGTTATAGCGGCCAAAAATGTTCTGCCGCCTCCAGGGTGATTGTGCTGCAACCGATTTATGATGCCTTTGTGCAACGGTTGGTAGAAGCGACAAAATCCTTGAACATTGGGGAAGCAGAGTTACCGAGTACACAAGTTGGGCCGGTAATTGATGCTAATGCCCGCGATCACATCCGCGAGTATATTGAGAAGGGTAAGGCAGAAGCAGAAGTGGCGTTGGAATTACCAGCACCCGAACAAGGATATTTTATCGGGCCAGTTATTTTTAGTGAAGTATCACCAAATGCGGTAATTTCACAGCAAGAAATTTTTGGCCCTGTGCTGGCGATAATTCGGGTGAAAGATTTCCAGGAAGCGTTAGCAGTCGCCAACGGTACAAACTACGCCTTGACTGGCGGACTTTATTCTAGAACGCCTTCGCATATTCAGCAAGCGCAGACAGAGTTTGAAGTCGGGAATTTGTACATCAATCGCAATATTACCGGAGCGATCGTTGGACGGCAACCCTTTGGTGGATTCAAACTTTCTGGAGTAGGTTCTAAAGCAGGCGGCCCTGATTACTTACTGCAATTTTTAGAACCACGCGCAGTGACAGAAAATATTCAGCGTCAAGGTTTTGCACCAATTGAAGGAGCAGATTAAACTAACGTGAATTCCACGGCTGATATAGTGTCCGTCTAATTAGCCAAATTAAAACACCTCTCCCTGATTTTACCAAAGCAGGAAGAGGTGCATCAAACTCACATTAAACTACAATAGGTAGTAATATCAAAGAGAGTTTAATGAGTAATTTAGTTATAAAAGTTGCTGAATTAGCTGAAGATTTTCCGGCAATTCAAGCAATTAGAAAATCAGTTTTTCAAGAAGAACAAGGGGTAGATCCTGCTTTAGAATTTGATGGCAAAGATGAAATATCCGATCATCTAATTGCTTATTTAAATCTGGAAGCTGTGGGTACAGCCAGAATCAGATATTTAAATGATAAAACTGCCAAAATAGAAAGGTTAGCCGTTTTATCGACAGTTAGAGGGCAGGGTATTGGTAAGAAAATTATGGAAAATGCCCTACAGGTGATAGCTAACCAAAATATTCCAGAAGTCGTAATTCATGCTCAAGAATATGTGAAAAATTTATATAAAAAACTCGATTTTGTAGAAGAAGGAGAAATATTTGAAGAAGCTAGTATTATCCATGTGAAAATGAGAAAATATTTACATAGTCAAAGTAAAAGTATATCGTAAATTTTTCCACGAATTGTTTGTACAAAAAAGTATTTTTATAAGCAATTAACTCAAGTATTTCATCAGGATTGACTCTAGCTGGACTATCCGAATTGGCTTAACTAGGTAGTCATTAAGACTACCTGGTAGCGTGGCAATTTCCTCCTCTAAAGGTTCGCTAAAGGTCATCATTACAATTGGTAAATGTTTCCGATAAGGCTCTTGTCTAAGGATATTCAGCAAATTCCAGATATGAACATCTTTTACTAACTGGAAATCAAAAAAAACTAAATCTGGTTGGAAGCTTTCTACCTGTTTCAAAAAGTCGTTAGCATTATCTATCCACTTGACTTGGTAGCCAGTTGTGTGGAGATAATCTTGCAACACTGTTGCTGTGTTTTCCTCTTCTTCTACAAGCAAAATAGTTTTTTTTGTGGAGATGACTGGAGAAGATGAGAACTTTGCTTCCTCTTCAGTCTCATCTATCTCATTTGTCTCATTTTCTTCATCTTCCTCATTTACCGGATGCTCTGGCTTTGGTAGAAACACAGTGAACTGACTGCCTTTTCCTAAAGTTGATGTAAAGGTAACATCTCCACCATGTAAACGCGCTAATTTACGTGTCAAGACTAAACCCAAACCAGTGCCTTCATACTGCCGATTTAACCGACTATCAAGCTGTTTAAACGGTTCAAATAGAAATTGAAACTGACTTGAATCTATACCAATGCCAGTATCTGAAACTGTAAACGTTATCCCTTGTGGCACTTTTTTGACTACCAGCGATACTTCACCTGCTGGGGTGAATTTAATCGCATTGGTGAGCAGGTTGAGTAGCATTTGCTTGATGCGCCGCTCATCAGCAATACAAATATCTGCTTTTGGGTCAATTTTATGTGTGAGTTGCAATCCCTTTTCTGAGGCGCGATCGCGCACTGTCCAGATGGCATAATTACATATATCTGCCACCGACAAAGATGATAGTAACAGTTCCTCTTTACCTGCTTCTACCTTAGATAAGTCAAGGATATCGTTAATCACTGCCAGCAGATGTTCGCCACTACTATATATACAACTTACATATTCGTTCTGCTTTTCATTCAGAGAGCCAACTATTTCTTCTTGCAGTAACTGTGACAAACCCATAATCGCATTCAGAGGCGTCCGCAACTCATGGCTCATGGTTGCTAAAAATTCACTTTTTGCTCGACTGGCAGCTTCTGCTGCTTCTTGAGAGGCACGTAGTTTCAACTCTGTTTGCTTACGTTCAGTAATATCCTCAATCATCGCTAGAAAAAACTCAGGTTCACCATTGCTGCCTGGTATAACAGAAACAGAGATATGAGTCCAAACTAAGTTACCATTTTGATGCAGGCAGCGTCTTTCTATCTCAATACGATGTCTTTCGGCAAGTTGTTCCTGATGTTTGGAGGGTTGTAAACCGTCCCTGGAAGTTCTCTTTAAGTCTGTGCGAATTCCTGACATCAGTTGTTTGTAAAGTTTTAAATCCTTCCTTTCTATGGAAATGTAATCTGTAAAGCACTTGCCGTATAACTCTTCTCGGCTGTATCCTAAAATCTCGCACAGTGCCAGATTAGTATCGACTATCTGCCCTTTCATATCTATAAGTCCAATGCCGATAGAGGAACGCTCAAAAATCGCCCGAAATTGTGCCTCACTCTGTCGCAGTGCTTCCTGTACGACGTTTCGCTCGCTCGCTTCTATAGCCAGCGTCACAAAATCTGCAATTGAGCCAGCAAAACTCTCTTCTTCTAAAGTCCATTGGCGACCTTCGCCAATGTGTTCGTGACACACTACGCCTACCAAATGACCCTCTAGCCAAATTGGTGCATCTAGTATAGATGTGATGCCCAAAACTGAAAGATAAGGCTCGGATAATTCTTGGGTTCTGGTGTCGTTTCTGGCATCATCTGCGGCAATGGTACGTTCCTCTTCTAAAGCCTGAAAATAAGCAGGAAAATTTGTCTTTAAAAGCGAGTTACCAAAGGTATGCTCCTTAGTCCTGACATCATATAAATTGATGCATTCAATTTTTGAACGTTCTTCATTATATAACCATACCCCAACTCGCTCTACTAACAGCGTCTGAGCAGCAGTTTCTGTGATTTCTCTCAACACCGCATTGAGATTACCTTGCTGAAATGTCTTGCTTCTTGCCAGTTGCACCAGCGTCTGGCTTTGTTTTCGCCGACTATTTTCTCTGGTTCGTAAAGCCTCTTGGGCCTGGTTGTGCTCTGTAATATCTCTAGCTGACACCACTTGCATTACTTGCCCTCAAGAAGAAATAATTTGGACTTGTAGTTCTACGAAGAAAGTAGAACTGTCTTTGTATAACTACAATTACTTGGTATGGTTTTTCATAACCGGAAAGTATAATTTTTCTAATTAAATTTTATGATTCTGGCTAATGAGTTCTAAGCTAGATTTTGCTGATTACTTCTATTACTTCATACCAGTGATTTTTGCCAGGGGATAATTACCATTTCAAGTAATTTTACTATTAAGGAATCCTACTATTAAATAGTATAAGTAGTATAGTATTTTTAACTTAGGATTGGGGAGTGGTAAAGACTCTCCCCAATATCCAATCTCCAGTTGAATTTCTTGCTTAGTACTGACTAGCAAAATACCCTTGATTCTCCTAGAGAAAGATACCTAATGACTCAAATTCTGCCAAACTTAAGGTAACGGCAGCTTTTGCGGAGGTGAAGTGATGACAGATAGTGATGTAAGAATTGTTTCCCTGATTCCCGGTGGAACAGAGATTTTAGCGACACTAGGGTTGGTTAATGCTATTGTGGGGCGATCGCACGAATGCGATTACCCTCCAGAAATCCTCAATCGCCCCATTTGTACCCAAGCACGTTTAAACAGTGATGCCCCCAGCAGCCAAATTCACGACGAAGTGAACAATTTATTGCAATCTGCTTTGAGTATTTATGAAATCAAAACAGATGTTTTAGAGCAATTGCAGCCTACCCACATTCTCACTCAAGACCAGTGCGACGTTTGTGCTGTTAGCTTACATGATGTTGAAAAGGCAGTTGCTACACTTATTCACAGTAAACCTCAGATTATTTCTTTACAACCCAATATTCTCCAGGATGTTTGGGCTGACATTGAGCGAGTAGGCAACACCTTTGGCGTAGACTCGGTAAAAGTCTTAGAAAATTTAGAAGCTCGCGTCAAAATTTGTCAGCAAAAAATCCAAGGGCTTTCTTTAGATGAACTACCTACTGTCGCCTGTATCGAGTGGACTGATCCTTTGATGGTTGCCGCTAATTGGATTCCTGAATTAGTTAACTTAGCCGGAGGACAGTCTCTATTTTGCGCTACAGGTCAGCCTTCTCCGATCTTGCCGTGGGAAACACTATTAACAACGAATCCAGATGTAATTGTTTTTATGCCTTGTGGCTTTGATTTAAATCGCACTCGCCAAGAAGCCAAGTTATTAACTCAACGTCCAGAGTGGGAAAAACTACACGCTACCGAAGCTGGTAGAGTCTACATTACTGATGGCAATTCTTACTTCAATCGTCCAGGGCCGCGACTGGTAGATTCTCTAGAAATTTTGGCAGAAATTTTGCATCCAGAAATTTTTCAATACGGCTACAAAGGAACTGCTTGGGAAGGTTTGTAAAGAAGAATTCAGAATTCAGGAGTCAGAATTCAGTATTAATTCAAGTCCGGCTGAGTGAGACTGGTTGAAAACCTTGGCGCGTTCCAATCGCCCACGAAGAATAATTTTGATTCCTGGATTCTGAATTCTGAATTTTTCTCTAAGGTGTTTGTTCAGAATCTGCTGATGGTTCATTGTTAAATAACAGCAGGCGTGCAGCAAGAATGGCAAATCCTAAAGCCGCGATCGCTTTTAACACGCGTGTAGGTAATAATTCGGCTACTGCGCCCCCTGCTAACGATCCCAACAGGCTTGTCAACAGCAATGCGCCTGCTGCACCAAAAAATACTGCACGTGGAGAATTAGAACGTCCTGAAAGTGCGATCGCCGCTAGCTGACTTTTGTCACCCAATTCTGATAAAAAAACCGTAATAAAGCTCAGTCCTAATAGATGCCAATCCATATTATTTATGGGGGAGTGGGGAGTGGGGGAGATGAGGGAGAATAACTACTAACTTCTAATTCCTAATTCTTAACTAGTAACTTCTAACTTCTAACTTCTAACTAACCTTGTAATACATCCCAAAACAGCATTAGGGAAATCACTAACAACATCACGCCGGCTGATTTTTCTACAGTTTTCGGGCTGAGTCGGTTGGCTATCCAACTACCTAAAAGTACGCCTAATAAGCTGGTGGTTATTAGCGCCGCCGCCGAGCCGATAAATACCACCCACGGCGAATGAGATTGTGCGCTCATTAACAGAGTGGATAGCTGAGTCTTATCTCCAATTTCTGCTAAAAAAATGGTTACAAAAGTCGTACCAAAAACTACTAGCGCTGATTGCTGCTTTTGAGAACTATCGGCAATTACAGGCTCAACCAAGGGAGCGATCGCAGGAGTTAAGTTAAAATCATTGCTGTCTTGTAGTTCTAGCTCGATCTCAGTGTGAGATATGCCAGAAATCTCCAAAGGTGCAGAATCAAGTTTCACAAGCAGTAGTTTTGGTTGCTGGGGTGTTTTCATATTTCTATCATTTTCTCAGATTTTTGTCATAAATTGCAACCTTACACAAAAAAAGCAGGTTGGGTGTCAAAGGCCAACAGCTTTGTTGAAGCGTAGTATTTCTAAACTGCGATCGCCATAAACTCCTTCTATTTGCTGGCGACAGCAGTCAATAGCAAAATCGTTGACTTCTTTTGGTTCAACCCCATACATATCTTGAAATACTTCTGATTCCACACGGCAGAAGCGCGGACGATTGGGGTAGATGCGACATTCTCGCGTGGTATGGTCGAAATTAACGCACCATCCCCCTTCGCCTACCATGCTGAGGTAGAGTTCTAGTTCTGGTGGTGAGAGATACTCTTCCAAGTCTGGACGCTCTGCTGGATCGAGATTACAGCAGGCTCCACATTGCTTTACACATTGCCAAGTTGACATTTTGAATTAGGGATTAGGGAGTGGGGAGCAGGGAGTGGGGGAGCAGGGGAGCAGGGAGCAGGGGGAGCAGGGGGAGCAGGGGGAATTATTGAATAAATCTCTCCCTTATCTCCCCCCTCTTTTTTATCTACCTTGTCTCTTCCCAATGCCCAATGCCCCATTCCCAATCCCCCTATTTTACGTTTTTATATCTTTTCTTATAATTTTGTTAAGTAAATTAAATCTAACAGTCCATAGCCAGATATGATAATATTGCGGGTTTTGTAATTAAGTTATTGAATTTTTTAAGACAATTGAGAGGAGAAAAGGAAAAATGTTTGACGCTTTATCTGGATTGTTTAACGCTTTTACCAGTATCAATTGGGAAGTTATTTTCCAATTGCTGTCCGTGGCGCTAATCGTGATTGCTGGGCCAGCAGTAATATTTGTGCTAGCATTTCGCAACGGCAACCTATAAGAGTATTGAGTGTTGAGTGCTGAGTAAAAGAAAATTTTGGAATTTAAAACTCATAACTCAGCACTCAATACTGATAATGACTGAAGGGCAGCTTGGATAATATTGTCATACTGTGGTTGAGAAATATCAACTTCTTTAGCATTTTGACGATTAGTGCCCACCAAACCAATTATATGTCCTGGCTGGATGGCTAAGACTTTGCCTTCAGAATTTCTAATTCTTAATTCTGCTTTAATACCATTTTTATAGAAACCACAAGTATATTGTCGCTGGTTGTACTCAAATGTGATGCTTGACTGGATAGGTGGTGAAGCAAAAAATTGTTGAATCTGAATTGGCAGTCTGACACCGATTAACTCTAGCTCAATGCTAGTGTTACCGTTAAAGTAATTTTCTCGCAGTTTATAAGCGATATCCACTCGCGATGGTAGATGGAAATAGTCGCCCCAACGCCAAGCGATCGCTTTAATTTTATACTCCTGATTATCAACAGTTTGAGCAATTGTGAGTTTGATGTGACCCTTGCCAACAATTTTTTGCTCAACCACTTGGACATTAGGTGTCCAGAAAACTGGATCGGGATTGTCCATACCACAGGGATGTAGAGCATTAAGCTGTTGATAAAGCTGCTGATTGAGATGATTGAGGTTGACTTCTGCATCAATTTTGAGCAGAGGCTTGAGATGTTGGGGTTCAAGACACTGGTTAGCAAACTCAATCAAACGCGATCGCAACATCTGTAAATTCTCTGCTGGTAGAGAAAATCCCCCAGCTGCTTTGTGTCCACCAAATTTCCCTAGTAAATCGTGACAATATTCCAAAGCTTCAAATACATGAAACTCTGGAATTGAGCGTGCTGAACCGCGTATATGTCCCTCATCTTCATAAGTCCCGATAAACACGGGAACACCGTAGCGTTCTACCAAGCGGGAGGCGACGATGCCAATAACACCGTGATGCCAATTAGGTTGAACAATAACTAATACACGGTCATCTTGTAAAGAAGCAACAAATTCTGTCTCTACATAAGCGATCGCTTCTTGTTCGATTTGCTCACACATTAGCTGGCGAGAGGCGTTAATTTGTTCGCACTGCATTGCTTTTTCCAGCGCCACTCCCATATCATCTGTAGTCAGCAATTCAATCACAGTCTGAGGATTACCAATCCGACCAATAGCATTAATTCGCGGCCCCAGGCGAAACCCGATATCTTCAGGCTTTAGGGATTTTGGATTTTGAATTTTGGATTTTGGATTAGGAATTTTCTCCTCTGCTCCCCTGCTCCCCTGCTCCCCTGCTTCCCCTGCTTTCTCATCTCCCCTCGCCTGGACGCCGCCTACCTGAATCAACGCCTGCACTCCAGGTAAATGGGATTTGGGTAAATGCTGTAAACCGCGTTTCACCCAGCGGCGATTTACGCCAGTTAAGGGGGCTAAATCTGCGATCGTTCCCAGTGTAAATAGGGCTAGCATCGGCTGGATCAAGCCCTTAGTCTGGCCTAGCTGTTGTGCTAGAGAAACTGCCAAGATGTAGGCAACACCAACACCAGCAACACCCCGATAAGGCGAGGATTCAGCTATTAGTTTGGGGTTGAGGATAGCGTTAGCTGGTGGTAATTTTTGGGGTAGATCGTGGTGGTCGGTGATAATAACCACAAGACCAAGTTCTCTAGCTCTAGCAACTGGTTCAAATGCAGAGATGCCATTATCTACAGTCAGAATTAATCCCACACCTTCGCTATGAAATTCTTCAACTATGCGTTTATTAATACCGTAGCCTTCGTGCATCCGGCTAGGGATAGCATAATCTACTTGTGCGCCTAAAGTGCGGAGACTACGCAAAAGTAAAGCAGTGCTGGTCATCCCATCAGCATCGTAGTCACCACAAATAGCAATTTTTGTTTGAGAAGCGATCGCATTTTGCAACAACTCCAAACTAATCGCCAAATCTGGGAAATCTTCCAACGGCGAAGGCAAAACTAAAGACTCTGGATTTAAAAATGCTTGTATCTGTTCTGGTGTTTCCATACCCCGATTAATCAACAACTGGCTGACAATCGGGGAAATATTTGTCAAAACCGCCAGATTTTGAGCAAATTCTGGTTTTTGCTGATAAATTTGCCAGCGCTGATTAGGTAAGCGCCTGTGAGGCTTTGATACTTCAGATACAGCTCGGTCTAGCACAATAAAAGTTAGGAGTTTTCAGTTATGAGTGTTGAATTGAAAGTTGTTTCTTAACTCATAACTAATAACATTAATTTGCTATCTAAAACACGTTTATCTTACCATCATCCATAATATACAACGAGCGATCGCCCAGAGAGCGCAAAGTCGGACGCAGTTCCAGCCGCAATGTACCAAAGTTAGGTTTCGAGACAATTGCTTGTAGTGATAAACCCGTTTCGCTCCAAAATATTAGAGATGTATTTGGTTCTGTACCCTCTATTTGTTCTAAACTTAATTTCTGTCCTAGACTCAAGGAAATTGCGTCAGTCCCAGAGGGTTTTTGGATTTTAATCAAGTTGGGTGTGCTATTTATAACTTCAACTCGAATGTGTTGCCCAGGTGTAAACTGAATTAGACGCGAACCACATTTAGACGCACATGTTCCAGCCAAGGTGGGACTGGGGTTATTAATGGATGCTGTGAGAACGGTAATTGCAATTAAGGCAAATGACAGAGGCTTAAACATTATACACCGTATAAATACTTAACTAAAATTTTACTTTAGTTAAGTACTATCAAGCCTCAGCATATTTTCCAGAATTACTTTGACTGACGGATAGAAGCGTAGGATGCCCAGGGGGTTTGCTCAAAACTGCCAAGAAATTGTGCCCTGTATTGTCAGGGGATCGCCAGGTATAATCCGATTCACGTTTTGTGCAGAGACAAAATAATCAGTGTCGAACAAATTCTTGATATTGATCGCAGCCCGGTAATTGTCCCGCTTATAATAAATAGCTGCATCTGTGCGTACATAACTAGGTAACTCAACCGTATTGGCTAAGTCAGCTTGCCGAGCTCCATAGTAAAAAGCTCCTAAACCGAAGCCTAATCCTTTTAAACTGCCGGATTGAATTTCGTAAGTTGTCCATAGATTGAGCGCATGTCTCGGCACATTATTCAGTTGATTACCCACTGTCGATGGATTGTCTCTTGTGATTTCTGCATCAGTGTAAGCATAACCAGCAATGATGTTCCACCCTGGCAAGATTTCGCCAGATATATCAAACTCAATCCCACGACTGCGCTGTTCCCCAATTTGAATAGTTCGTTGTGGATTATTTGGATCTTCGGCTGAGAGATTGGTGCGAGTCAAATCATAAAATGCCAAGGTTGTAGCTAATCGGTCAGTCAAATCTGCTTTAACCCCGATTTCATACTGCGTTCCTCGCTCCGGTTCAGGTAGGGCGGCACCGAATGCAGATGTCGCTTGATTGAATGAACGGCTATAGCTGGCGTAGAGTGAGATCGGTTGAATAGGTTGGTAAACAATGCCAACACGAGGGCTAAAAGCTTCTGTTTGCTTAAAGTCGGTTGTCTGGTTCAATAAATCCTGAAACTCTTGATTGGCAATATCAAAGCGTCCACCCAAAAGTAGTTTGAAGTTTTCTGCTAGGGTAATTTGATCCTGAAGGTAAAAACCTAATTGTTGCGCCGTATTTTTGATATCAAAATCTGGAAGACTAGCTTCTGTAGCAGTTCTATACACGGGATTGAAAACATTGAGAGGAGTCGTGTCATTAAAAAGAGCTTTGGAATTAGTATCAGTTTTGCTCAGGTTAAATCCAGCGACTAGCTCATGCTTGATACTACCTGTTGTCAATTTAGCGACCACATAATTGTCTAGATTATAAGCATTTTCATCGTAGTCAAAATTCTCAACGCCTCTTTCCAAGGTAAGCAAATCATCTTGTAATCCGAAAGAAAACACAGTATTTCGTTTTAGGCGAAACAAAGAAGTCTGAAAAACGCTCCGCGCTTGCCAGTTATCACTAAAGCGATGTTCAAAATTATAGCCAATCCGAAATGCACCATTAGAGGTGTCATTAAGATTAGGCTCACTCACAAAACGATTACGAGGAATTTTGCCATTGGGGTTAGGCAGTACGCTTCCCTGTGCTGGTATCCCAAAATCATAGGGTCCCTCTGCAAGGGAATAGCTTGCTTCTAGAGTCAGCTTTGTTCTGTCACTAATTTGCCAGCTTAAAGTAGGTGCAATTAGATATTGCTGTTGGTCATAGAAATCAATAAAGCTTTCGTTTGTTTCAGCAGAAGCATTCAGGCGATACAACACCGTTTTACTGTCATTCAATGAACCGGATAAATCAATTGCACCGCTATAGGAATTGTAGCTACCAACAGAAGTTTCTACGAAGTAGAAAGGATCGCGCAATGGTTGCTTCGTTACTAAGTTGACCTTGCCGCCGAGTCCGCCTTGACCGAATAGAACCGAAGCGGGTCCTTTAAGTACTTCAACCCGCTCAATATTTGAGCCAAAACCGACTTTTTCCCCATTAAACTTTGACTCGGTGTAATCCCAAATCTGCGCTTGAAAGCAGCCACAAAGTGTCCCAGGTTAGAATAGCCAATGCGGTTACCAACCTCAGCAATAGTCATGTTTCCCTGACGCAATAACTGCTCTGCCCATTCCATACGTTTTTCTGTCAGGTAGCTAAATGCTGTTTTGCCAAACAGTTCCTGAAATCCACGTTGGAGGGTGCGATCGCTTACTCCCACCAACTGCGATAATTCCAGTATCGATGGCGGATTCTCCAAACGGGAGAGTAAAATTTCCCTGGCATAATGAATCTGGGCGATAGTTTGTGCCTTTAATCGTGGCGGCTGTTGCAGTCTCCCTTGCTCTGCCAAGAGGGGAGTTAATTGCAACCTCATTAGTTCTAGCACTCTCGCCTGCAAAAACATCCGCTTGCTGATTCCTTGATAGGGACAATTAATGATTTGCTGTGCCACACAGTTGATAGCAGTAGTCATTTTGGGGTGTAGCATTGTCTGCCAATCATCACCCTTTGCTAGTTGCCTGAACTCAAAAGGAATTTCGCCGTCCACTGTTGGGAAAAAAGTTCCCAATAGCTCAGGTGGCATATGAATCTCAACGCTCACAATCCGTTGAGATTTCGGAGTCTCCAAAGTAAATTGGCGTTGAACGCCAGCACCAGAAATGAGTGTATCGTCTGTGGCATTTCCTAAAAGCCAGACACAAAATTGCAGTGAATGATCCCATTCAGGAATTTTCAGCAATACATCATCGTGATATTCATAGTCCCTAATTGAAAGGCAGAGATTGGGATACACTTCAATATCTCGCACATAGCCCTTGCCGAGAAGTCTTGGCATTTGACAAATAAATTCATTAGGCTCTGGGTTTTGCAGGCTGTTTATTGCAGCTTCGTCCCACAGTTCCCACTCCTCTTTCATCGTCAGGGTGATAGTCATAATTGGTAGATGTTGGAAAACTAATGCTATTAATTCTCAATTATCTTACTGCGATTGCTTGACACTATAGCAAATTAAGTTATTGGCTCAATAAGAGCTAATTCGTAAACAAAATATGACTTAAAGAAACTGTTTGCCGCAATGACAAGCTTATATTTTAATTTCAGTAGACGAAAGATTTTTTAAGGGGACATTAGACATTTCCGGAAAAGAATATAGAGACGCAAAATTTCGTGTCTCTACAAGGGTTTTGGTGAACGCATAATTAATTTCCGGAGATGTCTATTTAGTTGACTAAATTTAAATTAAAGGACAAAGGAATAATAGTCGCTCATAACTGAACTTGGCTTTTACCTTTCCCCTTCAACTGTGATGTCTCTTAACCGAAGCGTCCACTGATATAATCTTCAGCTTCTTTGGTTTGAGGAGAACTGAACATTTGCGCTGTAGGATTAAACTCAACTAATTTGCCACGACGTTTACCATGCTCATCAATTTCTGTATTGAAGAAAGCCGTGAAATCTGCCACTCTGGAAGCTTGCTGCATATTGTGTGTCACCATAATGATAGTGTATTGTTGCTTGAGTTCTAAGCAGAGTTCTTCGACTTGGCGGCTAGAAATTGGGTCAAGAGCAGAACATGGTTCATCCATCAATAATACATCTGGCTTCATCGCGATCGCTCTTGCTATGCAAAGCCGTTGTTGTTGTCCGCCAGATAATGCAGTTCCCTTCTCTTTAAGTTTATCTTTGACTTCATCCCAGATAGCAGCGCGTCTGAGAGAATCTTCCACCAATTCATCAATGTTACCTTTGTAACCGTTAGCCCGCGGCCCAAAGGAAATATTTTCGTAGATTGACTTGGGAAAAGGATTCGGTCTTTGAAAAACCATTCCGACTTGGCGGCGTAATTTTACAGAGTTTATCTTCGGATCGTAAATGTTGCGATCGCGATAATTCAGTCTACCCTCAACCTTAGCCCCAGGGATTAAATCATTCATCCGGTTGAAGCAACGCAGTAAGGTACTTTTACCACATCCTGAAGGCCCAATAAAAGCAATAATTTGTTTTTCAGGAATCTTTAGGTAGACATCTAAAAGGGCCAGAAATCCCCCATAGTAGACCTTCACACCTTCAACATTGAATACACCCTTGTCTTGGTCGATTGTGGCACTATCTGATTTACTTTTACTATTGCTATAAGTCATTTGGCTGTTCTCCTAATATCCGTGAATTTATCGAATTAGATATTTAATTACCTAACTTATTGAGAAGCGTTGTCGAATATAAATTGCTACACCATTTAAAACTAAAATCAAGATTAACAACGCAATAATTGTCGCTGCTGCTGCACTAGCAAAACCCGGTTCAGGACGAGTTATGTAACTGTAAATTTGAATAGGTAATGCCATAAATCTCTGAAACAAACCAGGGTTAAAGGTGAGAAAACCCACAGCACCTACAACAATCAGAGATGCTGCATCACCAATAGCGCGGGATATAGAGATAATCACCCCCGTTAGAATACCGGGAATAGCATAGGGTATGACATGATTGCTGATAGTTCGCCATTTTGTGACACCTAATCCGTAAGAAGCATTTCTCAAGGAATCTGGGACAGCGCGAATTGCTTCTCTAGCTGTCACAATAATTACTGGTAAAGACAACAAAGATAAAGTCAATGCACCGGAAATCAAAGCGGGGCCAAATCCAAGCAAATAATTGAAAACCCCTAAACCCAGCAATCCATAGACGATAGAAGGCACACCTGCAAGATTACTGATATTAATCTCAATAATCGCTGTCCACCAAGCTTTAGGTGCATACTCTTCTAGATATAAAGCTGCTCCTACACCTATTGGGACAGTCACTAAAATCACAACAGATCCTAAAAGAACACTGCTGATAATCGCAGGACGAATACCACCTTGATCGGGAAAACGAGAAGGAGTTTCCGTAAGAAAGCCGGGTGATAAAAATCTGCCTAATCCGTCTCGAAAAATATCAAAAAGTAGCAAAGCTAGGATAAATAAACCAATCAGCAATCCTAACAAAAAAAGTACTTCAAATACTTTACCTAATGTCTCCCTACTTTCAACATTATCGGTAAATTCTGCCGCAGAATCTAGAGAATCATCTTGTTGATAACTTGTAGCCATATCTATTTAGTTTAGTCGTATTTTTCTTTAAAGCGATTAGCAATCCAGTAACTAACAATATTCAAAGCAAGGGTAAGTAGAAACAGAACAGCGCCTACAGCATATAATGTCTTGAAATTGAGACTACCACGTGGACTATCTCCACCAGAAATTTGTGCCATGTAAGCTGTCATTGTTTCTATTGATTCGGCAAAATTAACAGTTAGTCTTGGTTGTTGTCCGGCAGCGATGAGTACAGTCATTGTTTCACCCACAGCTCGAGAAATACCCAAAATAATCGAGGCTATGATTCCAGAAAGCGCGGCTGGTAGAACTACTTTAAAAATGGTTTCCAGTTTAGTGATACCTAAAGCATAAGCTCCTTCTCGCAAAGAACGTGGAACTGCTCGGATAGCATCTAAGCTGATAGAACCAACAGTAGGAGTAATCATTACCCCCATCATTAACCCCGCACTCAAAGCGTTGAATATTTCCAGAGGGATAAAATTCCGCAGCAATGGTGTAAGGAACAACAGCGCAAAGTAACCATATACTACTGTGGGTATTCCCGCTAAAAGTTCTACTGCTGGACGTAAAATTGCAGCCACTTTGGGTTCAGCATATTCACTCAAATAAATAGCAGAAGATAAACCCAAAGGAATAGCAACTGCCATAGCAATAGCTGTAGTCAAGAAAGTGCCATTAATCAATGGCCAAACACCAAAATGTCTATTAGCAAATAAAGGCGTCCATTTAGTATCAAGAAAAAATTGGGCAAAGGAAACTTCTTGGAAAAAACCGAATGTCTCCTGAAAGATAATTACAACAATACCAAAGGTAGTTAAAACTGAAACTAAAGCACAAGCAAATAAAACTGCTGCAACAATCTTTTCTGAGATATCTTCAGATGGATTTTTATCCAGTGACTGTCTGGATAGTAGATAAGGCTCGTCTTGAGAATTGGTATTTTGCATAAACAGTTAAGTTTTAACTACACTCAGACTACAATGACTAGGACTTTATTTAAATGAAGTTTGTGATCGGTTCACCTGGTTTTGCTTTTTTAAACTTTGTCCCAGTTTCACCAGTAGCAAATTTTTGTTTGACTTTGAGGTAAGCTTCATCAGGTAATGCTACATAACCAACGCTATCTACCCACTTCCAAGAATTTTCTAGATAAAAATCTACAAATTCTTTTACTGCTGGCTTAGTATCTAAGGATTTTCTACTGACATAGATAAACAGAGGACGAGACAAAGGTGTGTAGATATTTTTGATCACATTATCTACCGGAACTGGTTTTTCACACTTTCCTGTCAGACTTTCTACAGCAACTAGATTGAGTTTATCTTGATTTTGAATGTAGTAAGATATCCCTACATAACCCAAAGCTGATACATCACCTGACACTCCTTGGACGAGAAGGTTTTGATTCTGAGTGGCAGTGTAGTCTGTACGCCCATTCTTAGCTTTGCCAGTCACAGCTTGAGTCATATAATCGAATGTTCCTGTATCAGAAGATGGAGCATACAGCTTCAGCTTTTGATTAGGAAACTTGGGATTAACTTGATTCCATCTCAATATTTTGCCGTCTGATTTGCCGCCCCAAATCTTACCCAGTTCCTTAATAGTTAGACATTTGGCAAAGTTATTTTGGCGGTTGGCAATCACGGCGATACCATCTAAAGCTATAGGCAACTCAACAAATTTAATATTCTTACTTTGACATTTTTTGATTTCTTCATCTCTAATGGTGCGAGAAGCACCAGCTATATCAAGATCGCCATTACAAAATTTACTGAAACCACCACCAGTACCACTTGAGGCAACGCTTACTTTAGCTTCAGGTTTGACTTTACCGTATTCTTCTGCAACTGCTAAAGAAATAGGAAAACCTACAGCTGCACCATCAATACTAACCTGACTTTTCTTTTCCTCATTACTGCTACAAGCAGTGATACTGCTGGCAATAATCATTAAAAATGTCAGGAAAAGGCTATGCTTAAATCGGCTACGAAAGCTCATAAATTATCAATTGAGATAAAATGACTACGAATTGCTTATGCTTGGCTATCTGCAAGTAGAGAATGCTGCATGAAAAAATAGATATCATGCTTTATTCGCAGCTTGCACTTTGTCAAAAATTGCCCCATCTCCAAAAAACTTTTTCTGGATAATATCCCAGCCACCTAAATCTTGAGATGTGAATAAAGTTTTAATTGGGGGATGTTGTGATGCTACTTCTTGGGTAACGCTGGGGTTAACAGGACGATATTGTAATTTTGCAAATTCCCGTTGAGCTTCTGTCGAGTAAAGGAAATCAACAAATGCTTGTGCAACTTCTCTTGTACCGTGCTTATCAACGTTTTTATCAACTACGGCTACAGGATTATCAATGGAAATATTAACTTGGGGTACAACATAAGGTAGTTTAGTCCCATTTTTTCCTGCTAAAATTACCTCATTCTCGTAGTTGATTAAGACATCACCCTGACCTTTTTGGAAAAATAAATCGCTAGCTTCACGAGCATCTTTTGTCAGAATAGGAGTGTTTTTATAAACTTTGGTGACGTAATTTAGCGCTGTGGCTTCGTCACCTCCCGTTAGACTCACCGAACCCCAAAAAGCCAAGAATTCCCAGATAGCAATACCAGAAGTTTTTGGGTTAGCCGCAATCACTTTCACGCCATCTTTTGCCAAGTCTGCCCAGGTATTGATGCCTTTTGGGTTACCTTCACGAGTGACGATCGCAGCAACCGATCTACTCACAATACCACTTCTCGGTGATTTTATTTCCCAACCTGTTTTAATTAAACCTGCTTGTTGAATTTTGTTGATATCCAGGGGAAGTGCCAAATGTACTATATCTGCTTCTTGTGAACCGGCTATCACAGCCGCCGCTTGAGCACCAGAACCTCCATAACTTTGATCAAATGTGACGTTTTGGTTATGTTCTTGCTTCCATTTTTCGACAAATTTAGGAATTATCTGGTCATGAGCGGCTTTGGTGACAGAGAATGAAACTAGTTTTAACTTAACATCATTTTTTCTAGCTGAACTGCTTCCAGAACAGGAGGCAACTGCTAGACTAAAAAAAATACTTATTAGAAACAGACTTACAAAGCTTTGTACAGTGCGTCCATTCAACCAACTTATAATTGCGTGTTGATACGAGAGTTGTATATTCTGCAAAGCTTTCATAACATAAGCCTGCATGCCCTCGCTTAGAAATTTACTTAATTGTGTCGGTTGTTGCGACTTGCGCATTAGAATCACCCCTAAATCTACGGTATTTCTAGACGAATACCGTAATTATAAGAATTATAGGGTATATAGAATAATATTTATCATTTGACTTTAATTTTTTTACTCAGTGAGCAATTTCTGCTCAAAAGTAGCAAATAAATCCGATTTAGCAAGGCATTTCACAAAACGTTTCTTTTGCTGGAAAGCGAAAACATCCGATTGCATTAATACATAATATTGGCTAAATAATATGTGATGAGGAATACAAAACAGTAGTATAAACTAGACTTTTTTTAGCCAATAAAGCTCTTTTTAAAACATAGTAGCCGCACTACAGCAGGTTGAGTATCATATTTAGTGATCGCGCTCATTACGACATTATTTGTACATAACATCTAACCTTCAAAATCATCAATACTTACAACAATTCCCTAAATTATTCACGAGTTATTTGGCAATTGCGTAGTATTTGTGCTAGCAAACCACGACCAATTGTTTCACCTGAATGTACAGGAACTACTGTCCTACGCCCATCACTATGTATCATAATATGATGACTGCCACGTACCCTAGCCACTTCAAAAGCAACTTTGCTCAGGATATAATCAAGCGATCGCGCTCATACAGCTTTTTTGCTACTCTAACCAGTTCTCTAATTGCAAATTAGGTATATTTTCAAAATCTTATTTCAGCAAAGATATCTATCTATCAACTCTGGTTGGTCTTGCCAAGCTCCAAATAATTTATTCAATTTTGCTAGCCTTTCTTCATCTGTTAAGTCTAGTTTTTCTACAACAGGTTGAGTAGAAGGAAGTTCTAGATTAACGATTATTTCTACTCCATCAGGAATACTGTGAATTTGCTCTAATAATTCAATAGTTTGACCGCGTTTGATTCCTCTAATTTTCATCGTATGCTTACTCCTGTAATCACTACTATTCAAATATCAGACATTTATCAGACATTTTTTCATTACTTAATGCTAACTGATGTAGCGTAGATGCGTATCGGCTGGTGTCAGACATCGCCCCTCTACAAGAATATATAATCAAGCGATAAGATTTAAGCACTCACCAACTGAGCCAAGCGTTTCAGGACTCGTAGTACGTCGTACAATTCATTTCCAGGGTTTCGGATTAAAAACCCCTTTTATAAAGCATAATAAGTTGGATTTCCTTTAACTAATTTGACAAAAATAAATTCTCCACCGCTGCTAATCATCCCAAAACTAGGCTGATTTGGATGAGGATTACCTAACATATAAGCTAAAATTTGTGCGAGTCCTCTTTCAATCGAATATTCTGCTTGTTTTGACTCAATAACCATCACCCAGAATTGGTCTTTCAGAACTAATGTATCTATTTTGCCTTTGATGATAATTTCTTCATCTTCATCAGTAATCTCTATTGGTTCCTCAGCTTTGATATATAAGGGCAATAAATAAAAATCCCCAATAAAAAGTATTGGGTCTATAATTGCCATTCTCACAACATCTTCTAGTAAAGGTGGGTAATTAAGAAGATTAAAATAACCTGTTTTTACTTTATCTAAAAGTTGTTTATCTAAATCAGTAATTTCTAATAAATCTTCTTGCCATTCGCGGAAAAATTGGTCATCCAAAACTAACTAAATGCCAAAATTATCGATTAAGTAACGTAAATTGATCTCTTTTGCTTGGAGTGTTTGCGTCATACTTTTCACAAAGTGGAAAAAGTTAGATATGCTGTGGCACTTTAAATTTTTACTTTATTTTATTGCGATCGCTCAGTTAAACATGAAAAGATAATTGGCATTTATCCTATTCATTAGTTGCTGCTTCTAGCCAAACTTCCACATCATCTGCTAGCAACTTCTGAGCTGCATCCATCATTGATGCTGCGATGTCTTTGAGGTCTTCGCGATTATTTAAGTAAGTTCTTAACGCTTCCATTGGGTCGATGCTGCTACTTGCACTCAATTCAGGAATCCGGGGCCTGGCTAATTGACTCACTAATTCTGCTTGAATGGTGTAGGTATGAGCGGGACTTAAAGCAGTATGTAGAGAGGAACTGTCAATTAAATCCATCTGTTCGGAGCGGAGTTTGTAAATTAGCCGCACTACAGCATCTTCAATATTATATTTAGCGATCGCTTTCATTAACACCGCTTGCGGCTCATCTGCTTTTGAGACATCCACTTCAATGGTGCGGAAAGTCCGAACTGTCAAAGGACAAAATTCCCATTCAGCCCTCCCCCGCTCTAATTCCAGCATTACATAACCTTTGTCTTCTTTTTCTTCGCTGAAATCTACCCGCTCAATACTCCCTGGATAAATTACTGGCGGGTTGTTGGATTTATTCAGATTTTGGTGGCGGTGGACGTGTCCCAGCGCTACATAATCAAAACAAGGTCGCGTCAGCAAAGATAGGGGTAGAGTAAAGCCTTTACCTACTGCCAAAAAGCGTTCTGCGCCCAAGGTAGCATTGTCAGCCATCAAGTGAGCCAAAAGGATAGTAGGCACATTGGGGTCAAGACGGCGAATTTCCCCTTCTATAACAACTCGCAGACGTTCCGTTAATAGTTGGTTGACTTCCGCCAAAGACAAACCTTCAGTCTCTTGACGAGTCATCAAAGTTGAACGAGTCAGCCAAGGCAGCGTAATTACTTGCACTTTGCCATTGCGGGTTTCGATACAGTGCGTAGTTAATGCATCACCGACAACAAACCCTGGCACTCCCAAAGTGCGGTAAATATTTAAACTCGCCCCTCCCTGTCCTTGGGAATGTTGGTCGTGGTTGCCTACCAACAGCACTGTCGGAATATTGGCATCCATGAGACGGCGAAACTGGCTAGCAAAAGCTTGTTGAACATAAGGCGGTGGTGTCGCATCCGGGAAAGCATCGCCACCAAATATCACCATATCAACAGCATCTGTCAGCGCTCGGTCAATACATATAGACAGAGTATTGACAAAATCCTCCAACCGTGTATTTAATCCAGTCGCGGGATTAATTCGTCCGTGGGAGAAGCCACTTCCCATGTGGATATCGGAGAGATGGAGGATTTTAATCATATTTGTCCTTTGTTCTTAGTCATTTGTCCTTTGTCTAATACTAATGACAAATGACAAATGACCAATGACTAAATATGAATTCCACATTCTGTTTTCTCACTTCCCCGCCAACGTCCGGCGCGTTCGTCTTCGCCTTCACCTACTTTGGTGGTAATGGGTTGGTCGCCTATGCTGGGATAACCTTGGTCGTGGAGGGGGTTGTAGATAACTCCATGTTCAGCCACGTAGACCCAGCTGTCTTGGCGTGTCCAGGTAGCTATGGGATTCACTTTCAGCCGACCTTTACCGTCTAATTCAAATATGGGCATATTCGCACGGGTTACTGCTTGGTCACGGCGGCGTCCGGTAATCCAAGCAACGCTGTTGAGTTCGTCTAAACCCCGTAATAATGGTTCAATTTTTGTAATATTGTGGAATTGGGCAATATCCTTGTCCCAAAGTTTGTCGCCGTATTTGGCTTCAAAGGCTTCGCGGGTGTCTACATCTGGAGTTTTGTAAGTTTGCAAATCCAGGTTGTAGATTTGTATGGCTTTGGCTACTAATTCTAAGCTTTCAGGGAAGTGGTGCAAGGTATCGAGAAAGATCACAGGAACGGGATGCTTCAGTTCACTGTAAAGAATATGAGTAATTATCATGTCATCCACGTTAAAGGCGCTTGTTTGCACCAGTCCCGTTGGGATATTCTCTATAGACCATGCCAGTATTTCTTTGGGAGTGGCAGTTTCAAATTGCTCATTTAATTTTTCTAAGTCAAAAGCGATCGCTTGGTTTCTAGATGCCGTGGAGACTGTCATGATAATCTTCTGTTCAAATATTTTACCTTGATTAAGATCGATCTTACTCCATGAAGACGCCTATTCCGCTCGGATATAAGGTAATTATTTTGTGCGGAAATTACTACACTTTGAGAATGGGGAATAGGACAAGAAAAATAACCAAAACAAATACTTGACATAAATTATACAATAATAGCCTAAATAAGAGTATTTATTAAGAAACGTTACGAGAATTTAAGTTTTACATTAATTTTATAGATATTTATACTGATTTTGATATGGTTAAGGAACTATTAATAAAAGGGATTTTACTTAAATGAACAATGCAAAATTCGGGAATCCATTAGGCCAATCTATAATTATGGGTGCTTTAATGATGTTAACCAGCGTTGGGATTATTACAATAATGAACTTTTTCTAAGATTAAAATTTTTCATTTTAGCAATAAGACTTCACATAGTCCCGCTCAAAACTGAGTGGGACTTTTACTTTTTTCATCCAGATTAATCCGTGTGTATTAATTTTCTGCTGTGACTTTCGGCAGAGAATAATTCTAAAGCCGTGTTATTACGTAGTTTTGCAGTCAGAGAATTTAGAATAGGGATGCGATCGCTATTTCCTTTACCCTAGTGCCCGACTGGCGCTTTCGCTCCTGCACCGCCTTTACCCAGAAATAGCAACAAAGGTAATGAGCAAATGAATCCTACCCCTACCACTCGAAAGCAATCTGCGTAAGACAAAACCGCAGCTTGAATATCTACTGTTTGACTTAATAAAGCTAGTGCTTGTTGTTGCGCTGTTGTCGCATCCATGCCTTGGCTTTGAAGTGCCCCATTGAGGAAGTCAAGGCGCTGACTGGTTTCTGGGTCATAAGGACTAAGTTTTGTTAAGAGGATGGCTCGATGAAAAGCTTCTCGTCGGTCAAGCAAAGTGGTGAGTAGAGCAATGCCTATGCTACCACCCAGTTGTCGGGTGAGGTTGTAGAAACCAGAGCCAGCAGAAATATCCTGTTTGGGTAGCGGGCCTAAAACTGCCAAACTCAAAGGGAGAAACATCAACACAGTAAAAGCCCCACGCCATACCAATGGCCAAAATAAATCATCTATGCCAGTTTGTGGGGTAATTGCTGCTAGTTGAAACATGACTCCAGACGATCCGACAGCGCCCATTGCAATTAAAAATCGGGCATCAATTTTACTAGATAGTTTGCCTAATAAAACCATAACGATCGCAGACGCTAAAGCACCAGGCGCTAACAATAGTCCTGTCTGCGTTGCCGTAAAGTGCAGCACACTCTGAGCAAATATCGGCACAGCAAAGAGTGTGCCATAAAGCCCCATACCCACCACTGCTGAGAGAACGCTTCCCGCAGCTAAAGAACGGTGGCGCAAAACTCTCAAATCCACAGCCGGGTGATCTGTTTTCACTTCTCGCCAAATAAACAATCCCAAGCCGATAATACTGGCGATCGCTAACGTCGTAATAAAATCGGAGGAAAACCAGTCGTCTTTCTCTCCTTCCTCTAACAAAGTTTGCATACAGCCAATAGCAACGACTAAAAACCCGATCCCCAACCAATCGACAGTTTGGCTTTTTGTCTTGCTTTTATCTTTGTCTTTGGGTAAAAACATGAAAGACATCGCCACTGCAACAATCCCGAAGGGAATATTAACAAAGAAAATCCACCGCCAGCCTAAACCATCTACCAAAAATCCTCCCAAAGTTGGGCCGATGGCTGGACCAGAAATTACACCTACCCCAAAAACTGCCTGTGCTAAACCTTGTTCAGCAGGTGGAAAAGTCTCGAACAAAATTGCTTGGGCTTTAGCTAGCAATCCGCCACCACACAAACCTTGAAGAATTCGAGAAAAAACTAGCATCGGCAGATTAAATGCCAAACCGCATAAAACCGAGGCCAGCGTAAAGCCAATCAACGAGAAGATAAAGTAGGTTTTGCGTCCAAAGTAATCTCCCAGCCATGCAGATAAGGGAATTAAGACGACATTTGCGATCGCATATCCAGTTACCACCCAACCTACTTCACTGACAGTTGCACCCAAACTAGCCTGTATATCTGTCAGGGCAACGTTAACAATACTAGTATCAATTACTTCTAATATTGCACCAAGAGAAGCCGTAAAAGCGATCGCCCACTTTAATGGGCCGTGGACATAACCAAATTCGTCAAAACTAGAACCTTTAATGTTGGTAGCCATTATTTAGCACAAATAATATTTGGGAGATGTTAAGCAATGCCTTGGTTGGGTTACGCTGACGCCAAAGCTCAAATTAAGTATTGTATATATACGCTACGGTAGCGTATCATATAAAAATGGTCAAGAGAGTTTTTCCTCAAATGTGGCAGAAATACTTATGCTAAAGATGGATGGTCATTGTTGCTGTTTTAGTGCATGAGAATTGGGTTATAAGGCTTATTTGTTTCTCAAATGGAGCAAATGGCCAAGAAGATATTGCTTGGGGATGATATTTTTATGAGTAAGCAAATCAACATCACTTCTGGACGCCCACGCAGCATCCATGCCGATCAAGCGATTTTGCAAGCGACCTTAGACTTGCTTGCAGAGGTAGGATATGAAAGCATGAGTATAGAAGCGATCGCTTCTCGTGCTGGAGTTGGTAAAACAACTATCTATCGGCGTTACACTTCCAAAGAAGAACTAGTTGCAGACGCGATAGAAAGTCTCAGAGATGATTTAGCGATCCCCGATACTGGCAGCTTTTGGGGAGACATGAATATCCTGATTAAGAATGCCGCCAACAAAATAGATAGTCCCCTTGGTCGTCAGACACTTGCCTTGATCGTTAGTACAGCGTCTAGCAATCCTCAGTTTGCCGAGGTCTATTGGACAAAATATACTAAACTCCGACGTGAAGCCTTTTCTAAAGTACTTGAGCGTGCCAAGTATAGAGGCGAAATTCACAAGGATGCAGACTTAGACCTAATTATCGACCTTGTAAGTGGGTCACTATATTATGCATTGATCTTCAAACCCACAACCGAGCCAGTAGAAGGATACATGCGCCGCACCATGAATCTTCTCCTCAAAGGTATTGGGAATGGGGAATAGGGCATGGGTCATGGGGAATGGGAACAAGACTAAGATAAGGCTTCCTTAGATCAGAACTTTAGAAGGACAACGAGAATAACCAATGCCCAATGCTCAATTCCAACTTGTTAGCAAAATAACTTTTCATCATAGGTCATAAATGAGATGATGGAGAAATTAGAGAAAAAGGTGAACAATTGTTATTTTTCTCCTTCCGCTTCTGGTTGCAGAATGGCATTACAGTATTGAATGAGAGTTGTCAAGCGATCGCTAATCGTTTGAAGTCTCGTTTGTATAGTAGATGCTTGCCGCGCTCCTTGGAAAAACATCACATCTATTTCCAACAGGCGCAATTGCTTGCTCATCTCCGTTTGATAAGACTGCACTCGCCAGTTTTCATCAGCCAAAGGCACAATCTGTTGCCCAAAAAATTGCTGCAACGTGGCTACACGCTGCCGCAGTTCTGGCGCAGCGATTTGGGTAGTTGTGGCATCGGAGCGTAATTGCTCTAACAAAGTTACGAATGCCAGATATTTCTCACGGTTTAAAGACATCCAGTGCTAGGTAAGATAGTATTAATGTCAAGTAATTTTTCTTCTACAATAAACTTTCTTAAAGACTTATCAGCACTAAAAGCCTCAAATCGTGATTTGGGGCTTTGTTTGCCATCAATGGATTTTCTTTCTTTAACGATTCTTGAAACTCAAACTGGATGACTACCATTGGCAATTGGAGAATCGTCCTTACACTGCTTTTTCCAACCCGTCTTTGGGCAACAGCATCTTTATCAGGGCGATGCTGCTAGTTTTATTTATCATTCACTTATCTACCGATCCTCTCTAAACCCAAATTGTATGAGCAGTATAGCGATAAATTCATCAGTTGACCTTGCCATTCCCGAATGGTTAAAAAAATGTTTGAAGGAGTCATCGACAAGTAGTAGCGCAGGGGAAGATGACCGAAGGCATAATGATGCCGTCTTAATTGGTCGGGCATTTGAATTTGCTTACCAACTGCATGAAGGTCAATACCGCAAATCTGGAGAACCATACATCGCCCATCCCATTGCTGTGGCCGACTTGCTGCGTGACTTGGGAGGCAGTGCTGCTATGATAGCAGCTGGATTTCTCCATGATGTCGTTGAAGATACAGAAGTTACAAGTCAAGACATAGAAGAACGCTTTGGCCCAGAAGTGCGGCAATTGGTCGAAGGTGTCACCAAGCTTTCTAAAATCAATTTCACTAGCAAAACCGAAAGCCAAGCCGAAAACTTCCGGCGGATGTTTTTGGCAATGGCGCAAGATATTCGGGTAATTGTCGTAAAATTGGCAGATCGTTTGCATAATATGCGAACTTTACAATATATGTCAGAGGCCAGCCGCCGCCGCAGTGCCCAGGAAACGCGAGATATATTCGCACCCTTAGCCAATCGCTTGGGGATTTGGCGGATTAAATGGGAACTCGAAGATTTGGCTTTTAAGTATTTGGAACCGGAAGCTTTTCGCCAAATGCAGGAGTATGTTTCCGAAAAACGGACGGCGCGAGAAGAGAAATTAGCCAAAGCTACAGAGATTTTACGAGAACGTTTGCAGCAAGCCGGAATCTACTTTCAGGATCTTAGCGGTCGTCCCAAACACCTTTATAGCATTTACCAAAAAATGCACCGACAGCAAAAGGAATTTCATGAAATTTACGATTTGGCGGCGCTACGGATTATTGTTCAAACCAATGAGGAATGCTATCGGGCGTTGGCAGTGGTTCACGATGCTTTTCGCCCAATTCCTGGGAGATTTAAAGACTACATTGGACTACCAAAACCTAACCGTTACCAGTCATTGCATACTGGGGTGATTGGACTAACTGGCCGTCCTTTGGAGGTGCAAATTCGGACAATCGAAATGCATCATATCGCCGAGTATGGAATTGCCGCCCATTGGAAGTACAAAGAAACTGGAGGTTCTAGTATTAGCCATTTGACAGGGACGGATGACAAGTTTACTTGGCTGCGGCAACTGCTGGAATGGCAAACCGATCTCAAGGATGCACAAGAATATCTTGATAGCGTCAAAGATAATTTATTTGAAGATGATGTCTATGTCTTCACCCCTAAGGGGGATGTTGTTCCTTTAAGCCCCGGTGCCACCACTGTAGATTTTGCTTATCGCATTCATACCGAAGTCGGAAACCACTGTTCAGGGGCGCGGGTGAATGGGCGAATGGTGCCGCTGTCAACGCGGCTGCAAAATGGCGATATTGTAGAAGTTCTGACCCAAAAGAACTGCCATCCGAGTTTGGATTGGTTGAACTTTGTCAGAACTTCAGCGGCGAAATATCGAATAAAACAATGGTACAAGCGATCGCGCCGGGAAGAAAATGTCGCGCGTGGACGGGAGTTGTTAGAAAAGGAACTTGGTAAAACTGGTTTTGATAGTTTGCTGAAGTCAGATGCAATGCAGATTGTCGCTGAAAAGTGTAATTACCACAGCGTGGAAGATTTACTTGCTGGTTTGGGTTACGGAGAGATTACCTTGAACCTAGTATTAAATCGCTGGCGAGAAGTAGCCAAGGGACAACAACCAGTTTCCACTGTGTTGCCTTTTATCCCCAAAGAACCAGCGACATCAAAAGCTTTGCGAGATGCACCTCCAACTACCTCACGTTCCACTGATTCGCCAATTTTTGGGGTGGAAGGTTTGGTGTATTATTTAGCTGGGTGTTGTACCCCGATTCCTGGTGAACCAATTATTGGTGTGGTAACGCGAGGTCGGGGGATTTCAATTCATCGCCAAGGCTGCCATAATCTGGAAACTGTGGAGTATGAACGCTTAGTACCAGTTAGGTGGAACCCAAGCGCTGAAAATAGTGGTCGTCCGCATACGTACCCAGTAGATGTTCAAATTGAAGCTCTGGATCGCGTCGGGGTGCTAAAGGATATTTTGTCACGGTTGAGTGACCAAGGGATCAACGTTCGCCATGCTCAGGTGAAAACCTCTACTGGTCAACCTGCATTGATGGACTTAGGAATAGATATACGCGATCGCTCTCAACTAGAGCAAGTGTTCGTCCAAATTAAGAAAATGAGCGACATTTTGAATATCCGCCGCGTTGGTCAAATTGACGAGTAGATGTGCCAATTGTAGGTGCGTTACACTGCGTTAACGCACCAGTTTAAGTTGCGATTTTACTCTCAAGTTTTGAATTTTAGGAAAGCGACAGTCATACCTGAGCGATTGCTTCTAATGGCAAAATTACTGTAAATGTAGACCCTTTTCCTAGCTGTGAATCTACTTTAATTTCACCATCCATTAACTGAACCAATCGAGAAACTATTGCTAAACCTAATCCTGTACCATCAGAACTTTGCACTTTTGGAGAAGTTACTTCCCGAAAATAGGGATTGAAAATTTGTGCTTGAGCATTTGGAGAAATACCAATACCACTATCAATAACGGAGATAGCCCACTGCTGTTGAGATATCGTCCAGCACTGTAAATAAATTGAACCAGATTCTGTGTAGCGAATTGCGTTACTCAGCAGATTTATCAGAATTTGCTGAAGCCGAAGAGGATCTGTGATAACTTTACTTGGGGCGCGTTCGCCTTTGGCGTTGGCGTTGGCGAAGCCTCTCGTAGAGAAGCCATCGCATTCAACAATCAAGGATAATTCTTTCGCACGCGCTAGTGGCTCAATTATCTCTAAAACAAAGTTGATTAAACTACGCACATCGGTTAAAGTCGGCTGCAATTTCATCTGTCCGGCATCATAGCGCGAAATTTCCAGAGTATCGTTAATTAACCGCACAAGAAGTCTACCACTCTTGAGAACTCGCTCGATACTTTCAAGATTTGTATAGGTGTCTTTGAGTTCTGATTGTTGACGCTGCTGGCGCAGAAATAAGTCTGCATAACCGATGATTGAAGTCAGGGGCGTTTTCAGTTCATGAGCCAAATGAGAGAGACTATCTTTATTAGCGCGAACCAAACGAGTTAGCTCTTGGTTAGTCAACCGCAACTGACTTTGGAGTTGTTTAAGCTCTTGTAATCGTCCTTGAGTATAACTGTTAAAGCAACGGGCGATCGCTTCATCAATTACTGTATCAATCAGGCGAACAGCCCTTAGCACCTCTTGTGCAGATCCCTGTAATAAATCTTCTTCTAAAAACGAAAAAATCACAAACCGGAGTAAACGATACTCTCGCGCAATTTCCTCTGGTTCAAATCCCTGTTGGGCGCGAAGTGTGCCGTGTTCTAAACTTGCATCTACTACTGTCTGCAAATCACTCGTTTCAGATTCAGAAAGTACTGTTGCTAATGCTTTCAAAACGCGGGGTAAGCTATCCCGTACAGCATTAAAAGTAAGTTCATTAGTAGCTTCAATTTGTTGATCCTGGTAAACCGCTTCTACCCATTGATCGAGAATGGCATCACTTTTGGCAATTAGAGTCTGACTAAAATCCATTTTTTGCCCAACCAAAGACAGTCAGCGCGAAGCCCCTTGCGCTAGAGCTAGCTTAGTGCATTTAATGTCAAGTTTGCAAGTGACGGAAGATGGAAGTTAGTGAAAAGACGGCTGATTACTGAACTAATCAGTTTAGCTTAGTCAGTTTATTGCAATTTAAATGCAAATTAGCTTATTTCATCATAGAGGTAAGAGCGATTGCTTAACCAAGTAGATTGTAGTTACAGACATAGTAGGCACAACTCAACACTATTAAAATTGTCAATGTATTTATATAGATATCTTTTGCAGAGACGCGATTAATCACGTCTCTTAGTTTTTACGGACATCCCAAAACAACGCCTGATTTTTCTTCGTTATATATTCTGAGGTGGCTAAGTGATATAGCAGCTAAATTGGGCAGATTATAAAATTATAAAAATTTGATAAAGTATGTCCAAGCTTCTGGTTAGTCAATATCACACAGAAGTAGAAAGAATTATCCAGTATGGCGGATCACGTAAAGAAACATCGATTCGGGTTGCATTTCAAAACTTAGTTAATGAATATTGCAAACCTAGAGAATTTAGACTTATTCCCGAACTAGATTATAAAACACCTAGCGGCAAACTTGTTTATCCAGATGGCACTGTCAAAGATGCTTTGCGTTTGGATTGGGGTTACTGGGAAAGCAAGGATTCATTTGACAATTTAGACCAATAAATTGCGAAAAAGCTAATAAAAGGCTACCCAGATAGTAACATTTTGTTTGAAGACTCACAAACAGCAGTTTTAATTCAGAGTGGACAAGAAACTATGCGCGTCCCGATGAAAGATGCTGACGCGCTGGATGGAATAATTACATATTTTATCAACTATGTTCGCCCGGAAGTTAAAGATTTTAGAGAGGCTATTGAAACTTTTAAGCAAGACTTACCGACTGTTTTAAATGCTTTGCGTGACTTAATTGATAGTCAAATCGAAACAAACGCAGCTTTTAAAATAGCAAGGGCTAAATTTTGGGGTATTTGCAAAGAATCAATTAATCCTGAAGTTACTTTGCTGGATGTTAGAGAAATGATGATTCAGCATATTTTAACTGAAGATATCTTTATCAGCATCTTCAATGAATCTCAGTTTCATCGAGAAAATAATATTGCTCGTGAATTAAAAACTATCATCGATACCTTTTTTACAGGTAGTACTAAAAAAAATACTCTTGGTACTATTGAGCGTTACTATGGAGTCATTAGAAGAACTGCTGCGAATATTTATAATCATCATGAAAAGCAGAAGTTTTTAAAAGTGCTTTATGAGAATTTCTATAAAGCATATAATCCGAAAGCGGCTGACAGGCTAGGTATTGTCTATACGCCGAATGAAATTGTACGCTTCATGATTGAAAGTGTGATTATTTAGTTTATAAAAATTTTGGTAAGCTGCTAGCTGATAAAGATGTCGAAATTTTAGATCCGGCTACAGGAACTGGGACGTTTATTACTGAATTAATTAATTATTTGCCTAAAAATAGTCTCGAATATAAATATAAGCATGAGATTCGTTGTAATGAGGTGGCAATTTTACCTTATTATATCGCTAACTTGAATATTGAATACACCTATAAGCAAAAAATGGGTGAATATCAAGAGTTTAAAAATCTCTGTTTTGTTGATACTCTTGAGCATACATCTTTTGAAGGAAAGCAATTAGATTTGTTTGCTACAAGTGTTGAGAATACCGAAAGAATAAAGCAGCAAAATGAAACTGATGTCTCCGTGATTATGGGAAATCCACCTTATAATGCAAAACAAGAAAACTTTAATGATAATAATGCAAATCGTGCCTATCCAGAAGTAGATAAACACATTAAGGGAACATACATTAAGCGTGGGACAGCACAAAATCAAATTGTGCTTTATGACATGTATGTGCGATTTATGCGATGGGCATCAGACCGCCTTAGTCAAAATGGTATAGTGGCTTTAATTACTAATTCTTCATTTATTGATAGTAAGACATTTGACGGATTTAGAAAAGTTGTTTCAGATGAATTTAGCGAAATTTATATTATCGATTTGGGTGGAAATATCCGCGCAGGAGATAAATCTGGCAGTGTTTTTGGAGTAAAAGTTGGTACAGCTATCAGCTTGATGATAAAGAAGCCAGAAAAAACCAAAGTTCCTTGTAGAATTTTTTATACAAAAGTTGCAGAAGATTCAGCCGAAGCGAAGCTGAATTTTTTAGCTAAAACACCATTTGACAAAATTTCGTTTGAACACATTAATCCAGATGAGAAAAGTAACTGGATTAATTTATCGGATAATGACTTTGATTGTCTTATTCCTGTTATCAGTAAAGATGTCAAATCTGGTCAAGGAGAGCATGCAATATTTAAATTATTTTCTTCAGGCATTAAAACTCAACGTGACGAATGGGTGTATGACTTATCAAAATCAGAATTAGAGAACCGGATGAAGTTCTTTGTAGATGTGTATGAACGTAAACGGAGAACCTCTGAAGAATTGGGGTTTGATATCAAGTGGGATAGTGAGTTGAACAATTACCTCAAGCGAGGTATCAGCAAAAAGTTTGATGAAGGAGTAATAATTACAAGTATATATAGACCATTTATTAAAAAATATCTTTATTTGGATAAACATTTTAATGGAAGGACTTATCAACTCCCTCAAATTTTTCCAAATACTAATATTGAGAATAAAGCTATTTGGATAAAATCAGGTGTTGATGCGGCTGATTTTTGTATTGGTATTAAATATATACCCGATGTCTTAACTAATGGTGGTTCTCAATGTCTTCCCCTCTACCGCTACGAGAAAGACGGCAACCGCATCGACAATATCACCGACTGGGGATTAACCCAATTCCAAACCCATTACAAAGACTCGACAATTACCAAATTAGATATCTTTCACTACACCTACGCCGTCTTGCACAATCCCGCCTATCGCACTAAATACGAACTTAATCTAAAACGAGAATTTCCCCGTATACCCTTCTATGATCACTTTCAGCAATGGGTTAACTGGGGTAAACAGTTGATGGATTTGCACATCAATTATGAAACTGTCGAACCCTATCCTTTAAAACGAATTGATTTACCTTTCACTAAAAATAGGACACCAAAAGCAAAACTCAAAGCCGATACAGCCAATGGAACCATTACTTTAGATGATGTCACAACTTTAGAAGGTGTCCCCAAAATTGCTTGGGAATATCATCTTGGCAACCGTTGTGCGCTATTGTGGATTTTAGATCAATACAAAGAAAAGAAACCTAAAGACCCTACAATTGCTGAAAAATTCAATACATATCGCTTTGCAGATTACAAAGAACAAGTGATTGATTTACTACAAAGAGTCTGCACCGTCAGTGTGGAAACAATGCAGATTATTCAACAGATTGAGTTGTAATCGATTCGTTATTTTTCGGGAACAGACTAATCAATGTGCGTAAAGCCTGATTGACAGCTTCTGCATTAGGAAAATATTCCTGTACATCGGGATCAAGCATTACTGCCCCATCTTCAAGGGTAAAGTGCTGTACAACAGTTGTCTCATCAGCTTGATGAATGGTAACAGTATGTCCACACCGATAAGCTTGGTAATGCTTTCCACGAACACCATCAGTGAAATCGTACTCTGGAAGCATATCGTTATCGGTGATATCAGGCTGCTCAGAATTAACTTTGTTCATAAACTTTCCGTTCTGCTTTTGTGGCTTGGCGGCAACTGATTTTTCATGCCATTCAAACCCCAATTCTACAAAATTATCCTCACTATGACGAATTTAGCAAGCCTCTCAATAATATTGTACGTTGTTTTTGAAAAAGTATATTTTAGTCCATATATTTTAATACTAAAAGTTCCTCCCAACCTTGCACCATATACCTCGGTAATGATGGATGATTAATATTGATTAGTATGTTTGTTTGTTCCAATCACCATGCAACAATTATTTCCCGGAGAGGTATTCGCCAACACTGCGGATTTTGACACTGGTATTCGCCAACTCTTACCGCGATACGATGAGATGTTGGAGATAATTGCCCGTTGTTTACCTTCCACAAGTCAGCGTATTTTAGAATTAGGCTGTGGCACAGGCGAACTTAGTCTTAAAATACTCAACCGCTATGCAGATGCCCAAATAATTGCTCTAGATTACTCACCTCGAATGTTGCAATTTGCCCAAGATAAAATTACAGCAGTTGGATATCAACAACGCTGGACTGGCATAAAAGCAGACTTTGGCGACTGGGCAAATAATCCAGAGAACTTGGATATTGGTAACGAATTTGATGCTTGTGTCTCATCTTTGGCAATTCACCATCTCCAAGATGAGATGAAGTTAAAGTTATTTGAGCGAATTGCTGCTAGCCTCACTCAAGACGGCTGTTTTTGGAATGCAGACCCTACCTTACCAGAATCGCCAGCCTTAGCAGAAGTTTACAAGGCGGCACGAGAGGAATGGGCAGTTGAACAGGGAATTAATTTGACAGATATCCGCGCTAAACGTGCCACCAGCACTATTCAAGGTTACTCTAGTCAAGGCCAGTTAGCTAGCTTAGAGACTCATTTACAAATGTTGAGCAAAGCTGGATTTAAAACAGTTGCAGTACCTTGGAAATATTATGGTCTGGCGGTGTTTGGTGGCTGTTTGTGAAAATTCTCGGTTTTGGATGCCTAGACTTGAGATTCGCCTGTCTCCAATAGGCATTTATAGCATTAACAACTTGATAGTAACAAAACAGCAATAAATAATATTATTTCTATTGATAAGAACTAATATATATAGCAATCCTAAATGAGATTGTGAAAATTTTTTTGATGGTCGTCCTTGGTCATTTGTCAAGAGTCATTTGTGATTACAAAGGACAAATGATTAATGACTAATGACTAATGACAGCCAACAGAAAAATATTTCATAAATGATTTAGGACTGCTATAAACGCATTAGGTCTGTAAAGGAGGTGTTGCTAACTCACACAAGAGTTTTAGTTGAAACTTGCACTAATTAAGCTGGCTTTGTGTTTTTATACAATATTTCCACATCATAAGTACCCATGAGGGTACCATCAATCCTCTAAAGACCTATCCGAAAATACAGAGTAGAAAATTTCCTTCAGAAAAAACCAGGGACACGCGATTTGGATTCGTTTTTCTGCTTCTTTCTCCAGTGGAGTTCAAGCTACTGTTTGCCATCACTTAGTTTCAAAAGGAGAATATCTTGGATGGCTCGAAATAAAAAGAAATCAGCCGGGTTTAAGTATGAGCATCCACCTGTCTCTAGATGCCCTATTTGTTGTATTATCCCGCCCCACATGCTGGAAAATGTCGTAGTGAATGGCAATCCTCAGCAGCGGAGTTGGGCTTTTCATACATTAAATGTTTCAGCACAGCTTCGCGGACGCAGAGATGTCATAGGTACTATCTCCTTTGCACCTTCACCGGGTGAGAAGCGTCGCACCATCTATGATGCCAAAAATGGCCAGCAACTCCCTGGCACATTGGTGCGTGCTGAAGGAGATCCACCAAGCAGTGATGCATCAGTAAATGAAGCCTACGATGCGGCTGGTGCTACTTATGACTTATTTCATGAAATATTCGATCGCAATTCCATTGACGACAAAGGACTACGTTTAGACTCCACCGTGCATTATGGCGTTAAATATGACAACGCCTTTTGGAACGGCGACCAAATGGTTTATGGTGATGGCGACGGAGAAATGTTTCAGCGCTTTACCAAATCAATTGATGTGATTGGGCATGAGTTAGCTCATGGGATAACTCAGTATGAAGCGGGTTTACAGTATTATGGCGAACCAGGAGCACTAAATGAATCGTTTTCTGATGTCTTTGGTTCCTTGGTGAAACAAAAATCCAAAAATCAGACTGCACAAGAGGCAAACTGGCTGATTGGTGAAGGTCTTTTAGTACCGACTGTCAAAGGTGTTGCCCTCCGGTCAATGAAAGTACCGGGAACAGCTTATGATGATCCGGTATTGGGAAAAGATCCCCAACCAGCCCATATAAAAGATAAATATACTGGTGTTGAAGATAATGCTGGAGTGCATATAAACTCAGGAATCCCTAACCATGCCTTTTATCTAGCGGCTGTAGAGATTGGTGGGTATGCCTGGGAAAAAGCTGGCAAAATATGGTATGTGGCTTTACGCGATCGCTTGCGTGCCAAAGCAGATTTTAAAAAAGCTGCCAACGTCACCATTCAAGTTGCTGGCGAACTCTACGGTAATGACAGTAATGAGCAAAAAGCTGTGCAGAACGCTTGGCAAAAGGTAGGAGTTATTTAGAGTCGGGAGTGAGGAGTTTTTTCTAACTCTTAACTCCTAACTTTTTTAGACGTATTGTTTGTTGTTGCTAAACTGGGAGGTGAAAACTCTCATCTCCTAGTTTCTGTATTTATCCTAACTAAATAGCACAACGGAGAGCAAAAAAATGCGGATATCGTTTGAACGCACGGGCGGCTTTGCTGGGATTACCAAGAAAACAACCGTTGATACAGACGATCTCCCACCAAATGAAGCCAGCGCACTTCCCCGACTAGTGGAAGCTGCTGATTTATTTAGGCTACCAGAACAAATTACTTCGCCAAATCCCCAGAGCGATCGCTTTCAGTATAAGTTAACAGTAGAAGATAACGGTAAGCAGCATACAGTGACTGTCAGCGAGTCCGCATTGCCAGGAACCTTAAGACCTCTGATTGAATGGCTACAGAACATAGCACAGAAAAGGTAATTTGCTGAATAAGTTAAATAAAGGTTGACATAAATCCTAAATGGATCATGATGTTATGAATAAACCAATCAAGCGAGCTTTCCTAGACACTGAAGATGGGCAGATTCTTTACCGTATTGGTGGTGAGGGAAAGCCTCTGCTATTATTACATCAACAACCTAGAAGCAGTGACGAATTTAGTGAGTTAATGCCTATTTTTGCTCAGACAAGGCGTGTCATTGCTATGGACTTTTTAGGATTAGGTGATTCTGATAAACCTCCAAGACTTTACTCCACCGAAGACTACGCGAAAACTGTAATTGCTCTTTTGGAGGAATTAGGTATTTCAAGTACAAGCATCCTGGGAAACCATACAGGTGCTTTTGTGGCAGGAGAAATTGCAGCCGCATATCCTGAAAAAGTAGATAAACTTATATTATGTAATGCTTTTGGCTTCGATGAAGAAGGAAAAGAAGCCCTATCAAAGAGATTTTCTGACGGTTTCAAAATAAAAGCAGATGGCTCCCACCTCATGGAAAGATGGTCAGCCCGCGCCCAATATGTAGGCTCTCCAGAATTAAATCAACGTTGGGTTTTAGACGATTTAAAAAGCTTTGGCTATCCTTTATATGCTATTTGGGCTGTACAAAACTACTGTCTGAATGCGCCAACAAGATTTCAATTGATAAAGTCTCCCACCTTGATTATGTGGGGAACTGAGGATATGAAAACTTTTGACAGACTCGGTTTAGCCAAGGTAGAAAATAGATATTTTGTTTCCAAAGCAATACCTCATAGCAAGGTGGTTGAAATTGAAGGCGGGACAATCTGCATGATGAACCAAATGCCTGAAGAAATATCGCAGATAGTAATAGATTTTCTAGATGATATAGGTGTTTAAAATTTTAGAAAGCAGGTTGTCAAAAACATTATGGCAAGAAATCATATTGAGTTTATTCAATCAGCAGATGTCATCCAGAAAACTTGGCTTGTAGATGGTTTTTTGGAAGGTGGACTGACACGTATTTTGAGTTTTGATACTGAAACTGGTGCATCTACCGAATTAGTCGAGTGGACAAAACACTGGGAGAGTAGTTCAGGTTATTTTAATTGCGACGTGGAAATGTTTGTCCTTAGTGGAGAAATACGAATTGGCCAACTTCGCCTCGGACGCTACACTTATGCTTTTATTCCAAAAGGTGTCTGCATTGAATTATTGAGCGTCAACGAAAATACTATAGCTTTGTGGATGCCTGAGCGCCATCCCAGCTTTACGAAATCATTGAATGATGTACCAGAAGCAAAAAGAGAATTATATATACCTTCATTAAGTTCAGAACTGATTCCTTGGTCTGCTACTATCACCCCTGGCTTTCCCCCAGGAGCAATGAGAAAAACTTTACGCAAAGGGCTTGAAGGTGGAAGAAGCACTTGGCTTCTAGGGTGTTTGCCGCAATTTGTCGAACCTTTTGCAGAGTATCATCCCATTCCCGAAGAGGAATTTGTCCTCCAAGGCAGTCTCACAACACAGGCTGGTCATATGACTCCAGGTTGTTACTTTTGGCGTCCACCATTGATTTCGCACGCCCCAGCATACACAGAAACCGGGTACTTTGCTTTAGTGCGAGGAGGTAATCCACATCTTTCTTACCATGCCTGGGAACCGCCATTACATACATACTATCCTTGGGATTGGAATAAGTAGACACCAGAATATGACGTCAAGGCAGAAGCTGCTACAGCTTGCGCGAAACACGGAAACATCAAGGCAGAAGCTCTTACAGGGAAGACAGAAATTGCTACAGCCTGCGCGAAACACGGAAACGTCAAGGCAGAAACTCTTACAGGGAAGGCAGAAGCTGCTACAGCCTGCGCGAAACACGGAAACGTCAAGGCAGAAGCTCTTACAGGGAAGGCAGAAGCTGCTACAGCCTGCGCGAAACACGGAAACATCAAGGCAGAAGCTCTTACAGGGAAGGCAGAAGCTGCTACAGTGAAGACACAAACAGTGTCGCCCCAGTAGAGCCAGTAGCGACTGTTTTAGCTCAAGTAATCGCTGTACCTTTGCCCCATTACCCGCAGTGGCAATAACTCGCCCTCCTAGCAACTGAGCAAGTTGAACTGCTGCGGTGCCAACGCCGCCACTACCTGGATGCAATACGGTTCGGTTAAGGCTTTTTGATAAAAATTCTACATCTCAAAGACGCGATAAATCGCCGTCTCTACAATAATCAATCTTTTGTAAAGACAGCGATTTATCGCGTCTGGTGTCTTAATCGAACTGTATTGTACCTGGATGTACCAAAACCCACTCTCCAGGCTGGACATTGGCTTTGTGGATCAGTGCCATCCCGGCAGTGATTTCTTGTATTTAATTGCTCTCTTCGCAGGGGGACGTTCGCGCAGCGTCTCGTAGAGAAGTCCATTGCGAATTGCGAATTGACAATTGTTTTGGTCAAAGTCTTTGTGTATATACATTTGAGGTTTTTTATGGCTACTTTTTGTCTAAGTCTCATTAGTCAACCGTAACGGTGTATACAGCCAAGTTGCCTATAGTATTTCGGCTCCACTTTGATTTATAAGACAAACTTAACTATACTAGTCAGGCTAGGCTAGAGTTATGAGTTTATGCCTTGGTTGGGTAAGTGGAGCGGTGTAACTAAAAATGGAATGTTATGGAGCATTTTTCAAGGAAATGCTCACTCAGTTCTTTTGGAGTTGCCAAGTAATCATTTCAATTGTGTGATCACATCTCCTCCATATTACTGGCTACGTGATTATGGAGTTAAGGAACAAATAGGACAAGAGACAACTGTTGAAGGTTATGTCAATGCAATAGCTTCTGTTATGGACGAAGTAAAGAGAGTTTTAAAAGAGGACGGTGTACTCTTTCTGAATTTAGGAGACACTTACTATTCAGGTAAAGGAAAATCTCACGGTAAGGATCTCAAGAGTAGTAAACGCCGATTTGGTTTGAGAGAAGTGGATAAAAGCGGTGGTTTAGGAATCGGATTAAAACCTAAAACCATTATTGGTATACCCTGGCGAGTTGCTATTGAAATGACACTGAGAGGTTGGGTTTTACGCAGTCCAATAATTTGGCATCGAGAGCATTGTCTTCCTGAATCTGTTAAAGATAGACCTCGGCGCAGTTATGAGTATGTCTTTATGTTTGCTCAAAACAGACGCTACTACTTTAATAGATCAATCCTTGAATCTGAAAATGTAGAAGATATGTGGACTATTGCTGCACGTCCTAAACCAACTAATGGCATCGACACTGCACCATTTCCTGATGAGTTAGTTCAAAGATGCCTTGATATTGGATGTCCAATTAATGGAACTGTCTTAGACCCATTTGCTGGAGGTGGAACTACTCTTAGAGTAGCATTACAATCAGGAATATCTGCAACTGGGATAGATTTAAATCCTGATTTTTGTAATTACATGATTAATACTTTAAGTGTTCTCTGAGGACTTTATGTTTCTCAAAACGGAGCAGATAAAAGAATCTCTTGAGCCATTAAAATCTCTTCATCCCTTTTATGGCATTACATTTTTAGTGTGCAAAAAAGCACCTTTACCTATTGGTGATACAATCCAATACCCGATCAACGCAAAAGAGACAGAATTTCTTGAAGAGTATTTTAAACCAGAAAAACATTCTAAATATTTTTATCAGGTCTTTAAAACTTCTAATCCAAGCAAACGTTGGCTTTCACCAAAATATCCTAGTTCAGGATCGCAAAGTACAAGAACAAGAGGTGACTTGGCTAATGCTTTTATTCATCCTAAAAATACGGATATATGGGGATGGCAAACAAACTATGTTGAAATCCTACGCGAACATCGGAATCGAACAAGGGTAGAATTAATTCCAAGCTTTCATGTAGCGGTTTGGCTTTATAGGGAAAGAAACTGGGAATTAAACACAACCGCTGAAGATATAGTTAATACTTTTTTAGAAGAGTTTCTTATCTCTGATGAAGAAAAGCATCTTTTTGATTGTTCTATTCCACAAGATAATGTATTAGAAGAGTTATTTCAAAATGAGCAAATAACTTTAAGAGATTTACAAGCAATTATTGGAAAACCACCTGATTCTGTCCCAGAAGAAGGCGGAACACTACGTTTTTTGGAAATTCAAGGAGTAGGGCCAGCGAAAAAGTTAGTTTTTCAGCCAGGGGAAAGACTTACTTTAATTACTGGAGACAATGGGCTAGGAAAAACTTTTCTACTTGATTGTGCTTGGTGGGCTTTAACCGGAAAATGGGCTGGTTTACAAGCATATCCAATGTCGAATACTAGAAAGAATGAACCTGTTATAGGATTTCAAATCTCAGGAGATTCTGAGTCAGAAAGCATAAGAGTATCTTATAACTGGCAAACTCAAAGTTGGAAACCACCTAAAAAACGTCCTACTATTCCAGGCTTGTTAGTATATGCAAAAGTTGATGGATCTTTTGCAGTTTGGGATCCGGCTAAAGAATATCTAGCTGCTCAAGAGCTTGGAGAAAGTGATTCGACTCCGCGTCCATTTGTTTTTACTATAGATGAAGTTTGGGATGGACGCGACATTGAGATTGGAGGTCGAAAAACTACTTTTATTAATGGTTTACTTCAAGATTGGATTCAATGGCAAAGTAGACCAGAAACTTTTCCTTTTGGCACTTTAGAGAAAGTACTCGAACGCTTATCTCCTCCTTCACAAAGTGATTTGGGAATTTTAAGACCAGGGGAACCTGTTAGAATTCCATATGACGTTAGATCTATGCCAACAATTGAACATTCTTACGGAAGGGTTCCAATAGTCTATATATCCGCAGGGGTTCGTCGTATCGTAACACTTGCTTACCTGATTGTTTGGGCATGGGAAGAACACAAAATTCAGTCAAAACTGATTCGCAAAAAACCTCAAAAAAGGATGGTTATCTTAATTGATGAATTGGAAGCTCACTTACATCCACAATGGCAAAGAGTAATTCTATCTGCTTTATTAGATGTTAGAGAAGATTTAGCAACTGATTTGCAAGTGCAACTGATGATTGCTACACACTCTCCCATGATAATGGCATCTGTGGAGTCTACATTTGATGAGAAGTTAGATAAGCTATTTCTTCTGGAGCTTGCTAAAAACGACTTACTTAGCAATGAAATAGAGTTGCTTCAATTACCGTTCATTCGCCAAGGACGCATTGATGCTTGGCTGACATCAGATGTATTTGGCTTAGGGCAACCTCGTTCAGTTGAAGGGGAGCAGGCTATTCAGGCAGCAAAAAAATTACAAGAAGAAGATAATCCTAATTCAGAGAATGTACAAAAGGTTTCAGATGAACTGAGAAAATACTTAGCCGAGGATGACGAGTTTTGGTCTCGGTGGTTGTTCTTTGCTAGGCAACATGGAGCGTCCTTGTGATTCCTATTAGACAGCAACCTGAACCAACAGACTTTGAAAGTAAAGTGAGATCGAAGGGAGTAGCCTTTTTGCAGACTGTTCCTCGACCGAAGACTTGGGATAATCGTGAATATTGGAGAGAATCCTTGAAAGATTTGTATGGAGCTTACAACCAAATTTGTGCTTATTCTGCTCAATGGATTCCCTGGATTGAAGGAAGCCCTACTGTCGATCATTTTATTCCTAAATCTGTAAAACCAGAACTGGCATATGAATGGAGCAATTTCTGCTTATCTTGTTTAAAGATGAACGCTAGGAAGAGGGATTTTCAAGATGTTTTAGATCCATTCCAGATAGAAATTGACTGGTTTATATTAGATTTTCCTTCCTTACTTATTAAAGTCAGTCCAGTTTTAGAAGAACCCGTTAAAAGCCAAGTAAGAAATACTATTAAGCGATTAAAATTAAACGATGATGATGATTGTGTAAAGCATAGACAAGACTGGCTTATTCAATACTGCAAGGGAAAAATTACATTTGAGTTTTTGAAGGAGACAGCCCCATTTATCGCATACGAGTTGGAACGGCAAAATCTTGTCGAATCGATTGCCTTTATCATGTCTGTAACTTAGAATTAGAAGGAATAAAGTAACTATATTTTGTAGAGATTACTCTAAAATCTTTTTATATAACGTCCAGTTGGCGAACCCAAAACCTGTCCGTTATTATAAATAAGATTTCCACGTAAAAAGGTACTCTTCACTCGTCCAGTTAACTCTACTCCTTCAAAGGGTGTATAACCTTGTTGTGACTCTGATTCAGCCGCACGTACCACAAAGCTTTCATTGGGGTCTACCAGCACCAAGTCAGCATCATAGCCAATGGCAATATCGCCTTTTTCTAACAAACCAAAGCGTTGCGATGGGTTCCAAGATAGCAACTTAGCCATGTGGTTGTAAGACATTCCTCGCTTACTACCTTCACTAAATACACCAGAAAGTAAATATTCTGTACCGCCAAAGCCAGACTTTGCTAACCAAATATTATTCAGGTCTTTAGCACTTCTTTTTTGTTCAGCAGAACAGCAAGCATGGTCGCTAACTATCCAATCTACTTGATGGTTGAGTACTGCTTGCCACAAGTATTCCACATCAGCACGAGGACGAATAGGAGGGTTGACTTTTGCCCAAATTGTATTAGGGGTATCGACATCTAATAGCAAATGTCCGACAGTAACTTCTCGCCGAAAGTTGATATGGGGAAAAGCAGTTTGCATAGTCAAAGCTGCTTCCATTGCCTTACGCGAACTCAGGTGCAACAAATTGATATTTGCACAGTTAGTCTCATGTGCCAAATAAGAAGCAATGCAAATTGCTAAACCTTCAGAATGAGGGGGACGCGCTGCGCTATAGGCGTGTAATCCGCTAAGACTAGAATCGTTTTCAACTATTTTGGTATAAGCGTTAAGAATTTCTGCAACTTCGCAGTGCAAACTCAAGCTGATAGTATCTCGCGCTTTTGGATGTGCTTCCATCAAGCGAGTTAGACCGCGCATAATAAATTCAAAATGGGCGAAATCGTACCGTTCCTCTTTATTAATCATTAAAAAGAGGTTTTGCTGGTCTGACAAACCATGCAACCCATATCCGCCATAAAACATGAAAATTTTAAACGAAGAGACACCGTGTTCTTCAAACAGTAGAGGTATTTCGTCGATATGCTGGCTAGCTATAGGTGCGATGTGATAGCTGTAATCTACAAAAAAATTACCTGCGGATAACGCCAACACCTCTGGAAAAAAATCGCGGTAGGAACCGCCTTTGTTAAGATAATACTGCCCTGTACGGATGTAATTTAAGCTGGTAGTCACGCCTCCCATTGCGGCTGCTTTGGTTTCAGTTACAGCATCTTTGTCGAGCGATTGATAGATACCGATGTGCATGTGGGCATCCACGACCCCAGGAAAGCCTAACAAGTTTTGGGCATCAAATACCTCTTTGCCTGTGTCTGGGCTAATATTAGGGGCAATCTGAGCAAATTTTCCATCCTTAATGCCTAAATCAAGTAGTTCGATTGCATCCTGATGGGGACGAACTACCCGCACATTTTTGATAATTTGATCTAATACGGGAGTTTCAGACACAATAGACCTCACACTAAAATGAGTTTAGTCAGGAATTCCAACATCGAATCGGGACGAAGACCAAATCCCATCATTATATAACGGTTTTTTATGAAATCATCTTCAGGAGCAAAGACAATGGAAAGTTTTAATGAGTATCATATAGACCCCAAAAAATTTACTTTCCTCAAAAGTTTTGCAGATAACTGGCAAGTGATTAGAGATGAGTTTAAACGCTTTATTAAGAATGCATCTGATGACGAGTTAAAGTTAACTTATGATATTTTGGGGCCTAAAAGTCAAACGATTAAAACAAAAGGTGATGCAAAATATAGTGCTTTTGGAATTTTATTTCAAGGTATGTTTATTGAAAAATATATTCAGGCGCATCAAATACAATATCCTGATTATGGCCCAGATGATGCATTACAAAAAGCACTTATATTAAGAGAGAAATATTTCCCCAAGTTGGCTAAAGTAATAGAAAAAGTCAACTTGAGCGATGATGGAATCATCAGAAATGTGTATTTTGGAACATTCCATCCAGGCTTGGATATCAAACTGCATGTAAACTATAACCCTCACATGAATCGTGGCTATTTAGGATTAATCGTGCCAGAGGGAGATGTGGCTATGAAAATATGCCATGAGCAACTTTATTGGCATGAAGGAAAATTCCTGGTTTTAGATCATAGCTATCCACACTGCCCGCATAATTACACCAATTATGATAGAACTGTCTTGGTTGTAGACTTTTTTAAACCTAATAAGCCTAGAGAAGAAGTTATCCGATTTGAGAAAGAGCAAGTCATACAACGTATGCAAGATAATCCTTACAGCTTAGGCGTTTTTGGTAAAAGTGATAAAGCTAAAGAAGAAGATTTTATCAAGTATGGTTTAGCTCATCAGTTAGAGTGGGATAAAGCTTTATAAGCTTAGTATAATGCACCTTAGATTTTTGATGGTGCGTTAGCTAAAAGTATAACGCACCCTACATTTATATTTATTAAATTAATATAGGTAAATGAACGCAAAAACTTACAAAAAGTTAATAGCAAAGCAACTTAATCAAGATTTTAAATCTGCCGTTGAAGTTGTCGAAATTCCTATTTCTAAACCTGCGTCTAGTGAACTTTTAATCCAAAACAAATTTGCTGGTATTAATGGTGGCTTTGACACCTTACTTTGTCGTGGTGATGTTCCCTATGTTAACTTGATTCCTCCCTTTGATTTGGGTGTGGAAGCAGTGGGAAAAGTTGTTGCTGTGGGTGAGAATGTTAAAGATTTTCAAATAGATGATGCTGTAATAACTACGGCGCGTGGTGGCGGTTATCGAGAATATCAGCTTATCGATGCAAACTTAGCAATGAAGGTGCGGGAAGCAACGCCAGAGTTGCTAACACTAATGCCTACAGGTGTATCAGCTTTAGTGGCATTGGAACAAGTGGGAGAGATGAAAAGTAATCAAGTGGTTTTAGTGACAGCAGCAGCAGGGGGAACTGGTCATATTGCGGTGCAATTGGCAAAGCTAGCTGGTAATCATGTCATTGGTACTTGCAGTTCTGAGGCAAAGGCAAAGTTACTGAGAGAATTAGGGTGCGATCGCATTATTAACTATCGCACAGAAAACCTCAATCAAGTCCTCAAGCAAGAATACCCCAATGGGATTAATTTAATTTTTGAGTGTGTAGGTAAAGAGGTTTTTGATACCTGCGTTGAAAACTTGGCAGTGCGGGGACGCTTAGTAGTGGTTGGTTTCATCTCCGAATACGCAAAAAATTTAGAACAAATTACACAACCACGCCTTTATCACCAGCTATTTTGGAAAGCTGCTTCTGTGAGAGGCTTTCTCATGCCTCATTATAAAGAATATATGGCAGAGGCACGCGATCGCATCTTTTACCTCTTCTATACAAACAAACTTAAAGTTGCTGTTGACCCAACACAGTTTCAGGGCATAGAATCAATACCCGACGCTGTAAAATATCTTCTCAGTGGCCAGAATTGTGGCAAAGTAGTGGTGAGGTTTTAAGTAACACGGTATTAGTTTATATGCAGTCGGGGGTGAGAATGACACAAAATTCAGAAAATACTTTAAAAGTTGCTCAACAGGCATTTGAGAATCTTACACATGGGATGGCAACAGGAGAGTGGGAAGCATTGTTAGATATGCTCACAGAAGATTTCACCCTTTGGTTTCCAATGGCAAAATTCCACGGTTTAAACGTGGGAAAAGAGCGAGCTAGAGAATTTTTCGAGTACGTTTCTGAATCCTTTAGTCCTGGGTTGAAGCTGACTGGTCTAGACCGTGTTACGAGCAATGAAACGACAGCTGTTTTTGAGTTTCGGGATGAGGGGCTTTTGTTCGGACAGCCTTACAAAAATCGGGTAGCAGTTTCTTTTGATGTGCGTGGAGACAAAATTTGCAGTTATAGGGAATACTTTGGCAGCGATGGGAAATCCTATTAAATAATTCGTAATTATTTAATTCATTTTTATTAGTTATTCTCAGGGTTGAGTTCGTTGATTTCTCTGCACTTAGTCTCTGCGGCTTGATATGCTGCCAGATAGTCTTGACCACCCAACATTACATCACCGTAATATTCATAAGGTGGATCGCCATAAATTGGCAATGGATCGTCTTCTGGATAATCTTCTTTTGATTCTTCAATGATGGCTTTCAGTTTTTTAACAGTCAGACTATGTGCTGCAAAATACCAGATTTCTTGGGGATTTTTGTTTAGGTGAGGTAATGTGGGATCGATAATGCGGACATCGGAGGCGTCGTCTAGCTCAATCCAACTGTGTTCAATCGGTCTATATGGCTTCCCAGCAAATGCTAAAAATCCCTGAATATACCTTGCTCCCTCAGTAGATAATGCTGCTTTATAAGCATTGTCAAACGGAGTGCTAGCTCTGCTGTTTATCTGTTCAGCAATTTTGATTGACAGCGTTTCATCCAATAGTTTGTTCATCAATAGCAAGGATTAGAGCAGCCATGAAAACATATTACCACTGCTACTTACCATTTTGCTTGGGCATGGGGCATTGGTTATTCACTAATGACAAATGACTAATAACTAATGACAATCGCATTTTTATTCTCTTCCCAAAAATAAATAAATATGTGGAAAAGTTAAGAGCGCACAGCTAGCTGCACGCCCTTACTACTTTTATCTATAAAATCACGGCGTTGTGGAGGGATCGAGTTTTAGCCGAGCCGTTTTGGGACGACAAGGACTTCCCCAACAAACCTGCCCAGAAGGCATATTAGTAAAAACACTACTCCGAGCGCCAATCACAGCATTAGCCCCGATTTGCACTCCTGGCCCAACAAAACAATCTGCCGCTACCCATGCACCATTGTCAATGGTAATACTCGCTGTTTTCAACCCAAAGGCAGGATCTTGGAGATCGTGACTACCAGTACACAGATAACTTTTTTGCGAAACTACGCAATGTTCACCAATGTGAATCTGATCGAGGCTATATAAAACTACGTTATCTCCAATCCAACTGTAGTTGCCAATAGTAACTTTCCAGGGGTAGGTGAATCGGGCCGTGGGTCGAATTAATACACCTTTGCCGATACGAGCGCCAAATAATCGTAGCAAAGCACAACGCAGAATATTTAACGGTTGAGGAGTTAGAGGAAAGGCGATCGCTTGTACAAACCACCATAATAAAACATACCAACTTGGACGCCCCCGATCAAACCAAGATTGATCATATTTGCGTAAATCTACGAAAGGGTCATTAGTCATTGGTCATTAGTCATTGTTATTTTTCTCCTGCTTCCCTGCTCAATAACTGCTTCCTGATCACCCAACCTCCCTCATCTCCCTCATCTCCCTTATCTTCCCATCTTCCTCCTTCGGGATAGTTGCAGTATTTAAGTGACCACCACAGTTGCGTAATTCGTAAAGTTTAACGCCAATTTGATATTCATATTGACTTAGCAAACGTGCATAGATATATCCTGCTTTGCCATCTAAAAAACCGCGTTGAATTATATAAAACAAAACAAATCGCAAAATGGGTTTAAATGGCAGGCGTACCCAAGCTTTTTTCAAAAATCGTTTGCGTTGTACGGCATCACCAAATAGATTAGCGCCGATAGTACCGCTATCATTTTTACCTGTAAGAATATTAAAATAAACCCTGGCTTCCCAGTTGGAATAGCGGTTATGGCGTTCTAACCAGTGATAAAGGTCGCGGAAGTCTTCGTGGAGCATATCATTTTTGAGATACCCAACTTTTCCCTGCAAAATTACGTGTTCGTGAACTTCGTTATCACCAGTATTAGGAATATCTTCTGTATTTAGATTTTCGTAGCGACCTTTTTTATGTTGAAATAAACGTAGATTCCAATCAGGATATTTACCACCATAACGAATCCATTTTCCTAAGAAAAATACGCGGCGGTTGAGATAATAACCTGTATATTCATCATTTTGAATTGCTTGGTCAATTTCTGACCACAGTTCGGGGGTGATGCGCTCATCACAATCTACAATTAGCACCCACTGATTACGAAAAGGTAGATTATCTAAAGACCAGTTTTTCTTTTTGGGCCAGCGTCCATTGAAGTTGAATTGCACGACATTTACACCGTGACTTTTAGCAATTTCAATGCTGTTATCGGTACTTTGAGAATCTACTACAAATATTTCATCTGCTCTGCTGAGGCTAGCAAGGCAAGCAGGCAAGTTAGCTTGTTCGTTTTTTGCCGGAATTAGTACTGAAACTGGTATTTTAGATGACATATTGAGTAGAAATTATGTTACTAGTTATTTCTTCTTTGATGTAGATAAAAGACCTTGAATAGCAGCATTTAAGTAACCAATCTGACCGTAAGCATACACCAGTTTGTCAAACCGTTCTGCTGGATCGGAGAAATATTGTAATGCCTTATACAAGCCTCGCACAAACCGTTCGCTACCTCGCTGTAATTGAGCGATCCCAGCTTTACCAGCGAGTTGTTCTCGATAGCATTCACTGATACCCTGCCACCAACCCCGGTTTAAAAACCAGGAGCGTTGGAGGCGCTCTGGAGCTACATTGTGAGCGACGAGTGCTTCGGGAAGATAAGCGACTTGCCAACCACGCTGTAGAGCAAATTCGGTCATTTGCAGTTCTTCGTTAGATAATAAATTTTTACCCACTCGACCGAGATGAGGATCGAAACCGCCAATTTCTTCTAGGAAACTGCGGCGGATGGAATAATTTAAGCCTCTAGGTGTTGAGCCAGGTTGCTCAATGTAGATGTTATTGTCACCTAAGTCGTATGCACCCAGATTTGCAGCTAGCCCCGGAGATAGCCACCGTGGTTGTTGAATTCCTGAGGGCCACAGGAGAGTGACTTTGCCACCTGCGATCGCTAGCTTAGAATTATTGTAATAGGCAGAATATAAAACTTGTAGCCAGCCCTTACTGGCAACGGCATCATCATCTAGATAAGCAAGAATATCACCACTGGCTACCTTTGCACCCGTGTTACGGGCGACAGATAAACCAATGGTGGGTTCAAAAACATACTTCAGGCGCGGATTGTGGGTTCTTTGTTCTACAACCTCACGAGTGCGATCGCTAGATCCATTATCAACTATCACAATTTCAAAGTCAGCAGCAAAATCCTGTGCTAAAAGACTATCAATTGCAGCCCCTAAATAGGTATCTCGATTGTGAGTACAGATAATGGCAGAGATTTGGATATCTGGCATAGATTTAATTTTGGATTTGAGATTTGGGACTTTCCTGCAGAACGCTACGCGTAGCTTGCTTCCCCGGAGGGGTACGGCTACGCTCAGTCGAACGATTTTAGATTAAAATCTTAAATCCAATGCTATAACTGCTGAGAGTTAATCTAAACCAAAAGTTACCGACCTACCAACCGAGTTTCTTCGGAAATAATCTTTAAAACTTTACGTTTGTTGAATATGACTGTGTAAAACTACAAGAGTTTGCGCCAGTTGACTAAGGCGGGTTTCCAAAGATTGCTTGCGCCCTAACAGTTGACGTAACTTTTGGTAACGAGCGATCGCCATACTAACATTGGGAACCTGATCCGGTGGACATGGGCGCGACCAAACTTTACCTGTATCGTCTACACCACAGAGGCGATAGCCAGTAATAGATGATTGATAAGATACTTTTCCACCAGTGGCGCAAATTTCTTCTACGTAGTTCATTAAGCGGTCAACTTCTGCATGGCGAAGTGTCGCGGTTCCTCCCGGTTCTGGCTCGGTGGGATTGGATTCTAACCAACCATTGACAATTGGCCCTTCTAAGTAAATATCCTGAATTTGCTTCAAAATATTTTGCAATTCTGTTTGCCAACCAGCGACAGTTTCCTGAATTTCTTGCAATAGATTCATCGCCAATGCTGGATTCGCACCGTGGCGATGGCTACTAAAGTTCGGAGTTTTCAACTTGGGTAGACTGGGTGTTTTGCTACCATTCTCTTCTGCTTGAAAGGTCTGCACAGAGTCATGGTGAGGAAAGAAATTTTGTTCACAAGAATAATCACTCTCAGTCTCTTTGCCCAATTCAACAAGTTTCTCATCCTGAGAGGATGGAATTTGTGTACTTTCTGTGGGTTCGTTAGCTCCGACGCTGATTCTAAAAGAGAAAGGCCGTTTTGTCGTCGAATCACCTGTTTCGGCAGTAGAGGCAGTGCCGCGATTCCCTAAATCGTGTAGAGTTGCTTCAATGCGTTTTAAGCCTGCGTTCATAAAGATATCCTAAAGTTTGCTTTCCCCAGTGGTATTGAATAATTGAGAATGGGGTTGTTGGGATTTTTGGCTTTTGCCAGTTGTAGCATCAATGATGTTGGTGCTAATTTTATCCCTTAAAAGTTATTTGAAACCAAAAATCTCACCGATGAAGTAAAAAATTGTGGTAATAAATTGTAACCGTGGGTATGTGGAGGACGCAGGAGCCAAAAGATTGGAAGTTGGAATTTAATCTGTTGCTCTCAATCCCATCTAAATTCCAAGCCACGAAATCGGAGATTTTGGTGGAGGACTTAAACTGCAAGCTCACTTGCGATAATAACCGCAAGAGGCGACGGCAATATTTCTTCTGTATCCTGCCTCTGTTGTTAAAATACTTAGTAAAAAACTTTGGGTAAAATCATCTTAGTAACAGGGCCAGCACGATCTGGTAAAAGTGAATGGGCGGAAACTTTAGCTATGCAGTCAGGAAAAGCAGTTGTTTATGTAGCAACAGCCACCGATAACCTAGACGATCAAGAGTGGCACCAACGCATTTTAGAACACCAACAACGTCGTCCCCAAGACTGGGTAACTCTATCTGTACCCGTGGAACTTTCTGCTACCCTTGCTGATGCCAAACCCTATACCTGTCTCTTAGTTGATTCTTTAGGGACTTGGGTTGCTAATCTCCTAGAACAGGATGAATCTAGCTGGGAAAATACGCTTGCAGAGTTATTAGAGACGGTGGAACTGGTTGCTGCTGATATGCTGTTTGTAGCAGAAGAGGTGGGTTGGGGTGTGATCCCAGCTTATCCCCTTGGGAGGACATTCCGCGATCGCCTTGGTTCTTTAGTACGCCAGCTAGCAACACTTAGCGAAACTGTTTATTTAGTGACTGGTGGCCATGTTCTCAATCTCAGCATCCTTGGTTCGCCATTGCCAAATAGAGGTGATGCTGGAACATTCAGGAGTCAAGATTCTTAACTGTTGATTCAAATTAATCCCAAATTTAAAATCTAAAATCTAGAATTGTATTATGGCAACCAAACAAGAAGTCAAACGATACCTTGCCTACTGGTTTCAGTTGGGTAAAAGAGTGATTACGGGCAACGGTGAGGCAAGCTTTTTGCCTCAATCGGTGCTAAATGGCGATCGCTATAGTGAAGAATTTGAAGAGTGTTGGCAAAAAATTATTTCACCGGAATCGGGTGATTGTTACCTTGAGGGTACATATGAAACCATTGCTGAATTGTTGACACCAGCATGGAATATGCTCCCTTGCAGCCGATGCAGTATGCCAATAGCCGCGCGAAACGTCGGGATGCCGGCGTTGTTATGTCCCTGCAATGATTTACCTAACTGGCCGAATACTGAATTGCCAGCACCGCGAGAGCCAATTAAAACTCAAAACCAACTCCAAACAATTCGCGATCGGCTTGTAAAGAATATTACATAAACAAACAACCAATTTGGAAATCTGACAACTTTTTTCTAATTTTCTAATTATTTGATTATTTTAATTTCTTCTGTAGTGCCCTTGAGTCTCACTAGAGAATTTTTGTATGCCTATACTAGCTCTGACTTTTCACGGCATCTGGAAAACCTCACTTCTATTTCTCTCTCCTAAAAGGAGAGAGACTTTGAATTTTCCCCCTGACAGTAACAAAAGTTTTTCCGCTTCCCTCTCCTCGTAGGAGAGGGTTAGGGAGAGGTCGGGAAGGGGGTTAGGGGGTTAGGTTTTTGGTGGACTTTTCCACATAACGTGAAAAGTTAGATACTAGCTAGGGGAAAAATAACTATTGGTTATTAACTAAAGTTCATTGCAAAGCAGCGATGTCTATGGTGAGCTACGCTAATGCACTACAACTGATTTTATTAGAAGGAGTGATCGCTTGTATAAAGTTCATTGCAAAGCAGCGATGTCTACGACGGTCTACGCCAATGCTCCAACAAAAGTTACGAGAATCATCAAATTTTAATTAGCAGCACAAGATGTAGCGACAAGCGAGGAGTTATGAGGCGATGCAGTGGGTACTTGAGCAACTAGAACCACGTTCCCATTGGCATCTAGAATCCATCCTTGGGCTTCTACAATTTGAGTAGGCTCATTGACAGAATTAACCTTCTGTGATTTTTCTTCTGTGTATCCCTGCGTCTGAATAACTACTCTTTTCTGAATACCCTCAGCACGATTCTGACTCTCTGGAGGGAGGGCGATCCAATCTGCTAGCACTGCATCATCAGCTATCAATGGCTCTGTGGGATCGGCTTGTATTCCTCCACGTCCAGTAGTGACAAACGAACTTCTTCCTATTTTTCCACTAGAACTACAACTAGCAGCAACTTGCTGCGAAGCATCAACCAGATTTACGGGTAGTTCCACTAATCCTTTACTGGGGTCAGCATCTGGTGAGTTGATTTGTACAGTGCCACTTAATGAAGGGTTTTGCTGAGAAAATGCAGTGATGTCACTTGTTGGTATGTTATTCGGGTTTATATTTTTTGGATCGAGCCTCTCCACCTCTGCACGAGTGCGTGACACAAACCCAAAGGTATTCTTAGCGGCGATCGCGATTTTACCACCAGAACCAAAGTTGGCATTGGCGGTAATATCGCTATTTCCAAAAGGAGTGGCGACAAGAAAGCCATTAGGTGCATTGATGGTGATATTACCGCCAGTTTTATCACCTCCGGCATTAGTAGAGATTTGACTGTTGCGACGCATCAGTAATAAGTCCCGCACCTGTACCGCAATGTCACCGCCTTTACCTGACTCACTATCAGATGTGAGTTTTCCTTTATCCAGGAGGATGGAACGAGCGTTGACATTGAGTTCGCCTGCTAGACCTAAATTGGGTACACCCCCTTGATAGTTAACATTTTTTCGAGCTTCACTGCTGACAGTTATTGCCGCCCCATCTTTGATAACCAATCGCCCTGTAGTTAAGGTCAAGTTGCCGCCATTTCCAGGCCCTTGAGTGCCAGCAAACAAGCTACTGAGCCTAGAACCATTTGCTGAGGTTCCCATTAATTCTACGGACTCGAAGGCGTTCACTATCAAATCTCCTCCATTTCCTGTAGCTGGTATAAATTGGTTAGAAAAACGCCCAAGTATACCCTCAGAACTTGTTGATATTACTGCCCCTCCCTCGATACGTAACTTTCCAGTATTAATTATTATGCTGCCAGCATTTTGAGCGCCAAAAGTTGCACTAAATAATCCACTGGATGTTAAATCACTACCATCTGGCAAAGGAGCAATGGGGATGCCTGCGATTAGTTCTACGGAATCTGAGGCGTTGATGGTCAATTGCCCCGCCAATCCCGAACCAACATTGAACATTAAGACTTGCGCTCCATCTTTGACAATCAACTTTCTGGTAGTGATATTTATATTTCCAGAGTTTCCAGTGTCGAAAGTTCCAGTAGACAAGAACGCATTTAGTCCAAGTTCTACAGACTCGGAAGCGTTCACTGTTAAATTTTCTCCTGGTTGCGCTCCCAAAGTAAGAGCCAAAATTTGTGAACCGTCAGTTACCAGTACACGCTGTCCTTGCAGGTGGATATTACCACCACCTTTGCCACTGGTATCTACATTAGATGGAATCTCACTTTGCTGGGTTAGTTCGATGTTCTGAAAATTTTGAACACCTTCATATCCTAATGCCCAACCTTGATTCGTCGAACTTAGACCAACCAAACTATTGCCAGCAACACTTCCTAACTCAATTCTTCCCCCACTTGCCGTTAAATTTCCGCCCTCTAGCGTTAGATCACCGCCTATCAGTGCTAAGGTTTTGCCTTGCTGCACTTGTAGACCAACACCTTGTCCGAAGGTATTAATTGCATTATTTGGACTTGCTTGGGATTGATTGCGGATAGGTCGAGCAGTTGTTCCGAATTGTAAGCCAATAGGAACACTTTCTTTGAGTAGTGGTGCAGTTTGACCAGATGTAGCACTAAACTTTGTACCATCAGCAAAGTTCAAACTACTCGCCGTGCTAGCCACAAATGAACCGCCAATATTTAAAGAAGCATTGGGCCCAAAAACAATTCCGTTAGGATTAATCAGAAATACGTTGGCTGTGCCGTTAGCTTTGAGAATGCCATCTATATTAGAAACAGAATTACCTGTCACCCGACTGATGATGTTCTGAATATCGATTGCATTGTTAAAATGGGCTGTCCTTCCCTCAGAGACAGAAAATTTTTCAAAGCTGTGGAACAAGTTTGTACCACGAACTGCTCCACCATCAATCTGGTCTATAGGCTGACCATCGATTACCTTTGGTGTAATTATTGAACTTTCAGATCCGAGCGTGGCATCTGTTTGAATTTGAGCTAAGGCAAAACTCTCAGCAAAAGTGAGCACTCCAGCAATTACTAAAGTACTCACTATTCCTAACTTCCACTGGCAACTGCTTCGATTTTGAGACATGAAAAACTTGCGCTCAAAAAATAAGAGTTTATTAAAATACTGCTTTTTGCTAATTAGTGATGTTAGTACGCTGATGTCATCTCTGTAGCCTAACTACTACATAAAAGCAAAGTTTAGTATTTTTACATTCACTAGAATAAACTCTTTGCAGTCCGAAGATTAAATTATTTAGCAGTAACAGCCTAAAGGGCTGCCAGTTGACGGGCAAGGGATACACAATGCTTTTTTGACTAACACAATTTCTGGTATTGAAGCTGTTGAAGTTTCTGCCAATAATGCATTAGGTTGCTCTTCATCAACTGCATCATCAGATTTGAGTTGATTGGGGTCGAGATTACACTGCCAATGAATTCTCAAGACTCTATATTCTAATAGGCCGTACTTTTCAAGCACTGAATGTAAGTCAGCATTTTCTAGGCTTTGATCCATTTTCTGCTGAATCTCTTCTTGTAACTGCTGTAATATTTGAGGGTCTATGACTTGTTGAGAGCTCATATTGTTTTCCTTCCTGACGGAATGTGTATAATTATTGCTTCAGTTTAGTTAGCAATGATTACGCTGAGTGTCATAAAAGTTCATGTTTCCCTGCGGAATTTCCTTTGCAGCTTATTTTGAGATAACACCAATTCAAATTATTTATTGTAGAGTGGGCATCTTGTCTAGTAAGGGACATCCAAGAATTAAATTACTCAATTATCCTGCTCTCTGCTCCCTGCTCTCTGCTCCCTGCTCCCTGCCCCCTGCCCCCTGCTCCCTGCTCCCCCTGCTTACCTAAACGATTGATTATTTTTTTATTTGGAAGTCCCTAACTAAAATCGGGCTTCCATTCTTGCCTGTTTCCCCACTAATTCTTAATCCCCGTCACAGCAATACCCTGAAGAAATTGACGCTGACCGATGATAAATAATACCATTACTGGCACTGTCGCTATTGTCACTGCTGCCATCATCAAGGGCCAATTATTCGTAAATTGCTCCTGAAACTCAGCCAACGCTAGTTGTACTGTCCTTAATTCTGGTCTTGTCGTAAATACTAGAGGTTTAAACAAATCATTCCACTCTCCGATGAAGGTGAATAAAAACAGCGTTAGCAAGGCCGGACGGGCTAAAGGTAACATCACCCGCCACAATATTTGCAGTCGGTTCGCCCCATCTATCGCTGCGGCTTCCTCTAACTCTACGGGAATTGTCTGGAAATACTGACGTAATAAGAAAATCCCAAATCCGCTAACCGCAGTGGGTAAAATGAGCGCCCAGTATGTATTTATCAGGTGTCCCCACTTCAACACCAAAAAGATGGGAATCACCAATAACTGAAAGGGAATCACTAAAGTTGCTAAAACGACTAATAGCAGTGCTTGGCGTCCCCGAAACTTCAACCGTGCTAGGGCGTAACCAGCCAAAGCAGAAGTGACAATCTGAAACGCCGTCACAGCGATCGCTACCAAGGTAGAATTAGCAAACGCCAGCAAAAATTTTCCCTGTTGCCACGCAACGCGGTAATTTGCTAAAGACCAGTTATTTTTGGACAAATTTTCTGGGCTGGCGGCTGTCGGTGCAAAGGAGGTGAGAAAGACCACAAACAGCGGTAGTAGAACGATAAATGCCCCTAGCAGTAAGATTACTAGGCTCAAAAAATCACCAGATTTTACATTCGGGTTTGGTTTAAACATAACTTGGGTCGCAAAGCATTTATTTCGCTAGTACTAGAGCATTGCCCCCAGCAACAATTAATGTATAAACATAGTCTACTTGTTAAGTTAAATTAAACCACAGTGATTGTTACTCTACAGTTCATAGGGTAAATTCAATCTTGGTGTCAAATAATTCAAGTTTACAGGAGTAAACATAACCATGCAGCAGCTTGCAGACCAATTTAAAGAATTAGATTTCAAGAGCGAAACATACAAAGATGCTTATAGCCGGATTAATGCGATCGTAATTGAAGGGGAACAAGAAGCCCATGAAAATTACATCACATTAGCCGAACTGCTGCCGGAATCTCATGATGAATTGATTCGTCTCTCGAAGATGGAAAGCCGACACAAGAAAGGATTTGAAGCTTGTGGACGAAATTTGGATGTTACCCCAGATTTGCAATTTGCTAAAGAATTTTTCTCTGGACTACACCAGAATTTCCAAATAGCAGCGGCGTCCGGGAAGGTCGTCACTTGTCTGTTAATTCAATCTTTGATTATCGAATGTTTTGCGATCGCAGCATATAACATTTACATTCCTGTCGCTGACGCTTTTGCACGCAAAATCACGGAGGGAGTAGTAAAAGATGAATACAGCCACCTCAACTTTGGAGAAGTTTGGTTGAAAGAACACTTCACAGAATCCAAAGCTGAACTTGAACTTGCAAATCGCCAGAACCTACCCATCGTCTGGAAAATGCTCAACAAAGTAGAAGGTGATGCCCACACAATGGCAATGGAAAAAGATGCTTTGGTAGAAGACTTTATGATTCAATACGGTGAAGCATTAAGTAACATAGGTTTCACGACTCGCGATATCATGCGCTTGTCAGCCTACGGACTCATCGCCGCTTAAAAAGTGCTGAGTAACGAGTGCTGAGTGCTGAGTAGTTCAAATTTCTCAGAACTTCAGAACTCAGGACTTAGGACTCAGGACTGCTAAACCACTTATTTATTTCACGCCTCAAGAAAGTGCTGAGTAACGAGTGCTGAGTGCTGAGTAGTTCAAATTTCAATTCAGAACTTCAAAACTCAGGACTTAGGACTCAGGACTGCTAAACCACTTATTTATTCCACGCCCTCAAGACAGCATAAGCCTAATAATCACTACATGTTTGGTCTAATTGGACATCTGACTAGTTTAGAACACGCTCAAGCGGTAGCTCAAGAATTGGGATACCCAGAATATGCCGATCAAGGGCTAGACTTTTGGTGCAGCGCCCCACCGCAAATTGTCGATACGATTATTGTCACCAGTATAACTGGGCAAAAAATTGAAGGACGGTATGTAGAATCTTGCTTTTTGCCGGAGATGCTGGCTAGCCGTCGGATCAAAGCCGCAACCCGCAAAATCCTCAACGCTATGGCCCATGCACAAAAGCATGGTATTAACATTACAGCTTTAGGGGGATTTTCCTCAATTATTTTTGAAAACTTTAAGTTAGACCAGTTTAGCCAAGTCCGCAATATTAAACTAGAGTTTGAACGGTTCACCACAGGAAACACGCATACTGCCTACATTATTTGTAAGCAGGTGGAAGAAGCCTCAAAACAACTGGGAATCGATCTGTCAAAAGCGACTGTTGCTATATGTGGGGCAACTGGGGATATTGGTAGTGCTGTTACCCGCTGGCTAGACGCGAAAACAGATGTCAAAGAACTTTTGTTGATCGCCCGCGATCAAGAACGCCTCAAAGAACTGCAAGGCGAACTAGGACGAGGAAAAATCATGGGTTTGACAGAAGCACTGCCTGAAGCTGACATTGTAGTTTGGGTTGCTAGTATGCCTAAAGGCGTGGAAATTGACCTTATCACTTTGAAACAACCCTGTTTGTTGATTGATGGTGGCTATCCTAAAAACTTAGCGACTAAAATTCAGCATCCTGGTGTATACGTGCTAAATGGTGGAATTGTAGAGCATTCCCTGGATATTGACTGGAAAATCATGAAAATCGTCAATATGGACGTGCCAGCCCGCCAGTTGTTTGCTTGTTTTGCCGAATCAATGCTGCTGGAATTTGAGAAGTTATACACGAACTTTTCGTGGGGACGGAATCAGATTACCGTAGACAAAATGGAGCAGATTGGTAAGGTATCAGTGAAACATGGATTTAGACCACTGCTGGTTTAGTCATTGGTCATTTGTTATTTGCAAAGGACAAAGGATAAATGACAAATGACAAAAGACAAAAGATGGATAACTTATAACTCGTACTTATAATCCCTACGATGACAACTACCGAGCGTAAACCGCTACTGTTAGATTTTGAAAAGCCCCTAGCAGAACTTGCAACCCGAATCGATCAAATTCGGCAACTTGCAGAAGAAAATGGCGTCGATGTTTCTAGTCAAATTCGTCAACTAGAAGCACGCGCTATGCAACTGCGTGAGGAAATTTTCACTAGTCTATCCCCGTCCCAGCGATTGCAAGTCGCTCGTCATCCGCGTCGCCCCAGTACTCTCGATTACATTCAGGCAATTAGTGATGAATGGATGGAATTGCATGGCGATCGCTGTGGTGGTGACGATCCGGCTTTAGTTGGTGGTGTTGGTCGTCTGAGTGGGCAACCTGTGGTGATGTTGGGTCATCAAAAGGGTCGCGATACTAAAGACAATATTGCCCGTAACTTTGGAATGCCTTACCCTGGCGGCTATCGCAAAGCTATGCGATTGATGGAACACGCCAACAAGTTTAGTATGCCGATACTAACTTTTATCGATACGCCCGGAGCTTGGTCTGGGGTAGAAGCAGAACACCAAGGTCAAGGAGAAGCGATCGCTTACAACTTGCGGGAAATGTTTTGCTTAGATGTGCCAATTATCTGCACAGTCATTGGTGAAGGTGGTTCCGGTGGCGCACTTGGTATTGGTGTAGGCGATCGCCTACTCATGTTTGAACACTCCGTTTATACCGTCGCCACTCCCGAAGCCTGCGCCGCCATTTTGTGGAAAGATGCTGGTAAGGCTCCCCAAGCCGCTGTAGCGCTAAAAATTATTTCCCACGACCTGAAAAAGTTGGGAATTATCGACCAAATACTGCCTGAACCCACTGGTGGCGCTCATTCCGACCCCTTAAAAGCCGCTACTACTCTCAAGCAAGTGCTGATGGAAAATTTAGACGAACTCAATCGTTTAACCGCTCCAGAACGCCGTCAACTGCGCTATGAAAAATTCCGCAAAATTGGTGTTTTTACAGAAGTTGCCCACTAACGGCACTGCATAATGATTTATTAGTAAAGGCAGCAATGCTATTATAATTGCCTATGTGCTTAAAGATTTTTAACAATCTAGCCATAGGCATTTGCATGTTTGGCAAATCTACTCAATTTGATTGAGTGGATTTTGTATTATGTAAATAATCTAATTTGAATCTACGATGTACCGCGTGGTTTTCCAGGCAACAATTTTTTGTCTTCACTGCTAAAACCACAACACGGGTAACTATTGTGCTGAATCATAGCATCTGCTTAATGGAAATTATCAGATTTTTAGATTCCTTTAATCTATCCAAACCGAGAAGTGTGAATAATGGGGTAGTAATAGGCTTTGGGAACTGCCAAAAAATTGGGAGACACCATGAGTGTTGAGCAAAAACGACGCGCCCTGATTACTGGGGCAAGTAGTGGAATTGGGAAAGCAACGGCTTTAGCCTTTGCGAAAGCGGGAATAGATGTCGCCTTAGTCAGCCGTTCTTTGGATAAATTGGAGGCGGTAAGACAAGCTGTAGAGCATACAGGGGTGGAAGCGAAAGCTTACGCTGTAGATTTAGCGCGGACCTTGGAAGTCAAAGAAAAGATCCAAGCGATCGCTCTTGACTTTGGTGATATAAACATTCTGGTAAACAATGCTGGCATCGCCTATACAGGCACTTTAAGCGAAACTCCCCTAGAGGATTGGCAGCAGGTAATTGACTTGAATCTCACCAGCGTGTTTCAGTGCATTGTGGGGATTTTACCTTCAATGCGCGATCGGGGCACAGGCACAATTATTAACGTCGCCTCAATTGCCGCCAAGCAACCTTTTCCCGGTTGGGGAGCATACAGCGTCAGCAAAGCTGGTTTGATAGCCCTCTCTCAAACCCTGGCACAAGAAGAACGCACTCACGGCATTCGTGTCACAGCTATTTGTCCTGGCGCAGTCAATACCGAACTTTGGGATACAGAAACAGTCCATATCAACTTAGACCGTTCTAAAATGTTAACCCCGGAAATTGTGGCTCAGTCAATTCTCCACACAGTTCTGTTACCACAACAGGCAGTGATTGATGAATTGACCCTCATGCCCAGCGCTGGCGCACTCTAATTAGTCCTTCGTCCTTTGTTTTGTCTTTTGTCCTTTGTCTTTTGCAAATGACCAATGACCAATGACCAATGACCAATGACTAATGACTATATGACTAAACCATAACCAAGACTGAATCATGACTATTGCTAGTTCCAACGGTTCCAATTGCTCTCAATCGCCTCTGATTCCCGACTTGGCAGAAGCCATAACTCCAAGACCCGATCGCAACACCCACAACGGGCGACAAGCGGATGTGTTCCAGCCAACAGAGGAACAGCTGGACGAAATGAAAGACGCCGTGCGGACATTAATACTGGGAGTTGGCGAAGACCCCGAACGCGAAGGACTTCTCAAAACACCCAAACGAGTAGCCGAAGCAATGCGGTTTCTTACCAGTGGCTACAACCAATCTCTTGAAGAACTCGTTAACGATGCCATCTTTGATGAAGGGCATAGCGAGATGGTACTTGTTAGAGATATTAACTTCTTTAGTCTGTGCGAACACCACATGCTGCCATTTATGGGTAGAGCACACGTTGCTTATATCCCCAACCAAAAAGTTGTCGGACTGAGTAAGCTGGCCCGGATTGTTGAGATGTATTCCCGTCGCTTACAAGTACAAGAGAGACTAACCCGCCAAATTGCCGAAGCAATCCAGACGATTCTGGAACCTCAAGGCGTTGCTGTCGTGATGGAAGCTAGCCACATGTGTATGGTAATGCGTGGCGTTCAGAAACCAGGTTCCTGGACTGTCACTAGCGCAATGGTTGGTGTGTTCCAAGAGGAGCACAAAACCCGCGAAGAATTTTTTAACTTAATTCGCCACCAACCACCATTTTTTTAAGTGCTGAGTGCTGAGTGTTGAGTGCTGAGTGCTGAGTGCTGAGTGCTGAGTTAGGAGTTAGGAGTTAGTTCAAACTCATTACTCCTAACTTCTAAGTAACTTTACCAATGTTCTTTAGACTGTGAAATAGGAGTGCTACTTTATCTAAATCCTTATCTCCTGGTGTCCGTTCCACACCACTAGATAAATCAACGCCGCTAGGATTAACCTGATTTAGGGCTTGCACAATATTATCGGCTGTTAATCCTCCTGCTAAAAACCAAGGACAACTAGGGCTAAATTGTTCTAGCATCTTCCAATCTAAAGTTTTGCCTGTACCACCGAGTTGTTGCGGATGGTAAGCGTCAAGTAGCAAAGTATCTACATATTTTGTGTAATCAACTGCTGTGTCGAGATGCTCAAGACTACAAATTCTCAGTGCTTTAATAATTTCGACATTAGGTAAAGCTTGACGTAATTGGTAGCAAAAATTCGGTGATTCATCTCCGTGTAACTGCACACCAGTCAATCCAGAATCAGTAACTATCTGACTGATTTCAGCGATACTAAGATTGGCAAAAACCCCAATTGTGTCAATATTTGCCGGGAGTTCTGCCACTGCTGCCCGAATTTGAGATGTAGTTACGTAACGAGGTGAGTTTGGTACACAAATAAATCCTAGTGCCGTTGCGCCTAGAGAGGCGATCGCTATAGACTGCTGTGGTTGGGTGATGCCGCAAATCTTAACGCGCATGAATATTTAACAAATTTAAACTAATCATCAGAAAAGTCTAAACTATCTAAAAAATTTTTGGGCCTTGTAATTTTATAATCTTGTAGGTCTACATTAACTTTTCCGTTTAGGAGACAAAAGCTTGATTTATTCTATTTTACTAGCAGCCGCCGCTGCATCTGTTCCCGCAACACCTGCGTGGAATCCCATAGTAGGAATCATCATCAGTATCAGTAGCTTAGTAATAGTTTTACTAAGTACTAGGATTGAAAAACCCCTAGTTGGTCCCAAGTTCCCTATCCTACCAATTAGTATTCCAACATTCGTTGCTGCGATGGCTTTTGGTCATATTATTGGCGTTGGCATCGTTTTAGGACTAACTTACATCGGTCGTCTGTAGTTTGGTAATGACAAAGGTGTTACTTGTAACCCCGCTATCAATACAAAACTCCTAAAAATGATTTGGGCAGGGGAAGTAGGAAAGAAATAACTTATGACCCATGCCCAATGCCCCATATCCAATGCCCAATTCCAAAGTTTTGCTCACAGGCATTAATTGTCTATTCTAGAAATAAGAGCATTTCGTCACTTGTTACTACCGAATTAATGCTCAATATAAATGTGTATACGAATATGCATAGTATTTCGGTATAAAAAGTACTGGCGATATCTAGTTTTAGGGCAGTGTAATGCAAACAAATTGGAGAATTGGGTCATTATTTGGAATTCCCCTGTTTTTAGACCCGTTATGGTTTGTGATTTTAGGGTTGGCAACCCTGAATTTTGGGGTAGCTTATCAAGAATGGGGAAATGTTATAGCTTGGAGTGCTGGAATAGTTATGGCACTGCTGCTATTTGGTTCGGTGCTATTACATGAGTTGGGTCACAGCTTGGTAGCCCGATCGCAGGGCATTAGAGTTAATTCAATTACCCTATTTATGTTTGGCGGGATTGCTGCCATTGAAGAAGAATCTAAAACTCCTTTCAAAGCCTTTCAAGTAGCGATCGCTGGCCCTTTGGTGAGTATCATACTATTTTTCCTGCTCCGTCTGGCAGCTTTTGCGATCCCTGATACTAATCCCCTCAGTGTCATGGTCGGAGATTTGGCGAGAATTAACTTAGTGGTGGCTCTATTTAACCTGATTCCCGGCTTACCTCTAGATGGGGGGCAAGTGTTAAAAGCAGCACTATGGCAAATCACGGGTAATCGTTTTCAAGCCGTACACTTGGCTGCAAAGGCGGGACAAATATTGGGTTATGGTGCGATCACTTTCGGATTTGTTGTAGATTTTGTGACCAGGGAGTTAGTAGTTGGTTTGTGGATTGCGTTGTTAGGTTGGTTTGCTGTCCGCAACGCTAACACCTATGACAACATGACTACATTACAAGAAAGCCTACTCAAGGTGGTGGCGGCCGATGCGATGACTCGTGACTTTCGTGTAATTGATGCTGACCAGACATTGCGTTCCTTTGCCGATTTATATCTTTTAGAAACCGCTCCTTCACAGGTTTATTTTGCTGCTTCTGATGGACGTTACCGGGGTCTAGTTTCCATTGACGATTTCCGTTTAACCCAAAGGAGTGAATGGGAAACCGAAACTTTACACAGCATAGTGCATCCGCTGACAGAAATACCTACCGTTGCAGAATCAACATCGATTGCTGAGGTAATTAACAAATTAGAAAATGAGCAGTTACTTAGAATTACCGTACTTTCTCCTGCTGGAGCCGTAGCTGGTGTAATTGATCGGGGAGATATTGTGCGATCGCTAGTACAAAAGTTAAATTTGCAGATAAGCGATGCTGAAATTAAGCGCATCAAAGAAGAAGGTAGCTATCCGCCTGGGTTGCAACTGGGAGGAATAGCGAAGTCAATTACAAATTAAACGTCATACACTCGTCATAGTTTTGCAATAGATACGTCAAAAGCGTGTGTGATATTTAATTTGGTATTTGGTTACAAAATGCTTTTTTTGGGTAAAAGGTAGGAAATCCTACCTTTTTTATTTATTTATAAAAATGTAGTGTCGGCGTAGCTTGTCATAGACATCGCTTTTACCTTACTTGTCTGGATTTGTAGCAGTTGATGGTACATTGTCACAGAGATGGCGATCGCTCTCCACATTAGGGTTATTCTGCAAATAGTCACGTGCGCGATCGCAAGCCCCTTGTATCAGCTCATCGAATGATTGAATCGGCCACAACTTAGCAATGCTATCATCTCCCGCGCTAGCCAGTATTTTACCATCCTTGTTAAAACTGACGTTCCTGACTTCGCCTTGATGTGCTTTCCAGGCAGCAAACTGCTCCCTATTCTGCCAGTCCCACAACTGCACATTACCTTTTTGGTCACTACTGACAATCATTTTGCCATCGGGGCTGAATGCTACTGAATTCACCGCCGCCCCAAAATTTACTGCCGCCACGAATTCCTGGAATGGCTTACCCTGCAAGTTCCATAAGCGAATAGTGCCATCATCTCCAGCACTAACTAGTCGCTGGCTATCGGGACTGAATGCCACACTATAGACAGGGCCTAAATGACCCAGAATGTCTGTGATCAACTGCTGTTTGTGCCAATTCCACACACGGATAATGCCGTCATTTCCGGCGCTAGCCAGCAGCTTGCTATCTGGGCTAAAACTGACTTTGCAGAAGTGCTTTGCACTAGGGAATTTTATCATAGAGAACTTTGCTAACTGCCGCCGCTTTTGCCAGTCCCACACAAGAACAACACCGTTCTCTCCCACACTAGCTACTAGTTTGCTATCCGGGCTAAAACTGACATCGCATATATGCTTTGGATAACCAGAAAATTCTGCCATTGATAATGCTGTCAACTGTTGACCATGCAAGTTCCACACGCGGACATTGCTATCATCTCCGGCGCTAGCCATTAACTGACCATCCGGGCTAAAACTGACACTGTGGACTCGTTGACCTTGATGTGCCGTCCATCCTAGCAACTGTTGACCCTGTAAGTTCCACAAGCGGATGATGCCATCATCTCCCCCAGTCGTTACTCGTTGACCATCTGGGCTGAAATTAATGCTGAGAACTCGATCTTGATGCCCTTGTAATTCTGTCAGCTGCTTACCCTGCAAGTTCCACACGCGGACAGTTTTATCATCTCCGGCGCTAGTTAGTAGTTGACCATCTCGGCTAAAACTGACGCTTCTAACTGGGCCTTGATGCCCAGCAAATTTCTCCAACTCCTTACCCTGCAAATTCCATAAACGGACGGTGCCATCTCCGGCTGCACTAGCTACTTGTTGACCATCTGGGCTAAATTGCACACTCCAGATTCGGCCTTGATGCCCTGTAAAAGGTTTCCCCAACTGCTGACCCTGCAAGTTCCACACGCGAACAGTTTTGTCCTCTCCACCACTGACCAGTAGTTGACCATCTTGGTTAAAACTGACACTGCTAACAGGTTGTTGATGCCCAACAAATTTCTGCAACTGCTGACCCTGCAAGTTCCACAGGTGGATAGTACTGTTTTTTCCGGCTGTAGCCAACAGCTGCCCATCCGGGCTAAAACTGAGGCTGTTGACCGAGTTTTGATTTGCTTTCCATCCTCGCAACTGCTGACCTTGTAAGTTCCATAACCGGATTGAATCGTCATCGCCGCCGCTAGCGATTAGCTGACTATCTGGGCTAAAACGGATGCTCTTAACGCGACTTTGATGCCCTTTCAATTCTGCTAACAGTTGACCCTGTAAGTTCCATAAGCGAATAATACCATCCTCTCCAGCTGTAGCCAGTAGTTGCCCATCCGGGCTAAAACTGAGGCTTCTGACCAGATTTGTATTCCATACAGCCTGCTCCTGACCCTGTAAGTTCCATAAGCGAACAATACCGTCCTCTCCAGCGCTTGCTAGTAACTGCCCATTTGGGCTAAAACTGCTTCTGACCGTGCCTTGATGCTCTTCTAAGCGGATGCGTTCTCGGACTGAATAAACCGCTTCTTGCAGCGTTCCTGTGACTTGATTTTGTAGCTGCTCACCTGGACTAAATATTGATTGCAACAGTGGGTGTTGTAGTGACCTTCCTGCTCGTAGGCTATAAACTAACGCATCTAACCCTTCTTGCTGCTGTAGCTTGGCTTCTGCTGTTTCTCTAGAAGCACTGGTTTCACCAATTTTTGCACTTCTTTGACTAATCAGCGCCCAAAGAGTTAACAAGCTTAAACCCCCGATAACTGCGATCGCAATCCGCCATCGCCAACTAATGTTCCGGCGTTTCTGTAAAACACTTTGTTGGACAAATTCTGTTTCTAACTGGTTAAACCAATTGTCATGAGACTGGAGTTCCTGATTCAATACATCAAGATAAGGATTACTATTCCAAAGAAACTGTATAGGTTTCTCTCTCAAACCCTCTTGTTGATGCTGTCTTTGCTGTAATCCTTGAACAAGCCGAGTCGGGATTTTGCTAAATAAGTTTTCAGCAACGTATAATCTGCGATCTAACCAATCAATTACAGTTTCAGCTTTGGCTTGCAAACCTGATGGCTGTTTTTTGCTGGCGACACTTTCCCACTCTTCGGCAGCTGCTGTTAGCCGCCGTTGTAAAATTATGTCTTCTTCTTTTTTCCACTTGAGTAATTTATCCCATCCCTCCACTAAAGCATCATGGGCTGGCTCTACATAGGGTTCGCCTTGAGAATTAGAACCTTCAATGATTAAGCGGGCTTCAGAAAAACGTTTGATGACTGTTTGCACGCGATCGCTTTCTTGTTCATCGGCGTAAATTAGTTCAGACTTGGGAACCTGTCGCCTTGCTAAGTCGCCACCCTGCAATGAAATCATCCGCAGCATTACCTGACGTATTGTATGTTCATAGGCGGGGTCTTTTACTAACTGATCGTATTCTTGGTTAGCACGTTTGGTTAGAGAACCAACTACTCTTCCTAACTCTTCGTAATCTTCCTTTTTTAAGGCGCGGTTGTCCCTTCGTTCCTCTAAATATTTCAGGTACAATTCGCTGAGGGTGAAAGAAAGTAAGGGTAAAGCACCTGGCATTTGTACGACTTCGTTGATCAGTTCATCCACCAGGCTGGGAGGGTCGAAATATACCACTTTTTCAGATACTGGTTTCTCAATTGCTTCCCGGAATTCATCTTGGGTCATTGGTGGGACGACAAATCGGGTATCATCATTCCAAAAGTCTTTAAGTATAGAGTTTTGAAACTGACCCTCAAAGTCGAGTCGCAAGGTGATAACTACATGGATTTTGTCGGGATATTTAGCGATCGCATTCTCGATCAATTTCTGAAATTGCTCTCGTTGTTCGTCACTCTTACACAGGGTAATCAACTCTTCAAATTGATCGACTGATAGCAATAGTTTAATCTGGGGATTAGTCTGGCTCCAACGTTCAACAATGTTTGCTAAAGCTTGCTCGTCTTTTGCTAATTCTGCAACAGTAATTTTAGTTGCAATTGGTAAACACACCTGTGCTAAAGCCTGCAAAGGAGTTTCCCCTGGACGCATGGGATCTAAAATCTGAAACTTATGCTCCTGGGAATCACGCAGACGCGGTAATAACCCGGCTTTCATTAAGCTGGATTTACCTGTTCCAGAAGCGCCTAGTATCACTGTCAACGTTTGTTTATTAGAAACGACTCGCTGATAAAGCTGTTTGATTAGGTTGTCTCTACCAAAAAACAAGTTACTGTCTTTTTCGTCATAAGATTGCAATCCTCGATAGGGATTATTTTCAAGGTTAAGTGGTGGTGCATCCTCCAATTTATCTCGGTCAAAATTAGGTAACAGAAAGATGAATTCCCCTTTGTCATGTTTTTTCAAAGGACACAGACTTGGAGTTTGCCGCTTGTAATTCTTTTCTGTGACAACTTCAACTTGATCTCGCAAATATGAGTACAGTTCAGTTGCCGTAACGATGCCATCATCATTCGAGTCAGCTTTTTTGTCAGTTCCACGTAGGGCATCAAAAAGTGCTTTGGCAAAGGGAGAGTGAACCTCGTTACCTTCTTTTACTTCCCCCCGCACACCCAAAGAATCCAAAGCTTTTTGATCGTCTGCTGCCGAAGTAATTACTTGCCAAGCGGCATCGCTGATAAAGCGATCGTAGCGTTCTTTATAGACTGTGACTTTGGGCTGAATCTCTCGCTTGAGACTTGCCCAACGAAAAGCGCCTGCAAAACAGCAATCTAAAATTGCTAACAGATGCCGACAAGGGAGTGCATTCAGGGCATCATGTAACTCCTGCATCGGCAAGTAGGTATTACTATCTCCTAATGTGGCATCTTGCGGAATCAAATAACCTACTGGCCCCTCTTGATTTTCTAGAGCCTCTAAAGCGATACCATGTCCAGCAAAATAGAAGAGGATGCGATCGCTCTTGGTAATTGCCACTTTTTCGTTGTCAAAAGGTATTTGTCCTTGTTTGAAGTCTTCAATTAGTTCTTTGAGTTTGCTAAGGGTAACGTGTTGATTCAATAGCAACTGGACTTCATATTTATTTTCTGCTTGATATTGCTGTTTGAGATTTTGATGCTGTTCTTGGAGAATTTGAGCAAGTTTGTCAGCATCAGGAACCGCTGTTTCTAACTCTCTAATACCATTTACATAGTCATTTATACCGATAATAATAGCAAAATTACGGTTGAACTTATGCTTAGACATTAGTAAGCCTCATCTAATATCAATTCCAGTTGAATACTTCTAAAAATCTCATGCACAGACACAGCAGAAAGTCTGATGCCTTTAACACAATACTTTTAGGTGAAGATAACTTGTATGACTGATAACCTCGCTTTGAGACGTTGCATTGCAACGTCTCTACACATATCAAATCTCCACAAACAATCCTTAACTTAACTGTATTGTTAGATAATTTATCAAGGCAACAATAACAAAAGTAAATGCTTATTTTTGCCTTTCAACTGTCTACTTCTTTTGTTGGGCGACGATCGCTCTAATCAAAGCGTCTAACCCAACTTCTGGTAATTCGATACTGAAGTAACTTAAGTGGTCGCAAGCTACCTGTTGAACAAAGGGTGCAAGCGATCGCCCTTTGGGAATATTCTCAATACTATCTACAGTGACTGCAATATCATTATCTACACCAAAGAAAGGTAAATTTACAACTTTCTTAAATAAACTTTGCTCTAGCCGTTCTAAAACACTAGATTTTTTCTCTAGCTGCTGCTCTAATGCTGTCGGATTAATAGATGTATTGCCAGCGATAATTGAGTAGGGAATGCCAGGATCTTCACTTGCTGCCAAAGATTTGAGAAAATCAGAGTTTGGGTTTAACTCCGCTAGAGCTACTCTAATATTTTTTTCCAGAATTCCCATCAAACCTGTCAGCACTGTTGCAGGCCAAGCAACTGTAGAAAGTCTATTGAGTCCAATACCCAAAGTGAGTTTTGCCCAATCTTCAACAACTGGCCAAGGAGAACCGGCGTTTGGTGTACCTAACATAATTAAATGTTGGACAACTTTATTACCTCCTTCTCGCTCAATAAACCAACGGGAAATTAAACCTCCCATTGAATGAGCAATAATGTGTAGTTCTTTACCGTGGTTTGCTCCTAAACCGACTTCTGTTAGCCGCCGTTTCAAATTTTCAGCATTCTCTTTAATTGAAGTATTCAGGTTTTCGTAGTCAAAGGTAAGAACCACGTCGTAAAGTTCGCTGATAGAAAGCTTTTGTCCATCTGCTAGCAATATGGGTTGTTTAATGCTGCTAACTAAACTTTCAGTGTCGCCAATAATACCGTGTATATAAAGAGCAATTCGTCTTGCTTTTGCTACTTGCTGCTGAACATCAACCACATTCCGTCTATAGGTTACTTTCTTGTCGTCTCCCACCTCAGCCACCGCTAAAATGGGATACTGAAATTCCCGCCCAAAATATCGACTGATTACTTTTTGAAAGAAGATGCGAATAGATCCTTGTAGGCTACGTTCTCCCTGACTAACTGGGGCTGGTAATCGTTGTATCTCAATTTCTATTTTCCTATCTTGAGTTGTTTTACCGCGACCTAAAGGCAAGAAAAATTCTCCATCATAGCCAACAGCAAGAAGATATTCATTGTCTGCTAACGGTGCATGTACTAATAATTTCAAAGGTGCATCTGAGGTGACAACTGTGTAATCTTGAATCTCGTTCAATTCCAATACATTTAATCCAGGGTCAGTACCTCGACTCGTAGTAAATTGGAAAGGTCGAGTAACTTCTGGATCTTCCCACAGGATAGGGGGCAAAATTTTATTTCCTAAATCTTGGCTGACTTGCGGTGTAGTAGTTAGGCGAACATTTGCCACCAAGTTAGGATGCACCAGTAATTCCACCCCTGCCACCTCTGGTGCTAATAATTTTTGTTCTGTCTGAGAAACTGGGGTAGAGTATAAGGGACGTACAGTGGTAATCGTAATTTCCTGTGTATACCAATCGTCATAATTCGCTGCACTTTTGGGTTCGATTTCACGATTTTGAGTTCGATTCATCAAACGCTCAAGGCTACTTTGATTTGCAGGTTCTAAATCTCTTGTGGCAGGTGGAGGAGGAGCATCAAGTTTATTCTGAGTCAGCAATCTGGCATTAAATTCTTGATTACTGACAATCAATTTAATTATGTCTTTGTACTCAGTAATTCCCTGTAACCACAACTCCTTTGGGACTTTGAGTATTAAGTCTTCGCCGTCTAAAGCCAGTGCTGATCTTTCTGGTTCTAGCCTAATGCTACCTGCTTCAAAAAATTTGGCGCTAATAGCGAAACTGTCTGAAAGGTTGACTAAGCCAAAGTAAAGTGGCTTCTGACTTTTATTGGTAAGTTCCAGTTTAAATTCCGGACTTTGCCACTCACCATCCCTATACGTGTACTGCAAACGCTGCTGCAATTGAGATGATTCTTCATTTCCAAACTTCAGTTTCATCCCTACATCATTGGCTCTAATCTTAGTTGCTGGATTTGAGAGTTCCGCAATTGTTGTCCAACGGGAAATATGTTCTAAACGTTTAATTGCCTGTTTGGCATTGTCTGGACTATAGCCATCAATTTCAGCTACTAGAAGTCGATCATCTGTAGGTCGGGCAATCAAATACTGTTGATGACGACAAAGTAGGCGAAACTCGGCTTTACCAATCTCATTCTCCTCGCGCACATAAGGTGAAGCTTGACCATTGAGTCCAGCTGTTGCTAGTGCTTGGCGTGCAAAAGTTACACCGGCTTCATCTCCTTCAATGTGAACGCCTAAAGGTGGTAGCGGTAGGCTGGTCACAACTGCTTTGAAACAAGTACTACCATCAGCAATGAGGTTTGGCACATCTTTGATATCTACCTGACTCTGGGTTGGTAGCACCCTAGTCACTTCTGCTCTACCCACAGACTTTGCTGCCTCATCCAGGTCTTGGATATTAGCATCAAAGGCAAACAGTGCTAGTAAAGTGGTTTCGCCATCTTTGGGTGGTTGCACTCCGTGGACAGCACCAGCATTAATTACCCAGCCATAGTTTAGGTCATTTTTAACAATAAAGTAGGGATGACGTTCTGCGATCGCTCCATCCAGGAAAAATTTGTTTTCATCATCAGGATTATTCACTTCCAACTGAGGAGACTGGGCTGGAAATTTACGGCGGATGATGGCATTTGTCCGCTCAAACAAATCTCGATAAGTCAATTTGCCATTGGCTTTAGAAAGTGTATCCATCAAGTAATAAGAGAAACTACCTCGGTGTTTGTCATTGAAGTAGTATTCCTGCGCATTTTCGTAGTCTCGACAAGCAGCTAGAAGTATATGACCAACTTTTTTGGGTATCTTCCAGCCACTGGGGTGTTTTTCCAGGTCACGGGAAGCTGTAAGTTGCGTTAAGTCGGCGTGAGAAAACATAAAACTATCCAGTGAGCGTTCTCGCTTGTCTATAGGGAGGCGACGTATTCCTCTCTCTTGCAATGGGTCTTTAGTGCCAGAACCAGAGTGGCAGCAATCGATAATAATGGTAATGTGCGGGTCTTTTTCTGCTACTTCGACAATAAGTTTTGCTAATTCTTTATCTTTCAAATTCACGCCGTCTTCAATACGACTGTCATAACACACTAAAGTTTCATCTAAATGGTCAGGTTCTAAATGCCAATATTCTTCTGGTGCCGGCTCCTGAGAACCGTGACCACTGTAATAAAACAAAACTATATCATCTTGCCCAGCTTGACAAAGATGCTTGCGAAAGCCATCAATGACTGCCTGACGGGTTGCTTGGTCATCCTTAAGCGTTTGTAAATGTAATTGGTATTCTTTTTGATCGAGCCGTTCTTTAAGATACTCTTCTATTGCTGTAATGTCGTTTACACAACCTTGGAGTCGATGATTTAAATCAGGATAATTGTCAATACCAATAAGCAGAGCGTATAAGTTGCGAGTCATGATTATTTGTATCTCCTGAAGCTATGATTTTTAAACTGCTCAGATAATAATGATTGGGATTTTGGTTTATTTCCCCACTTTTATGTTGGTTGAAAGTCTTTATTCTATGCACAAGATAACCGGATATCTAGGTTTTAGGACATTCACCAAAACCTTTGTCATGACTATAAAATATCCAATTAAATTTAAAAAGTACCCCCACGGGTATTTTTCGGATAACATTTTTTGTCTTGCGCCAAGCCAAAGACACCTGCGTGTGTATTTTCCCCGTTGTTCGCTTTTAGCGTTCCCGCAGGGTAGCAAGTAGCGTCAAAATGTCCGTTGTAAAGGCGCGAAGCAGAGCGCCAAAAAAGCAGTTTTACCCGAAGTATAGCGATCGCTTCAGATGATGGGGAAATTATTAAAACTTCAAGTTGAAAGTGAGTAAAATGTAAGGACGTGATATACTACACCTCTGACTTACCCTGGTTTTATGGCACTGCCAATTGTTGCAATTATCGGACGCCCGAATGTGGGCAAATCCACCCTGGTTAATCGACTCGCCGGGGAACAAACGGCGATTGTCCATGATGAACCGGGAGTGACACGCGATCGCACTTATCTACCAGCTTTCTGGAATGGTCGCGAATTTTTAGTGGTAGACACTGGTGGTTTAGTTTTTAATGATGATACGGAATTTTTACCACTGATTCGTCAACAGGCAATGACAGCCCTTGCAGAAGCGTGTGGCGCTATTTTTGTCGTCGATGGTCAAACAGGCCCCACATCGGCAGATTTAGAAATCGCTGAATGGATGCGCCAACAACCCGTACCTGTACTACTAGCAGTAAATAAATGTGAATCCCCAGAACAAGGCTTAATGCAAGCTGCTGAATTTTGGGAATTGGGATTGGGCGAACCTTACCCCATCTCCGCGATTCATGGCAGTGGCACAGGAGAGTTACTCGACGAGTTAGTTAATCACATCCCTGCGATTGAAGACATTCCAGAAACTAATGAAATCAAAGTAGCAATTGTGGGACGCCCAAATGTGGGCAAATCGAGCTTACTTAATTCTTTTGTTGGGGAAGAAAGGGCAATTGTCAGCCCCATTTCTGGTACAACCCGCGATGCTATTGATACTGTCATTGAACGAGCCGGACAAACTTACCGATTGATTGACACTGCCGGTATTCGCAAAAAGAAACACATCGAATACGGCACAGAATTTTTTAGTATTAACCGTGCTTTCAAAGCGATTCGCCGCGCTGATGTAGTTTTATTAGTAATAGATGCCGTCGATGGAGTCACCGAGCAAGATCAAAAATTAGCTGGGCGAATTATCGAAGAAGGCCGAGCTTGCATCATCGTCGTTAATAAATGGGATGCTGTCGAAAAAGACTCTTATACAATCTACGACTACGAAAAAACTCTGCAATCACGGTTACATTTTACCGAATGGGCAGAAACAATTTTTGTGAGTGCCTTGTCAGGACAACGGGTAGAAAAAATTCTCGAATTGGTGAAAACGGCAGCTGAATCACACAAACGCCGTGTCAGCACATCAGTGATTAATGAAGTTTTAACAGATGCCGTTAGTTGGCATTCACCGCCAGCATCTCGTGGTGGGCGTCAGGGCAAGATTTATTATGGTACACAAGTAAGTAGCCAACCACCAACGATCGCTCTATTTGTCAACGACTCCAAACGCTTCAACGACAACTACCGCCGCTACATTGAACGGCAATTCCGTCAACAGCTAGGATTTAAAGGCACACCAATTATTTTACTGTGGCGCAGTAAAAAAGTCCGTGATGCCGAAAGTGGTAATGTTAATAGAGCAACTCGCGTCAAAATAAGTTAGGAGTTATGAGTTGAGAGTTATGAGTTAAAACCAAAATTGCTAACTACAGAACCCTATCGACTTGAGTTTGATAGCGGCACAAGGTAAAAGTTATGAGTTAAAGTCAAAACTCCTAACTCCTCATTCCTCACTCCTAACTCTAAAATGGATTTATTGCGATCGTTGCCACTTGGACTTTATTTAGAACAACCCCAAACTTGGCTGCATAAAATCGATCCGCGAGTCAAGTTCGCCTGGTTGATGAGCTTTTTAACAAGCTATGTTTTAGCCAACAACAATTGGCGGGTGCTGCTGGTGGTAGTATTAATTATTGCTACCTTGATTGCGAGAATTCCTCGACGAGTATGGCAGCAGCAAATGGGTTGGCTATTAATGCTATCGTTTTTTGTGCTAGCGATCGCAGCCCTCAGTCCTGATGGTCTGGGTGTAGATTATCAGTCACGTCTGCCAGCTAATGAACAAATCTTAACCCAGCCTGCAAATTCTAATAATATTAAAGAGCCAGCAGCCGAGAAAAAAGCATACAGCTACGTGCTATTTCACAAAGGCCCGGTTAAAGTGACTCGTTACTCCTTAAGTTTGGCAGTACGCCTGAGTACACTTATCTTTACCGTGATTTACAGCACCAACCTGTATCTGCTGACAACCGCACCAGAAGAAATCACATCTGGCATAGAAAGCTTAATGCAACCCTTGCGCCGCTTCAAATTGCCTGTCACAGAAATTGCTTTAACTTTAACCTTGTCCTTGCGCTTTATTCCCTTGGTTTTAGAAGAAGTACAAAACTTATTTCGCTCCGTAATGACAAGGGCAATTAATTGGAAAAAGCTGGGATTAAAAGGAGCATTCAAGGTTTGGATGACAGTTGCAGAAAGACTTTTGGAAAATCTGCTCTTACGAGCCGATCAAATGGCGAATGCCATGATGGTGCGGGGTTTTACCAGTCCCAATGAGCATCGAGTGCAGTGGCACGACTTACGATTAAAAGGGCGTGACTGGCTTGCGATCGCAACTTTAATCTTATTCTGGGGAATACGACTAGCTATAGGAACTCAGGTCTAAATTTTGCACCGAAAAAATGGTAAGAGATAATACAGCAGAATTCAGGAGTCAGAATTGAGGATTCAGAATGGGAAATTGAACAGCTACCCAGTGATAAAATTGATCCCCTACCATTTAGCGTAGATTTTTGGTATGAACCAGCCTTAGGCGAACACTACAAACTAATTTTAATATTTTTTACCGATTCCCCGATGAATCTCTGCACAAAGCTCAGGCACAAATTGCACCACTAAAAATGCTAGATAATACAATAGACCTTTTGCATAAATCAAAAATAAAAACCCCATCCCAGCAAAGCTACACTTTTTTACCCTAAGAGCTTGCCATATTGGGTGTCAGGGACTTTTGCAAGAGGTCTAAGAGAAGATAGTTTTCTTTCCTGTACCCAATCCCCACTCTCCACTCCCCAATTAGGATTTTGTGCCATTGGGCGACAGTTGTGGCAGTATGGAAAGAAGTTGAAAAACTCGCCGTTGCCGTTGGGAACTTCAAAGGGTGTTTTTCCTTCCCATGTCGAACTTTCAACAAGAAGATCGGCGCTATTTTGTGCCTTGTCCCTACAGATTGATAAATCGAAATCACCAAAGCAGATGGTGATATTTGTCCACCAGCCTCTACTTTTTGAATCTACGCTTCGCGACTTCTGTTGTACCATTGCGCTTCACTACCACTAGCTTCATCTGCCCATTAGGAACTAGATCGAGGTCTTCGTAACCGCAGTTTCGCATTTTAAGCAAATATTCTGACGAATGTTGGTATTATCGTCTGAATGTTTGAAATTCACTGCGAAAAGATATATATACTTCCACCTTGACTACACCTTGACTCTTAAATGAATCCAGAAAACGCAGAAACTTACATAAACCATCCAACTTGGGGTTTACTCTACAAAATCTGTATGGTTGATGAGAACCAGGATTTGTTCACCACACTTTATGCCCAGCGCTTATTTTTTTTGGTGGCAAATGACGTTAAAGGTGTTAAATTCCAGTCTCTAGGACGTACTGAGGCTAGAATGATGTTGGAAAATCGCTTACGTACCCTGCGGCGCAGTGGACAATCTCAGGAGTACGATCAGCTTCAGAGTGTTTTCCAGCGCACCTTCCAATGAACAGTTCGATTTCCGAACGTATTGTTACTATTCGTTCCTCCCTGCCAACTTCAATCAAATTGATTGCTGTTAGCAAGCAAGTTTCTGCCCAGGCCATTCGGTCTGCATACAACGCAGGAATTCGTGATTTTGGGGAAAGTCGTATCCAAGAAGCTGCCAGCAAACAAGCCGAGTTGCAAGACCTACCGGATATTACCTGGCACTTTATTGGACATTTGCAAAGCAATAAAGCCAAAAAAGCCATCGAGCATTTCCCTTGGATTCACTCCGTGGATAATTTGAAGCTGGCACAGCGCTTAGACCAATTGGCGCAACAGCTAGGAGTGAATCCCCAGGTTTGCCTGCAAGTGAAAATTCTTCCCGATGCCAACAAGTCTGGTTGGAGTGTGCCAGAACTTCTGGCTGATTTACCTACACTCAATCAATACAAAAATTTACAAATTCAAGGTTTGATGACAATTCCGCCTTCAGGATTAAATGATTCCGAAATTCTCAGTGTGTTTAATCTCAATCGTGAGCTAGCCAAAGAAATCCAGGAGCAAAACTGGTCGCAGATTAAAATGCAGCACCTATCTATGGGTATGTCAGGCGACTACGAACTGGCAGTGCAAGCAGGCGCAACGATGGTACGATTAGGAACCATATTGTTTGGCGATCGCTCTTAGCCGATTAATCATCAGCCTTGCTCTTGGGTATTAATAGAAGCTAAGAATTTGATGACAAGAATTTTGTAACAGACTGGTGCAATTGGAAACAAAGGATATAGTATTGACAAGAGCAATCGCCAAGAAAAAATGGGGTATAAAGAAGTTTCCTTTGGATAAACCTTAGGATATAATCTTGACTCATTATTGTGTTTGGGCGATGCACAGACCTTTCCAATAAGTGTCAGTTCATCGCCAAAACTCGTAATATGGGCTACAACTAGCAATAAAGTTGCTGAAATATCCACCGATGTCGCGTAGTTTACCGCCGTAGGCATCGCTCAAAAGCTCAATCAATCCTCAGCCTAAGTCAATGCAGGCAATTCGCATCAGGAGAGTACACGCACCATGAACAACATATTTTCCAAACTCAGAGACTTTGTGGGTCTAAATGAGCAAGTAGAATACGAGTATTACGAAGAAGAACCAGATACAGATAATAATTACCAAAATCTGTATCAGCAAGAAAATCCCCAACCAGCACCGCAAGAAAGCACAACCGCTCAAAATCGACGCTGGCGGGAACCAGTGCCTACAATGGGAGATGATATGACAGCAGGTTCAAAGCCAATGGGGAATGTGATTGGTATGCCAGGAGCAATTAACGGAATTTCGGAAGTTTTAGTACTCGAACCACGCACCTTTGAAGAAATGCCTCAGGCAATTCAAGCGTTGCGAGAACGCAAGTCAGTGGTATTAAATCTGACAATCATGGACCCAGATCAAGCTCAACGAGCAGTAGATTTTGTTGCAGGTGGTACTTACGCATTAGATGGACATCAAGAGCGCATTGGTGAGAGCATCTTTTTGTTTACGCCAAGCTGTGTCCAAGTTAGCACTCAAGGTGGCGTTCTTCATGAAGTACCACAACCACCAGCACGTCCATCTCGTCCCACAGGTACTCCAAATCAAACCTGGGGCAACGAAACTAACCGGATGGCACAATAAAGTTAAATTAGTATTTAGTCGTTTGTCCTTTGTCATTTGTCCTGGGTTTTGATCGTAGTGATAAATGACAAACGACTAATGACTAATGACCCTTCGGGTGACGCTCCTGCGTCGCTAGCGCCAGTTGCTCATGGGGGAAACCCCCTTGGCGCTAGCCTCTCCCTTTGGGAGAAGACCGCACTGGCTCACCAATGACTAATGACCAATGACTAATGACTATAAAATTTGGCTTAATTGGTGGTGGGGTAATGGGAGAAGCACTCTTATCCCGCCTTATAATGCGTGGAATTTATGAATCATCAGAAGTGATAGTTAGCGAACCGCTATCTTCACGCTTAAATTTTTTAAAGCAGCAATACGGTGTTGCTGTGACGACAGATAATAGCCAGGTTTTCACACAAGCAAAAGAAGTTGTCTTTTTGGCAGTGAAACCGCAGGTGTTTAGTGCGATCGCTCAAGAATTAGCACATATTGATATTCTTAATAGAGAACACTCACCGTTGATCGTTTCCATTTTGGCGGGTGTAACTTTAAGTCAGCTAGAAGCTGCATTTGTGCAATTGCCAGTGATTAGAGCAATGCCCAACACCCCGGCAACAGTGGGAGTAGGAGTTACCGCGATTTGTTTAGGTGCATATACCAATGCCTTGCATCACCAAATAGCACAGCAAGTTTTTTCTGCTGTGGGTGAAGTAGTAGAAGTTTCAGAAGCGCTGATGGATGCAGTTACAGGGCTATCTGGTAGCGGCCCCGCTTACGTGGCGCTCATGGTAGAAGCACTTGCAGATGGCGGAGTAGCCGCAGGTTTACCTAGAGCAATTGCTAATCAACTGGCCTTGCAAACCGTACTGGGAACAGCGAAACTGTTGCAGGAAACCAAAATACACCCAGCAGAACTCAAAGATCGTGTTACCAGTCCCGGTGGTACAACCATTGCCGGGATTGCCAAGCTAGAACAAGCAGGATTTCGTTCCGCTTTAATTGAAGCAGTCAAAGCTGCCACAGAGCGATCGCAAGAGCTGGGAAAATGAGAGACTAGGGAATGGGGCATGGGGCATAGCGCATGGGGAATGAACACTAAGTAAGAGTTTTGCAATACCCAATGCCCAATGCCCAATGGCCAATGCCCAATGCCCAATGCCTAACGAAGTTGACAAAAGACTCGTTAGTATAGTAAACAATCTGGTTGCAAATGTGATTGAGTGAATTATCCTGCACCGTCTCCAGAACTTGACTTAGGGTCTATATTTCCCTTTGAACTGGATCAGTTTCAAAAAGAAGCGATCGCGTCCCTGAACGCTGGACGCTCCGTAGTCGTATGTGCCCCCACAGGTTCGGGCAAAACATTAGTCGGGGAATACGCCATTTATCGCGCCCTAGCGCGAGGAAAACGTGTATTTTATACTACTCCCCTGAAGGCGCTGTCGAATCAAAAATTACGTGACTTTCGAGAAAAATTCGGGTTCGATCGAGTCGGACTGTTAACTGGAGATGCTTCCATTAACAGAGATGCACCGATTTTGGTGATGACCACAGAAATTTTCCGAAATATGCTCTATGGCACACCGATTGGGCAAATCGGCATCTCATTAGTAGACGTTGAAGCGGTGATACTTGATGAGTGCCACTATATGAACGATCGCCAGCGCGGTACTGTTTGGGAAGAATCAATCATCTATTGTCCCCGTGAAGTGCAACTGGCAGCCCTCTCAGCAACGGTTGCCAATAGCGATCAACTCACCGATTGGCTAAACCGCGTTCACGGCCCAACTGACCTGATTTACTCCGATTTTCGCCCAGTCCCCTTAGAATTTCACTTTTGCAATCCTAAAGGGTTATTCCCCCTGCTGAATGATAGCAAAACCAAAATTAACCCCCGGCTTCAGAAGAAAAAAGCCAAAGGGGGAGAAAGGGATAGGGGAAGAAATGGCAGACCTGAAGCTCCGGGTATAATTTTTACCCTTAGCCAGTTAGAGCAACGGGATATGCTACCAGCAATTTACTTTATCTTTAGCCGCCGGGGATGTGATAAAGCGGTGGCGGAAGTAGGTGATTTATGGCTGGTAAATAATGAAGAGTCCCAGATTTTGCGGCAACAGATTGATGAGTTTTTAGCCCGCAATCCGGAAGCCGGGCGTTCTGGACAAATTGCACCCCTGTATCGGGGAATTGCTGCCCACCACGCTGGGATTTTACCTGCTTGGAAAGCACTGGTAGAAGAACTATTTCAGCAAGGGCTGATTAAAGTAGTATTTGCCACTGAGACACTAGCAGCGGGAATTAATATGCCCGCCCGGACAACGGTAATTTCTACCCTTTCCAAGCGTACCGATACTGGACACCGCCTGTTGAACGCTTCCGAATTTTTGCAAATGGCTGGACGAGCAGGCCGCCGAGGGATGGATAAACAAGGTCATGTGGTGACAGTCCAAACTCCCTTTGAAGGAGCCAAAGAAGCTGCATATTTGGGAACATCCAAGCCAGACCCTCTAGTAAGCCAATTTACGCCCAGTTATGGCATGGTACTCAATTTGCTGCAAACCCACACCCTAGAGCAAACCAGGGAACTGATAGAGCGCAGTTTTGGGCAGTATATGGCCACCTTGCATTTAAGACCAGAATACGATGAGATTGCCGAGTTGCAAACACAATTAGCTCAACTACATGAGCAAATTGCCGCAGTTGATGAAAATGAACTGGCAGTTTATGAGAAATTGCGGCAACGCCTGAAGGTGGAACGCCAGATATTGAAAACCTTGCAAGAGCAAGCACAGTCAGACCGACACGAGGAATTGGTAATGATGTTGGGCTTTGCAGTGTCAGGAACTCTGTTGAGTCTCAAGGGCAAAAATATCACAGTGTCTTCACCTGTAACCGCAGTTTTAGTAGGAAAATCGCCTGGTTCTGGTCAAGCTCCTTACTTGGTATGCTTGGGGCATGATAATCGGTGGTATGTGGCAACCACAGGGGATGTAGTTGATTTGTATGCCGAACTGCCGCGAATAGAAGTGCCACCTGATGTACTACCACCGCCAGAGATGCCTTTGAAGCCAGGACAATCGCGCCGTGGTAACGAAGAAAGCTTTGCGATCGCTGTACGTATTTCCAATCCGATAGAATCTTTGCATCTGGCACCAGAAGTAGCAGAACAACTCAGTCGCACTACCGCCGTCCAAGAGCAATTAGAAGCTCATCCCCTACATCAATCAGGCAATGCAGCAACGCTTTTCAAGCGCCGCGCCCGCTATGTCGAACTAGAAGCCGAACTCGAACAGTTACAAGGACAAGTAGAGCAACAGTCACAACGTCATTGGGAAGAGTTTCTGAATTTAATTGCAATTTTGCAACACTTTGGCGCTTTAGATAACTTAGTCCCCACACAATTAGGGCGAATCGCTGCCGCCATTCGAGGCGAGAATGAATTGTGGCTGGGTTTAGTATTCGCTAGTGGCGAATTGGATAACTTAGATCCGCATCATTTAGCAGCAGCAGCAGCGGCTTTAGTGATGGAAACGCCCCGTCCAGATAGCAAAGTTAACTTTGACCTCAGCAATGAAGTGGCAGAAGCCTTGGCAAAATTGCGGGGAATTCGCCGCCAAATGTTCCAACTACAACGGCGGTATAACGTAGCGCTACCTATATGGTTGGAATTTGAGTTAATTGCGATCGTGGAACAATGGGCACTGGGAATGGAGTGGATAGAACTCTGCGAAAACACCACCTTGGATGAAGGCGATGTCGTGAGAATTTTGCGGCGGACGTTGGATTTGTTATCACAGATACCTCACGTTCCCCATCTGCCAGATTCTTTCCAGCGTAATGCCTATCGCGCGATGCAGTTGATTGATAGATTCCCTGTAAATGAGGTGGTTGAATAAACAGGACGCTCTTACGCTTTTACACAGGGACGCACAGAGAGTATTTAAAATAATTCGTCTTCCCTAAGAGCTTGCGAGGAGGGGATTAAGGGGAGCCAGTGCGGTCTTGGGGAGACCCCAAGTGGAGCATCTGGCGTGTGGGGTGTAATAACTAGGGGAATCATAACTAATTATGCGGACATGATATTAGTACTTGTCTCCCCCTGCCCTTGTCCTATAAAGGTCAGTAGTTCAACTTGTATGAGTTTAAGAAACAGGTGATAATTAATCTCAATAAGTTTTGGTTTGATTAATCGGCGTTGCATAAATGCGGGATGAATTGGCGGTTGAAACCATTGGAAATTCGTTATAAATTGTGCGAAATCATCCCCTAATTCAGCAATGCCGATTAATCTCTACCACCTACCATGACTATTACCATGACAGCACCGCAAGGAGGAGGCAGAAGCTGAATGAACAAGCTGCAAAACCCAGAGCCAGATGAGTTGATTTATCAAGTGCCTAGTTGGGAGGGTAAAGGATATGAGCGAGAGATTAAAGTGCATCCCAATCTCTCGCTTTGTATTACAGACATAGAATTTCACCATGACTTGCTAATAAAAATTACTGAATGGGATCATCCCGTGCAATTTAAAGTTACCCTTTCAGGCAAAAGTCTAGACGAATACGGAGGACAGCTTGGGGAAGGATACACACTCATTTCTGGTAGCGGCGTGCAACGAACAATGTTAGTCGCAACTCCAAAAGGTCAGTACACAAGTGTTGATATCGAGATGACACCTGATTTACTCAGAACCTTTTTCCCCACAGAGGATGGAGATATTTCCCCCCAGTTGAAGTTTCTCATAAAGGGTAATGATTGGCAGACATTAATTTACCCGGAAATTACAACCGCTATTCAAGGAGTAGCACAGCAAATCGTTAACTGTCCCTACCAAGGGATGATAAAGCGGATGTATTTGCAGGGAAAGATCCAAGAATTAATCGCATTGCAGTTAGCTCCCATTCTGGCACAGTCGGATGGACTGCAACCATACCCACGACTAAAGGCTCAAACCATTGTCCGTATTCACCACGCTAGGGATATTTTGGTTTCCCGTCTGGAGAATCCGCCATTGATACCGGAATTGGCGCAACTTGTGGGAGTGAGCGATCGCACTCTTGGTAATGGATTTAGAGAACTCTTTGGTACAACGGTGTTTGGTTATCTTACCAGTAAACGTATGGAACAAGCAGAGCAATTACTACGCTCTGGTAAGTTAACTGTGACTCAGGTTGCCAATTTAGTGGGTTATGTCCAACAGGGACACTTTGCGATCGCCTTCAAACGCAAATTCGGCATTACACCCAGTGAATGTTTGTCAGGGAAAAAAAATATTTCCGACTCTTAATGCCGTTTTGCGACTGTAATGCCGTTTTGGATATAGACCTACCCGCGATCGCTTCTCTATACTCAGCCAATATTGCAATTAATAACGATATGCAATAAGCATTTTAATTAAAACGGTGTGGGGAGCGGTATGAAAAGTTGGCAGCCCAATATCTATCTATGGCTAGCAGCAAGTGTGGTCGTAATTATCAACACCGTGGTAACTCAACCTGCTTGGGCAGAAACGCAACTTGAGAATAGAGATAAATTGTCTCAAAAAGCTATTGATAGTTTACTTCAACAAATAGATTCTTCTGCACTGGGCGATCGCCTGACAAAGCGGGGGTATCAAAAAATCCGGCAACTAAGCGACTTAGAAACCTCCATCACCATCGCTCAACAATTGCTAGTGCAGTTGCCCACACCGCAAACTATACCCGCGCCAACAATTACACAAATAACAGGGGTGAAAGCAAACCCTACACAAAAAGGTGTGGAGGTAATTTTACAAACCACTCAAGGGGAAAAATTACAACTTATAAACCGCAGTGCTGGTAATAATTTTGTTACTGATATTCCTAACACCCAATTGAGTTTACCATCGGGCGAGGGTTTCACCTTCCGCTCGGAAAAACCCCTTACGGGAATTATTGAAATAACAGTCACAAACATTGATGCAAATACTGTGCGAGTGACGGTAGTGGGTGAGAAAGCTTTGCCTACGGTTGAGTTATTTGATGATAATGCAGGGCTGGTTTTTGCGGTAGCATCTGCTGCAACAGCGACACAACCACCGCAGCAACTCCAAACACCGGAAGATCAACAAAAGCCAGCAAGCGAGACACCGCAGGATGAGCCGATTGAGTTGGTGGTGACGGGGGAGCAAGATACGTATAATGTACCAGATTCGTCAACTGCCACTAAAACCGACACACCATTACGTGATATTCCCCAATCGATTCAAGTGGTGCCGCGACAGGTGCTGGAAGATCGCAAGGTAAGAAGTTTAAAAGAGGCAGTGGAAACGGTCAGTGGCGTTGTTGATGCAGGAACCAACTTCGGTGCACCTTCAGGAGGCAGAATCATCAGAGGATTTGTGCAGACCGGAAATTTCCGCAATGGCTATCGAGATACAAATGATAGCTTTACGCTGACAGGCATTGGGACGATCGAACAAGTAGACGTTCTCAAAGGCCCCGCCTCAGTTCTATTTGGTGCTGTAGAACCGGGTGGAATCGTCAATGTGATCACCAAACAACCTTTGAGTGAACCCTACTATAGTCTCGGATTTGAAGCGGGGAATTTTGGCTATTATCAGCCCAGTATCGACTTCTCAGGGCCATTAAATGCCGAGAAAACTGTACTCTATCGGTTTATTGCGACCTATCAAAATTCGGAGGGGTTTCAAGATTCCGTCAACTCAAATATAACCACGATCGCACCCTCAATCACTCTCAAATTGGGGGATAGAACAGACCTGAATCTATACTATGAATACACTAACTATAATGGATATCCGAATTTGTCTGGAAGTTGGTTTTTCAGTGATGGTAGCTTCCTGCCTCGGAGTCTCTTTCTCGGCTATCCTGATTCAAACTTAAACTTTATTGATGCCACGACTCAAAAATTTGGTTATACCCTGAGTCACAAGTTCAGCAACAACTGGCAGATTCGTAATAATTTGGCGGTGGCTACTACCAGAACTAGAGACGGATTTACTTCAGGAACAAATGTAGTCGACGATAGTTTTCTAGTAGGTATTGACACTCAAAAACGTGAATACACAATAGATAACTATTTTGGACAGATCGACTTGCTTGGAAAGTTTAAGACGGGATCGATTTCGCACCAACTTTTAGCGGGTTTTGATTTTAATCGCAATCTTCAGACTTTTGAGGCTTTGGTTGCCGATCCTGCCCTTCCTGATCTAGATATCTTCAATCCAGATTACAACATTTCAAACCCCGTATATATTCCAAATTATAGTTTCGATTCATCTACCCAATCTTACGGTGCTTACCTTCAGGATCAAATTAGTATTTTAGATAACCTGAAGCTATTGGTTGGCGGGCGCTTAGATTGGGTTTCACAGAATGTGACAAATAGCGGAATTGATTCTCCCGAACAGAATGATAGTGCTTTCAGCCCCCGAGTTGGGTTGGTGTATCAGCCGAGTAAATCGGTTTCTCTCTACACCAGCTATAGTCAATCTTTTCTTCCTACCTCTGGATTCAATCCTGATGGTAGAGCGTTTAAGCCGACCAAAGGAACCCAATATGAAGCAGGCATTAAAACTGACTTTCTAGACGGAAAGCTTTCAACAACATTGGCAGTCTATCAAATCACCAAGACGAATGTTACAATACAGAATGACCGTGATTCCCAGATTCAAGTGGGGGAGCAAAGGAGTCGAGGGATTGAGTTAGATATCGCGGGTGAGATTCTACCAGGGTGGAAGGTGATCGGTTCTTATGCCTATACTGATGCAGAAGTTACCGAGGATATTGATATTTCTGTAGGTAATAAATTGCTGGGTGTGCCAGAAAATCAAGCTAGCCTCTGGACAACCTATGAAATCCAGAAGGGCGATCTCAAAGGTTTGGGATTTGGTTTAGGGCTTTTTTATGTGGGTGAGCGGGCGGCACTTTCAGACAACTCGGTTGAACTACCCAATTACTTGCGTACCGATGCGGCGATTTTCTACCGTAGAGATCGTTTTAACGCTGCGATCAATATTCGTAATCTATTTGATACGGACTATTTCAGTTCTACCTACGGTTACACTTTAGGTCTTGAAAGAGGTGCGCCCTTGACAATCATCGGCTCTATTCGTTGGGAGCTTTAACTCGCTGTTGTGTTGGCAATCGGCTGAACAACGTGTTGCAATCTTTGAAAGGACTAGGACTTGCCTTGGAACTATTTGATCGTCGCGTTTCTAGCCAAGCCTGCACATCAGCAATACTAGTCAAATCTAACAGTGCTTCGCTCAAATCTTCGAGAACAGGTAAAGGTAGACTTTTGAGGGGTTTGAAGTAGTACTACAAACCACCCCAACAATCAATTTACATTTGGCCAAATAATAGTAGTGGTACGTAGTTAAAAATGCTTTTTTGGTTTCGTATATCTTTATATACGTGATTAATCACGTGTATCTAACAAAAGTTATAGTCGCTATCAGCGCTATTCAATTTTAGTACACCAAGTTTCCAGTACCCTGCAACTGACGCAAAGAATTTATACATAATGGACAGTCGCAGCCAAATACCTTAATTGCAGCGTCGCTTTCCTCTTCAGTAAAGTTCAACATGGCAACATTCTGATCTGATACTGATGTGACAATGGTTGAAGAACTTGTAGAGGTATAGGGACGTTTTCTCTCTGAATCTCGAATACACACAAAATCTTGTCCACCATGTGGGTTAGTGATACAGGTACGACCGTCTTGTGTGTGCAGTAATCTCTGTCTAATGCTACCACTAGCATGGGCAGGATGAAATGCCACCAGCGTAGACATCATCGACACAAAAATTGAGGAAGTAGAAAGCAAATTCAGGAGAATTTTTTTGTTCATAGATTTCCTTGAGAAAATTGTCTACTAGATTAGGGTATTCGATTAACTTTCAAACTTCAAGTGAATTTTCCCTGAGAATAGCTAGATAGACACTTGTTACCCAAGAAAGTTCCATCTTTACACCAGTTTGATCGGAAATTATTTACTAGATCATAATTCAGCAATCAAACAGGCTTGATGTCTAGCTTTTAGACGCAATGTTATGTAATTCAGCAAATTTCAATCTGCTGTATATTCCCAAGACGGTTATTATTTGCTTGATGTAAGTATAAGAGCTTAATTCAATTAGAGGTAGTAATTAACGGCTCTATCCCTTTAAATTCTTATACAGAGCAATAAATTGCTCACTACGAACAAAAGTTATATTTTACATAATTCTATACAATTGAAAGCCGTATAGCTATCTTTACAAGATTATAAATCTTAATTTTAATCAAAATATAGTGCATGTATTTAGCAATAAATTTGAGATAGATTCTCGTTCTTAAAATATTAACTTGTAAAAACTTCTTTTTTTCATTACATTTAAAAAAAAAGGCTCATATCTCAATTAATTTACTAGCCTACATAGAAAAAATGAAGCAGAAAGTACATTCAGAATCTTCAGATTGTTGCAGCTGTGAACATGACCATCACGAGAATCATAACCATATTCATAATCACAATCATGATGAGAATCATAACCATGACCACAATCATGAACACGGGGGAGAGTTCAATCTGAAAAATGAGATACTGCCTTTGGTAGGAATTTTAAGTTTATATGCGCCTGGTGTAATTTTTGAAAATCAATTACACAATACATTCTACTCAATAGGAGAATATCTGCTTTTCATTCCTGCTTATTTATTAAGTGGATGGAGTGTTTTAAAAACTGCTGGGCGCAATATAGTCAGAGGTAGAGTATTTGATGAAACGTTTTTAATGACAGTAGCAACATTAGGGGCGATCGCAATTCATAAATTACCCGAAGCTGTCGGAGTCATGTTATTTTACAAAATTGGAGAATTGTTTCAAGATATTGCCATCAGTCGCTCCCGTAATTCGATCAAATCATTATTGGAAATCCGCCCAGACTATGCAAATATCCAAATAGAAGGAGAACTGAAAAAAGTATCGCCAGAAACAGTAAATATTGGAGATATTATCGTTGTAAAGCCTGGAGAAAAGATTCCCTTAGATGGCGAAATTATACATGGTAATTCCCAAGTTGATACATCTGCATTAACTGGAGAATCTGTACCGCGAACGGTAAGAATTGGAGAAACAGTTTTTGCTGGGACGATTAATAAAATAGGTGCGCTCGTCATTAGAGTCACAAAACTATTTGATGAATCTTCCATTGCCAAAATTTTAGACTTGGTGCAAAATGCCAAAAGTAAAAAAGCAGCAACAGAAAAGTTTATTACTAAATTTGCCCGATATTATACCCCGATAGTAGTTTTTACATCTCTAGCAGTTGCAATATTGCCTCCTTTATTCATTTCGGGTGCAACTTATTCGGAATGGGTTTATCGTGCCCTAATTTTACTAGTTATCTCCTGTCCATGTGGACTCGTTATCAGTATTCCATTAGGTTACTTTGGAGGTGTGGGAGGTGCAGCTAAACGTGGTATTTTGGTTAAAGGCTCTACTTTTTTAGATACTTTAAATGCAGTTAGTACAGTTGTTTTTGATAAAACTGGAACGTTAACGAAAGGGGTATTCAAAGTAGTAGAAATAGTCCCATTAAATGGCTGGAATGAACAAGAAGTGCTGCGATTAGCTGCTAAAGTAGAATCGCATTCAAATCATCCCATCGCTCAATCTATCTGCAAGGCTTATGGTGGAAAAATCGATGAATTTGAGATTAGAGATTATGAAGAAATAGCAGGCTATGGAATTAAAGCCAAGGTTGAAAATAGAGTAGTAATAGCGGGAAGCGATCGCCTATTGCATAGAGAGAAGATTTATCACGATAATTGCCAGTTAGAAGGAACAGTTATTCATCTAGCAGTGGATAATATTTACGCTGGCTATATTGTCATAGCTGATGAACTCAAAGAAGATGCGAGACTTGCTATTCAAGCACTCAAGCGAATGGGTGTAGAGAGAACAGTAATGTTGACAGGAGATAATCAAGCGATCGCTTCTCGAATTGCCCAACAGCTTGGCATAGATACCTACGAAGCAGAGTTATTACCTGAAGAAAAAGTTAATGCCATTGAGAAGTTACTCAGCACCGCCAGCAAGCATGGTAAAGTTGCTTTTGTTGGGGATGGCATTAATGATGCACCAGTGATTGCTAGAGCAGATGTTGGTATGGCAATGGGCGGATTAGGCTCAGATGCAGCGATCGAAACTGCGGATATTGTAATCGTGACAGATGCACCATCCAAAGTGGCAGAAGCAATCCAAATCGCCAGAAAAACCCGCAAAATCGTTTGGCAAAATATTGGGTTTGCGTTAGCAATTAAAGGTGTATTTATTGGATTGGGTATTTTTGGTATAGCGACAATGTGGGAAGCTGTATTTGCTGATGTTGGAGTAGCAATGCTGGCAATTTTAAACGCAACTAGAGCGATGAAATAAAATTTTTGAAAATTGGGAATCTGTAATTGAGAAATTGTAGTAGTTAAATTATGAGTACTTCTCACTCATATTCTGCTACCCATAGTAAAACCTATGAATTTATCAATTAAAGTCATTGCTACAGCTACTTTAGCTTTACTGCTAAACTATTCAGCCAACCAAGCCTTTGCACTACCCCAAAAAATCAATCATCCAGTTACTGTTGCTAAATCACAACCCTTAAAAGATACCTTAATTGTTCCTGGGGAACGAGTGGGGCCGATCACACGCAAAACCACCAAGCAAGATTTAGTCAAGCTGTTTGGTGTATCCCGCCTCGTTGATAAAACTATCTCTGGTGCTGAAGGAATAGGTAGTTTTGCAGCTACTCAGTTAAATCTAAATCAGGGACGCTCTTTGCTAGTAGTCTGGAGTGATAATACTCGTACCAAACCTCTAGATGTGCGTAACCTGGGTTCAGCTTGGAAAACCCGCGAAGGTATCGGTGTTGGAACCCCTTTGAGGGAATTACGTAGAAAATTAGGTGATTTTAAACTCTATGGATTGGCGTGGGACTACGGCGGTACTATTTTGTTGAATAGTAGTAAATTATCTCGTTATCAAGGCAAACTCATTTTACGAGTAGATACGGCTCCCAATGCTTCTGAAAAATTCCCCAATGACTACCAATTAGTATCTGGGGATGGTACTTTTTCCTCCAGTAATCCCCATTGGAAACCTCTAGGAATTAGCCTTACAGAAATTATCGTTGTATTGAATCCAAGTGAGTAATAATATGCTAAACATTAGTTTGCTTGCTAGGGCGTAGAGTAACTATGAAGACAACGTTCTCATACTGAGGCTTTGAGGCTGGTAAAGCAGTTAAGTTTCAATTAGAACAGCAACTTCTTGATGAACAGACAAAACTGGCACATCTTAGCGATGAACTGGATAAAATTGAGTCTGGATTGCAATCATGAAACTTATGTAAATATACAGTTATTTGGTGCATGTAAATCAGGATTTACTCACCTAGAAACAAGGAAAATAGAGATATTCAGTTAATTGGTGTTTGTTTATACTATTTCAATTCTTTGTAGTCGTTATACTCATAACTTAGGTTCTACCTGGGAATTAGGAAGTGGCTTTGCCACTTCTTTTTATTTATCTGGTAGTCTAATAAAAAATCGATTAAAAGTTAAAAGTAACTTTGTTAAACTTTTAACCTTTATTAAGTGTTATATCGTGTCCGGTTAAACACTTATAATATATGTAGGTTGGGTTGAGGAACGAAACCCAACATTTATCCTTGTTCACGTTGGGTAACACTTAAGTTCAAACGCCACTTGCTTCTCCCTTGGCGCTAGCCTCTCCCAAAGGGAGAAGGGGAGACGCTCTTGCTAGCTTGCTTCTTTGTAGGAGTACAAGCAGGTGTTCCCGGACAACGCAGTGGCTCCCCAACATACATTGATAGATTTATATTAAAAGTAATCACCCGAGCTTGATATTATACCATTTCGCAAAATATCTGCTAGACATTCATTGCTAGAGGCGTACATCTATACGCCCCTACAAACGATTTATATGTTGCAAAGATTGTTGACAATAGTTAGTGATATTGCGTGCGTTTAATTGGCCAAGCAGTCTGACGGAATTTTGATCATATAGACATGATGTTAGTCATTACTCATTGTATCTTCCCATCTTTCACGCTTGGACTTGCTCTCCACATCGCGCGATCGCATTTCTTGCCAAGTCCCCCACATTAGGGATTGCTGTTTTTCAACATGGTTAATAAACTGCATAATTGAGTGATCTGCTTTAATAGGAGTTTTCAAATCAAACTGAATTGTTTGGAGAATCTTGATGTCACCCATGAGAAAGTACTTAGCTGTAATCTTAGTCAGCCATAGCACAACTCGATTGCATAACCAACCAAAAATTCCTTTACGTTTTTTAGTCATCAACAGAACTTGACCTTCAGTTTTTCCCCCTTCGTCGAGGCGAACTGCAACCATCATGTGGATATGGAAGAAATCAGGGCCAATTGTCACAATGCCAATGCTACCGTACCAATAGCAAATACTGTAAGTTATGACATTTTTGTAGAAAAGACGGATGAGCTTAATCAAAAAGAAATTGTCTTTGATGGGTGTAGTATTACTAAAGATAATTGCATTCTCGTTCAGTTCGTGTCTTTCAAAAATAATTTCTAGTGGCAATTGATGAACTGTATTGAGGTGTTGAGCATCAATCGCATTAATCATCACCACATTGGGGTGACAGTTCAGCAAGAAGTGGGAATGAATGGCGACATCACACTCTTTCTGTTCTAACTCTGGAACAAATGGTAGAGGTTGTTGTGGTATTTCTCCAGTCCAAACCCAAATCATCCCATATTTTTCAGCAGTGGGCCAAGTTTGTAACTTTAGGGAAGGCGGCACATCTAAACATGGGATATCAATACACATCCCCTCAGCATCAAACTTCCAGTGGTGGAAAAAACAACGTAGTGCATTACCTTCAACTTTGCCTTCAGCAAGATGAGCACCCATGTGTGGACAGTAGGCATCAGAGGTAACTACTCTTTTGTCTTTACCACGGTAAATTACTAATTCTCTACCCAAAATCGTGACAGGTTTTACTTCACCCACCCGCAGATTTTGAGAGGGTATTACCCAATACCATCCCTCAATAAAACGCTCTGGATTATTGAAAATTTTAGGTTTACGGATTGAGCTAAAAGTCTGCGAGTTGAGATTCATTTTTATGGTTTCACTTGAAGTGAAGCAGTTGATCTAGAAGTAACATGGAAACTCCAAAAAAACAGTTACTTTCAGTACCATGAGAAACAGCTACCCAATAAATGGATAAAAATCATTAGGTAAAATATTGAAAAAATATTATTAAAAATGTCAAAATTAGGTCAATTTAATATCAGCTAAATTGCAAATATCCATTTAGAATAGATATTTGAAAATTTAAAACTTAGTAAAATCTCTAATTAGATAAAAATTTCCAATACTGATGCTAATATTTGGCTTAACTCTCAAACCAGTTGATATTTAGCAAAATATGTAATAATAATTACAAAAGTTAGGAAAATCTACCATGTTAACTCAAGATAAAAAACTGCTTTTAATTGGTCAGGTAACAGATTTAACTGGAATACCCATCAGGACAATTCGTTATTACGAGAGTTTAGGTTTAATCAATTCATTGAGACGAACAGAGGGAGGCTTTCGCCAGTTTTCATTGGATGTGCTAACTCGTCTAGCATTCATTAAAAGGGCGCAAAATCTTGGTCTTAGCCTAGAAGAGATTGGAAATATTCTTCAGGTTTATGACCAAGGGCAAACTCCCTGTGGTGAAATCAAAGAAAAGCTTGAAGAGAAGGTTTTGCAGATTGATCGCCAAATTGATCAGTTGTTAACTTTACGCTCTGAAATCAAGGGATTACTTTCAGGCTGGAAAAATATCAGCGACCATCATGAGAAGACAATTTGTCCGATTATTCAAAATACTCCTCAGTACTGATTGCTGAGAAAGAAAAAGTAAGAAATGAAGAAACACTAAAGATTGTATAAATGGCACTGGTAGTCAAAGAAGTACTACATTATTGCCAAGGGAGATTAGGAATATCTTGAATAATATCAGGGAAAGCAACTTCTGCAATCTGATACAGGTATCGAACCGCATAAAATTCACTAATAAACCCAATCGGTTTTATACCATAATTACGTTTATTGCAGGAGATGCCTCCATTAGGAGTACCATTTAATTGAACTATTGGATATAGTCTTACGTTCAAACAATTTCTTCATTATTCACTCAGAACTTAGGACTTAGGACTTTTATAGAGAAGAAACCACCAAAACTCTAGTCCGATCAAGGCAAAACCTGCGATCGCAACACCAACTTTCAAGCCCAAAGGTTGCTGAATACGTTGGAATTGGCTGCTTTGCTCTGATGAATGGGCTGGCATTTCTGCTAATGTTACACCTGATGTGCCAGTGAGAAGTGCTAAAGCTATCAGGCTTCCCCAAAGCGTTTTTTGATTGAACATTTCCTAAATTAACCTGCAATTATGAGATAGTTTTTGGTTGAAAGTTACGCAATCTGAGGGCATTGCTAACAACAGAAAGCGAAGAAAGAGCCATCGCAGCGCCGGCGATAATTGGATTGAGTAACCAACCAAAGATAGGGAACAGAATTCCTGCCGCAATGGGAATACCAATGACGTTGTAAATAAAGGCAAAGAAGAGATTTTGCCTGATATTGTTGATGGTGGCGCGGCTAAGTTGAATTGCTGTGACAATTAAGAGCAAATCTCCAGAAATTAGGGTGATATCGCTAGCTGCGATCGCTACATCTGTTCCCGTACCAATGGCAATTCCCACATCAGCCTGTGCTAGCGCTGGCGCGTCATTTATGCCATCACCTACCATTGCGACAATTGAGTACTGAGTTTTGAGTGAGAATTTATGAGAATTCTCTCCCCTTGCTCCTCTGCTCCTCTGCTCTCTTTGCAAAGCTTGAATAATCGCCGCCTTTTGATCTGGACGCACTTCGGCAAAGATTCGCTGGATGCCAACTTGTAGAGCGATCGCATCAGCAGTTTTACGATTATCTCCGGTGAGCATTACTACTTCTAAACCTAACTTCTGTAAGGCTTTCACCACTGCTGCTGACGAAGGTTTTAGGGCATCAGCAATACCTATTATTCCTTGTAGTTCGCCATCTACAGCAATCAAAATAACTGTTTTACCAGCCGCTTCCCAAGCATCTTTATATTGCTGGAGACTCATGGTGTTAATTCCAAGTTCTGTTAACCAGCGTTGTGTACCAATTTGCACAAGCTGATTTGCAACAACTGCTTGCACACCACTACCTGCATTAGCTGTGAAGTTCTTTGCATCTATTAAAGTCACTTCTTGAGACTGGGCGTATTTTACAACCGCTTCAGCTAAAGGATGCTCAGAATTGCGTTCAACCGTTGCTGCTAACTGTAAAAGCTTGATTTCATTACCATTAGCTGTGCCGTTGACAGTTACAAAGTCTGTAACTGTAGGTTTCCCTTGAGTCAAAGTGCCAGTTTTATCTAGGACAATGGTTTGAATTTTGTGTGCTAGTTCTAAGCTGTCAGCACCTTTGATCAAAATGCCATTTTCTGCACCTTTACCCGTCCCCACCATTACAGATGTGGGGGTAGCTAAACCTAAAGCACAGGGACAAGCGATAATCAGTACACCCACCGTTGTCATTGTGGCTAGGGTGAGATTGCCAGTGAAATTAAACCAAATGACGAAAGTGGCGATCGCGATCGCAATCACAGCAGGTACAAACCATCCTGTCACTTGATCTGCCAAGCGCTGAATAGGTGCTTTAGAACCTTGTGCTTGTTGCACCAGTTTGACAATTTGAGCCAAAAACGTATCATTTCCGATTCGTGTCACCCGAAACTGAAATGCACCAGCACCGTTAATCGTCGCCCCAATCACCTCATCTCCTGGCTGCTTTTTGACTGGCAAACTTTCACCCGTCACCATCGCTTCATCTACTGTCGAAGCACCTGCAATCACTTCCCCATCTACCGGAATCTTTTCACCAGGCCGCACCAAAATCACATCGTTAATTCTGACTTCGGCGATGGGAACATTAATTTCTATTCCATCACGAATGACTCTGGCATCTCTGGCTTGCAGTCCAATTAGTTTGCGGATGGCTTCAGAAGTTTGTCCCCTAGCGCGATTTTCCAACAATCGCCCCAGCAAAATTAAGGTGATGACAATGGCGGCAACTTCATAATAAAGATGAGGTATCAAACCCTGAGCAATAAAAAATTTTGGGAAAACAGTGACAAACAAAGAATATAGATAGGCTGCACTTGTACCTAAAGCAATTAACGTGTCCATCGTCGCTGTATGGTGCTTGAGGGATTTCCAGCCATTCCGGTAAAAAGATCCACCACACCAAAAGATTACGGGTGTTGTCAGCACTAACTGCACCCAAGGATTCTGAAGAAAACTTGGAATTAAAGGTAAATTTAGCCCAGTCATCATGGGCAACGATCCTAAAAGTAGGAAAGTGCTGATTACACCTCCCACCACGACTTTGAGAGAGAGTTGGCGTTGTAATGCTTGCCTACTCGCTTTTTCAGCATCATCTTCTTCAAAGAGCAATTCTTCTTGGAGTGAGTCAGAAGAGTATCCCGCAGATGCGATCGCAGCTTGGATTTTTTCTAAATTCGCTAGAGAGCGATCGTATTTGATGGTAGCTTGCTCTGCTCCAAAGTTAACGTTGCAGTCAATCACCCCAGAAACAGAGCGAATTGCCTTTTCGATATTGTTGGCGCAAGCAGCGCAACTCATGCCTCGAAGTTTGAGTGTGAGAGTATCCATGCTGGGATTGGGGATTGGGGATTGGGGATTGGGGATTGGGGATTGGGGATTGGTTATTCTCCTAGTACCCAGTCCCCAGTCCCCAGCCCCCTTTGTTTAAGCAACTGGATAACCAGCAGCAGCCAACGCTTCCTTAATTGCTGTTTCTGATGCTTGAGTTTGTACACTAACAAGCTTGGTTGTTGGATCAGCCTGAACGCTAGCATTGGCATCGACTGCCTGAAGTGCTTTGGTGATGGTGCTTGCACAAGCAGAACAAGCCATGTTGGGAACTGTGAGTTGGAGAGTCATAGATTTACGGGATAAAATGAACAACTTAGCCAGATCGAGCTGGATGACTGAAACGTATCCCTCACACATCAGAAATTTCTGGTTGAGAGTCGCCTTGAATTTATCCTAGACTCTCTAGCCGGCTGGAGAGTCTAGAGATTTTTAAAAGTTTTTTGCTAAACTTCAAATTTCTTTACAAATTTGGTTTGACTGAGTAACATTGCCCATCAAAAATACAACGTACTACAACCCGATTTTCAGCCCCAACTCTTGGAGACGCTACGCGAACGGGGAAGTCAAAAGTCAAAAGTCAAAATTAATAATCCCCATAAATAAATTTAGGGGCTTGTATCATGAGTCTTTTTGGGTCATCCAGAGTTTCTTAGTTATATGAGCTAAAAATAGCAATGTGGCAACGTCTAATAGCAAATTCGTCAGTTTTATTGCTGGTTGCTTCGCTTCTATACCCTTGGTTAATAAATTGTTGCTATCAGTGAGTGATATCAGCAGCTAGTACAGCACGGCAGAAATAAACCTACCGTTCAAAACAGCCACAAAGCCCAAAATTAAAGCCTTTTGACTTTTGACTTTTGACTTCTGCCTTGCGGTACTAGTTACTTAAACAGGAATAAATACCTGTGGAAGATGTCGGAATTATTGACGGGAATGTTGAAGAATGCGGATGAATAAAATCTCTAAATTTTGAATTGACTCAATCGCTTCTTGATGGTCTTTGTGCTTGTCCTGTTGCTGAAAGGATGAAGTTAGTTGTTGACAGTTGAAAAATCTCACTGGAGTTGCTTGAATTTATTATTTGCCGATAGCAATAACTCTTGAGCTTTTAAATAAACAGTTGTACCTTTTTCTACCTTTTCTAATTGGTTAATAATACTGTGTAACTGACTAATTACACGATTGCGATCCAAATTTTTGGGGTCAGTGGGAATTGAAGCCATTAAGCTTTCTATTTCTCGTTGTGCCATGAAGAAAGCCTGTACAGAATCTGCCTCAGCTTGTCGTCTTACTTTGACTTGACCCAAATTAGCCTCATAAGTTGCTAATAACTTTTGTGCTTGGGCATAACCAACCAAATCTTCAGAAGAAATCTGTTTTAACCGATTAATGGCTTCTGACCATAAATTTTCTATTTGTTCCCATTCGGTAACTGTGTGCGGTGGATTTTGACCAGCTTTAGCAGCTTGCCAAGAAAATTGCTGCGCTGCGGTAATTAAAGCACTAACGCGTTCATTTCCCGCTGCTAATCCTACAACTTCTTTAAAATCACGCTTGTAGGCATCTAGTTGATTTTGAGCAGTTTTTCCGGCTAAGGTTTGTCCGGGAATCTCTTCTAACTTATCCAATGCTGAACGCCAAGCTGCGATCGCCGACTTTTTATCGGTTACTGTTGTAGCAATTTGATACTGCTGTTTTGCATTCAGTAATGCTTGACTATTATCATTGAGCAAGGTTTGAGCGTTCTTTTCTTGAAAAACCTTGGCTTCTAGTTGTCCTACTTGACGACGCGCTGCATTCAGACCGTAAACGCTGAACCGCCAGTCGTACCACCAATATTTGTATTCCGGCCAATCGTCAACCAACCCAACTGGCAAGTTATCCAAATGTGTTTTTGTCTGTTGCAGTTGCTGTTCACCTAATGCTAAATCTGCTGCACTAGTGGGTTTTTCAATCAAGTATTCAGCTTGCTCAAGTGATGCCAACGCCTGCCGATAGTTTTGTTCCACACTCATGTAACTGGGTAGCAATAAAAAAGGCGCATTTTGCACCACAGTCCGGCGAATTATTGGGTAAGGCAGATTCGCCATCCAAATTACACCTGTGGGAATGCCGATAAGTATTGCTATCCATATCAATTTAGTACCTATACCTCTATTGGCTTTAATAGGTCTTTTTTGATGGGATATACTGCTAACTTGCCCTTGTGCTGCTATTTCCTGTTCTAATTCAGCTAGAGTTTTTGGTTTTGATGGTTTTGCTGGTTGCTTGGGCACTATAGGTTGTTGGCTGATTACAGATGAATTTATCCCAGAAACATTTTGAGAGTTATTACGGGAAAATTTTTTAGTAATTTTGTGTAAAAAGGTCATAGATAGATTCAGTGCTTAGTTTAGTATTCCCTAACTAAGCTCAAAATAAAAACAATACCTGGCTTTTTACAAAAGCTCCAAGGGTGCGATCGCTCTTATATAGTATTTATGTACTGTATAGGGGTATCCACAGGTGATATTGATGTGTAAGTTGAAGCAGAAATGGTAGACGTTGTAGCGTGGTTGAGTCCGGTATTGACGTTTAAGGCGTAGCTGCTAAATAAAAAGCCCCTGGTGTTGACCAGGGGTATCCATCTTTATTCCCTCATTTAGAATGGCATCTATGAAGCTATTGTAAATCCGTATCGATGCAATAACTGCATATTCATGATGATTATTTTGCAATTAAGAAATGAAATGAAGTTTTGGCACTCGTTTTGTGTAAATACTGGCAAATTTCAGTAACCTGGATTGTAGCGATCGCCTTCTGATCAAGTGTAAATTTTAGTTCTCATCGCAGCCTTTGAGCATGGAAACCACTATTTCGAGATATTCTTCAATGATCAACAACAGTAAAGTTGGGGCACAAAGATTATCAATCGTCTAACAGCCAACTTGCAGAAAGCTTTTCCAGAGATGAAGGGGTTTCCAGTTCGCAATCTCAAACATGTGCAAGTAATGTGCGGGGGATTTGCTGAAGCTTATACAGACGAGAAATTTGTACAAAGAGATGCAAAAAAACGGAGAAAGTATTTGATAACTTCTCCGTCTCTCTGCGTCTTCCATAAACAACTACTACCAAATTCGATTTCCATTTTCGTCAAGTCGTGCTTGCCGAATTACATCTGAAATCTCTTCAGCATCTTTAACGTGGTGAAGTGCCTTTTTTTCGCCGTCGGGTTCATCCACAACGAAGTAAGTCGGGACTGTGATTCTCTCGCCTGCAATGTCTGGTACATCATCAACCGCCGCCTGTTTAGCCTTCTCTTCTATTGATTGAGGCTTATCAGAAATTCTATCTCCTGGATTTGCGGTTAAATTTTCTTTGTTTACGTCTAACTCACGAGAATCCCGGTCTTCAGTTACTGGTTGATTAATTTGATTTTCTTGATTTTTCTCACTCATGGCGCTTTCAGTTGTTAAAATATGGAACTCGACTAACAACAGCTTAAAAAATTAAAGGTATAAAGAATTCTCTCTCTGGAGAGAGTTTGAAAAGATATTTTGAAGATATTTTTTGAACAACATATCTTAGGTTATAGCCTAGCTCTGAAGTTGATAAATAACCTCATCCTCCAGAAATAAATAGTAATTAAAAATTAAAGTTCAGGAGCAACTCTTAAAAAAAGCAAATTTTCTGAAAATTAACTGACAGTAAACACAAATGTATATTAATCCTAATGCGATCGCACCGTGATTATCTGATTATTTAAGACGGGCCACAAATTGCTGAGTACGCTATCAGTCCAATCTGCACCCATTTAGGATGTACAGTCAAGTGGGATTTTGAGAAGAATCACTTTATTTGTCCTTGTCATCGATCTCAATACGATTCTCAGGGTCGAGTTGTTCGTAGCCCAGCTAAACGTTCTTTACCACTAATCCCCGTAGTAGTCAAGCAAAACCAAATTCGTTTAGTTGATCGCAAACCTGCTGTAGATCCTCGTTAATCTACTAATAACCAATCAAATGTCACAATTCCACCATACTTTTTCAGGAAGTTATAAATTATAAAAGACTAACAAAAATTACTGCATGATTTAAATTTGTCGGATAAGCTGACAACAGCAGTTTTATTCTCAAACCAATGACCGCAAGTAGTCCCAAAATTTTAGCCCTGGACTTTGATGGAGTGATTTGCGACGGATTAATTGAATATTTTGAGGTAGCATGGCGTAGCTACTGTGAAATTTGGTCTTCTGCTAACGACACACCACCAGATGATTTAGCTTTGAGATTCTATCGCCTAAGACCTGTTATTGAAACGGGTTGGGAAATGCCCATTTTAATTAAAGCCTTGATAGATGGAACTCCTGACGAAAAAATTCTTCATGAATGGGTAAGCATTGCCCCACAAATTTTGTTAAATGATAAGCTAGAAGCAAAAGAAATAGGTGCGAAACTAGATAAGCAGCGAGATGAATGGATTACCACAGATTTAGATGGTTGGCTGAGTCTGCATAGATTTTATCCGGCGGTAGTAGAAAAAATCAAATTAACTATTGACAGTGGAGTTAAGCTATACATTGTAACAACTAAAGAAGGGCGTTTTGTACAACAGTTGTTGCAACAAGAAGGAGTGAATTTACCACCAGAAGCAATCTTTGGGAAAGAAGTCAAGCGTCCCAAATATGATATTTTGCGAGAATTAATCCAGTCAGTAGAAGACAAGCCAGTTAGTCTCTGGTTTGTAGAAGATAGACTCAAGACATTACAGTTAGTCCAACAGCAAGCAGACCTTGAGGATGTGAAACTTTTCCTTGCAGACTGGGGCTATAACACCCAAGCCGAACGGGAAACTGCTCAAAACGATCCACGAATTCAGTTGTTATCACTTTCTCAGTTTGCCAAAGATTTCTCAGCTTGGCTTTAATATATTAAGTATCTAGTGAAAAAGAGACGTAGCAGTGTTACGTCTCTACAATAGTTCTGAATAATACATATCTAATTTATGGACGTATCTATCTAAATAAAATTATGTATTTTGTAAATTTAGGTGAAATAATAACTTACAAGTATTCACTCCTTACTTCGCACTTACTTTTATGCTTGACCTAACAAAACTGGCGCGAGAAATGCAGGGTTTAAGTCAGCATCTTACCTTAGAAGCTGCTGCCAGTCGTCAGCGTTTAGAACTGGCACAACAACATTTAAAAAATGCTTACGAGTGCCAACAAGATTTAATCGATCGCCAGGAAAAATGGCGCGATCGCATTCTCTTTGCTAATGCTACCCCAATTGAAGCACTAGAAACCTGCATCGATATCCCTATTCCGCCAAAAATTCATACTGTCATCGCTACTGATGGTTCCCAAATTGCCCCCAACCATCATGAAATTGCTTACTGTTATCTGCTAAATATCGGCAGAGTCGTCTTACACTACGGACAAAATCGCCATCCGCTACTCGATAGTTTGCCAGAAGTATTTTACCGCCCAGAAGATTTATATATGTCTCGGCAGTGGGGAATTAGAACTGAGGAATGGATGAGTTTCCGCCGCACTGCTTCAGAAACAACGGTGTTAGCAGAACTGGCGTGTAGTGCAGCGCTAGGGGAAACGCCAGCGCTAGCGATGGTAGATGGTTCGCTAATTTACTGGTTTTTAGAACAGTTACCGATTGATGCACGCGATCGCATTTTACCCCCCATCCTGGAAGCTTGGCAGCAGATGCGTGAGGCTAAAATTCCGTTGATGGGCTATCTTAGTGCCTCTCGCAGCATCGAAACCATGAACTTTTTACGGCTATTGGCTTGTCCCCATCCAGTACCAGACTGTAAAAGTCATTGCCCAAATCAGCTAGAAAAAGTACCTTGCAAAATTTTTGAACAGTTGCGAGATACTTCTATTTGGGGAACCCGACTCAAACCCGGACAACGTAGTACTCTGTGGCGCAGTAATTCGCCCATTTTGGAACTTTACGGCGATCAAACTATTTACTTTTGCTATGTCCACGTTGGCACTGAAATCGCCCGAATTGAAGTTCCGGCATGGGTAGCAGAGAATCCAACCATGTTAGACCAAGCACTGGGACTGATGTTAGCACAAGTTCAAAAAGGGTATGGTTATCCTGTAGCGATCGCTGAAGCGCATAATCAAGCAGTAGTAAAAGGTGGCGATAAAGCGCGTTTTTTTGCCCTACTCGAACAACAAATGATTAAAGCTGGTTTAAAAAATGTCGGAACCTCCTACAAAGAAGCCAGAAAGCGCGGGAGTATTGCTTAAAATAATTCGTAATGACGCTCCTGCGTCGCTAACGCTGCGCTAACGTAATTCGTAATTCGTAATTCATAATTGAATTCTTAACTAAGAATTACGCTTTACGGTCTTAATACCTTAGCTACTTAAGGAAAATGACAGATAAAAATTTACGTAACACTTCTTATCTTAAGTTTAAAATCTAAATGTTTACTTTACAGCTTTTTAGGGAAACCTTTATTTAGTAGAGAATTAAGTCAACAGCTAGCTAGCTTACTCAGTAAAAACTAGTAGATACTTATTGGCTTTACTATCAAGTTCATTACGTTTTTATTCGTAAGTAACTAGTCTTAGTGATAACTGACATTAGGCAAGTCTCTAGATTGAAAGATTTTATTGCAATGATTATTCAATTTTAACGATAAACGTATTACCTTTTATCCAAAAATCTTCATACCTAAAAAGCTGATGAAACTAGTTAAATCTGAGTACAAACAATCTGAAAAAAAATACTCTCGATTTTTCTCACTTTCTATAGATTTATTGTGTATTGCTAATTTTGATGGTTATTTTAAGTATTTAAATCCAGTATGGACAAAAACATTAGGTTGGTCAATTGATGAACTAGTTGCTAAACCTTTTATCGAATTTATTCACCCTGAAGACCGTGAATCAACTATTGCAGTAGCCCAAAAAATTACACAATCTGTAGACGCAATCAGTTTTGAAAATCGCTATCTTTGTCAGGATGGTTCTTACAAATGGCTATCGTGGAATGCGACTGGTTTCAGTGAAGAAAAGTTGATTTATGCAGTAGCTCGTGACATAACTCTTAACAAAGAGAATGAGATAGCACTAAAAAATTCTATCCAAGAATTAGAAGCTTTTAAATTTGCCTTAAATGCTCATTCACTGGTAGCTATTACTGATAGAACTGGAAGAATAACCTATGTCAATGACTTATTTTGTAAAGTTTCTCAATATTCTGCAGAAGAACTTTTAGGGCAAGATCATCGAATTATCAATTCTGGACACCACACAAAAGAATTTTTTGCAAATTTATGGAAAACTATTGCTCAAGGAAAAATATGGAAAGGAGAAATTCAAAATAAAGCCAAGGATGGTACTTTTTATTGGGTAGATACTTTGATCGCCCCAATGTTGGGACAAGATGGAAAACCCTATCAATATGTATCAATTCGTACAGATATTACACACCGCAAGCTTTCAGAGTTAGCTTTATTGGAGCGATCGCGCTTGTCAGTTTTGAGTGCAGAAGTCAGTTTAGCCTTATCTCAAAGTGGCACACTTCCAGAAATTTTGCAAAATTGTACAAATACTATTTCCCAATATCTTGATATCGGTTTTGTTTGTATCTGGACATTTGAAAGACAGACAAATCAGTTACAATTGCAGGCTGGTGTTCATTGCACAGATATTAGTTGTAGTGCTTTGAGCGATACCCAAGATTTCCCAGAGCATATTGCTTTAGTCAATAATATTATTGGCTTAATGATTCAAAATCATCAAGCAATTTTTAACGAAGAACTATCAATTAATAATTCCAATGAACTTCTAAATTCTACATTATCAATTTTACGATTTTCTGCTTATCCCCTAATAGTAGAGCAGCAAATAATCGGTATAATGGCTTTATTTAGCAAGCAATTATTTACCGAACCAACTCATAACCTCTTAAATTGGATTGCTAATAATATTGCTGTGGCTATTGACCGAATCTGGGCGCGAGAAGAACTCTTCAGTCGTCGGGAAGCTTTATTACTGCGTTTAGCTAGCCAAATCCGCAGTTCTCTTAACCTAGATATGATCTTAGAAACTGCTGTGAATGAAATTCGCAGCTTATTACAAATTGACCGTTGCTACTTTCTTTCTTATTTACCGCATCCATCTCAACCAAGCCTGACTATTAGCTATGAAGCGCGAAATCCTAACTTGGCAAGTATGTTAGGCAGTATTCCACTGCAAAAAAGTACTTTTTTGACTCAAAACCTTCTCTCTCAAGAACTAAGCTGCATCGACAATATTAATAGCAAATCACATCTCGAATATGATGTGCAAGAACTTTTAACTGAGTTTGGTATTACATCTCAACTAATGCTACCAATTAAGAGTAATTCTGGGGAAATTGGAGCAATTGTGTGCAGTCATTGTAGTGGCGATCGCATTTGGACTAACAGTGAAATTAACCTATTACAAGCTGTTTGCGATCAACTAGCGATCGCCATCGATCATGCACAAGTTTATACTCAAAGTCGCACTGCTACTTTAGAAGCTCAAACTCAAGCTGAAAAACTCACCGAAACCTTGCATAAATTGCAACAAACTCAATCTCAACTGATCCAGAATGAAAAAATGTCTAGCTTAGGACAATTAGTCGCTGGAGTGGCCCATGAAATTAACAATCCAGTTAGTTTTATTCATGGTAACTTAACCTATGCTAACGAATACTTTCAAGAGATGTTAACTCTCTTGCACCTTTATCAACAACATTATCCCCAACCGGAAGTAGAAATTGAAGATTTTGCTGCAAAAATTGATATTGAATTCATTACTAGCGATCTTTCTAAACTCCTATCCTCGATGAATATGGGTACTAATCGTATTCGTGAGATTGTTTTGGGATTGCGAAATTTTTCTCGTCATGATGAAGCAGAAAAAAAACTAGTTGATATTCATGAAGGAATTGACAATACGTTATTAATTTTGCATCACCGCTGGAAAAATAATGGAATTGGCTTAAATATATCTATAGTTAAAGAATATGGTGATTTGCCTTTAGTTGATTGCTATCCTGGGCAGCTTAATCAAGTCTTTATGAATATTTTAACTAATGCGATCGATGCTTTAGAAGAATCAATGGTCAGGATAAAAACAAATTATAAACCGCAAATTATAATTCGTACTGAAATTTTAGAGAGTAAATTTGCTGTTATCCGAATTGCTGACAACGGATTAGGAATGGTAGAAGACATTAAAAAGCGCTTATTTGATCCATTTTTCACCACAAAAGAGGTAGGAAAGGGAACAGGTCTAGGACTGTCAATTAGCTACCAAATTGTAGTAGAAAAACATGGTGGAATCTTGAATTGTATATCAGAACCAGGACAAGGCACAGAATTCTGGATTCACATTCCAATTTAAAATACTCTACGTTTAAAAACGCCACGATTTTCCGCAAAGCTGTACTTTGAGATTTGTTTCAGAAAAAATATGTAAATAGCCCTCTGCTCACATGTTATGCCTAACTGATAACTGATCTTAGTCCACATGAGCAAACTAAGGTCAGTTAGTCGTTCGGTACTCTAAGATCAACTAAGTAAGACGACGTAAATAATTAAAGGTTTGTAGTGAGGGCTAAAGCCATATTTTCAGGGCTGAAGCCCTCACTACAAAATAATTTGAATATTTTTTACATTAGTTAATATAGTTTGAATTCTTCTCACCGACTTACTTGTCTATAATTTAAATTGAATTTTATGAACAAGTGCTTAGTAGCACCGTGGCTCGTTACTGTAGAGTTCTGTTTGGATTGAGATTCCTTTACATCAGATAGGAGAATCGGTAAGCCATAACGGATTTAAATTGTCTACTAATTTGCAATAATCAAAAGTCTAGAGAAAATATTGACTAAAAACTATGCAAAATTTCAGTACATCCAACACTATAGGACTGAGTTTAGAGCTTTTTCATGTCCAAACCAACACTGCTTTTGAGTTATCACCAAATACTGCGGTGTTTCATATCGGTAAACCAAATGACCAAATTCCGCCGGATATTGATGTTTCCAACTTGCCAGATGTAGATGTAGTTTCTCGCATCCACGCACGGATTCAAATCCATATAAATAATTACTTGATTGAAGATTTAGGAAGTTCTAATGGCACATTTGTCAACAACACTAGATTAGAACCTAGAACACTCTGCCAAATAAATATAGGAGATAAAATAGACCTTGGTCAAGGAGAAAAAGTTACATTTATATTTCAAGATAAGATACAATCTCAACAAAATCTTCTTCCTCTTACAAGTTCCACAAAAATGCAGGCTCAAATTGCTCTGAACAGCAGACAAACTCTGGTGAATCAAACAACCAGGTATATAGGCTTTGCTTTGATGGTTGCAGGCATCATCATTTTAACTGCAAATATTCGTGTTGGTATATTTTTTGGTATTCCTGGTTTATTACTATGTATTTCCGGTATTTTCGTCCTTTGTCAGCAGCGAATAAACCCTAACTTAGGATGGATTTTGATAGCGCTAGGAATTATAGTTATAGCTTTTACTGGTAATGTGTTCGCGTCAGTTAATCTTTTAGTTGTTGTGGCATCATCTGCTTTATTTCTCGCTGGATATCAACTTTTGAATACTGGAAAAATCTTAAATTATGATTTGCGATCGCTCCAGAAATTAATTAAAAAATAGCTGATTTTAAATAATTACGAATTATCTTTTTATTCTTTCCACAATGCCACTTGCTGTTTCAGTTCTCTCAAATCCAAATAATCGTTAGCAAAAGCTTTCCGTAAAAGTGGATGAGGAATAAAACCATCATACTTTTGAATTTCCGGTGCTTCTGAAGTACTAACTAAATCTTCTGAGGTAATTCTTTGTTCGCACAAGGAAGTAATTTCACGATAAAGATATTTAAATTTATCCTTGCCTAATTTAATTGTCAAATAATAGGGATTTACTCCGCCAATACTTGTAATTTCTAACGATTCCCGGCAGTAAGAGTTGAGCAACCTTTCTAAGGTGCGATAAGCAACCGTACCCATCCAAGGAAAAATACAGCATTTACCTTTCTCTAATTCTACAATCTTGTGTTTATCTAATTCAACCTGTTGCACCAATTTGCGAACTTGATGTAAGCGTTGCAAAGCATTTTTTTGCAAGTAACTGTACTCGATATTTTCAAATAAGACTTGTTGCATTCGTTGCAAAACTTTGGTATGAATAGTCCCACCACCACCACGCCAATAAATACTAGATTTCCCCTCAGCTTGTTTAACAAAAATAGCCTTCTTTTGAAAGTCAACTTCTACGACTTCCCAAGTTCTGCCAGCTAAAGCAAATTGATTACCAACAGGAAGTGGCGTGACAATACTGCCAATTTCTGTTGAACCTTGCTTAACAATGTATTCTTGCTGTTCAGCAAAGACAGCATAAAACTGAAATTTTCTCACCACTTTTTCTCCTGCCAAACCCAGGATTAATTTACCTTGTTCAGTATACTGAATATGACCAATATCAATTAAATAGCGTAGTAATAGTTGTAAATCCTCTTGAGAAATCGCAGCAAAGGGTGGCAGACTAAAAATTTGTTTAGCTAAAGCATTAGCTGAAATTTCTCCTGTAGCTGTTAAAATACTCATTGTTTGGTGATAAAGCAAACTCAAAGGATATTTAATTGGTATAATTGGTTCAATCCATTGTTCCTCTAAATAAAGTTGAATTATCGCAATACACTGTAAAAGTTGCCAGGGGATTTGTTCTGGCAGAGAATCTTCTGCTAATGCCTTCTCTTCAGCGCAGACGAAACGCATATCGGCAGCTTCTCCTCTTCTACCACTGCGTCCCAAACGCTGTAAAAAACTAGCTACAGACAAGGGTGATTCTAACTGAATCACTCGCTCTAAATAACCGATATCTATGCCTAATTCTAGAGTTAGAGTGGCGGCGGTAACAGCTGGATTGTTGGGTTCACGCATCGCATTTTCAGCAGCTTGCCGCAAACTAGCAGATATACTCCCATGATGCACATGATATATATCTGGTAATCCTTGTTCTGTGGCGATTTGTCGCAAAGATGCAATTACAGATTCGGTACGTGTGCGATTATTAGCAAATATCAGGCATTTGCGAGACTTGCTGAGGTTGAAAATATATTGTTCATCTGCTGTCGCTTCTGATTCATCTATTTCATCAGTAATATAAAAATGTTCTACAGCTAGTTTTATTTGGCGTTTTATACCATCCATTTTTGGTGTAATTACTGGCTTATCTGTTCCCGAACGCAACCACTCTTCAGCTATTGAGTAATCCCCAAGAGTTGCCGATAAACCAATACGACGTGGTTGTTTTTGGGTCAACTTTGCTAAACGTTGCAATTGGCAAATAATTTGACAACCGCGTTCTGAACCCATAAAGGCGTGAATTTCATCAATGATGACAAACCTTAAATCACCGAATAAGCGAGGTAGGTCTTGATTTTTGTTAATTAACAAACTTTCTAAAGATTCTGGGGTAATTTGGAGAATGCCTTGAGGATTCTTTAAAAGCTTGTTTTTTCGAGTTTGCGAAACATCGCCATGCCAGTGCCAAACTGGAATGTCTGCTTCTTTGAGTAAGTCATTGAGACGCTCAAATTGATCGTTAATTAAAGCTTTGATTGGACTAATATATAATGCGCCAATTGTGGCGGCAGGGTTGGTATGTAATAGAGTTAAAACTGGTAGAAAAGCTGCTTCTGTTTTACCAGCAGCAGTTGCAGCAGTAACTAACAAGTGAGCATCAGTGTCAAATATGACTTGACAAGCGGCAATTTGAACTGGACGTAATTCAGTCCACTGGTGATGATAAATATATTCTTGGATGAAGGGTGCAAGTCGGCTAAAGGCATCGCTCATATTTTTTATAGATGAAAGTGTTAGTAAAACTACTCCTTGGTATTTCAGAACTCTCAAATCATGGATCGATGAGGTCTATACTTGGAATTACCGATTACTAAAAGCGATCGCTACCCTTAAATTTTTGTCGTAGAATATCTACGACAAGAGCATTGGTGGCAGAAGTTCCACCTACTATGTCATATATGAAGATTGTTTTAATTATTTTATGTCTATTCAAGTCTACGGAATTCCCAATTGCAGCACTTGCAAAAAAGCTTTGACGTGGCTCCAATATAACAACATTGACCATGAGTTTATCAACACCAAAGATACTCCGCCGACTCGTGAGATGATTCAAAACTGGGTGAAGTCTTTGGGTTTTGCTCCCATGCGAAACACCTCTGGTCAATCTTACCGCGCTTTAGGAGATGAAAAGAAGACTTGGGCTGACGAACAGTGGGTTGATGCATTCACTCACGACGCAATGCTGCTCAAACGTCCACTTTTCGTTAAAGATGGAACAGCTGTGCTGGTTGGCTTTAAAGATGAGGGAATGAGTATTTTCAGTTTTTACTCCTATTGACTCAATGCAGATTAACATCCGTCAGTCAAACTGAAGTAATAGAGCAAGTATATAATGAGGCAAAAACCATGAAGAAGTATAAGGAAACATTACGTGTCATCCTTGCTATATCCATCATTGTGGTTGGAGTGACACACTTTGTTATTCCAGAACCTTATGTCAAAATTATGCCACCCCAACTTCCTTACCCTTTAGGATTAGTTTATCTCAGTGGCTTTTATGAAATTTTGGGTGGTATTGGGTTATTAGTTCCGCCTGTAAGTCAAGCTGCTGCTTGGGGACTTCTTGCACTTTTTATTGCGGTTTTCCCTGCCAATATCAATATGGCGGTTAATCACATTCAGCTAGAACATATACCAAACTCACCTTGGGTACACGTAGTCAGGCTTCCCCTTCAAGCTGTTTTAATTGCTTGGGCTTGGTGGTACACAAAATCTTCGGTTGGGGAAAAACAAGCTTCTATCATTCCTAAGTCACTGATTCCCAAGGAACTAGAATTAGAATAAGTGCGTTTTTTATATCTGAATCATGCGCCTCACAACTTTGTTTGGAATAACACTCTCGTTAGCAATAGGCATTGGAGAAGTTACGCTTCCGGTGACTCAAGCTGTGCAGCTTAGAGATGGCCTAGTCTATTTCGTCCAACCGCCGAAACTTGTTAACGCGACAACTACTTACAAAGAGGTGAATGTTTGGGGCGGAACTTACTATTTCACTATCAATGTGCCGGAAAATGCTGGAGAATCCCTCCAGAAGGTAACGATCGCCCAAAAAGAGGGATCGGAAAACATTCGTTACAATCTTGATGATACCCGTGCATTTGTCGGAACACGCGATCGCAAAGAAACGCAACTGAAACTAGGCTCAGTTACAAACGAGCGCAAGACACGCACTGTTTCTGTAAACTTTGACCCGCCTGTAACTCCAGGACAGACAATTACAATCGCCCTCCGCCCTGTGAGTAATCCGAGCTTTTCTGGTGTTTATTTATTCGGTGTTACAGCATTCCCTGTGGGTGAAAAAGCTCACGGTCAATTTCTCGGCTTTGGACGGTTTCAGTTTTACAGCAATTGGGGAAGTTGGTGGTTCCCATAGAGGGAATAGGGAATAGGGAACATTTTCTAAAAGTTGTGTTATAAAAACGGGCAAGAGTCTTAAACAATACGAAAGGGCTTACCATCAAGCTTTTTCGTTAAATACTTCTGAAGATTCAGGAAAAATTAGCTGTATTTTTCCTGAGCGCTGACGTGTTCTCTGATTTTTCGGTAAATGCGTAATTCTTACAGCAATAGAATCAAATGCTACTGTAAGCAATTAAGCTTTAGCGTTTAATCATCAGTAATCTTTAAAAAATAGAAAAAAATTATGTTAAGTATTCCTATTAAACTAAATTTACCTCGTATACCCCATCTAGTAACTTCCTTGCCTGGGCCTCGCGCTCAAGCAATTGTACAACGCGATCGCGCCGTAACTTCTCCTTCTTACACCCGCGATTACCCGTTAGTTGTATCTCGCGGCCAGGGCTGTATGGTGGAAGATGTGGATGGCAATGTATTTCTGGATATGACCGCAGGTATTGCTGTCACCGCCACCGGACACGCTCACCCGGAAGTCGTTAAGGCAATTCAAGAACAGTCGGCGCGTCTGCTGCACATGTCAGGGACAGATTTTTATTATGAGCCGATGGTAGAACTAGCGGAACAATTAGCAATTCGCGCTCCCTATCCCCGGTTTGATTTTGATGAGACGGCATTGGGAATGGGTGTGGAGATATTTGTGAGATGCGTGAAGAAGTTTTTTAGTTGAGTGGGTGTAAATTGGATATTTTTTTAGTCTGCTTAATTTACACCCAACTTTCCCAAGAAATTTCTCTTACTTGTCGCATTCGCTCGAAGTCGCTGTCAGATGAAACAAGAGTCAATGAATGACGTAAAACTGTAGCAGCTATCCAGAGGTCATTTTCACTAATGCCTATAGTATTCAATTTAGTTGTTTTACGTTTATTTTTTTCTTTTGAGCCAAATTGTTTAATAATTTCTGATTTAAAATCACCGTATATTTCTGTTGTTTCTTTGTCGATCCCGTATAGGTTAATTCGTTTGATAAATGCATTGATTTTTATTAAATTAGCAGCTTTTTGATGTGAATTTTGCGCCATAAAGTGCAACTCACCAGCAACAATAACACTAGTTGCTAATTGTACCTGACCAAGCGAGCGCAAGTGATTCACAACACTAGGCATCCCTTCCATCAAAAAGGAACAGTGATTAGTATCCAAGAGATACATAATTACAATTCTAGAGGTATCCGACTGTCATGAACTAGTTGCAGGCATTCTTTAATATCTGAACCTTCCCAACTGCCCACAAATTCTAATAAATCTTCAGCAGTAGAACCTGTTAAGGTGTGCTCTGTTGTAAGCGTTTGAGCAGGTTGGCTATCTGAAGATATACTATTTTTTTCATGTTTGGCTTGCAAAGATTGCACAAAGTCTAAAATTTCCTGCAATAAGGGTTCAGGTAATTTTTCTAGTTCTTGGTTAATTTGTTCTTTAATAGTCATTATTACCCCTGTATTTACATGGTTGAAAAACTGGGTATTGAATTTATATCCTAATCTAATATTGATTGCGGCTTTTTGTGTTTGCAAAGCGTGCGCCTGAGTACCTCGCTTATTTAAACAGTGCCAGGTAACGAAAAGCTAGAACCCGCAAGGCTTCGTGGAATATATCTTGTTCACAAAGTTTTACAAATCTCGTAAACCTTTATACATTACAATTTACAAGTCTGGACGCGAGAGAAGAAGTAACATCAATAGAGTTCACCCGACAGATTAAAGATCCAAATAGTGGAAGCCTAGGGAGATCAAAATGCTGGGTAGAGTCTAGCGAATAGTTGTATTCATTATCCTTTACCCCAATCTCCTTAACTGTAGTAGTAAAGATCGCTGACCGTGGAAGCGTAGGGAGATGCCCCTGGGTAGAGTCTAGCGAATAGTTGTATTCATTGTCCTTTACCCAGCCTTCATTATTGCGCCAGCCTAATCGATCGCCCAAAAGATACTCCGTTTTATAATCTACTTTGCCACCGCATTCTAGCCAAATACGTTTTTGTACGCTAAAGCCAAAATGACCATTGCTGTATTTTACCCACAATTGGTCAATTGTGCGTAAATCTGTGCAGGGAAAATTTTCAATAGATTCATAACCAAGCCAGCCTTGCTGTTCTCTTTTGGCTACTTTCAGCATGACTCTGGTGGTTTCTTGGTTTGCTGCTTTCCATTGACCCGCTTTGAGTAAATTTTCTAGATTTTGGTAATTTACCCCCACATTTGAAGCTAATATCACTTCTGTTAGATTAGCTTGCGAGGAGGAGAGAAAATTCAACCACTCTTCCATTGTCTGGGGTCGATCTTTTGCCTCTAATGCCATGCCTTGCAGAATCGCTTCATTTACAGCATCACTAAGACTAGGGACAAATTGCTTTGGTGATACTAATTCCTCTTGCTCATACTTGCGGTCAAAGGAATTGGTAGGGCGTTGTCCAGTAATGGCATAGTACAACGATCCAGCTAAACAGTAGACATCAACTGTTGCGTTACGAATCCCTTTGCGTGTTAACTCATAGGGTGCAAATACCTTGTTACCAAAAGACCTAGACAATGTACTCGGTGGGGACATATCCCCGGCGATACCAAAGTCAATTAATACTGCTTTGCCTGAGTTAGGAACATTTGGATCAAAGTTGAGCATAATATTGGGAGGAGTGACATCGAGATGAAAGACTCCTTTTTTATGTACATCTACCAAAGCTAAACCCATTTGGCGGATGTATCTTACAGCTTCAGTTTCGGGTAATTTCCCTTGGCGTTGCACGTATTCCCATAAACTCTCGCCTGCTATATATTGCATCTCTAAGCAGTAGCGACCATCTTCTTCAACAAAAAAGTCGAATACTTGCACAATATGGGGATGTGAGTCTGTACAACACATTGCTAGCATCTGTGCTTCTTTTTTGAAGCGTTCAACATATTTGGGATAATCTGGATCTCGTTGGACGCTGATGTTGGGGGTTTTGATGACGACTCGGCGGTTTAGCTTGGTATGCATTGCTTGGTAGGTAACTGCAAAACCGCCACCACCCAACTGTTTTTCTATTTTGTATTTGCCGTTATGTATTAGCTGTCCGTTTTGCCAGAACATATACCCACATTTATTGATGGCTAATGTTGATTCTGACACGCTTTTTGTGAGTTATGGTGCTTGGCGTTGGTAAATTAGAAGATGGATAGCTCACGCAGAGGCGCAGAGACGAAGATTGAGGTTTTCTGGCTATTGCTAAAATAACTTTTGCAGTCGCAAAAGCAACAAATGTGACTTTAAAACTAACTTTTGGAGCCGCAAAAGCAACAAATGCGACTTTAAAACTAACTATTGGAGTCGCAAAAGCAACAAATGTGACTTCAAAACTAACTATTGGAGTCGCAAAAGCAATAAATATGACTTCAAAACTAACTATTGGAGTCGCAAAAGCAACAAATGTGACTTCAAAACTAACTATTGGAGTCGCAAAAGCAATAAATATGACTTCAAAACTAACTATTGGAGTCGCAAAAGCAACAAATGTGACTTCAAAACTAACTATTGCGTAGACGTGACCTACTACCTATTTTGTGGTTGAGTGGAAGACGATGGGGTTTGTTGTGTCGGGGGTGCTGGTTTGCCTGGAAACCAATCTTTGAATAAGTCTGTGCCATCTTTGATTCCTGATATCAAGGCTGCAAATAAGGCTAATACACTCATAATCTCTAATATCCACGCCCACAGAGGTTGTGCCCAAAGAAGTTTGGGAAGAGAAAAACTTGCTGTGTTTAAACCCAATTCTTTTAACCACTCTTCTACTGTTTCGGGACGGTTGTCGGGTTGTAGTTCCATTGCGTGGAGAATCGCTTGATTGACGCGATCGCTAATCTTATCATTAAATTCCTTAGGTGTTAAATTCCTTAGGTGGAATTAAACGCTTATTGTTATCTTGGCGCTCAATAGCACTTTCTGGCAGTTTTCCTGTTAATAAAAAATATAAAGTTGCCGCAAGAGAATAAATATCAGTCCAAGGTTTACGTCGCGCCTGTTGTCTAGGAGAGTTGGAATACAGTTCAATTGGTGTAAATTTATCAACTAAGTTACCGCGACTTGACACTGGGTTATCAACGAATCTTCGTGCTAAGTCGAAGTTTATCAAAACAACCTGATGCGTACCCGCCCGCAAAATGATATTTTCTGGTTTCACATTTCGATGTAAAAATCCTTGTTTATGCACTACTATGAGTGCTTTTCCAATTTGTTGGATGTAATCTAAAGCCTCTTTTTCAGGGAGAAATCCTCGCGGTTGGACAATCTTGGCTAAATTATCTCCTGGAATATACTCCATGACCATGCATTTTAAATCACCTGACTCGAAGGTATCAATGACTTGGACAATATTCGGATGTTTGCATATTGCTAGTTTACGGGATTCATCTGCAAAACCTGATTTTAAGCGATCGCGGTCTACGTTACTTAATTGATTAAGTAAATTGGAATCCAATGTTTTAATTACAACATTCTTGCTAGCCCGATCCTCAGCAAGATAAGTAATAGCAAAGTTCTCCTGTCTTAAATTTTGTTTAATTTCATACTGATCGCGGTGTAACTTCTGTCCAGATGCCCAAGTCATTGGTTGATTATCTCAGAGAGTTATATTAATTTTTGCATATAGCCATTCTCCTGTGGATGCGATGCCTACGGCGGGTTACGACTACGCACCTGGAAAATGTGTGTTATAAAAGCGGGCAAGAGTTTTAAAAAAATACGAAAGTCTTTACCATGAAGCTTTTTCGTTAAATACCTCTAAGGATTCAGGAAAAAGTATCTGTAATTTTTCACGATTGCTAACGCATACTCTAATTTTTCGGTAAATGCGTAATTTTCTACACTAATGGAATCAAATGCTACTGTAAGCAATCAACATTTAGCCTTTAATCATCAGTAATCTTTAAAAAGTTGAAAAAATTATGTTAAGTATCCCTATTAACCTAAATTTACCTTTTACACCCCGTATAGTAACTTCCTTACCTGGGCCTCGCGCTCAAGCAATTGTACAACGCGATCGCGCTGTAACTTCCCCTTCTTACACCCGCGATTACCCGTTAGTTGTATCTCGCGGCCAGGGCTGTATGGTAGAAGATGTGGATGGCAATGTATTTCTGGATATGACCGCAGGTATTGCCGTTACCGCCACCGGACACGCTCACCCGGAAGTCGTCAAGGCAATTCAAGAACAATCGGCGCGTCTGCTGCACATGTCAGGGACAGATTTTTATTATGAACCGATGGTGGAACTAGCGGAACAATTAGCGATTCGCGCTCCCTTTCCCCACCCACAGAGTGATACTGCGTTTCCTGCAAAGATATTTTTCACCAATTCTGGGGCAGAATCCAACGAAGGAGCAATTAAACTAGCTCGATATTACACCAAGCGATCGCTAATCGTAGCCTTCTTAGGCGCATTTCACGGACGCACTTATGGGGCAATGTCTCTCACTGGTTCCAAAGCAGTGCAACGAGCTAATTTTGGGCCTTTAGTTCCTGGGGTGACTCATATCCCCTACGGCACTCACGCAAGCTTAGATTATTTGGAAAAACAGTTATTTAGCACAATTTTACCACCGCAAGAAGTAGCGGCGATCGTAGTCGAACCGATTCAAGGAGAGGGTGGGTATATCGTACCCGAAGATGGTTTTTTGCAGCGGATTCGGGAGATATGCGATCGCCACGGTATTCTAATGGTAGTGGATGAAGTGCAAGCAGGGATGGGGCGGACTGGTCGCTTATTTGCGATCGAGCATTGGGGTGTGATGCCTGATATCATTACTACTGCTAAAGGTATCGCCAGTGGTATGCCCTTAGGAGCGATACTTGCCAGACCTGAGTTAATGACTTGGCCTCCCGGTTCTCACGCTACTACATTTGGCGGTAATCCCGTAGCTTGTGCTGCTGGTATTGCCACACTGCGACTGCTAGAAAGTGGTTTGATGACCAACGCTACCCAAATGGGAGAATTATTACAAGCTAGTCTTACCCAGTTGCATCAAAGGTTTCCCAGAGTATCATTGCCACGAGGTAAGGGTTTGATGGTAGCGGTAGATTTATTGGATGAACAGGGTAATCTTGATCATAAATTGCGCGATCGCATTATTCAAGAAGCTTTTTTACGAGGTTTATTGTTACTAGGTTGCGGTAAAGCAGCAATTCGTTTCTGTCCCCCTCTAGTTATCGACAGCGACCAAATTCAGATAGCCCTTAAAATTACCAGTGAGATTTTAAGTTCTTAAAAGATGAGGGGGAGTGGGGACAAGGGAGACAAGGAGAATGCCCAATGCCCAATGCCCAATGCCCAATGCCCAATGCCCAATGCCCAATGCC
>NZ_JABXKF010000152.1 GCF_017115165.1 Nostoc sp. LPT | reverse complement strand
ATCAAAATATCAAAATTTATTGGAATGCTGATTTACTTTCTAGTTTCCAAAGCAGCTTTGATCAGTTGCCTGCTTTGCTCAAACAGTTGAAAGAAAATCCAATGAAACAGCGCTTCCATCAGCCGTTAGGAGTGACCACGCCGACAATGCAATTGCTGCTGAGACAAATATTGCAGTGTCCATTCCAAGAAACACTTAGACAAATGTATTTAGAAGCAAAGGTGTTGGAACTACTGGTACTTCAGATTGCCCAGTGGGGGGAAAATAATCAGGTATTACAGCGATCGCTATTTTTCCGTCCCGATGAAATTGAACGTTTACATCACGCTAAAGCTATTTTAAATCAAACGCTGCCGCATCCACCTTCTCTACTAGATCTAGCCAACCAGGTTGGACTTAATGACTTTAAGCTCAAGCGGGGATTTCGAGAAGTTTTTGGGACTACGGTGTTGGGATATGTGCTATCCCTGCGGCTAGAGCAAGCAAAGCAGCTTCTCATCAACACTAATCTCACGATTGCAGAAATTGCTTATCAAGTGGGATACGAAAGCAGCAGTCATTTTGGATATCTGTTTAAGCGGCAATTAGGCATGACTCCTAGAAACTATCGTAAGTATAAAGGTTTGTAGCAAAAAGTAGATCCCGATTCCAATAAAAAAAATCCGGTTTCAGATACATGCGATCACCCAAATTCTGTATTCTCATAAACAGAGTTATCTAAAAATAATTCTCAAGTAATCGACTCTGTTTTAAGAAGTACTATTAGGTGTGTGGAGTGATGAAACTGTTGCGTAGGCGTAGCCCGTCGTTGACATCGCTGTTTATTTCCTGTTTTTTTATTGCTGTGATTATACAACCAACTCAGGCAAAGGAAGTAACTGAAATTCATAGTCTACAGGAACTAAACCGTTCCGCAAGAACAGTCAAAGAATGGTTCGCTCAGATAGAACAACAAAATCCCCCCGATCAAGGAGGGAAACAGGAGAGTAAAGTTGTACAAGTTACCTCAGTGAAAGCAAATCCCACTGGTAAAGGAGTGGAGGTGATTTTACAAACTTCCATTGGGCAACAATTGCAAGTAGTGAATCGCAGTTTGGGCAATAACTTTATTGCTGATATTCCTAATGCCCAACTGCGTTTACCCAACGGTGACGCTTTTACATTTCGCTCTACTAAACCAATTGCAGGTGTTAGCGAAATAACGGTAACGAACTTTGATGCTACTACTATCCGGGTAAGTGTGACGGGTGAGGCGGGTGTACCGATTGTTGAGTTGTTTGACAGTCCAGATGAGGGTATTATCTTCTCTGTGGCTAGTTCTGCATCTTCTGCACAACAGCCGCAGCAACAGCCTCAAACGCAAAACCCCACCCCTCCGGGACAGAGTGAGGGGTCACAACAGACACAGCCTAGTCTTCCATCAACAGAGGGTGATGAACCGATTGAGCTGGTGGTGACGGGTGAGCAAGATGGATATACTGTGCCAGATGCAAGTACTGCAACTAAAACTGATACACCTTTACGTGATATTCCCCAGTCGATTCAGGTGATTCCCCAACAGGTGATCAGGGATCAAGGAATCACACGAATTACCGATGCGACTCGCAACGTTTCAGGCACAACGATCGCATCTGGCTACGGTAACCTGATCGGAGATGTCCGTGTTCGTGGCTTCTACAGTGGTTTCTTAAGAGATGGATTTGCCACTCAGCCTTTCTTCGTCGATGGCGGCAATATTGAACAAGTAGAGGTGCTAAAGGGGCCTGCTTCGGTGCTATACGGGGCATTAGAGCCAGGTGGAATCGTGAATTATGTCACCAAGAAACCCTTGAACACTCCTTTCTATGCAGTCGATTTAACTGCCGGGAGCTACGACTTTTACAAAAGTGCGATCGATTTGACTGGGCCCCTTAGCAATGACAAACGATTGCTCTACCGCTTGAATGTTTCCTATGAAAACTCCGGTAGCTACCGAGATTTCATTGACAATGATATCGTTTTTATCGCTCCCGTTGTCACCTATCAGGTTAGCGACTCAACCGACATCACCTTAGCCTATGAATATCTAAACGCGAAACTAGGGTTTGATCGCGGCTTGCGACCTGTCTCTGCCTTTTTAAAAGTGCCCATAAATCTGAATATCGGCGAACCTGATGATTTTCAAGACAACGAGGAGCATCGCCTCAATTTAACGCTGAATCATCGGTTTAATCAGAATCTACGCCTGAGAAGCGGCTTTCTCTACCTCTCTGAGAAGTACAACAGTCTTGTAACTCAACCCGGAGAACTGGACGCAGACGGTCGCACGTTGACAGGTCGAGAGTACTTTGGCGGTTCGACTGACGTTGACAACTATGCGTTGCAAACGGATTTGATTGGTGACTTCAAAACCGGTTCCATCGCCCATCAACTGCTGTTGGGGTTGGAATGGCGCAAAAGGTATCAGGCTGATCAGGGTATCGGTGGGGTTTATGAAGGGTCATTCGATATTTTAAATCCAGCCTATGGCTTACCACGCATAGCAAATCCCAATAGTTTCTTCGAGCAAACTACCACCACCACCGGCATTTACCTGCAAGATCAGGTGACATTGCTCCCAAATCTCAAATTACTAGCTGGCGGCAGATATGATTTTGTGGAATACAGTAGTGGGGACGGTCAATCCGCGCCGACTGAATTTTACGATAGTGCTTTTTCACCCCGCGTTGGCATTGTCTATCAACCGATTGAACCGATTTCGCTCTATGCCAGCTACAGTAGTTCTTTTGTTCCCAGTAATAATTCTAGAACTGCGAGTGGACAACCGCTAGAGCCTTCGCGCGGGACTCAGTATGAAGTAGGCATTAAAGCTGAACTTTTTGATAAACGATTGTCAGCCACGCTTGCAGCGTATGACATCAGCAAAACCAACATTCCGACTACAGACCCTGAGAATACCACTGGTAATGACGAATACTTTATCGCAGTTGGAGAAGTGAAAAGCCGAGGGATTGAACTGGATATTGCGGGGGAAATTTCACCAGGCTGGAGAGTTATTGCTTCTGGCTACTTAAATGATGCCTTTGTGAGCAAAGATAACCGTCTTCCCGAAGGTCGCCGCTTGACAAATGCACCAACTCAGGGAGCGAGTTTGTGGACAACCTATGAATTTCAAAAGGGTGACTTGAGAGGGTTGGGAATTGGGGCAGGGATGTTTTTTGTAGGCGATCGCACTGCCAACATCGACGATCCATTAACCCTTCCCTCTTATGTCAAAACCGACGCTTCTATCTCTTATAAACGCGATAATTGGCGGGCTGCGCTCAACTTTAAGAATATCTTCAATGTCAAATATTACGAATCAAACGACTATCTCACCTTCCCTCAACCACCATTTAGCGTACAGGGCACAATTTCAGTGACCTTTTGATCCCACCCTAACAGACAATTATGATTGTGCGCTAGCTACGATTTGATTCCAGGCTTTGACTGCTGTGTGTAAATTCTTTGGCAGGTTATTTTGAGAAATATCGTTGTACTGAACCGTACCTTCTTGGCTGGTGAGGGTGTAGGTGATATAATCAGCAGCACCACTGGGGGCTGGGTAACTCAAATTCCGAAATTGATTAAACTGAGAACGTTCTAGCGATCGCACAAATTGTTGTACCTGTTGCACAGAAACACGGCGAACACTACGTTCAGAATCATTAGCATCACCAATCCGCACGCGAATCAGTCTCCCATCTTTGAGTAAAACAGTCTCATAGGTTCTGCCGGCAAAACCCCCACTGGAGATTTGGCGAAATACTATATATCGATCTAACGGTGGTGGTAACTCACTAGCTGGAATTTGCACAGGCCCCAGTGTAGTTTCGTTAGCCTTTTGATTCAGCCTGAGTGCAGAACCTGTTTGATTGGTATGATAAACCAAAGTTTGGTCAACTGCACCCACAACCACCCGCCAGCCTGATACCAAAGCTTGGGTACAGAATTCATCAGCATTAGCTAATTCTAAACAGCTATCTCTCCAAGTTTGCTGTTGAGCCTCAATAATGCTTAACTGAGAAATTGGCTGTTGCAAACGTCTGGATGCGGCTTGTAAAACCACGTTTTTTACAGATGCAGGTAATTTATCTGGCAGATTTTCTGAGGGATTGTTTGCCGAAGCTAAACGTAGCGATCGCCCATTATTATTGGTATGATAAACCCAGTTTTCTTTGCTATTAGATACCACAATCCGCCAACCAGGAACTAAGGCTTGGGTGCAGAATTCATCAGCTTGAGGCAGTTCTAAGCAACCATTGCGCCAAGTATGTTGATTGTAGTCAATAATTTGCAGTTGTCTAGTAAAAATTCCCTGCCTGCGGGCTAAATCTCGCAATACTGCATTAGCTACTGGACGTGGCAAGCGGTTTGGTTTAATATTGTCTTTAAGAACTTCATTGCTTGTTTCTAGAGATAAATTCGCAGAAGCGCCCGTCGCACCTTTGACAAGTGTTAAACCGCTACCAACAGACAAAATACCAGTCAAAATCAAAGCAGTGAAAATTCGCGCTTGATTGGTGTTAAAGTAGTTTTTCAGCATAATTTTCATAGTAAAATAAAACAAAGAAATAGTATCCAGCCACGAATAGACAAAAAAGTATATAGCTGTTCTCAACCCAGTGATGTACAATTTTGACCTCTTTCCTAAAAGGAGAGAAGCTTTTAATTGTTCCCCCTTCCCGCTTCGGGAAGGGGGTTAGGGGGTTAGGTCTATTTGCATACTTGTATCCCACCTGATTAAAAATGCCTATATAACTCCAGAACTTCATCAGTCGGAATTAGTTTAGTATCTATGTTATCAGAGAGATATAAAGACAGACGTTGATGTATTGATTGTTTGTTCCTTATACAAATTCTGATAAAAATGCATTCAATCAAAACGCCCTATAGTTCTACAGCAATCAACTAAGAACTCAGAAGCCCAAGCTTCATTTAATAGCTGGATTGTGCAATTAACTCTAAATCCTGACTCCTCACTCCTGATATCATGTCCGGCTAATTAATTATAATTCCCTTTCTCTATGCAGAAAGCCCAAAAACCCTTCCCTCTGCACCTGGAGTCCCTCTGCGGTCTTAATGATAGGTCTTTAACCGGACAGATATGATATCATGTCCGGATAATCGCTTACGATAAAAGTAGTGAGTGCAAAGATG
>NZ_JABXKF010000169.1 GCF_017115165.1 Nostoc sp. LPT | reverse complement strand
TTGATAGACCCCTGACATTGGATATCCCTCTTCTCATTAAATCTTATTATCTCATCTGTAGCCAGCTTTTAGAGAATTAGTATTAGTCTACAGATTTCTACTGGGATTTTCTATTTCAACTATCTTAATAGACAGAATTACTTTATCCCCAGAAATGAAGTTATAATCCTGGAGTTTTATTATGCGATCGCTTAGAAAAGTGGATTTAAAAAAGTGCTTATCATGCCTCCCTTGCTCTCTTCGCTGACCAAGTCCCGTTGGGGCAGGGTGTAGGGTGTGGGGTGTGGGGTGTGGGGTTGCAGGTTCTAGAGAGCCCCAACAACCATCAATTTCACTTGCCCCGTCAATTCACCGGCGATTGCATTGGTACTTTCTTCACAAGCCTTGACCAATGCCGTCCTCCCTATACCCTACACCCTACCCCCTACCCCCTATACCCTATTAGTGACAGTGCCCATCATGCCTACTATTGGATATAGCGACGCGGCGTATAAACCCAGATATTACCATCAGGGCGCTTGATGGTTCGGGTTTTTGTGGAACCAACGAGAATAATTGTCCGCATATCAGCACTTGCTGGTGTTAACTGGTCAAGTGCGATCGCTTTCACCGTTTGTCCTGGCCGACCAAGATTCCGGGCCAACACTACTGGTGTATCCGGTGTTCGATGTCGCAGCAAAATATTTCTCGCTTTTGCCAGTTGCCAGGTACGCTCTTTGGAAACAGGATTGTAGAAAGCGATGACAAAATCAGCCTCAGCAGCAGCAGCAATTCGTTGGGCGATCGCAGACCAAGGTTTCAAGATGTTAGATAGGGAAATAGCACAGAAGTCATGTCCAAGGGGCGCACCAATGGCCGCTGCTGCTGCCTGCATTGCAGAGATACCTGGAGCCACATGAATGTCGAGACTGTCCCATTCGGGTTTAGCATAGCGATCACATACCTCAAAAACTGCTGTTGCCATTGCATAGATACCTGGGTCGCCAGATGAAACTACAGCTACATATCGCCCAGATGCAGCTAAATCAAGGGCCATCTTTGCTCGTGCTTCTTCTTCGCGGTTGTCAGATTCATGCCGTTGCTTGCCATCAGCCAGAGAACCAACTAAATCTAAATACGTTTTATAACCCACTAGGTCAGTTGCGGATTTGAGTATCTCCTTCACTTCGGGAGACATCCACAGCGAACCACCAGGGCCCGTGCCAATAATTGCTAACCGTCCCCGTGGCTGACCGATGGTGTTGGGGTCAATTACTTGCGGGGCAATAGCGATCGCAATGTGGGGAGATGAAGGAATAATGGGGGATGTGCCTGTGGCGGCGATCGCTGCTGCTTGGGCGGGGCTATAACCTTGTGAAAGTAGACTTTCTAGCTGATTTAAGGTAAAAAAGCGGGTAGGCACTTTCAAGGCGCTAGCTAGGGCGTGGATTGCGGGATCGGCTGCGGCGGTGATGGGTGCAAATATCCCGGCGACTGATGCTTTTTCTAGTTTGGCATCAGCTAGTAGCTTTAGTACAACAGCTACTGCATTATCAATGATGCCACTAATTGCGATCGCGATCGTTGCTGGGTGATAAACAAGACAGTTGGCTGTAGGAGTTACCAAACGTTCCGTAACTTGAATGGTCAAATCTCCCTTTGGATCTATAAGCAGTTTACTATCGCTCAACCAAGGCGCTATTCCTTCAAGCTTAACTTGTGCCCCAGCTAACACATCTGAGATAAATTTCTTCGCATCGTCTGGGTTTGCTAAATGGTATCCAGGGGGAGGAGATAACAGCGTTGTGCCTAAACGTAAATCGCCTGTGGTCGTAATTGCAGGTTTGACATCCAACGTTTCAGCAATGCGACGTGCTAAATCGTTGACTCCAGCAAGTCCGCCCAAGAGAGGGACAACAGCACTACCATCTTCAGCCACAGCTAGCACTGGTGGTTCCTGTCGTTTATCCGAGATTACCGGAGCTAGCGTCCTAATTAAAATGCCGGCGGCACAAATGCCAATCAGCGGTCTTCCCTGCACAAATAACTCGCGTAACGTCTCGCCAAAATTTGTGAAGCTGACATCAACTCCCGATGTGCGACCCTCTAGACCGTATAGCGTTGCTCCTGGCAAGACGCTGATTATTTTACGTGCTACTGTCACGCTATTTTGACCCAGTATTACAATGGCGGGTGCAATGTTAATCATTACTTAATTACAAATTATTTAATTAGCCTTTAAACAAATGTTCTCAAAAATTTCAGTGCTTCAGTTTTATTTTTAAACATCGCGTGAATTATATCGCCGTTATTATAACGAATGTCAATCTCGTACTTTATTGCTGGGGCAAACTTAGGTTGATTATCTGAATAATTCTGGATATACTCAATAGCATTATTAATAGTTTCCGCTTGCTGAGATAACCGTGTAGGACAATGATATTTACCTGCTGGACTAGTCTAGCAAACGATTGTTCTAAAATATTCATAAATTTATCTATTTGATATTTCTCTAGACTGAGTATTTGATTTTTTATATTATTAATATCTGGCGTTGATAAATTTTTCCATTGTTCAATTTTATTTTGAAACTCTGATTCTAATGTACTTTCATTGAAAGATGCATTTATCCCAACTGATGTAAATGATTTTACGATATTTTCATATTTAAGATACAGAATTTTAAAGCCCTTAGATTCTAATTGGTCAAGCGCTCCTTGAGTAAATACACCTGCGAGAATAGCACCTAAAAATGGATTAAGTTGACTATAGGTGTTTGCTAGAGGAATAAGCGCTCCTTCAATTTCTTGAACTTTATTTCTAGAATGTTTGGTGTAACGCCGCCATGCAGTCTCAATAAATGCCACTGGAAGACCAAGAGTTTCTTCTGTACCTCCCCGCTCCAGTACATAGTCAAGGTCATGAGAATTACCATATCGATCCTGCCATGATACCTTTTTACTAATTCGCGCCTTGCGCTTCTTCTGATAGTCTAAGTAAAAACCATGCTCATCGGCCAGTTGCTGAAGTGTTTCACAAATAAATTCTTGGATGAGATTCCCTAAAATCTGACCCCATTTATGTGACAATGACTCTGCCATTACAGTTGTACAAAATAATTTTTGTTGTGATTAGCCTATCCATAAACCCACAAACAACCTTCACAAAGAGGAACTGTGTGCTTGCGATTTTTCCATTTGACATTACGATCGCGAATTTTTTCAAACTTAAAAGATTCAAATCCTGCTGCTTGTGCTAATAAACCCATCCATTCTATTACCGGAATATAAATTCCATAGGGAGCAGAATCACCAATCATAAAGCAAACTATTGCAGGACTTTTACATACTCTACGAAGTGCTGTCCAAACTCTAGCCATGTCAAGAAAATAGCAGGCAATCATCAAATGATAATTTTTTTTACCTCCATGCAAATGTCGCTCTTGGGACAATTGATGGCAGATTTCAATAATACTAGCTTTGATTGGATATAATTCATGAGATCCTAGAACTTCGTCGATGTTTACATTCTTATTTGTAACGTGCTGTGAACATGAACGAATTAAGTATTGCCTCACCGCAGTTTGCAAATCAGTCCAACCGGAAATTTCTTTCATGAAACACATTTCGAGACGTGTAGCATCGGCATAATCATAGTTGTTAGCGTATGGCGGTGAGGTGATTACCAAGTTGGTAAAATTATCAGGTATACCCTGGCAAGTCCGAGCATCAGATTGAATGAGTGTCGAACTAGAAGCTGCTGTTTTTACTGCAATTCTCATATCTGTAGCCATATTCTCTGCCATTAGCTCAAAAGCAGATATTGGCTCTAAGAAAGATTGTTTCTTTTTATTTGGTAAAATGTACTGCCAAGGTGCAGTCCCGGCATGAGAAACATGGCGAAGAATTGATACAAGTGTTAACCAAACTAACTGAGATTGAGATGAATCATCAGCAAGTTTTTCCCAAGCTTGACGCAATCTATCTAGAGATTCAAGTGAAGATATACTAAAGCATTCATGAATCAGTTTTGGGTATGTATCTACACATGGTTGCAAATCTTCAGCATATTTTATAACCTTTTTTATATGTTCAAGATAGGCATCAGAGTCAGTTTGATATAAAAGTTTAGCTCTTGCTATACGCGCAACAAAAGGATGAGCCTCAATTCCAAAACATTCAACTCCAAGTTTTTCAGATGCAAGTAAGGTTGTACCAGAACCAGCGAATGGATCTAAGACAGTAATTTCTCCTCGTTCTTGGAATTGAGTAATTATAGTTTCGACCCATTGCGCAGAGAAACCTGCACTAAATCTAAACCATCGATGAACTGGCAATTTCATGTTATCGATGAATGTAGACGAACTGTCAAAAGATTTAGAAATGCTAGAAGAAAATTTATGAAATCGCAACTCTAATTGTTGATTCATTTGAATATTTATTATTTATTAATATTCTAGGGTAGAAATTCATTAAAAATTGAGATCAAGGTTTTGTTTCTTGAATTAGCATAGAGCCTTTGACTGCTTGCACTAGTTCTTCTTCTGTGCATTGGGTTATAGTGCGTTAACTTGCCAATATGTAACGGGTGATTGTCGCACGATTCGGCAGTCTATCTGATGCAGACAATCATTTGTTTGTGTTAAGTTAGCTGATACTTGATGCTTGTTTTGTGGTGATTTTTGATTGTCAACGCTAAGAAGCTTTGATTTGAAGTGATGGAATAGCGATCGCATTTTCTTAAAAAAGTGCGATCGCTTGTTAAATTGGAGATTGGGACTCCAACCAAATATCCAAAGAATTTCTTCCCTAATCCCCAGTCTCAACTCAATTAGCTTTACGCTCTTTGAGTACTTGATCTAGTAAGTTTCTAGCAGGTTGTGCTTTAGCCAACGCTACTTGATGGTCATTATAAGCACGAACAAGGCGAGAAAGACTGCTCACACCTGTCTTGAGTTGCTCAAGTTCTTCACCAGCAACTAGTTCTCCATCAAGCATCCGCCCAATCAACGGTTTGATATCGCCCACTTCCTGCCGGACTTTTTGGAGCTTTTCTAGAGAACTCAGTAAGGTTTTTAGTGAGTTCAATATGTCATCAATATCCTGGGCATCCTCCACTGGCTCAGGCGGATTTTCAATTGCGATCGTATTTTTGTCTGAAACTGTAGGCAATTCCTCTACAGACGTTTCACTTGTAACCCCATTTGACCGTGCCATCAACGCTTCCTCAAGGAATTTTCCTCAGTGTATCGCTGATTTCAAGTTGGCAAAGATAATATTGTTATAATTCGTTAAATAAATACTTGTACAAATTCAACTCTACGTCACGATCGCAAAACCAAAGAATTCTCTTAGCTCTAAATCAGGGCTATTTCATTCTATTTTTAGGATTCAATTGGTACAGGTATAAGTAAAAACAACGAACAACATATAAACACAGCAATAATGATTGATTTTGAACCTTGGGACAGGTTGTTGCGTCAATATGTCGATCGCCAAGGTCGTGTAAACTATATTGCTTGGAAAACTGAGCAACCTCAAGCGATCGCAGATTGGTTGTCGAGTCAAAAAAATCTGGCTTTTACATCTAATAGCAACACTTTTGAGCAATTGGCATTGTGGATTAACCTATACAATGCGTTCACCATTTCGGCAATTTTGTCGAGATATCCGCTTGAGTCAATTCGTCCGCGAATCTTAGGCATTCCCAACTGGCTGGCTTTTTTGTGGTTCTTCCAACGTCGTGCTTATTATATATTTGACCAGCATTACAGTTTAGCCCAAATAGAAAACCAAATTCTGCGGAATAAATTACAGGAGCCACGAATTCATTTTGCAATTGCCTGCGCTTCGGTTGGTTGCCCGTTACTGCGTGCTGGAGCTTATTTTCCTGAACAAGTTACTCAGCAGTTAGATGAAGATACCCGTCGCTTCATTAACAATCCTGAAAAAGTCCGTTATGACTCAGATAGTAAAACGCTCTACTGTAGCAAAATCTTTAAATGGTATCGTCAAGATTTTCTTAAAGTCAAATCCTCTATTCCAGAATATATCCGCTCCTACCTAGAAACAGACATGCCTTTGAATGCCTCAACGCCAATTTCCTATCTCCACTATGACTGGAGCCTGAATCAGCGAATATCTTGATAAAATTGTTTGAGATAATTTGCATCAACGCCAATCCCCCACAAAAAACCGATATAAAGGTAGATTGCGTTTGCTTTGCAGCTACCCCATTTTGCTACACGGCGATCTGAAGAGTGAACAATGCGGTTCACCAGATAAATACGTCCTTTTTTAACCAATCTCAGGCATAAATCTCCATCTTCCATAATCGGCAATGCCTCATCAAATCCATCGCAATCCCAAAAGTCAGTGCGACGACAAAACATTACCTGATCTCCAAACAACAGGCGCAATCCTCGAAAAAATAGGTGAGGCTTAAATAGCAGTGGTGCGTAGTAGGTTTTTAAATAATTATGTAGAGAGATGCCCCAGCGAGTTGTTTGAGATCCACTCATCAGAGAAATGAACCCTCCACAGGCAATGGTTGGCTCTACCAGGGTTTGCTCGATTACAGTGATTAGGTCATCCGGCACCCAAGTATCTGCATGAAGAAAGCAAAGAATATCTCCAGTTGCAGCCGATGCCCCATAATTCATCTGAATAGAACGCCCACGCTGTTCAGATGAGAGAACTTGTACGCATAGCAACTGATTGAATGACTCAAAGCATTGCTTTGCAACTGCCAGTGTCTCATCATCGCTGCCACCATCTACTACTATCACTTCAAAAGCAGGCGGATTAAGTAAAGTCAATTGGCGCAATGTACGCCCTAAGCTAACTGCTTCGTTTAAAGTAGGAATGACAATCGAAACTTGAGACATGCAGCTTAAGTAGTTTTATCGTTGCTTTTATTCTACTTGCTTAATGTTGACAAGCTCTTAGTCCAAAGGTCAACACTCCTGAGCATGGTAAGTAGCTTTTAGCAGTTTTCCCCATATTGCATTGTAAGGATGTACAACCTTTGTCGGATGACCATTTTGGAAAATGGGCCTGCCTTCGTTTGCCCACTGAAAAATCCCACCACTCAAGTGATAAATGCACTTCATCCCGGCTTCATCCAGTTTTTGGGCTAATTTTGCGCTTCGGTAGCCAACAGCACAGTACACAACAATTGGTCTATCTTGGGAAACTGTTGCTAAGTCATCTGTGAGAGGATCTATGCATACAGCTGTTTCAATATGACTGACTGCATACTCAGTCTGACTTCGTGCATCTAGCACTAATGGACAGGGCTTTGCAGAATCTAATAGTAATTGAGCTAATTGGTTACAATTAATTTCCTCAACAGTAGGAAACTGAAATCCGATCAGAAGTTTAATAAAGTTAAACGTGAGCGATTGCACTTGTCAAAAGACTCTCTGGTTGGCAAACAATACTTCTAATAGTAAAAAACTATCGAAGAACAGGCGATCGCATTGGTATCAACTCTCCAAAACAAACAGATAACTTATCAAGATTAGCTTATTTGCAAGTAAATATACTTATAATGATTACAGCATTTACTAATCACCTGCGATGATTTATGGCAATCCTTCAACTGATTGAACCCGAAGTTAAAAGTCTGGGTAGGTTTTTTGCCCGCCGCAGTTTGCCATATCCTAATCGCCAAATGGTTGGGCCGTTTATCTTTTTCGATCATCTTGGCCCGTCCATTATGCCCCCCAATCAAGGCATCGATGTCCGACCACATCCTCATATTAATCTGGCAACTGTAACTTATTTATTTGACGGTGCTTTGATACATCGCGATAGTTTGGGTACTGTGCAGGAAATCCAACCAGGTGCAGTGAACTGGATGATAGCAGGAAAGGGGATTGTACATTCAGAACGCTCACCTGACTCTGACCGTCAGCAAGAAACTACTATTCATGGTATTCAAACCTGGGTCGCCTTGCCTGTCGAACATGAAGAAACCGAGCCAAGATTCAGTCACTATCCTGCTGAAACCCTTCCCACCTGGGAAGAGAATGGCGTTATCATCAAACTTCTTGCTGGACAAGCATTTGGCTATACCTCACCTGTGAAAGTTCTCTCACCTATCCTTTATTTAGATGCAGTGTTGTCTGCCAATGCCCACTTCACTATCCCTACAGATTATTCACAAAGGGCAGTATACAGTGTCACAGAGGGATTGAGGATTAATGATCAACCGATGGAGCAATATCGTCTTGCTATTCTAGAGCCAGGTGATCAGATTGAGGTTTCTGCTACAGTTGCTGCTCAATGTATTGTTATTGGCGGTGAACCGTTAGGTACACGCTACAAATGGTGGAATTTTGTCTCTAGCCGATCAGAGCGAATAGAGCAGGCTAAAGTTGATTGGCGCGACTCTCGCTTTGCTAGCGTGCCAGATGAAACAGAGTTTATTCCACTGCCGGAAGTGGTAACAGAAGCTAATCCTTTTTCATAAGTGTGTCACACTTCGACATTCACTACCTCGCTTTAGCGCTGTTTTATGACTCTCACGAGATAAAAATTAGAAACCTTTGTTGTAATTAGTTTTTATAAATCTAGGCGGAGGTTGGGTTGAGAAACGAAACTCAACACCAATAATCCTTAATTTTGTTGGGTTTCACTGTTGTTCAATCCAACCTAAAAATATTTTTTTTTCAGTCTTAATGATAAGTCTTTAACCGGACACAATATCACTGGCCAAGAGGGAGCAAATTGTTGAAAGTCAGCGTCAGGAGTAGATAATTCAACTAAAGTTTTAGGTGTAACTAGATGCACAATGGTTTTAGGAGTAAGCTGCCACTACTGCTGACATTCTGCTTATTTACTAGTTTTTTGCCTGTCTCTGGTTCAGTTTTATGTCCAGCCGTTGCCTCTGACGAATACTATAAAGTAGCCAGAAATTATGGCAGAGATGGACACGCAGGAACCGATGGACGTGAGGGTAGAGATGGTAGCAGTGGTGAAAACCAAAATATTTTTGTCAATGGTTCACGCGTTAATCTTGACTTGTCCGGTAAAGATGGTGAAGACGGGGAAGACGGCGAATATGGTTATCAACCTGACTGTGGTTCCCAACCTGATAACGTCAGCCACAATATAAATGCACCAGATGGTGGTAGTGGCGGTAATGGTGGTAAAGGAGGAGATGGGGGAAATGGTGGTTCTCTCACAGTGTATTACAGCAATTTGGCAGATTTACGGAATATTTCTGTCCGAGCAACTAGTGGGGAAGGTGGGCGCGGCGGTAGAGGTGGCAATGGTACGGAGGGTTGTAACTGTCACAGACGGAGATGGGAAGTAAAAACCTGTAAGGGAACTCCTGGTAGCCCTGATTATAAGTGTACTGAAAAGGTTTATAGATGTAGCGATGGTAGCGATGGGCGAGATGGTAGCGATGGTAGCGATGGTAGCCAAGGGCGCTTAGGAACTTTGAGTATTGTTAATAGCAAGGAACCTTTGGCAGGTGATACTCCAACTGTGCAGCTACCAATTTCGCAACTAATAAACAAACAGTTCCAACTCTCGAAGAATAAGTGGAATCAACGCGTGGGAGCAGCTTCTCTACTTGCTCCTGGTTCTGCGATCGCTGATGATTACCGTGAGTTTGAACAGCGTCTAGAAGAGGCTTTTCAAATAGTTTGGCAAGAAAGACAACCTATCACCAGCTTTGGCAATCAAGCTGTAACACTAAATTTAACTGATAACAAACAAGTAGAAATTACTTTTTCTGAGGAATTATGGGTTGAAGGTAACACCAAAAGTGAGGCTAACTTCACAACATTTACCGTTAACCATGCCATTCCCAAAAAAGATGTTACCCGGTTAGCTGTAGCAGAGTTTGCCGATGCCGGACAAAATCTCAACTTAAAAATAGTCGATTTGGCAGCCAAGTCTGATGCCATTAATACTCAATTTCGCGTGAAATTCCGTGCCCAGGATAGCTTGCACGGTTTTTCTGGCTACAAAACTGAATATGAAGGGGATATTCCTAACGAACTTGTGACTCGTGACTACAACCGTTTTACTCTAGCTTTAGGCAAACTCAAAATTCCTGACGAAGTTTTACGCCCTGGTGTCAATGTTGATATTGAAGTTGTAGCAACTCGTTCTTTGGGAATACGTTCTGCCAAGCAAACTATTAGCTGGCAGGGTGCAATCCGCAAGCCTAGTACCGCAAGGCGGAATTCAAAATTCAAAATTCAAAATTCAAAATGAATACAGCGTAAGCGTTTCGTTGATTTGGAATGATGAGGTAGTCCGGTCTTCTCCCAAAGAGAGAGGCTAGCGCCAAGGGGGTTCCCCCCATGAGGAACTGCCGTTAACGCAGCGTAAAGCCTTCTCTTTCAGAAACGCTAACGCGAACGCCAACGGCATGGCAATGCTATGAGCGAGCCTGCGTACTCTGTTAAGAGTTGCAAGCTACGCGCAGCGTCTCGTAGAGAGCGTCACCCGTTAGCGCAGCGTTAGCGACGCAGGAGCGTCAGGGGTGGTTGATTTACGCCGTGTTGTACTAGATAAAATTTAAGAAGATTTTTTCCCATCTGAAACCATTTGCGAGAGAATATAGGCTGCGAAATCTAGTAACTGATCCAGCAAAAAACCAATGATACCGATGTATAAGATTTCCTGGATTATGTAATCAGCATTGCCAGCCTTATAAGCATCCCAGAGGGTAAAGCCAAGTCCTCTTGGGCCTGTTAACATTTCTGTGGCAATAACAATAAACCAGGCTACCCAAATGCTAACTTTCAAGGCATGAAATATATGAAATATAGCTACACGAAAGTTATTATTCTGTCTCTTGAAATGCTGCATACCTATTGCTGTATTAATAATCATTGTCCAGAGAGTTCCCACAAAAACTACTACAATAGCAGCCGAATTACTCTCTTGAAACATGATTAGAGCAATAGGTAGCAAAGCTATAGGAGGGATACTATGAGGTATCTGAAACATCAGCCTAAATAGCTGATAAATCATGCTATTTATCCCGATTAAATATCCAATGAAACCACCCAATACAGCGGCTGGAATATAACCAACAAATAACCGTTGCAGGCTAGCTAAAATGTCTAAAAACATATTATTTTCTCTGCCTCAGTTCTCATGGAAAACATTCGGGAAATACTGCGGCAACAACACAAAACAGGGCTGAGAAAAATGTATTGGATTACACATTCTATTTTTTTGCTAAAAGGTTTTTTATATCTTCTCCTCGTTAATTAATAATTAAAAAACTTAGGTATTATTACGATATGATAGTACTAGTACAAAGAAGAGGTAAAGCTTGACTTTACTAAACTTTATCAGAAACACAAATTTTAATTAGTAAATTAAATACAATTTATAGAATTTATCAAAGAAGGCAGTTATTGCTAAATTTGACCTGCGATCGCTCCTTGATTATCTAAGCTGATGGAACGAGCCAGAAAAAGTCTTGAACAGGGTGTAGAAATCAATTGGATGGGTATTCAAACCCCACCCAATTGTAGACACTTATAAAGAATGACACAGAAGATTGCTAGTTATCTCTAATAAAAGACGTGATCGCTTTTATTATCGGAGAACCGGAGTCGTCTCTGGTGTAGTACGTAAGACCGCGATCGATGAATGCAGACGTAGTATCTATTAACTGCTGAAGAATCTCGGAATTAGTATTATCTATTTCTTCAGTGACTTTTTCCCCTGTAAATTTATTTTTCCGCTCTTCTGGAGGTAAGACAATGCGAGGATCTTTATAAGTCTCTTTTGGTTTGGGTTTAAATGTCTCATTTAAGTCAAACTGAAGACGTAAGTAACGTTTGGACTCATATCCACCCATAATTTGTCGGCAAATCGTACTATCAATCTCAGATGTAGGTTCCATGAAGATGTTAGTAAGATTTTTGATCCAGTCTAAGCCTCTCCATTTGCTTATTTGCTTATATTGATATGGTTGACCAGTTTGACCTGTGCCAATAGAAAGGATAGAAATATCTTCCAATCGCAGATTATCTAGTTTATATTGTTGCTTGATTTCTGGAGATACTGAAGACTGACTAATCCTCATCGCTAAACTCAAAGCTGCAAGAGCAGGGTTATTAGCAGAAACTCCTCCATCAATGTGTGGGAATTCCCAGTCACCAAATTTTTGTTTATCTACAGGTTGTAATTTATATGGTGGAAAAAAAGTAGGCGCTGAGGCAGAAGCGGTACATATTTCCCATAAATAACAGTCATCGTACCATCTGTCTCCTAAATCGGGATGACAATTTGTAAAAAAGGTGGTGTTGCGATATAGCGTATCGTAAGCAAGAATCAAAAGAATGGGTTTTTCGATATCCTTGATTCTTGTGGATTTATAGGCATCTTTGAGTACGCTAGTAATTCCATCATGAGAATATTTAGATGGAGAAAATACCTCAATAATTGATTTGATGATGGACGGAAAGTTTTTGTAGCGCTCTTTTATCTCCAGAGGGAATATATCTTTACCTTTATTTTTATACAGTTTAATGAGTTCATCACTCTTTTTTCCTATAGCAATTCCTCCTGCTAATATTGAACCAGTAGAAGTACCAGCAACCATGTCAAAGTATTCGTGTAAAAACTCTCCTTTTCCCTGAGTTCTAATTTCTTGTTCTACTTGTTGAAGTATTCGTGCTGCAACAATTCCACGAATACCGCCACCGTCTAAAGCCAAAATCTTGAAGGACATAGCAATTCTCTTTGATTATTTTTCTGTGGACAAGCATCATGAGATGAATCACAATACGGTTCCATTAGCTTGTTTACTCTTATCCGACTTATCCGATTTATCCGACTGGAAGAATACTTAAGTTTTTTTTTAACGAATCGTCTTCTCTACGAGACACTACGTATAGCTTGCTTCTTTGTAGAGAGGGTACACGTAGCATTGGTGTCAACTGAACGTGAAAGCCAACCTAGAATCAGCTTTTAGATAATCTGATGCGCGTCTAGATTGTACATTGCAATTGTTAAGACTGTCATGCAGTCAATGGTCATCTGTCCTTTGAAATACAAATGACTAATGACAACCCTCACGAGTAAATATACAATTTAAATGTTTTAGCTTGAACCGACAGAAGCCCCACACTGTACTCGAAGAGTCAGTGTTGGGATGAATTGCCTCTCTCTGGAGTTGGCAACGAGTCAATAAGCTCTTCTATCACTTGAGTCATAGTTTTGTCAGCGTGAACAGCATATAAGCGTACTTTGTTGAGTCTACGCTCACTAATCCGTATCTTTAACTCTTTGTTTTTCATTTGTTCCACCAACGTTCCCTCATTAATGTTATTATATATGTATTAAGGAGGTGACAACAAATGAGGACAGCGTACCAATTCAAGCTACGCCCAACAAAGCAACAAGCAGATGATATAAATAGATGGTTGTCAATGCTAGCAGCGCAATATAACTATTTGCTGGCTAATAGGTTCAATTGGTATGAGCAGAATCGTTGCCCAGTCAACGCTTGTCCTCTTGTTTGTCATTTACCTGAGTTAAGGGATAACCCGGATTATTACAGCCAAAAGAAAACGTTACCATTACTCAAAAAAACGCATTTTCATTACAGCGATATTCACTCACAAGTTTTGCAGGATGTGGTCAAGCGAGTTAAAGTAACTTTTGACCGTTTTTTAAGTGGAGATAGCAATGGTAAAAGAAGCGGTAAACCTCGCTTTAAGTCTCGTGACCGTTACCGAACTTTTACTTATCCACAAATTAAGGATGGTTGCATTAAAAAAGGCGTGATATGCCTCCCAAAACTAGGAAACATCAAACTAATTTTGCATCGTCCAATCCCAGACGGATTCAAGGTAAAAACAGCATCAGTTACCAAAAAAGCTGACGGATACTATGTAACTCTGAGTCTTGAAGACCCGACAGTTCCAACAGTAAAGCCAGACATCAACCCTGATTCCATTACAGGAATTGATATGGGCTTGAAAGAATTCTTAACCACTTCCGACGGTGAACCTGTTGCCATTCCTCAACATTATCGCAAGTCTCAAAAATGGTTACGTGTTATTCAAAAGCGTGTTTCACGTCGTAAAAAAGGTAGTAACCGTAGACGTAAAGCTGTAAAACAATTGGGTAAGCAACATACGAAAGTTGCTGACAAGCGCAAAGATTTTAACTTCAAAACAGCTAAACAGTTGTTATCAAAGTACAACGTTGTTGCTCATGAAGATTTGAACGTTAAAGGGCTTTCAAGGACGCGACTAGCGGTGGGTATGCATGACGCGGCATGGTCAAGTTTTTTGTCAATACTATCAAGCAAAGCCGAAAATGCTGGCTTGTTGGTAATAGCTGTAAATCCTAAAAACACGTCACAGGATTGTTCTAGTTGTGGGATGAAAGTACCAAAGAAGTTGCATGAAAGATGGCATTCATGCCAATGTGGTTGCAGTCTTGACCGTGACCATAATGCAGCGATAAATATAAGAAATAGAGCGGTAGGGCATTCCGTTCTTAAAGCTCAGAGCCTCCTAAGCAGTAGCCGGATTGTCTGAGAAGCCCACACTGAACGGAGTACCGTTACAGTGTGGGAGTATGTCACTAAGGTTAAATAAATATTGGCTATAAAAAAGTTAAAGCTTGACCCCGCACTTGCGTATTTACCTGGCCTTTGTCATAAACTATTTCACCGCCGACAATGGTGGTTTTAGCCCAGCCAGTAAGGTTCCAGCCTTCAAAAGGACTCCAATGGCATTTGGTTAAAAGTTCCTCGCGCCGAACTGGGCGGTATGTGTTTAAATCTACAAGCACCAAATCGGCATCATAACCAGGTGCGATCGCTCCCTTATTCGGAATACCATAAGCCACAGCTACAGCTTTAGACATCCAGTTCACAACTTGAGCCACAGTACACTTTCCCTGCATCGCCGCCGTTAACATCAAAGCTAGGGAAGTTTCTACACCAGGCATTCCCGAAGGAGTATTGGGATATTCTTGAGCTTTTTCTTCTAAGGTGTGCGGCGCATGATCTGTAGCGATGAAATCAATCACGCCATCGCGCAAAGCTTGCCAGAGAACTTCGTTATCGTGGGGCGATCGCAAAGGTGGATTCATCTGTGCTAATGTGCCAATCTGTTTATATGCACTAGTATTTAATAACAAATGCTGTGGTGTCACCTCCGCCGTCACCCAACTCGGTTTCTCCTGACGCAGCAAATCTGCTTCTAACGCTGTTGACAGATGGAGAATATGCAACCGACGTTGATATTTTTGAGAAAGTTTTAATGCTAGTTGGGTTGCAAGCAAAGCCGCTTGATCGTCTTGAATTTGCGAGTGAACGGCTGGGTCGTGAATATTGGCAAATTCTTGGCGGCGTTGGTTGATTCTAGCTTGGTCTTCGGCATGAACGGCAATCAAACGATCGCCTTTGGCAAATATCGCCTCCAATGCTGTTTCGCCATCAACCAACAACTGACCATGCATTGACCCCATGAAAATCTTAATTCCTGGTGTTGGTTTTGCTAAAAGCAAATCTGGTAAATTCTCTGCTGTTGCCCCAATAAAAAAGCCATAATTAACCAAGGACTTGTGTGAGGCCCGTTCTAGTTTGTCGTCTAATGCCTGCTGTGTCGTTGTTAGGGGGCGCGTATTGGGCATTTCTAAAAATGTTGTGACTCCCCCTTTAGCACAGGCACAACTGGCGGTGAATAAATCTTCTTTGTGTTCTAGTCCAGGTTCCCGGAAATGCACCTGCGGATCGATAACTCCTGGCAACAAAGTTAAGCCTTCTGCGTCAACTTCAGTGGCTAGTGCTGTTTGGGAGATTTCTGGCGCAACTTCGACTATTTGGCGATCGCGCGTCAATACATCCCCAACCATCAGTTCACCATCGGGTAAGATTATGCGAGCGCGGCGAATTAGTAACATTTTTGGCGATGACATAGAGATAACCAAGTTTAGATAGGGAGGTATGTATTACAGAGAACCATGCTTTTAGGTTAAACTTATTCGCGATCGGAGTAATCAATTTTTGCCACGCCTTAAAAAAAAGTTTATTTTTAACAAGAGAGGCAGCAAGGGTTTAAGTCCCCCCACAAAATCTCCGATTTTGTGGACTGTAATTAGATAGGGTTGAACGCAAGAGCGTCTCATAGCCTCATCTAAATTCAAACCTCCTGCCCCCAGCAAGAACTGCCTCCCGCCTCCTTCCCAATCCACAATCTAAAATTGGTAGTCAAGATGCAAACATAACTAGGAAATTAAAATTTTCCCGTTAAGATTAACAGATAAAGTCTCACTAGGCGAGTTAATTACCTACATCTTTCGTTAATTTAAGTAATTTCATGCATAATCAAGTGTCTGATAACAACTCTAGTCAACAACCCGATAATTCTTGGATCGCAGAGCTAGGTAGAACAATTGTATTGAGCATTGTTTTAGCTCTGGGAATTCGTACCTTTGTTGCTGAAGCACGCTGGATTCCTTCTGGCTCAATGGAACCGACTCTGCATGGTACGCCAAACCAGTGGGAGGCAGACAAAATTATTGTCGATAAGTTGAAGTATAAATTTGCTGACCCGCAGCGGGGAGATATAGTAGTATTTTCACCGACGAAAGAACTACAAAAAGAACAATATCAAGATGCTTTTATTAAACGTATAATTGCCTTACCTGGAGAAAAAATACAACTTAAAGATGGGAAAGTCTATATCAACAACAAACCTCTACCAGAAACCAATTACCTCAGTTCTGGGCAGACCACAGTTATTGATGTTTGCCAATCAGGGCCACAGCCACCTTTTTTGGCCAAACCCCAGACTATACCAGCCGATTCATATTTAGTACTGGGTGATAATCGTAACAGTAGTTATGACAGCCGCTGCTGGGGTGTTGTCCCGCGCCAGAATATTATTGGACGTGCTGTAGTTCGCTTCTGGCCTTTAAATCATGTTGGCGGAATCGATAAATCGCCAGTATATCCATAATTAACAAACAATATTGCTCAAATAGCTCATTAACAAAAAAATTTTAGATTTTAGATTGGGGACTATTAAATCAACAATCTAAAATCCAAAATCCGTCTTGAAAAGTTTAGTTTGCTCTTAGCATTGGTAAAGCCAGACGCTAAGAGCGAGACGTTGCGCTATCGCCAGAAGCCGACACTGCAACTTTTCGCCAAATCTCAAATCCAATATTGCTATGACGCCTTACCTAGCTAAGATTTTACTGTATCCAGTTAAATCACTGGATGGTGTTGAAGTTGAGAACGCTAGAGTTCTTGCCAGTGGCGCACTACAGTATGACCGCGAGTTTGCCATTTTTGACGAACAAGGTAGATTTGTCAATGGCAAGCGTCATGCTAAAATCCATTTACTAAGGGCGCAATTTGCACTTTTAAATAGAACTATCTCGTTGCAAATCCCCGATCGCAACTTACAACAAATTTTTCATCTGGATGAGGAACGGCAAGCATTAGAAGCAACTTTGAGTGATTATTTTAAGTTTGCTGTCACATTGAGACAAAACTCTTTGATGGGTTTTCCTGACGATACACACTCACTTGGCCCAACGGTAATTAGTACGGCGACATTGGCAGAGGTAGCTTCTTGGTTTCCTGGTTTAAGTGTAGATGAAATGCGCCGTCGGATGCGTGCCAACATCGAGATTGGTGGTGTACCAGCATTTTGGGAAGATCGGCTATTTAGTGAACAAGGTGATTTAGTCTCTTTTCAAGTGGGAAATGTACACTTTTTTGGCGTTAACCCATGTCAGCGTTGTCTAGTACCAACACGCGATTCTTACTTAGGAGAAGCTTACCCAAACTTTCAAAAAATCTTTATAACCCAGCGACAAGCAACTCTGCCAAAGTGGGTTGCTTCATCGCCTTTTAATCACTTTTATAGATTGAGTATTAATACTCAACTACCCCAATCGTCAGCCGGAAAAATTTTACAACTCGGCGATGAAGTTGACATACCCTTACAACAAAGTTAACATTTCGTCAAAATAAAAAATATAAAGTAAATTTTTTGGGATTTTTTTTTGTTTATGCTGTGTATTTGCATGAGAATTCTAAAATTGTTGTAGTTAAATATAAGTTTTTGTACAAATCCAGAGGTTTCTAGACCAGAAAATCAAGACATTAGCAATTAAAAATTAAATTTAGAATTGAGTGCTAATGGCGACCTGAATTTTAGAATGGCATACTGGAGCTTATTTGTTAAATTTCAGTTCATCTGAGAAAATTTGTGGAAATATTGCCAGATAAAATTGAGCAAATTCAGGTGCGATGGCGTACCTACTAGGCGATTTCTATAATGGAGTACTCCTGCGCAAAGATTGAAAATTAGGCGTTGGAGGAATTGTGCCAGTCAAATAAGTACAAGTATTTTGTACTGTTTTATACTAAAAATATAAAATTTTCCTAAGAAGCAATGTATACCGTAATTATACTTATATAAAATGTAGCTGGCATGGCAAAATGCACCTAGTAGATGCTGGGGAAGAATAAAACTACAATGTTATCCAAACTTCAGCCCGTCAAATCATTTAATCGCTTAGTTGGCAAAGTTTATGCCAAGATGCCCCTGAGATATGTTCTGATTGTGCCCTTTATCTTGCAAATTTGTGGTGCCGTGGGACTTGTGGGCTATCTTTCCTATCAAAACGGCCAAAAAGCAGTAAAAGAGCTTGCTACTCAATTAGAAAATGAAATCTGCGATCGCATTGAACAGCATCTTGATAGCTATTTAACAACCCCAAAGCAAATCAATCAAATCAACTTAGATGCGATTGAGCTAGGTTTGCTCAACCTTTCGGACTTTCAAACCACCGGCAATTACTTTTGGAAACAAATGCAGGTTTTCAATGTTGGTTACAACAGCTTTGCCAATCCCAAAGGTGAATTTATCGGTGTTGAGCGTCTAGATAATGGCCAGCTCTTAATTAATGAAGTTAGCGCCAAGCGTGGTACAGGCAAACTCTATGTTTATCCTACAGACAACCAAGGAAATCGCCGCCATTTACAGGAAGTCAAAAATTACGATCCTCGTGTAGAAGCTTGGTATACAGATCCAGTCAAGATAGGCAAACGAGTTTGGAGTCAAATTTATCAATGGGAAGATAAACCAGAAGTTTTATCCATATCTTCCAGCTATCCTGTTTACGATAAAAATCGCAAATTCATTGGGGTGATTAGTGTTGATTTGCTCTTGTCACAAATTGGTAAGTTTTTAGCTAAGTTAAAGATCAAAGAGTCAGGTAAAACTTTTATTTTAGAGCGTTCTGGGTTAATAGTGGCTTCTTCTACTAGCGAGCCGCCATATACAATCGTTAATGGTAAAGGAAAACGTCTATCAGCATTAGATAGTCAAAATCCTTTAATTAAACTCACAACACAGTCTTTGATCGAACGCTTTGGCAGTCTTAAGTTTGTTGTGGGGAAGCAACAGCTAAGTTTTACCGCCGATGGAATGCGTTATTTTGTGCAGGTAAAAAGCTGGAAGGATGAACTGGGTTTAGATTGGCTGATTGTGGCGGTGATTCCCGAAGGCGAATTTATGGAGCAAATTAATGCCAACACCCGCATCACTATTTTGCTGTGCATAGTTGCTTTTTTAGTGGCTACAAGAATTGGAATTTTGACTGCTCGTTGGGTAATTAAGCCGATTTTACAATTAAACAGATCGGCGAAGAAAATTGCTGAAGGTGAATGGGAGCAAATACCAGACATTCAGCGTTCCGATGAACTGGGAGAACTAGCCAAATCATTTGAAACTATGGCAAAGCAACTCCAAGCATCTTTTAGTACTTTAGAAGCAAAGAATGCCCAAATGCAAGTTTTAAATGAGGCACTATCTCATAATCAGAGTCAGCTAACTCAATTTTTAGAAGCCATGCCGGTAGGTGTATTTATCATCGATGCTGAAGGTGAACCTTATTATACAAATCAGATTGGGCAGCAAATTCTCGGTCAAGGAGCGATGTCTAACAACAAGCCCTTCTCTACGAGAGGCTGCGCCAACGGGTTCGGGGGGTCGCAATCGACGGGAACCGCCAAGACTGCGACCCCCTCACCGCTACGCGTCTACGCAGAAGTTAAAGTCAAAGAATTGTCAGAGATATATCAAGCTTACCTTGCCGGGACAAATCAACTTTACCCCAGCGATCGCCTGCCGATTTTAAGGGCATTACAAGGGCAAAGCACCAGGGTTGATGATATGGAAATTCGCCGTTGGGGCAAGATTACTCCCATTGAAATTTTAGGAAAGCCAATTTATGATGAATCGGGAAATCTGGCTTTTGCGATCGCCACATTTTTTGATATTACCCAACGCAAACAAACAGAAAAGTTATTAGCAGAATACAATCGCACCTTAGAGGCTCAAGTAAAAAAACGTACTGAAGAGTTCCAGCAAGTTATCGAGCAACTGCAAACCACCCAAGAAGAACTGATTCAATCGCAAAAAATCGCTGCACAGGAACAACAAGCAGCTGTTCGGGAAGCGGCGCGAAGTGCTGCCGCCAACCTCGCCAAAAGCGAATTCCTTGCTAACATGAGTCACGAACTGCGTACCCCACTCAATGCCATTCTTGGTTTTACCCAAGTCATGAGTCGAGATTATTCGCTATCTAGCGAACATCAAGAAAACTTGGCAATAATTAATCGTGCTGGCGAACATCTACTCAAATTAATTAACGACATTCTAGAAATGTCTAAAATCGAAGCTGGCAAAATCACATTAAATTGCAGCAGCTTTGACTTAATTCATTTGTTGAAGAACTTAGAAGAGATGTTGCACTTGCGTGCTGCATCTAAAAATTTAGAATTACTGTTTGAATGTGCGCCAGATATTCCTAAATACATAGAAACAGATGAAAATAAACTGTGTCAAGTATTGCTCAACCTCTTGGGAAATGCGATCAAATTTACCGATCAAGGGAGGGTGACGCTACGGGTGAGACTGGGGGCTGGGGACTGGGGACTGGGGACTGGGGAACTCGGGGCCCCCTCTGGGGATAAGGGGCAATGGGGACTGGGGACTAGAGAGAGCGAGGAAAGAGTGAATTTTTCGTTTTCACCCTTACTTCATACTTCCTACCCGTCTGCTTCTTCAGCCCAATCCCCAATCCCTAATCCCCAATCCCTAATCTTCGAGGTACAAGATACTGGCTGTGGTATTGCCCCACAAGAACTTGACTTGTTGTTTGAGGCTTTTGAACAAACCGAAATCGGCAGAAAATTCCAACAAGGGACGGGACTGGGTTTAGCGATTAGCCGTAAATACGTGCAACTGATGGGAGGAGATATTACTGTCAGCACAATGCCTGGTGTCGGTAGTACATTTGCCTTTAATATTCAGATTGCTCTAACTTGCCCCAGAGAAATCCCGATAAACCAAATTAAATCACAAATTAGAGCTTTAGCACTTAGTGAAAAAGTATACCGCATTCTCGTAGTTGACGACTCCAAAGAAAGCCGTATCTTGCTAGTTAAAATACTCACATCTCTAGGCTTTGAAGTTAATGAAGCTACAGATGGTAGTGAAGCGATCGCTAATTGGGAATCTTGGCAACCACACCTGATTTTTATGGATATGCGAATGCCAGTCATGGACGGTTACGAAGCCACAAGAATTATTAAAGCTAGAGAAATCGGGCATGGGACAGCCAATACGTCGCGGAGGTTCCCAAAATTGAAACAACCGGTATCATTGGGGAGCCAGTACCTTGCAGAAGAGTTAAACGATTCAGGCGAGGGTGAGGTTCTGAAAGTTGTACGCAAAGAGTCTTCCACACCAGAAACAAGTGGTGTGATAGAAAATGATGCTTCTGGTGCGTCCACTTTGCGATCACGGATGCCAACAGCCTTGGCTCCCTCTTATAACTTCTCTAGAGCAACGCCAGATAGCTCCCAGACAAATACAATCATTATTGCCCTAACTGCTAGCGCTTTTGAGGAAGAACGCCAGAAAATTTTGTCCATTGGCTGTGATGATTTTATTCGCAAGCCATTCAAACAGGAAGTATTATTGGAAAAACTGAGCAAACATCTGGGTTTAAAATATACGAATCAAGTAGAAACCACAAACACAGTAGTTGTCGATCGAGCTACACAGATTTTTGTCAGTGTTGCCGAACTCCTGGGGCATTTATCACAAATGTCACCTGAGTGGCTCCAACAGGTTCACTATGCCGCAGCTAGCTGTAGCGATGAACTGATTTTAGAGTTACTCAAGCAAATTCCATCAGATAATGCTCAAGTTTTCCAAGTTCTCAGGGATTTAGCAAATAACTACCAGTTTGAGAAAATCATGGAATTGACTACAACAAACTTAGAATGAATTACGAGCATTTAGACTCTAATAAAAAAGATATTTTGATCGTTGATGATATGGCGGATAACCTCCGGGTTTTATCCTCCATATTGACAAGGGAAGGGTATAACGTTCGTAAAGCTTTGAACTGGCAAATGGCACTGACAGCAACTCAAACATTATTACCTGATTTGATTCTACTCGATATCATGATGCCAGAAGTAGATGGGTATGAAATTTGCCAGACCTTTAAAGCTTGGGAGCTAACAGCCGATATTCCAATAATTTTTATTAGCGCTTTAGATGATGTTTTTGACAAAGTTAAAGCTTTTAAAGTGGGTGGTGTAGACTACATCACCAAACCTTTTGAGTTTCAAGAAGTTTTAGTGCGCGTGCAAAATCAGCTGGCATTGAGATCGGCGCGATTAGAAATATTGAAACTAAATGCTGAACTTGAAGATCGGGTAAAACAGCGAACTGGGGAGCTAGAAAAAACTCTCCAAAAACTCCAGCAAGAAATCGATTCCCGCCAGCAATTGCAAAGTCAACTGCTAGATATAGCACTGCATGATTCCCTAACTGGATTATCAAACCGAGTTTTGTTTATTCGGCGATTAGAAAATGCTCTCAATCGCGCCAAGCAAGAATCTAATTATCAGTTTGCGGTACTTTTTTTGGACTGTGATCGCTTCAAAGTTATTAATGATTCTCTTGGTCATCCGGTGGGAGATGAATTGCTGATATCCATTGCTCACCGCTTACAAGCATGTCTAATACCTGGTGATACTTTAGCACGATTAGGCGGGGATGAATTTGGAATTCTCCTAGAGAATATCACAGATATCAATATAGCAATCCAAGTTGCCGAAAGGATTTTGCAACAGCTATCACTTGCTTTTCAACTGTCAAGATATGAAGTATTTATGAATGCCAGTATTGGGATTAGTTGGGGCAATAAAGATTATGATCGTCCAGAGTATTTGCTGCGGGATGCTGATACTGCAATGTATCGAGCTAAGGCTCAAGGAAGAGCCAAATATCACGTTTTTAATCCAGCGATGCATCAGCAAGCTATTCAGCTTTTAGAGTTAGAAAATGACTTGCGGAGGGCTGTTGGAAGGCAAGAATTCCTGGTTTACTATCAGCCAATTATTTCCCTGGCTACAGGTAGAATTTCTGGATTTTAAGCCTTGGTGCGCTGGCAACATCCGATTCGGGGTTTGGTTTCTCCCATAGAATTTATTCCTGTGGCCGAAGAAACGGGTTTAATTAATGTCATCAATACTTGGGTATTACAGTCAGCTTGTCATCAATTAAGCATCTGGCAACATTATCCAGTGACACCAGAACCTCTAACTATGAGTGTCAATTTGAGTGCAAGATTATTTTTACAGCCGAATTTTGTAGAACAAATTGACCAAATAATTTATGAAAATAAAATAAATCCGGCATATTTAGAATTAGAAATTACTGAAAGTGTAATCATGGAAAATACAGATGCAATAAAAATAATTCTTCAACAACTAAAGCAGCGAAAAATCAAGTTGATTATGGATGACTTTGGTACAGGATTTTCCTCTTTGAGTTACCTGCACAGCTTTCCTTTAAATGCACTCAAAATTGATAAATCCTTCGTCAAACGGATGCAGGAGAACAAAGAAAATATGGGGTTAGTACCAGCAATGATTGGCATTGCCAACTCAATGGGGATGAGTGCGATCGCTGAAGGTGTCGAAACACAAGAACAGTTAGCCCAATTGAGAAGTTTAAACTGTAATTTTGCTCAAGGATATTTATTTTCTAAACCCATAAAACAGCAACTGGCTCTTGAGTTGCTCACCTCAGCACCTCAATGGTAGCTATCAAGTAGTACCTGGGAAAAATTTCATTATTGAGCCTCGGCTAGATAATTTGTGAGTGCTATCTACTATAATCCTTACAGCAGTTCATCAGGTTGCCAAAGGTGATAACTGGCCAATAGCTTCGATAATCTGCAAAACTCTCCAGCCACGTGAGAGTTAAACTATAAATATAAGTATTTCGGTGAAATCGGTCAACAAATTTTAGGGTGATTTTAAAGAAGAATTTACTATCCTCAATAATTATACGCATAACTTTTGATCAAAAATGCATTTTAATCAAACTAACCATCAGAAAAAAAATATTTTGGTGGTCGATGATACCCCAGATAATTTGCGGCTTTTATCGGCGATGTTGACTGCACAAGGTTTTGAAGTTCGCAAAGCCTTAAACGGAAAAATGGCACTGACTGCATGTCAAATGGTTTTGCCCGATGTGATTTTGCTGGATATCAATATGCCAGGTATGGATGGCTACCAAGTTTGTCAACAACTAAAAGCTGACGATAAAACTAGTGAAGTCCCAGTAATTTTTATTAGCGCTCTGGATGATGTTGTAGATAAGGTAAAGGCATTTGATGTTGGTGGTGTAGATTATATTGCAAAACCTTTTCATGGTGCAGAAGTAGTGTTGCGAATTGAAAATCAGATTAATTTACGTTTGCTCCAAGTTAAACTGCAAGAAAAAAACTTTTTACTCCAACAGGCTCTTGACAACTTAAAAGCTTCTCAAGTTCAACAAATTCAGAACGAAAAGATGGTGGCACTGGGACAGTTAGTAGCTGGGCTGGCTCACGAGATTAATAACCCGATCAGTTTTATTTATGGAAATCTCCAATATGCTGGTCAATATGTGGAAGACCTAATAAATATAATTGAAGTCTATCAGCAGGAATATCCCAAACCCACACCAAAAATTCAGCAAATAGCCAAAGATTTAGACCTAAATTTTATCATTAAAGATTTACAAAACCTGATAGGTGCAATGTATAGAGGCTCTGATCGCATCCGGGAAATTGTACTGGCGCTACAACATTTTTCTCGGCATGATGAAGCAGAGATAAAACGGGTAAATATTCATGAAGATATCGAAAATACTTTGGTAATGTTACAACATCGGCTCAGGGAAGCAGCCGATCGTCCGGCAATTGTTGTAGTGAAAGATTATGGTAACTTGCCCCTAGTCACTTGTTATGCGAGTGAACTAAATCAAGTATTTATGCATCTATTGAATAATGCTATTGATGCAATAGAAGAGGGAATGAGGAATCAATTTCCAGAAGAGGGAATGGGAAATGAGGAATGGGGAATGGGGAATCAATCTTCTACTCCCTACTCCCTACTCCCTACTCTCCAAATTCGGATTCATACAGAGGTGACAGACTTGAATCTAGTCAAAATTGCGATCGCTGATAATGGTCTTGGTATTGAAGAGTCGTTGCGATCGCGTTTATTCGATCCATTTTTTACAACAAAACCTGTGGGCAAAGGTAGTGGGCTAGGATTATCTATTAGCTATCAGATTATCGTCCAAAAACACCGAGGAAATATTAGTTGTACCTCATCTGCTGGCAAAGGAGCAGAGTTTGTGATCGAAATTCCTGTAGAGCAACCTGATATCTCATCGCAATTTTCAAAATTGGAAAAGGGATTAGGGACTGGGGATTAGGGATTGGAATTAATCAACAATTCTGGTGCTACCAATCCTTTTTGGATAGCTAAGACTGCGGCTTGGGTGCGATCGCGTACTTCTAGTTTCTGTAAAATAGCATGGACATGAACCCGCACTGTACCAGGGGCAATGTAGAGAATTTCAGCAATTTCTTGATTGCTTTTGCCAGCTGCTACTAGTGCCAAAATTTCTTGCTCCCGCTTCGTTAAAGGATTTTCTAAAGATTCCTCAGTTTTTGCAGACTGCACCGCCATCGAATTGCCCTCAAAAGCGGCTCTAATTTCAGTTGTTGCCGTTTGATCCCACCAAGAAGCGCCCGCAGCAACCGATCGCACTGCCAATATCAAAGACTCAGCCGGAATACCTTTAAGGCAGTAACCTTGCGCCCCGGCGGCAATTAACCGCGAAATCAGGGGTTTTTCAGAACGAGACGTTAAAACAAGAATTGGTAAATTTGGGTGCTTCTGCTTGATTTGGCGACAAGCCTCAATCCCGCCAATTCCCGGTAAACCTATATCCAGCAAGACCAAATCCAGAGGATAGTGATTTGCTAATTCTACAGCTTGTTCCCCATCTTCTGCTTCTGCAACAATCTCCAAACTGGTTTCTTGTTGCAACCGCATCCGCAAACCAAGCCGAAACAATTCATCATCTTCAACTAGTAAGATTTTTGTCATTGGTAATTGGGCATTGGGCATTGGGCATTGGGTAAAACAGTTCCGTTAGCTTTTTTCGGGGCGTTTAGGCCGTTCCTAGTTCCCAGTTTTGATTAGAGAACGTTAGATTCCCCACTTCTTTATTCAGCACTCAGCACTCAGCACTCAGCACTCAGCACTCAGCACTACTACTCCCCGGTGGCGGACAAGCTGGCAGTCGGAAACCAAACAGTGCGCCGCGTGGTGAGCGATTCTCTGCCCAAATTGTACCCCCATGAGCAGTAATAATTTGCCTGGTCAAATAAAGTCCTAGCCCAGAGCCGGAGACGTGGCGATCGCTATTTCCTTGATAAAATCTCTCAAATAAGTGAGGTAACTCTTTTTCGGTAATGCCGGAACCAGTATCGAGTATTTTTACCACTTGATCGCTAGAATAACCTTCAAATACTACTTCCACTTTACCGCCACGAGGGGTATGGTTAATGCCGTTACTCAAGAGATTGGTGAAAACTCGCCCAACTTGTAAAGAATCGCCATTTACCCAGAGAAAGCTGCGAAAATCTGATTCGCCATAGTGCAGAGAAATATAAACCTGACGTGTTTTCGCTAGTTCAGTCAGGGTAGCAACGATCTCTTCCGCCACTGTCACCAAGTTAACAGGTGATATCTGTAGTTTCAGCCCTTCGGCATCATTGCGGTACACATCTAAAAGTGTTTGGACTAATTGCAGTGTACTGCCATGACTACGAGCCATTGTTTGTAAGACTTTTGCTTGCATGGGCGTGATTTCACCGAATTGCTCATTTTGAAAATATTTCAGCGTTTCAATTGCTCCTAATAGGGGTGTTTTCAAATCATGCGTTAGGGTGGAAACAAAATCTTCACGCATGATCGCTAGTTGTTCTTGGGAGCGTAATTGTGCTTGAGTATAAGCGATCGCTTCTTCATTGCGGTGATTGCGATCGCTTAACCAACCTGTTACCAACAACGCCAATACTGCAATCAACCTATTTGCCAACGTTGGAGAATTAATCATTTCTCCTCCGGGAATAAACAAATTCAACAATGTTAATCCTGTCGCTGCAAGAGTGATCCCCAAAACCGCTCCCCGATTCAATCGAGAATCTGCTAATAAAATCGTCCCTGTGTAGAGGTAGCCAAATACGTACTCAGAGGGTGTCAAATATTCCAGTATGATCACGATCGCAAAGGTGATCGCTATTAGCCCATAGGTCTTTCCCCGCTCATTTATAGCTTCTTTCATAGTCAATAATCGACTTAACATCGTCATTTATGATTTACTAAAAATCTGTATAACTATAAAGTTAGCCCTTTCAAGGTGACAAACGAAGATACGTTGTTTCAGCGCTACCATCTTGAATCCTCCGCTCAGATTTTGGGCTTTTTGAAAGTTGAAATAACCAACCTTCGTTCCAAATTTCACCACCTTGAAAGGGCTAGTCCTGAAATATATTTGGGACATAGTACCGTCAGCGCGATCGCGCCTACCGCTCAATAAATAGGAATTAATAAGATTAATTTGAACTCTGTTGAGTCCCATCAAAATATTTCATTCCGATGAAGGAAGTATAGTCTTTATGACTTCAACGCCGCTGATGACCTGATTCAGCTATCGGCTGATGGTTTTAATGGCGAGGTGTCAACTGATGACTATGGTTTTGATGGCGAGCTGTCAATTGATGACCTGATTCAGGTATCGGCTGATGGTTTTGATGGCAAGCTGTCAACACCTTTACTCAAAGCGGATCAGTTTACTATCGGAACATCTGCAACCACTAGCGTTCAACGATTTATCTACAACGACATTACAGGTGCATTGTTCTTTGAGGAAGACGGTAGCGCATCTAAGTTTACTCAAGTAAAATTTGCAGAATTATCAGCTGGATCGTCACTAACCGAAAACAATTTTGTGGTTGTTTAATTGTCTTTAGCGTTTTACCATTACTAAGCAGTATGTGTTGCGAGGTGTTATTTTCAGCACTTCGCATTCGATTGCTCAATGCAAGTCATTTTCAGCGGCGATCGCTATTCTTGCACAGATATAATGAACTGTATACTTGTCAATACGAAAGAGAACTTTTAATTAATTTATAACCCACCCGGTACAAGCGAAATCAAATCAATTTCTAAATCAATTTTGCGACCATTGCCTTTGCGGTTAACGTACAATTTTCCCAAAATGCCACGATCGCCCCTAATGCAGTAATTGGAGATATATAGGAGCGATGCCTACGGCGGTAAGCTACGCTAATCTCACTCAAGTAATTCTGACTAATCGGGGTCAAATCGTTATAATCTGTAGATCGCAGGCTTTCTGCGTACTGCCTTAACCCAGATGAGTAACGCTGGTATCTAACTGCGGGTAATTCAGGAAATCTCAGGGCATCGGAATTTAAAGCAGTTCGAGAGATACTTAGAAGTGTGTAACCCTCAGGTATTGGGGGCGGCAGCGGCGTTGTCAATGTTGTCAATGCAATGGAAAATCTGAGTGCGTAAGTTCTGCAAACTAGGAAAATGTATTGTATAAACAAATAATCCTAACTAGTGAAATAGATAAATTAAGAGTAAAAATTAAATATTCTTAACAAAAACTTGAACAATTATCTGGAAAATAGTGATAACTGAAAATAGTAAATTCCTCAAAATCTGTTATTTCTAAAAATTGGCTTGCTAGGACTTAAATTTAATTTAGCGCGAAATATATGGGACAAGGTTTTTTGCAAATTGGCTTAACGCTGTGTATTGTCATAGCAATCACTCCATTATTCGGAAAATACATAGCGCGTGTCTTTTTGGGAGAAAGAACACTGCTTGATTTTTTAATGAACCCTATAGAGCGGAGTATGTTCGTACTTGCGGGTGTTCGGAGAAAAGATGACATGACGAGTTGGCAGTATATCCGGGCCATACTTTGTTTTAACTTTCTTATGGGTATTTCAGTGTATTTTCTGATATATTTTCAGAGACTCTTACCCTGGAATCCAAACGGCTTCGGCGCGCCCAGTTGGGATGTATTGTTGCATACAACGATTTCATTTGTAACAAATACCGACCAACAACACTATGTTGGTGAGACAACTTTAAGCTATTTTAGCCAGGTAGCGGCTTTAGGCTTTTTGATGTTCACCTCCGCAGCCACCGGTTTAGCCGTGGGAATTGCCTTTATTCGCGGCTTGACAGGTAGAAGATTGGGAAACTTTTACGTCGATCTCGTGCGTGGAATTACGCGAATATTGCTGCCGATTTCGATTATTGGTGCGATCGCTTTGCTGGTAGCAGGTGTACCACAAACATTAGCTAAGACTATGGATGTGACAACCTTAGAAGGTGGGACGCAATATCTGGCCAGAGGCCCAGTGGCATCCTTTGAAATGATCAAACTTTTGGGCGAGAACGGCGGCGGCTTTTTTGGCGTCAACTCAGCTCACCCCTTTGAAAATCCCAATGGCGCTTCTAATTTGACAGAAATGCTCGCCATGATTTCTATTCCAGCAGCCTTGATTTACACCTACGGTATATTTGCTAATAACATCAAACAAGCTTGGCTACTTTTTTGGATGGTATTTGTGATTTTTGTAGTTCTGGTGGGAGTTACAGCCGTGGGAGAACTACAAGGTAATCCCCTAGTTAATACTGCTTTTAGATTAGAACAACCCAATTTAGAGGGGAAAGAAGTTCGATTTGGTTGGGCACAAACAGCATTTTGGGCAGTGATGACTACTGCTACTATGTCTGGTGCTGTGAACGGGATGCACGATTCTCTGATGCCCCAAGGAATATTTTCGACTCTCTTCAATTTATTTATCCAGGTTATCTGGGGTGGTCAGGGAACTGGAACAGCTTACTTATTTATTTACTTAATTCTCACAGTCTTCCTAACTGGACTCATGGCAGGACGTACCCCAGAGTTTTTAGGACGCAAAATTGAAAAGCGGGAAATCGTTCTTGCCAGCGTAGTGCTGCTGATTCACCCAATTCTAGTTTTGATTCCCAGTGCGATCGCCTTAGCTTATCCGATCTCCCTATCTGGAATTAGCAACTCTGGCTATCACGGTATTTCTCAAGTAGTTTATGAATATGCCTCAGCAGCAGCAAATAATGGTTCGGGCTTGGAGGGATTGGAGGATAACAGCCTGTGGTGGAACTTGAGTACTTTAGTTAGCCTAATCGGAGGACGCTACATTCCGATGATTGCCATCCTGCTGCTAGCTGACGGGATGTCTCGCAAACAACTAGTACAAGAAACCCCTGCTACTTTAAGAACTGATTCTCTAGTATTTACTGGGATCGCGGCAGGAGTAACGCTGGTTTTGGGAGTATTGACTTTCTTTCCCGTTCTGGCTTTAGGCCCCATAGCTGAGGGTTTGAAACTAGCATCTGGCAGTTAGAAAAGTTATGAGTTATAAGTTTGAAATTAAGAAAATATCAAAAAATAATTCAGGAGGCAGGAGGAAGGAGTAACCCAGACTTAAAAGTGTGAGATTGAAGCAAGAAAGGTTTATATCTTGCACATACGCATCTCGTACCAGTATCAGATTTTTTAACTGGGTAATTACTTAGAATTAAAGTTTTCATTTGTACTTCTTTCCTCCTGGCTCCTGCCTTATCTTATAAATTATCCGGTTTCGTAGGATGCGTTACTAACGCATCCTAAAGGTTGGATATTTTTTTATTAGAAGTTCCTATAACTCCTAACTCCTAACTCCTAACTTCTCACCTCTAAACTTTATTCATGAATCAAGTGGCAACTAACTTCAAAGCTAGACGCCCAAGTTCTCGTTCTGGCGATCGCCGCCAAAAACGTAAAAAAACCAGGGCAAATAATAAGTGGCTGTACTTAAGAGCAATTAGAGATGCTTTTGTCAAGCTCAACCCTAAGTATGCAATCAAAAATCCAGTAATCTTTGTGGTTTGGGTAGGGACAATCATCATCCTATTGCTCACGATCGATCCCAACCTATTTGGCCCAGCCCTTCAAAAGAACCCGCAAGTTTTCAACGCCTTGTTGTCGGGGATTTTATTCTTTACAGTTTGGTTTGCCAATTTTGCCGAAGCAGTGGCAGAAGGACGGGGTAAAGCCCAAGCCGATGCCTTGCGGTTAACAAAGTTAGAGGCGATCGCGAAAAAACTTGCTGCCGATGGCACAATTAGTGAAGTTTCATCCACCAGCCTCAAACAGGGCGATACCATCTACGTCGTTGCTGGCGATATCATCCCCGCCGATGGTGAAGTAATCATGGGTGTTGCCTCAGTGGATGAATCAGCAATTACTGGAGAATCTGCACCAGTATTAAAAGAATCAGGCTCCGATGTTGCTAGTTCCGTCACTGGTGGGACGCGGATTATCTCAGATGAACTAATTATCCGGATCACGACTGACCCAGGCAAAGGCTTTATTGATCGAATGATTGCCTTGGTAGAAGGGGCAGAACGCAGCAAAACACCCAATGAAATTGCCCTCACGGTATTGTTGGCAGTTCTTAGCTTAGTGTTTTTGCTAGTTGTAGTAACCTTGCCTGCACTTGCTTACTATATCAACAGTCCAGTCAGCATCCCAATTTTAATTGCCCTATTAGTAGCGTTAATTCCTACTACCATTGGCGGCTTACTAAGTACCATCGGTATTGCTGGTATGGATCGAGTTGCCCAATTTAACGTCATTGCCACATCAGGACGAGCAGTGGAAGCCTGTGGTGATGTCAACACTTTACTTCTTGACAAGACAGGTACAATTACCCTCGGCAACCGTCTGGCGGAAGAGTTTATTCCTCTCAACGGTCATTCAATGTCAGAAATTGCTAATGTTGCCTGGGCAGCTAGTGTCTTTGACAATACACCAGAAGGTAAATCTATTGTCCGATTGGCAGAAAAGTTGGGCGCGCGGTTTGATTTTGACTCTAGTCAGGCAGAAGGAGTTAATTTTTCCGCTAAAACCCGGATGAGTGGCACGAATTTACCTGGTGGGTATGAGGCCAGAAAGGGAGCAGTAGAAGCTATTAAAGGATTTGTCCGTTCCCGCAACGGACGCGATGTACCAGAATTGGATGCTGCCTACGAAAGAGTTTCTCGCTTGGGAGGTACACCCCTAGCAGTTAGCTTAGATAACGAAATCTATGGAATTATTTATCTCAAAGATATAGTTAAACCTGGTATCCGCGATCGCTTTGAGCAACTGCGACGGATGGGAGTGCGTACCATCATGCTAACTGGAGACAACCGAATTACCGCTTCTGTCATTGCCAAAGAAGCTGGAGTTGATGACTTCATCGCTGAAGCCACACCAGAAGACAAAATCAGTGTCATTAAACAGGAACAAGCCGCAGGCAAACTGGTCGCCATGACGGGAGATGGAACTAACGATGCTCCAGCATTAGCCCAAGCTAACGTCGGCGTGGCGATGAATACAGGAACGCAAGCTGCAAAAGAAGCCGCCAACATGGTCGATTTGGACTCCGATCCCACAAAGCTGCTCGATATCATTAGTATTGGTAAACAATTGTTGATTACTCGCGGGGCATTGACGACATTTTCCATCGCTAATGATATTGCTAAATACTTTGCAATTATCCCAGTGATATTTGTCGCTGCTAACTTGCAAAGCCTGAATATTATGAATTTGACTAGCCCTAAATCTGCTGTACTCTCAGCATTGATTTATAATGCTTTGATTATTCCCGCTTTGATTCCCTTAGCATTAAAGGGAGTGCGGTTTAGACCGCTGACAGCTAATCAGTTACTCCGACGCAATATCTTAATTTACGGCTTAGGTGGGGTGATTGCGCCGTTTATTGCAATTAAGTTGATTGATGTACTGATTACACTTGTGGGCTTGGCTTAAGAAAATGTTTGAAAAGTATTAGGCGAATATAATTCGCTACTAGACAAAGCTTAGTCCGCAAAGGTGGACTAAGAAAGAGAAAATCAAGGTTTTCAAACCCACGGAAGTTGGTTTTGTCTGTATAGTCGCAAATTATATTTGCCAGTGCTAGTATATTTTGCGACTTTTAAAACATCCCCTAAAAACAGCAAAAGTATAGACGATGGGGAAATAAGCGCATCTTAACCAAAGTAAAATAATAAACATTTTTACTTTTACCTGTTGAGAGGTGGAACAAGAAGAATATGAATAAACATCGTTTTTACTCAGTACTGCTTTGGCGATATCCTTTATTTAGTCGCAATGGCATAAACAACATTTACTACTCGCTATTTTTATTCTGCTGTGCTTGAATGTGGTAACTGCACCAGTTGTTTATGCTGTTGCTGACAGCATCTTGTAATATCCTGCTAGGTAGGCAAAAGAATTAAAAATTAAAAATTCAATTCTAGGCGCAATTGGAAAACTTTTTATGGCTATTATTCGAGAAACCATCAGAGCAATTTTTATAACTCTAATGCTTTGGTTGTTGACTGCAATCATCTATCCGCTGATAATCCTTGTAGTGGGTCAAGTTTTTTTGCCCTATCAAGCTAATGGCAGCATCATGCGGAATCTAAATAATGAACCAATTGGTTCCGCTTTGATTGGTCAGGTGTTCACATCTGAGCGATATTTCCATTCTCGTCCTAGTACTGTTAGATATAGCCAAGGAAAAAAAGCCAAGCCAACCGGCATATCTGGAGCTAGCAATCTTGCTGCAAGCAATCCAGAACTACTGAAGCGGATTTTAGAAGAGGCAGATAAATTACAAGAGGAAAATCTTCAACCGATAGCTGATATAATTTATACCTCTGGTTCTGGTTTAGACCCGCATATTTCCTTGAAAGCAGCACGGCAGCAATTGACGCGGGTTGCTGGTGCACGGGGAGTAAAAGAAGAAGAGATCCTACGTTTAATTAATAAGTATACTGATGGCAGATTTTTATGGATTTTTGGCGAACCGGGAGTCAATGTTCTCCGATTGAATTATGCTCTTGATTTGCAAGACATTAATCGTCAGCAAAATCAGTAAATGGGCATGGAGCGTGGGGCATTGGCAATGATGGTTTTCCCATGCAATAGGAGTGCATAAATGTCAGATAATACTAATATTAGTTCGGCTGGGAATGCGCCTTTAAATTCTGCAAGTTACTCACTTTATCCGGCACGACGGCGGGGTAAGCATAAAATCTTTATTGGTATGGCTCCTGGAGTAGGCAAAACCTACCGGATGCTGGAAGAGGGACACGCATTCAAACATGAAGGAATTGATGTTGTCGTTGGGCTTTTGGAAACCCACGGACGTAAGGAGACAGCTCAAAAGTCAGAGGGACTGGAAATTGTACCCCGTAAGCAATATCCTCGGGATGAGTTGACGCTGACGGATATGGATACAGATGCTATTTTAAAGCGATCGCCCCAATTAGTCTTAATCGATGAACTTGCCCATACCAATGTCCCTGGTTCTCCACGCGAAAAGCGCTACGAAGATGTAGAAGTAGTTTTGGCAGCCGGGATTGATGTCTACTCCACAATGAATGTGCAACATCTGGAAAGTCTCAACGACCTAGTAGCCAGAATTACAGGTGTGGTAGTCCGCGAGCGTGTGCCTGACAGAATTATGGATGAAGCAGATGAAATAGTGGTAGTTGATGTCACACCGGAAACACTGCAAGAACGGCTATTAGAAGGCAAGATTTACGCACAGCCAAAAATCCAACAATCCCTCGATAATTTTTTCCAACGCCGTAACCTGATTGCTTTGCGGGAGTTGGCTTTGCGGGAAGTGGCAGACAACGTGGAAGAAAATGCGATCGCCTCTACTCCCAACGGACAATTTTGTAATATTCACGAGCGGGTTTTGGTGTGTGTTTCCACTTATCCCAACTCAGTGCAATTGTTACGTCGAGGTGCAAGACTAGCTAACTATATGAACGCGCCGCTTTATACCTTGTTCGTAGCCGATCCAGAACGCTTCCTTACCAAAGAGGAAAGTTTACACATCCATACTTGTGAGAAACTTTGTAAAGAATTTGAAGGTACTTTTCTTCGTATTACCGACGGTAATATAGCTAATGCGATCGCCCAAGTCGCCGAGAAATATCGGATTACCCAAATTGTAATTGGTGAGAGTCAGCGATCGCGCTGGCAAATGCTCCTCAAAGGATCTTTGACGCAAAAATTGGTGCGCTTGCTCAAAAACATCGATTTGCATATCATTGCCAGCGAAAAAATGGTTTCACCCAAATAGGGGATCAAACTTTCACAAAAACCTCAGAAGTAAAGCTCCCATGCAGACCATAAGGGATATGATGCTTCAGATGTAGCCGCGCGTAGGCGCGAAGCGACTTGTCGTCAGACATCGCTCCTTTAGAGAAATCACCAGCATCCAAAATTACCAAATCTGAGCGGTGATCGGCAGCATCATAAACCAAAGCTAATATCCAACCAGCATCTTCCTTTTCAGAATCTGGGCGTGGGACAAAAATCGGTTCACTTACAAAACCACGGGGTGCAGCACTCCAAAGTTGTCTTTCTCCAAACTCTAAATCAATTTTCAACAATGCTTGTAAGGGAGCATTACCAGTGTTTGCATGAGCCGCACCTATATATAGATATCGATAAGGGTGTCCCACATTCGCCGGATGTATGCTGGGAAATTCACAACAACGCCCATCAATCAATTCCTGCCGTTCTTACGTCCCCCAATAAGAGTTAAGTGGTTCCCCTTATTGATTGGGTCGAATCCCCCTTTCTGTTCCTTCTCCCCTGCTAAGAGCTCCCTGCTCCCTTGCCTCTTTTTCAATGCGATATTTATTACACTATTCCACTATTTTCGACTCTGGTTCTCTCAGTACTAACTCAGACATCAAATCTGGCAAAAACGCTTGTTCGTTATCTTTGGGTGTCTCAGTTTGCTCTTCAGCAGGTAGCCATTTGATAAATGGTAGGGGTAACAGCGTGCTGAGGTTAGTAATTACCACCAATAGCCAAAGTGACTCAAAGTTTGTTGCAGTGATCCCCAGCCAATAGGTGATTAATGCCCCGAATGCATGGGAAATCGTTCCGGCTGAATTATAGATTGACATTAACAAGGCAAATAACGTCGCTTCCACACCAGAAGGACAAAGCCTTGCTGCTAGCACCATCACTTGCATAAAGGCAATTTTCCCCATCACAGTCAGAATCAGGCTATCACCCAAACTAAACCAGTGGTCATCTATACCCAATAGCCTGTTTGTGTGAGTCACCAACAACAGCATCGTCATCCCCAAAATTGACGAAAGGACAGTACTCCAAGCAAAAATCACGCGAAAAGGGATGTTTTTGAGGAAACGTTGAAAAATCCAAACACCTGCCAAAGAAGCGAAACTTCCCACCAAGTTTACTCGCCCCAAAAATTCTGGTTCAAAGTGGAGTTCGTTGGTAGCAAAGTAGAAAAAGGCTGAGTCAGCATTTGGGGTAGCTTGCCAGATGAAGATAAATGCTGTTGGTAGCCAAATTGTTTTTTGGCTAATGGCTTGGCGTAGCTGCCCCAGTTGATGTTTGATTGGTAAAGGGTTGGTCTGATTACTATCTTGAGTATCCTGGCTGACGGGGGACTCAGCAATTAACCAAGCTACCCCTGAAACGATCAAAGGAAATAAAGCGGTAATCCCAAAGACAGTACGGGTAGTAAAGTATTGGAGTAGTAGACCGCTACAGTAGGCTGTTATTAAACCTCCGATCGCCGAAGCACCCCAGCACAGAGATTGTAATGAACCAGCTTTTGCTTGCGATTCGCCCCTGGCTCGTTCTACAACTAGCGAGTCAACGATGACATCACTCATGGCGACAGAGAGAGAACCTAGAGCGATCGCTAATGTAGCTGCCCAGCTAGTATGAACTATTGTGGCCAGACTTATCCAAGAAGCAGTTCCCAATATCCCGGATAAAATCAAGTAAGGACGGCGACGATAGCCAAATATAGGCAAGCCATCAGAGATAAAACCAAACACCGGCTTGATCATCCAAGGTAGGAAGACAATTCCCAATAGCGCCGATACCTGGACTGGACTCAGGAGTAGTTCATCTTTGAGAAAAAAGCTAACGGCTAGACGCGATAGCCCTAAAATTCCTTGGACAAAGTAAACGGTGAGAATTGCAATTAACTCCGCATTCGGTTCATTACCCAAGAAGAGTTTTTGTGTTATCGAGTCTTTGACCTTGGACAAGCCAGATGATTGATCTACCATTCGATAAATATTTTTTAAATTTTGTTTACTTTTCTATCATATCGATTCTGAGGAGATAGGTTTTTTCTCACCTTTTTCCTTTTGTTTCTTCTTTGAGTATTATTTAAGGCTTTCTTCTAGCAAGATGTTCTCGTTTCTGATTGGCTATTCGCCTTTGAATTTGGTACATCGAATACAGTTCTCATTAGTTCTGTCTAAATCAATCTTCAGACTCAGGACTTAGGACTCAAGACTTTGTTCCGTGGTAATATCAGTCACACGAAACCGCAAAAAGCCGTGGCTACTGCATTAAAATCTCATCGGGCATCAAGAAGACGTAAACATTCAGCGCATCCTCTCCAGCGTTTGCTTGAGTATGGACATCAGTATCGTAAACAAATTTGGCTGGCGACTACTTATTCTATCCTCAATAAATTTTTCGATTTGGCACCACCCGGCTTAATTGGCGTGGCGGTGGATGTGGTAGTTAAGCAACAGGATTCCATAATTGCACAGTTGGGGGTACGCGATGTCTTTGGACAATTTTTGATTATTTCCTTCCTGACTGTGATCATTTGGATACTAGAATCGGTTTTTGAGTACGCCTACGCTCGACTTTGGCGGAATTTGGCTCAGAATATTCAGCATGACTTGCGTTTGGATGCATACAAACATTTGCAAGAGTTGGAATTGGCTTATTTTGAAGAACGCAGCACTGGCGGTTTAATGTCTATCCTCAGTGATGATATTAACCAATTAGAGCGGTTTTTGGATGGGGGAGCGAATGATATCATCCAAGTTTCTGCAACTGTTCTAATTATTGGCGCTGCTTTCTTTATTTTGGCTCCTAGTGTAGCGTGGATGGCTTTGTCACCAATGCCATTTATCCTCTGGGGTTCTTTTGCTTACCAACGACTACTTGCACCTCGCTACGCTGATGTCCGCGAAAAGGTGGGTTTTCTCAATTCGCGGTTGTCAAACAATATCAGCGGAATTACTACTATTAAAAGCTTTACGGCTGAAACTTATGAAGCCTATCGTTTGGAATTAGATAGTGACGCTTATCGTCGTAGTAATAGGAAGGCAATTACTCTTTCTGCTGCTTTTGTGCCGTTAATTCGGATGCTGATTTTAGTGGGTTTTACGGCATTACTGTTGTATGGCGGGATGGCAGCAGTTTCTGGAGAAATGTCTGTAGGTACTTACAGCGTATTAGTGTTTTTAATTCAGCGTTTGCTGTGGCCTTTAACTAGATTAGGCGAAACATTTGACCAATATCAAAGGGCAATGGCTTCTACTAATCGAGTTATGAATTTATTGGATGCTCCTATCGCTATTCATACAGGTGATGTATCTTTACCTGTGAATGAAGTGCGCGGGGAAGTGCAATTTAAAAATGTTTATTTTGCCTATAAAGATAGATTTCCAGTAATTAAAAATCTGTCTTTGGATATTCAGGCGGGGAAAACCATTGCAATTGTCGGTTCTACTGGTTCTGGTAAAAGCACTTTAGTCAAACTTTTGTTGCGGTTGTATGAGGTGCAAACGGGAAGCATTACTCTCGATGGCATTGATTTGCAAAGTTTGAATTTGCAAGATTTACGCCGTTGTATTGGTTTGGTGAGTCAAGATGTGTTTCTATTTCATGGCACTGTAGCTGAGAATATTGCTTATGGCAGCTTTGAAACTACAGAGCAAGAAATCATCACGGCGGCGAAGGTGGCGGAAGCGCACGAATTTATTATTAACTTGCCCGAAGGTTATGAGACAATTGTCGGGGAAAGAGGACAAAAGTTATCTGGTGGACAAAGACAACGGATTGCGATCGCACGCGCAGTTCTCAAAAATCCCCCGATTCTGATTTTAGATGAGGCTACCTCGGCGGTGGATAATGAGACAGAAGCAGCAATCCAGCGATCGCTAGAACGGATTACAGTAGATAGAACTACAATTGCGATCGCTCATCGTCTTTCCACTATCCGCAATGCCGATTGCATTTATGTCATGGAACATGGGAAATTAGTAGAGTCGGGAACCCATGAGCAATTGCTAGAGAAAGACGGTATTTATTCCGGCCTCTGGCGTGTACAGTCAGGCTTAAGATAACTTTCGCCCCTTCTTTCTGTCTTCATTACGAATTACGAATTACGAATTATTTATGTTTTTTGGTAATAGTCAACCAGAATCAGGTGATACTAAGTGGCGTCGCCAGTTGGATAAGTTTGTCAAAGCAAATCAGCAAGAATTGGCGGCGCTGTTTTGGGGATTGTGGTTAGCAAATGGTGACAGTCAGGGTACTGTTGGTATTGATTTGCAACCAACGCCGCATTTTGTTTATTGTCCGAAAGAGCAGATAGAGAATTTAAATATTAAGGTTGATAATCGGCTTCAGGAAATTTTGGGAATTGTTGAGAATCACAAGCCGGATGTGGAAGTTGTGATGATTGGGATTGGGAAAGGGGAAATTAAGTTAATTCAGTTTGCACCGGAACCAGCACCGCCAATTTGTTTTGAGCAAGCTGGGAAAGATGTGGATGGATTATTGGATGTGCTGGAACAACGGATGAGCGGTCATTTTTTAAGCTAATAACATGATAAATAGTATTTTCCTAATTAAACTTTTATACCATAAAGGTCGATTTTTATATGTCCTCAAACACTAAGCAAACTAAAAGCTGGAAAGAAGATTTTGCTCAGTTTTTTGAATCTCCAAGTCGAGAAACGTTGCGTGAATTACTCCGCAACACTACAGGAGAATATGATGAGCTAGACTTTAAAAGTGAACTTGTTCCAGATGATGAAATAGCCAAGAATATTCTTGGTATGGCTAATAAATCCGGTGGTGCAATTATTTTTGGTGTTGAGGAGAAAAAAGAAGATAATAGCTTTAACTCTAAGGGATTGTCCGACTTAAATGATAAAACTGAGTTTAAAAATAAAGTTGAAAAATATCTTCCGTCTCAGCTAATTTTTGATGTTATAGATTTTTTATACGAAGAATCAGAATATCCAAAACTAAAAGGTAAACTATTTCGGGTTGTGATTATAGAATATAATCCACGATATATTCCCTTTTTGCCTAAGAAAGATAGTGATAAAATTAAGCGTTATCACATATTTATTAGACACAACACTAGTACTATCGCTGCTGAATATGAACATTTGCAAGATATTTTCAATCGTAGAGTAGAAACGACATATTCCTCTACTACAGAAATGTCTCTAGCTGAACACCTTGCTCAATTGAAAGAACTATATTCAATGATACAAAAAAACAAACCTGATTCGGCTTTTGCTTTGGACTTTTTGGGAAATAGATATTTTACACAGAAAAATCCATATTATCCAAAAGAAGAATATGATGCTTTTATTAGTAGAATGATTTCTGTAAAGAAGGAAGTAATAGAAGCTATAATCCAAAGAAAAGAACCTTTTTAAAATGGAATTTAAAATAAAACAGCTTATGTGAGTTGAAGGCTGAAATAACGTAGTCTCGTTCATAAGCCTAGAGTTTACAATTCAAGTTAAGCTGAAACCTTTAATATTGCTTGAGAATTTTTAATTCACTTAAGGCGTATAAAGTGCAGTCAATACTATCAAGTATGCACGCAATGAGTATATGTAAATTTTCCCTAATCGCACTGACTCAGAAAAAGCAGCAGGTTAAATGTAAAAAAACTCTGTGAGGCGAGCGATATGTTTAACTTGTCCACTTAAGACTTCAGAATTGTATCTCAAGCATTTAATAATCGATATCTAAAAGCCAATTTTCATCAATAAACTCTAAATTCTCATTGTAAATAAGAACAAAATCGCCTAGCTTTTGAGTGCCATCAACAGCAGAAGCTATAAGGATAAACTTTAGTTGTAAAAAACGTTCTTTGTAGGTAACGCCAATAGAGCTACTAACTAATTCCGCTTCTAAAATACGAGGCAAAGTAATTGTTTCATAATATTTATCTTGTTCATCCCAGTAGCCGCATATTTTATAATCAGATAGTATTAGATGTTTTTTAACAAGATTATTAGCATCTAAAGTTTCTAATATTTCAGTTAAATCTCGCCAAACTTGATGATTTTGTAATTCGTGTTTTATCATAGTTATTACCCCATAGTAGGGTGGGCATTTTAATCCCCACCCTCGTTGCTTAAACTAACGCTGGTGTATTTGCACGCTTTACTTGAGGTGTTGCAACCATCCGCATTCCGGCTGGTGTAGCTAAAGTTAACCCACGGCGCACAGGACGCACGGGACGTTTATTCATTAACGAAACTTGAAGTTCTGACAAAACAGTTGCCAAGACAATTTTCATTTCATACTGGGCAAATGCCATTCCAATACACCGACGATTACCGCCACCAAAGGGTAAATATTCATAAGGTGAATATTGTCTTCCTAAAAAGCGTTCTGGTTTGAACTGCTTGGATTGTGGTTAAACTTCTTCCCGATGATGCGCTAAATAAATACTGGGGACTATTGCCGTTCCCTCTGGCAGTTCGTAGCCCATAATTGTAATTGGGTTCTTCACAATCCGCACAAAAGCAGTCATGGCAATTGGGTAAATTTGCAATGTTTCTTGGCAAACTGCTGTCAAATAGGGCAATTTAGCCACACTACTCAAATCGGGGTTAACTCCAATGGTGTTGAGTTCCTTTTGCAACTTCTCACGCACCTCTGGTAAACTATCAATCCAGTAAAAAGCCCATGTTAATGCCGAAGCGGTAGTTTCATGTCCCGCAACTAGCAGCGTCATTAACTCGTCGTGTAATTCTTCATCTGACAGCCCTTGACCATCTTCATAACGAGCTGCCATCATCAAACTCAGGATATCTTGGCGATTTTGACCGAGTTCAGCCCGACGTTCTCGAAGCAAAGCATAAATAAGTTGATCGATTTTTTGCCGTTGTTGCAGAATCCAACCCCAAGGACTCCATGCACCAAAATCTTTTTGGATGAATTGGAAGAAGAAGGCGCTGGACATTACAGGCGAACTGATGAAATCTAGTAAATCACTTAGCGATCGCCTCAATTCCTCAAACAGCTGTCCTTCATTCAAACCAAATACAACCCGGAGAATAACACGTAAGGTGATTTCTTGCATCGACTTACGGATATTAAAAGGCTTACCAATTTGCCATTCATTACTTACCTGTTGGGTTATTTCCCGAATTTCCTCGCCGTAAGCCCGCATTCTTTCGCCATGAAAGGGAGGAGCTAATAATTGCCGTTGGCGCTGGTGGCGATCGCCATCTGATAACATAAAGGAGCGATCGCCAAGTAAAAATTTTAGTCCTATGTTCCCCCTGCCGACCTCAAAATGCCTAGAATCAGCAGTAAAAATCTGCTCAAGTGCTTGGGGTTGACTAAAATACACAAGATGGTTATCAGAGCGATTACTCCTGATAGTGAAAGTGTCACCGTAGATTTGGGCAAAATCATCCACATATTTCAGTGGCTGACTAACAAACTTGATCATCCTTAGCCAGCGCGGCATTTGGGGTCCATCAGGCAAATTGTAAGTTGTTGTCATAGAATTTTGTGGAGTTGATGGCTTCTGAATTTTATTGTTACGACTTTTCATGTTACTTAGGGTTACAGAAAGCGGTATATTCATCATTGGGGACTAGAGACTGGAAACTGGGGACTGAAAAAGAAGACAAAGAGGATAATAATAACTCTTGTACAGACGCGATTAATTGCGTCTGTACTCCTAACTCAGCACTCAGCACTTCATTCTCAGCACTCAAAAGGCAGCATCGGAAGCAAGCAGTGCCAAAAATCATCGCTATTCTCAACGGTAAAGGAGGAGTCGGTAAAACGACTACCGCAGTCAATCTGGCTGCAAACTTTGCGAAGAAAAAAAAGGTGCTGCTGATTGATGCAGATATTCAAGGTTCTGCCAGTTGGTGGTTTGGGCGTAGTCAGCAGGGAATGGGATTTGATTTATCTCAAGAAACCGATCCCGCACTTTTAGGTGATTTAGCAAAGATAACAGGTTACGATTTAGTAGTGGTAGATACACCTCCCGCGCTACGCTCTGAAGCATTAGTGGCGGTAGTTGCGATCGCAGATTATCTAGTTTTGCCTACACCCCCAGCCGCAATGGATTTAGCAATCCTCGTGGAAACAGTCAAGGAAGCCGTCATCCCTGTGGGAACCCCCCATCGGGTATTGCTCACCAAAGTCGATACGCGCAGTCTGGGGGAAGCACAAGAAGCAAAAAACACTCTGACTCGCTTAGGTATTCCTACTTGTAATACCTTCATCCGTGCCTATAAAGCTCATGAGCGAGCAGCACTCGAAGGTGTAGCGATTACTCAATGGCGAGGAGGAAATGCACGGGAGGCGGAATTAGACTACCGCCGTGCAGCTGATGAATTACAGCGTGATTGGAGAAAATAATAATGGCTAGGAAACAAAGTCTCTCTGACTTACTACAAGAAGAGGCACAAAAATTTACACCCCCAGAAGGTGAATCTGCGATCGAAGTTACAGCTGAAAAAATTGTTGAAGAACAGGCTGCATCTGATGAGGAATCGTCAGGACAACCACTTGAGCCAACTTCTACTAAGCGCACAAGTTCCACTAAGGCTGATTTAGAAGCAACTGTCAAAGACTTGACGAGTAATCTAGAAACAAGTCACAAAAAAGAAGCATCTCTTGGACAAGAAATTACTGATTTGCAATCAAAATTATCTAAACAAAAAACATTTGTATCAGAACAAAAATCATTACTAGAACAGCTAACAAAAGAACTTGACGAAACCAAAAAAACAGCACTGCAACTAGCAGAAGCGAATTCCAAGCTGATCGAAGAAATTAATGCTTTAAAACAAACAGCAGAAGATAATTCTAAACTTGCTGTAGCTGTCAAAGAAACTAATGCTATAAAACCCGTAAAAGAACAGTACAATCCATATAACTACAAAAAATCACATCTTTCATCAGAAAGACTAGCTCAAAATCAACCAGATGACTATGCTGGTAGTGTTGTAAAAGAAACTAGTGCTATAAAACCAGTAAAAGACCACTACAATCCACTTAACTACAAAAAATCACATCGGTCATCGCAACCACTAGCTCAAAATCAACCTCAAAATCAACCAAATGAGTATCCTGATAGTTCTAATGAGATGTGGTTACTTGACTAGAGTCAGTTAATCAGTCAGGTAAAGGTTAATGGTACAAATCAAAATCTATGGCACTGCTTCATTTATCCGTCATTCTCGCAGTGCCATTTCTGACGCAATTCATTCTTGTGTTGTTGAAGCTCTAGTATATCCTCAAGACAAGCGTGTCCATAGGTTTTTTCCTCTCGAACCCGATGATTTCATCTACCCTATCGGACGTTCAGAGAAATACATCATCATTGAGATTAGTATGTTTGAGGGACGCACTACTGAAACGAAAAAGAAACTAATTAGGTTGTTGTTTTCTTGCTTATCTGAACAAGTTGCAATTGCACCTATAGATATAGAAATCACGATTACAGAAACTCCAAAACACAACTGGGGTATCCGGGGAACAACAGGAGATGAATTAAACCTAAATTACCAAGTGCAAGTCTAAATCTTTGGAGTTTGTAGAGTGGGCATTGTAATGGCATTGTAATGCCCACCCTAATGCAAGACAGGTTTGCAATCGCTCTAGCTACATTCCCTAAAATTCTGTGAAAGTAACACGATTAAAGAGAAAAATAGTAGCTATCACAGAAGCCATTAGTAACAGATGAAAAACTTTTCAGATCGGCGTTACAGAAAAATTATTGAGAGTTGGCTATCTTTCAACTCGAAAGTCTAAAATATGCCGCGCGGTGATTTGTGGTTGTTCCAAGTGTGGGAGATGACCACAATCTTGAATCCAGTTGAGAGTACTGTGTGGAATTGCCCTTTTAAATTTCATGGCATCCTCAGTACCCAAAATTTTATCGGAATTGCCCCATAAAATTAATGTTTGTTGCACAATTTGTGATATTGTCTCAAGTCTAAATGCACTGTAACCACCACTTTTAGTGAAAGAAATCAGAGCTTGATGCCAACTCGGCATTTGTAAGTGTAATGCTCCACAACATAAGGCATCAATAGAGGCAAGAGTTTGATTTTTATATCCAATGCGGGAAACGCGATCGCGTACCTTCAGATTACTCAAAAACTGAGTTGCTAAATAATCTAATGGGGGAAACATGAATTTGCTCAATGGCGAACCACCTGCTAACCCCGCACTGTCAATTAACACCAGCTTTTTGACTGTTTCTGGGTAAGCCAGCGTAAAATCAATCGCTGTCGCACCCCCCATTGAAGCACCCACCAAAATTACAGGTTGGTTAATTAGGCTTTTCCAGAAATAATAAAGATGGGTTTTAATCGCAGTTGGGCTATAAGCAATTCCTGAAAGTCTATCTGTAAATCCAAAACCCAACAAATCCACTGCCCAAGTTTCATTATCTTCAGAAAGTAGTGGCAAAAGCCGCCGAAATTCTAATACAGAACTGTCAAAGCCGTGAATTAATAAAATCGGAGTTCCACCACACCCTTGCTTGACATAAGTGGTGATAACTGGTTGATTAGTTAAAGGAGTAGCGATCGCAGTTGTTTGAATACTCCGAGCTAGTGCGATCGAAGTAGATTCTGTCAGTTGCCCAACTGCCGTAGGAAGAAAATTCGGAAACATAAATTTCAGTTTATCGTACTAGCTTGCTTCCACGCATAACTGATTTTGTTAAACAATAAAGTTACACAAACTAAGATGCTGAGGTATTATTTGTAATATATAAAATATAAACCAGTGGGCTATCAAAATATTCTAACTCCCAAAAGACGCGATAAATCGCGTCTCTACTCCCCCAAAAAATATGGCATCAAAGAAAGTTTTCCAAAATGTCAAAATGGGGACTAAAGCCACGTACAATTAAAATCGCTTATCCTTTAATCCAGGAGCTAATGCCATGCCAATGGCGGTTGGCGTAATTGAAACTTTAGGTTTTCCGAGTGTCTTAGCAGCAGCAGATGCAATGGTCAAAGCTGCCGAAGTCACAATTGTGTATTATGGTCAAGCGGAAAGCGCTCGCTTGTTAGTCGCCGTCCGGGGACACGTTTCTGAAGTAAATAGAGCTGTTGAAGCCGGAATCGCAGCTGGAGAGGAAGTAAAAGTTGGTACAGTAATTACCCACTACATCGTTCCCAATCCCCCAGAAAATGTCGAAACCATATTACCAATCCATTTCACTGAGGAATCAGAACCTTTCCGCATCTTCTAAGCAATTTTGCTATTCATTATCTGTAGCGAAGCTTCGTACAATTAACTTGTAGCCCCCAGTTTATTCATACAGGAGATTAATAATGTCATTACAGGCAATTGGAGCACTTGAAACGAAAGGTTTTCCTGCGGTGCTAGCAGCAGCAGATGCGATGGTAAAAGCTGGTCGAGTTACCCTTGTTGGTTATATCAGAGTAGGTAGCGCTCGTTTTACAGTTAATATTCGTGGCGATGTTTCTGAAGTAAAAGCCGCTATGGCTGCCGGTATTGAAGCTGCAGAAAATGTTTATGGCGGTACCCTAGAATCCTGGGTGATTATTCCTCGTCCCCATGAAAACGTTGAAGCTGTTCTACCAATTGCCTACACAGCACAAGTCCAAGGGTATCGAGAATCTGTAGAAAATCCGATTGTTAGATCGAACAATCGATAGATTTAACCTCCTGCAGGGGAATTCAAAACAAAAAATTCCCATAAATGAATTTAAAGAGAAGTTTCTTGTCAGACTTCTGATTATCAAAACTTTAGAGAATTACATTCTTTCTGTTTTTAGATTTTGCATAAGTTAAATTTTGAAGCAGAAGGAAAACAACAGTCAGAGTCAATAGTCAAAACCAATATTGACTGTTGACTATTCATTTTTAGGAATATAAAAGCTTTAAGAATAACTTAGCAATATTAAAGGTGTAGTTGTGACTGAAGCTAGTTTAAAAAAAATAAATTTGCCTATCATCAATCTTTACTATCCAAAATAGCGTAGGCGTAGCCCGTCGTAGACATCGCTACATAAGATACTGAGACTAATTCCACGCTATAGCGATAGTATTTATCTAAGATTTTATACAACTACTTACCAAACAAACAACCTCTGAAACCGCTAATTACCGTAGATACATTTAATAAAACCAACAAATATCAGATTAGAAAATGTGACTTAATACGATTCAGCTAAAGCGCGATCATCTTTAAAAAACAGGGAATTAAGTCAATTTATCGTAAATTAAAGGGTTTAAAACCCCTACATCTAGATGTAGCGCGGAGTCGGAGCCACTCCGCCTCCAAATCATTTTCAGTGGGGGTTTAAATGGAACGTAGTTGCCACAACGCTCTTAAAGAGCGCATCGCCCTTGGCGTCTCCCCGCAGGAGTTGGCACTTCTCAACTCTTAGAGACGCACTCGCGTTCGTCTGAAATGTCTAAAATGTTTGAATGCGTGAATGCGTGAATGCGTGAATTGTTAACAGAGGGGTTGGGGAATTTTCTAGGGCAAAATCTCATTAATACCAAGGATATTTAGATTTAACTAAGTATTCTCCTACGTAAGGGGTTGTAGAGGGTTGAAACTTATACGGGTGGAATAACGTCTGACATTGAGTTAAATTAGATTCGTTCCTCAATCTGTTACAAAATGTCAAATTTCCGCGATACATTTCGTGCAATATGTACCTTTACCACTTTAAGCAGATTTCTGTTCTCAACTACAAAACATAACTTTACAAAAAAGCTAAATTAATAGAATGCCCCCAAATGCTTGATATACATTGGTTTTGGACAATTTTCACTGCAAGCAAAACATCAATGTAGAAATTTCTGCATAATTTTAGTGAATTTAGACGTAATAAAAGTAGAATCACTGAGCTATTTTCATGAAACTCATGAAATCTGGGCAGCTGCCAGTTAAACAATTAGGTGGGGCGAATGGGGGTTGTGATGCAAACTTCAAAATTGAGTTTCGAGGAATGCAATCTCACTATGACAATGGATGTGAAAAAACTGGCTCTAGATTGGCAAAAGCGCTTGGCTGTAGAATGTCCAGACCAAAATGAAGCCGCGAGGCAAAGCATTATTCTCTGGCTGTTAGGATCTGACTCAAAACGGTTCGATCTGTTTAATCCTAAAGAACTCGATATCGCCAAGCAAGCGATGGAATATCGTTGGAGGATTTTACGTCAACGCTACTTGGGGCTGGGGCGAGAACGTGCTTATCGCAACTTGATAACCCGATTGGGGAGTTTAGTAACATTACGGAATAAAATTCAGACTTGGGTTTCCCTCAGCCGCGATCGCCAGCGTAGTGTAATGGACGTATTACAAGAAGTACTCCAAGAGTTACTCCAAAGCGACAGTCAAATGCAACAACAAATGGTTGATATTGCCAAATATACAACCGATAGACGATTGGGAGATGCTCTGTTATTCGCCAGCGTAGAAGAATATTGTCTGCGGCCAGTACGGAATCAACCCCTATTAGCTTACCGATTTGTGAATTATTTGCGTCGCACTCAGCGCGGTGGTTTAACCCAAGTGCCAGGCCGTGACTTGGTTAGACTAGTGTCAGAAGAAGTTCTTACAGAGGACAGTGACAATCGAGTTAACTTAGTCGATAGTCAGGCGATCGCAGAATATCAAGAAGCACAACAAATAGAGGAACAACAGGGGCTGCGCCAGTCAGTACAAAAAGAATTTGAAAATTATTTACAAGAAAATCTCGGCACAGAAGCAGTGGAATGGCTACGGCTGTATCTGCAAGGTAAGTCCCAGGAAGAGATTGCCAAAAAACTGAATAAGCAGACTAAAGAAGTCTACCGTCTGCGAGAAAAAATTAGTTACCATGCTGTACGTGTTTTTGCCCTCAAAGGTAATCCAGAACTCGTAGACAACTGGCTCTCAATTTCCTTGCAAGAACATAACTTGGGATTAACGCAAAACCAATGGCAGCAACTTGATGAAAAATTGACTCCTCTAGGGCGGCAGATCCTAAATTTGCGGAGAGCGGATAATTCAATAGAAGCCATAGCCGAACAGTTAAAACTCAAAACCCATCAAGTGCTAGGCGAATGGACGAAAGTCTATCTTGCAGCCCAAGCTTTAAGAACCCAGGAGTAGCCTGTAGTGGAAAATGGAGCATGGGGGAGTGGGGAGCAGAGGAGGTAGAGAAACGGGAGACAAGGAGATAAACAAAACTCAGCACTGGCTCAACCCTAGCTATCCGCTTACAGCACTCTTTTGCCCAATCCTCAGTATTATCCCCAGTCCATAATCTAAAATTCATCTTCTACTTATATTTACTTAAGTATATATAATTGAAATTTTAACAATCTAACAAAGTATCTTTATTAACTACCTATTTAATTAGAGGCAAAATATAAGTAAACACCAACGAATCAAATCTATGTTGTCTTCAAAGGGCGAACTAAATGATACCGCAGCAAATGGACAGCAAATGTTAACCGCAGCTCAAACTAGGTGGGAGTCAGGAGGCGATCGCGAGCAAATATTCCACCTGATTGATAATCTTTTGTCCTTTGAAGCTTGCCTCTACCATCAAATTTTACCTTTTGGATTAGAAGACAAAAACCTCTTGCTAGGCATGGTTCATCCAGAAGAGAGCGAAGCCCTAGATTACGTTGGTCGCATTTTGTCTTCTATCAATTGCACAATGATGATTGAGGCGATCGCAGCTGATGCCCACCGCAGAATACTATCAGCCTACCTCAACCATAAAAATACATCCCAGCTAGATGCTAAACTTGTGCATCAGGCAATAGTGGACTCTTGCCCAACAAATAGACCAGCTACGATTGCTGACACACCTAGTCCTTCCCTAGATGCCGACTCGGAATCAAATCAACAACCAATATTGATAGTATTTCAGACACAAAAGCGTCAAAATTCTGGACAGGGGGTAGACTTGCATCCTATCCCAGAGCTAGACCAATCATCTCAAACTACGACGTTCTTGATCCCTATTTCCAGAACTCAACCGGGAGAGAATTCTGAAGCCACATCATCAAACAATTTACCTATTTTTCCCACACAAACTTCCGAACTACTGAGTCAGATTGAGTTTATAAAAACACTCTCACCCAAAAAATTACTAGAAGAATTACTAGGGCGAATCCTGGCTGGGGGAATTGGTCGTCTGTACTTAGAAAGACAAGCTTATGAAGGCAGAATACTGTGGAGTGACAATGGAGTTTTGCAGTCTATATTAGACAAACTACCGCTCTCAGTTTTCCAAGGAGTACTGAATGAATTAAAGCGGTTTGCTTCCCTGCCTATCATCACGGTTGCAGAACCAAAACAGGTAGAAAAGGAATACGTGTATCAAAAAAATCGCTTATTATTACGCTTGCGAGTCATGCCGGGAATCTATGGCGAAGAGGCAACACTCCAAGTATTGCGGGGAGCAGCATTAAAATTCTATCAACAACACCAGTTAACACGTCTAAGCCGCGATGCTTTAGGAATTTCTCAGCAACTAAGCATCAAGTTATATGAACTACAAGAACGACTTTTACTCAATCCCAACCTTGATTCTCAGCAATTAGAGGCTTTAGTTGCCCTGAATCAATTAGTGAAAAATTTAGACCAACAGATCAAAATACTGGCACTAGATAGCAATCTACCAACAAAGAGTAAATCATCAGTCAGTAAGTGAAAACGCTGATTTCGTTCGCATACATAATTGTTATGTTGTAATGGAATCCTAGACTGATAAAGCTTAGAGATTCATCTCTAAATAAATACAAATTTTGCGATCGTATTCTGAGTAAGATTACGGTTTAAACAAACTTAATAGTAGCAAAGTTAGTTTCCCGCTCTTAAATCCTATTGTTGCAAATATTTCATGCTAACTGAGGTTTTTAGTGAACTTTTCCCCTTAATGAGTACAGCCAATCCACAGACATTGGAATGGCTACTCAACGTTGCAATTGAACATGAATATCCATCTGGGCGAGCCGTTGTGATGGAAGATGCCTGGGGTAACGCCGTTTACTTCGTAGTTTCTGGTTGGGTCAAAGTCCGGCGTACCGTCGGGGAAGATTCAGTAGCTCTGGCAATTTTTGGTCGTGGCGATTTTTTTGGAGAAATGGCAATTTTGGATGAATCTCCACGCTCAACTGATGTCATTGCCCTTTCACGCGTGAAGTTGCTTAGTATCTCCAGAGAGCGGTTTATTCAAATATTGTTTAAAGACCCACAGTTACATCACCGAATGTTGCAACTGATGGTGCGGCGATTACGGCAAATTAACCTGCGCTTACAAATGCGGTCTTCACCACCAGCGGTCAAACTCGCCTATACCCTAGTGACTTTGGGTGAAAGCTATGGTCAGGAATCAGACTTAGGAAGAGAAATTTTTAACATTCCCTTTAAAGATTTAGCAGAGGTGACAGAAATCGGCGTTGAAGAAACCACCAAAATCATGGAAAAACTACATGAAAAAGGGTGGATAAAAATTGATAGCGCCAACAACATCACTTATCTTGTGAACTTCAAACAGTTGATGAACTTGGCTGGCAAAGTGTAATTGCTTTATCCGATTCTCTACAAGAAGCTTTGCGTAGCTTGTTTCTTTGTAAGTTTAACGCCAGAGATTTTGGATGATGACGAATGAAAAACTGTTTGTGTGCGATGTTAAAAGCAAATTTGTCATGATGGGAAAATTACCCATTGATTATTAACTCAGCACGCAAGATGACTGAAGCAACAGCAACTCGCCCCAACACCTACCTCCAAGAAACCGAGCCAAGGATTCATTATCTGGTGGCAATGTCCCAACCAGAAACCCATCTGTTTGAGGTTACTTTACACCTTGTCGATTACTCCTCACCGATTCTCGATTTAAAACTGCCAGTGTGGACACCTGGTTCCTATTTAGTCCGGGAATACGCGAAGAATTTACAGGATTTTGAGGCTTTTGCAGAGAATAAGCCTTTAAATTGGCGGAAAATCGGTAAAAATTACTGGCAGATAGACAAAATAGATGTTTCAGAATTAACTGTACGTTACCGCATTTTTGCCAATGAGCTATCGGTACGAACAAATCACTTAGATAGCACCCACGGTTATTTTAACGGTGCGGCACTATTTTTTAGAATACCTGGCTGGGATAAGCAACCTATTCGCGTCACCATCGTACCACCACGCCCAGAATGGCAGGTAACTACTGCCCTACCATCCGTTGCTGAGGAAAAGAATACTTTTTTCGCTGGCGATTTTGATACTTTAGTGGATACTCCTTTTGAAATTGGTAGCCACCAATTGTATAAATTTGAGGTATTAGGAAAACCCCATGAACTGGCAATCTGGGGGCAAGGTAATTACCAAGTTCAGCAACTGATTGCTGATATCCAAAAAATTGTCCAAGTAGAAGCGCAGATGTTCGGCGGTTTGCCATATCAACGATACGTGTTTCTGCTACATTTATTTAGCCAAGCTTTTGGTGGTTTGGAGCATAAAGACTCTTGCTCCTTGATTTACCAGTGTTTTGGGTTTCGCGCTCAGGATAAGTACGATCGCTTTCTTCAATTAGTTGCACACGAGTTCTTTCACTTGTGGAATGTCAAGCGAATTCGCCCAAAAGCATTAGAGGTTTTTGATTACGACCAAGAAAACTATACACCATCATTGTGGTTTTGTGAGGGTACTACTAGTTACTACGACTTGTTAATTCCTTTGCGGGCGGGAATTTTTGATGTTAAGTCGTATTTAAATAACTTGGGTAAGGAAATTACTAGATATGAAATGACACCAGGGCGCAAGGTACAACCTGTTTCCGAGTCGAGTTTTGATGCTTGGATAAAACTCTATCGCCCGGATGCCAATAGCGGTAATTCCCAAATTTCCTACTATTTAAAAGGAGAAATGGTATCGTTGCTGCTGGATTTGCTGATTCGCTCTACTCACAACAATCAGCACTCCCTTGATGACGTGATGCTGAAAATGTGGCAGCAATTTGGGCAAGATGAAATTGGCTATACCCCAGAGCAGTTGCAAGAAGTTATCGAATCTGTTGCCGGAATCGATTTGACTGATTTCTTTAAACGCTACATTGATAGTACTGATGATTTGCCTTTCAATCAGTATTTAGAACCCTTTGGCTTGCAGTTGGTAGCCGAGCAGCAAGAAGAACCTTACCTGGGCGTGAGAATAAATACAGAAAATGGGCGGGAGATGGTTAAGTTTGTGGAAATTGGTTCACCTGCACAAGTAGGGAGAATTGATGCAGGTGATGAGTTGTTAGCAATTGATGGGATTAAAATAACGGCAGGTAGCTTAAGTGATCGCCTGAAAGATTACCAACCAAACGATACAATCGAAGTTGCAGTTTTTCACCAAGACGAACTCCGTACTTATTTCATCACCCTCAAATCACCACATCCGACTCGGTATCAGGTAAAGCCTGTTGAGCATCCTAACTCCACACAGCAGCAAAACTTTGCTGGATGGCTTGGGGCTGCGATCGCAACTGTTTAAAAGGGGCATTGGGCATGGGGCAGAAGAGGCAGAGGGGAAAAACTTACTGAACTTCTCCTCTGCTCCCCTGCTCCCCTGCTCCCCTGCTCCCCTAAGCTGTTCTCACCGCCCCAGAGTAAATCAAACCCCGTTGCAGATCCAGCGTTATAATCGCTCCGTCCCGAATCACCTGCGTTGCTTGCTTCACGCCGACAATCACTGGTACACCGAGACGCAAGCCAATCACTGCTGCGTGACTTGTGAGACTTTCTTCTTCCGTAATAATCCCGGCCGCTTTCCGAATTGCTTCAACAAAATCGGCACTAGTGCGGGGTGCAACCAATATGTCTCCGGGATTAAAGTTACTCACATCCATGCCAGTACTAGCTACCCGTGCGCGACCACTTACTGAACCTTGTCCCAGTCCAATTCCGTGACCTAGTACTGCCGTTACCACCTCTACCTTAATCAAATCTGTAGAGCCAGAAATCCCCTGGAGTGTGCCAGCGGTCATCACTACTAAATCTCCCTGGGACAGTAACTGAAGTTCCTGAGCCACGTTAATTGCAGCTTGAAATGTCTGACCAGTGGAAGGTAATCCTAGCACCAACAGCGGTTTGACTCCCCACACCATCTGTAGCTGCCGCGCTACATTTACATGGGGTGTCACTGCCAAAATTGGTGTATGAGGACGAAACTTAGAGACATTGCGAGCTGTTGCCCCCGTTTGCGTTAGGGTCATAATTGCCGCTGCACCTAGTTGTTCGGCAATTTGACCAACAGCTTGACTAATCGCATTAGGAATGGAGCGGCGGGCATCTCTCACAGAACGTAGGTTTAAGTGTTGGGCTTCTTCCTGCTCCATACGTTCGGCAATTCGCGCCATCGTTGCCACTGCTTCTACAGGGAAGCTACCCACGGCGGTTTCATTGGAGAGCATCACCGCGTCCGTGCCATCTAAAATCGCGTTTGCCACATCCGATACTTCAGCGCGAGTGGGACGGGGATTGCTCACCATGCTATCTAACATTTGAGTAGCGGTGATGATGGGAATTCCCAAGCGATTTGCTGTCGCAATTAGCCGCTTTTGGAGTACTGGAACATCTTCGGCTGGCAATTCCACCCCTAAGTCACCTCTGGCAACCATCACACCATCACACAAAGCCAGAACCGCTTCCATTTGTTCAATAGCTTCATGCTTTTCAATTTTGGCAACCACTGGCACTTGCTTGCCTGTACTGGAAATTAGTTCTTTAATTTCGATCATGTCCTGGGGATTGCGGACAAAGGAAAGTGCCACCCAATCAACACCCTGATCTAGACCAAACATTAGATCCTCTCGGTCTTTGTCGGTCATTGCCTTAATTGACAGGTAAACGCCAGGAAAGTTTACGCCTTTGTTGTTAGAAAGTTTACCAGGTACGGTGACGCGACAATGCAAATCACCTTTGTCCCGGTTAATTTCCTCCACCAGCATTTCTACTCGTCCATCATCAAGGAGGATTTTTGCCCCAACTGGGACTTCTTCGGCCAAATAATCGTAGGTGACACAGCTAATTTCTTGCGTACCGATCACCGGACGATTTGTCAAGGTAAAGCGATCGCCTTTTGCCAAAACTATAGATCCGTTGTCAAACTTTCCCAAGCGAATTTTTGGGCCCTGCAAGTCTTGGAGAATAGCCACTGGCTGATTTAGTTCAAAAGCGGTTTGCCGAATTAAGCGAATACTACGCTGATGGTCGGCATGAGTTCCGTGGGAGAAGTTTAGCCGCAGCGTCGTGGCTCCCGCTTCAATAATCGCCTTGAGCATTTCAGGACTGCTAGTGGCGGGGCCAATAGTAGCGACAATTTTTGTCCGGCGCAGAGAATCTCTTAATTGCATAGGGGCTGAAGTTAGGGAGCTATCTGGGAAGTCATCGTAACTTAAGTGGCATCTCCTTTTCAGTCACTGCTATATCAATAAAATATAAGCAGTTAGAGAGGGTTTATGGGAGAGTAGGGGCTGTGGGATAGACTAGATATAGTACATCAATCTTGTATCCATCCTCCCAACGAAGGAGTTTATTCCATTAACTTCTTGCCGATTGTCATACCCCACTTATCAGTAAAGACTAGGCTTCGTCTGGAATCATAGCGTTATTCATCTGCTGATATGCAAAGGTGTGGATAAATCTTGCCATACAAAACTTTGCAAAACTTTATTAGTCACTAATATTTATCGTATATTCGTAATGTCTGCTTAAAAAGGAGTCAATCTTAAAGATGATCGCATCGGAGGCACAAAAGCCACTGACAATCCCACCCAAGGAATTTTTAGCGCCTCCTGGTGATTTCAATCCGACGCTGCTGTTGTTTTCTGTAGCTGTGGCCATGCTGGTGTTATCCAACTTTGGTTACTGGCTTTGGGAATGGCCGCACTGGCTATGCTTTTGCGTGAACACGATTGCCTTGCATTGTGCTGGAACGGTAATTCATGATGCCTGTCACCAATCTGCCCATCGCAACCGAGTGATGAATGCGATGTTAGGGCATGGCAGTGCGTTGATGCTAGCTTTTGCTTTTCCAGTATTTACGCGAGTGCATTTACAGCATCATGGTCATGTCAATCATCCTAAAGATGACCCAGATCATTATGTCTCTACAGGTGGGCCGCTGTGGCTGATTGCAGTGCGGTTCTTGTACCATGAGGTGTTTTTCTTTCAACGGCAACTGTGGCGTAAATATGAGCTACTAGAATGGTTTATTAGCCGCTTAATTGTTGGTGTAATTGTTTATATCTCAGTGCAGTACCACTTTTTGGGTTACATTCTCAATTTTTGGTTTATACCGGCTTTTGTGGTGGGGATAGCACTAGGCTTATTTTTTGACTATTTGCCCCATCGTCCTTTTGCGGAGCGCGATCGCTGGAAAAATGCTCGCGTCTATCCTAACCCGATTCTTAATATCTTGATTATGGGACAGAATTACCACTTAATTCATCATTTGTGGCCTTCGATTCCTTGGTATAATTACCAACCCAGCTATTATCTGATGAAGCCCCTGTTAAATGAAAAAGGATGTTATCAAACTTCAGGGTTGTTGCAGAAAAAGGACTTTTTTGAGTTTGTTTACGACATCTTTTTAGGGATTAGATTTCATCATCACAAAGAATAAAGTTGTTACATAAAGCGGTCTGCGCCAACGCGTCAAAAATCTCTGATTTCAACAACCCCACCCGGAGCGATCGTTTCTAAGACATTACGAACACTAGGTATCAATGGAAGTAAATCAGGTAGGCGATTACTAGACGCCACTAGAACAAGGACCGCAACTCCAGCCTGTTGCAAGTTTTGCTGATATCGTAAGTTTTGGTCTGTTGTCAGAAGAACTGTGAAACTCTCCTGCACCATCAATTGCAAAAGTTCACCATTCTTTTTACCTGACCATCCCATTTCCACGACTGCGCGTACCTCATAATCAGTGAGTTCACGCCTTAAAGGTCGTGGAACACACTCATCAAGCAGAATTCGCATAGGCAGTCAGCATTTCCTTTGCTAATTCGAGAGCAGCGATCGCTTGCTCACGGCTGACACTGGGAAAGTGATCTAAAAACTCATCCAGTGAGTCACCCGCTTCCAGATAATCGAGCAAGGTTTTTATCGGCACACGAGTACCAACAAAAACAGGGGTTCCCCCCAATATATCGGGGTCGCTATGAACAACACGCGATGTGGATGTCATATAGTTAGCATGTGTCCGACAGACTACCTTTTGATCCTAGCTCTCGCCGTCTCGGAAATCTCAGCATATATTCCATTGTCTCTTTGTGGAGTGCGATCGCTGCTTGACAAAATTACATCATGATCAAGGCTAGCCTTCAGTGTCAACTGAGCGCGATCGCTAGACAGTTCCCGATTTTTGAATGTGTTCCCTGTGCGATCGCCTTGCACCAATTCCTCATTGATCAAAACATTTCTGGTAAACAGGTTAGCCTCTTAGCGATCTTCTTGCTTTTGCCAAAACTGCCGTAAAATCTCCCCTGGTTTTCTATCCCAGGTGTCTATATGCTCGTATATCAAATTATTTGGATTGAGTTTATACGTCGAATAGCCATTAAAAAACAACCCTGCGTTCCTTGGAACGCGCAACACTCCACGTACCGTCCACTTTGCTAAAATCGTGTCTTCAGCTGACTGATAAACTTCATGCAGATCAAAGTAAATCTGAGTAAAAAATAGCCGAGCGTGAAATCGTAAAGTCCAAAATATAATGCGATAGTTAAATTTATATTTGAATGTATTCACCGGGTCTTTAAAATAGATATCCTGTGTATAAATTTGATACGAAATATCTTTTTGAAAAAGTGTTGGTAAATCTTGTTTTAAAGTATTGATTACCTTTTCCACTGGCAATTTATATTCCACGCGCGTTTTCCCTTAAAAAATCTTTTTTAACAAATTTTCCACTCCTGACCAAATAGAAAATGCCGTCTTGTGACTCACATCACCTGCACTCAAATCTAACAGAGTGGGAAATGATCCAGACTTAGTATAAGGCCCATTTCGCAAAACTTTAGCAAGGGTATTGTTATTCTTGCGCAAACCTTCGTAAAAAAAGAATACCTCTCCTTGAATACCAAGTTGACGATTGTATTCAATTGCCTGCACCAGATATTCTGGACTAATACAGTAAGAGCCAAGCTTCATCAGGATTCCCGGTGCTAACTTGAGCAATATCGCATCTGTGAACTGCTGGTTTACCACTTTATCAGCGATCGCAGCGTAACTCCTAAAGTCACGGCGATAAATCTGCGGCTGAATCATATCAACTATTCCCCGCTTCAGCCATGCGGGTGAGTCTTGCAGATATTCTTGGAATGCCCAATCATAAATATTAGGTGCGATCGCTACTAATAAATTAGGATTCACCGCTTTCACCTTCGAGTAAAGACGCCCCAAAAACTCAGTGAGAATATCTGCACGCCACTGTAACCATTGCCTATCCTTGTGGTTCTGTGGTGGATTGCGATCAAATTCCTGGCGATAGCGGCTGACAGTACGCTGATCATAGCCACCTTCAGAGGGTAATGCTGGCAAGCGATCGTCACCTTGAACACCATCAATATCGTAATTATTCGCAACTTCCAGCACCAAGTTTAACAAGAATTCTTGCACTTGTGAGTCAAGGGCATTCAACCACTCAAAGCCGTTTTTCTTCAGTAAGTTACCGTTGTGATCGCGCGCAGCCCATTCCGGTTTTTTCTGTAAAAGTACACCACCATTCAAATTGTAGGAACTGGCAAAACCGTATTCAAACCAAGGAATAACTTTCAACCCAACTCGTCGCGCTTCAATTACCACTTCTTCTAAAGGGTCGCGACCTATAAACATTGGGTCAATTTCGATTCCAAAGGTCTGCCGCATTGTTTGACTAGGATATAAAGTTACTGCCTTATTCCAAACAACGGGAAACACCACATTAAATCCCGTCTCAGCCAGGAAATCCATCGCCTCAGCAATACGTTCCTTCGATCTGAGAACTTTACTATCAGTAGTGGTCAGCCAGATACCACGGGTTTCTATTATTGCCATTTCTATAAATTCAAATTCTCGGCACTGCACCATTTAAACATTGACTAGCCGACGATACCGCGCCTGTATTATTGTGTAAATCCCATAGGCAACTAAACCTAGTGCTACAATACCCAAAAGCCATGCTCCGTTAGGCTGTTGCGCTAGCGTCTGTAATACTTCATCCAAACCTTCTGCGGTAGCGGCGTTCGACTGTTTTGCTGCTTCAATTAAAAACCAACCGATAATGCAAAATACTATACCCCGTGCCGCTAAACCAAATCTGGAAATCCTCATTACCCATTGGGCTTGTGTGTTGCTTAACTCAGTTAAATTGAGTTCTTTACGAAATTTGCCACTAAAAGCTTGATAAAACTGATAGAAACTTAGAGCAATTACAAACGCCCCCAAAGTTCCAACTAACCATTGACCAAAGGGTTGAGAAAGCAAACGTGCTGTCCAATCTTCAGTAGAATCACTACTATTTTTACCGCTGCCTGTACCCATAACGATTTGCACAGCACTTAAGGCTAAACTTGCATAAATCAAGCCATTAACTGCGTAACCAATTCGCACTGCCAAACCTTTGGCATCATTACCTTTATTTTCTGGGTCTTTAATTGCCTGTACAAAACGCCAGATTACGTATCCAATCAAGCCGATTGCAACTAAAGCCAGCAAAAATTGACCAAATGGCTGGTTAACGATTGTTTGGAGAGCGCCTTGGGTATCAGTTGTTTTACCACCCCTGCCAAAAGCTGCCTGTGCTGCCAGTAGTCCAACTATACCGTAAACTACTCCCTTGGAAACATAGCCAAATCGTCCCAGTCGCTCAACCCACAATGAAGCATGGTTTGTCAACTGTTGTGTCATGGTAGTTGTTGGTAGTTGGAGAAAATTATATCTACCTTTTACCAAATTTTACTCACAATTCATATCTATCCCAAGGCAAATTATCTAATATTTTTGCAAAAAATTTTTAGATAATACTGACTTTTAATAGATGTGAGGCTGCTTAAAATAATATTACAGTTATTAAGTACAGTATTATTATTTAGTATTTTTTAATGCTGAATTTAGATTAATTATGTCTTTAATAGAAAGTTCTTGGAAACACGAATATATAACTACCAATGGGGTAAAACTACATTATGTCACGCAAGGTGAAGGGCCATTAATGTTGATGTTGCATGGCTTTCCTGAGTTTTGGTACTCATGGCGGCATCAAATACCAGAATTTGCCCAAGATTTTAAAGTAGTTGCCATTGACTTGCGTGGTTACAACGATAGTGATAAACCAAATGAGCAATTAGCTTATGTAATGAAGGAGTTTATCAAAGATGTTGAGGGAGTAATTAAAGGATTAGGATACCAAAAATGTGTATTAGTTGGACATGATTGGGGAGGTGCGATCGCTTGGGCTTTTGCTTATGCTTATCCCGAAATAGTAGAGCAATTAATTATCCTTAACATGCCTCATCCTGCCAAATTTGCCCAAGGCTTACGCACTCCCCAACAGTTGCTACGTAGCAACTATATATTTCTCTTTCAACTACCGTGGATACCAGAATTACTTTTACAATCTTCCGACTACCAAGCAATTGAAACAATTTTTAAAGGTACAGCAGTTAACAAAAGTGCTTTCACTAAAGCGGATATTGACGCATATAAAGATGCTGCTGCAAAGCGCGGTGCCCTCACAGCAATGTTGAACTACTACCGCAATGTTTTTCAGCAGAGAATGCTAAATCCAAATAGGGGCGTTCTGGAAGTGCCAACACTGATTATATGGGGAGAAAACGACACTGCACTTGGCAAGGAACTAACCTACGATACCGCAGCTTATGTCAGGGATTTTCAAATCAAATACATTCCTAATTGTGGCCATTGGGTACAGCAAGAACAGCCGGAATTGGTTAATCAGTATATGCGAGAATTTCTGAGGACTTAAACTAAACCATCAATTGACCAATTAAGTATAAATACTCATTAAATTACCTATAGTAAGTAGCGCCAGTTTTTACTTTTAAAAAGATTTAATAGTGATTTAATACTGGGCATTTTTGATATCACTTTTATCTGTGTTTTAGATCGCAATCAACTTGTCAGAAGATAGATTGTCACAAGATAGATTGACCTCACGAAGTTTAGTGAGATAATAGAACTGTGAGGGACAGAACGGACGCAACTCGATTATTAAGGGGGAAAATTATGAAACTCCAGCTATTAGCGGCCATGGCCTTAGCAACACCCCTATTTTTCGCTAGCTCGGTTAGAGCCGAGAATCCACAGGATTTACAAAAGCTGCTTTCAACTGGGGAGTGTGTTAGGTGCGAACTATCAGGAGCTAACCTCAGTGGCGCTCATTTAATTGGTGCTGACTTGAGAGGCTCGAAGCTTCAAGGAGCTAACCTTGTAGGAGCTAACCTCGAAGGTGCTGACTTAACTGGTGCAAACTTGGCAGGTGCTAACCTAACATCTGCTTATGTAACCAATGTGAATTTGAAGCAAGTTAATCTCAATGGAGTAAATTTTACTCGTGCTACGATTCACGATTCTAATGTGTATCAAGCATCAATGAACGATCTAAATCTTACTGATGCGGAAATATTTAACACTGGAATCGGGATTGGTGGAGAAGACGCTGAAATTCCCGATTGGAAATAGCCCAACTGAGTACACAGCTTAAAATCAATACAACATAGATTTTGGCGGGTTTTAAATCAAATAAACAACTTTTTTGCCAGAATTACCCTTAAAACCTGCCTCTACAGAAATATTAAGACAAATGAAACCCCTCTGCGTTGTAATCACTTTACTATGGCAAAAGCAGAGGGTATTTCTTTTTGCGATCGCGCTGATATCCACATAAAAAAGTGCAATTAAAATCTAAAAATCTTTACTATTTCCCATTAGAGGACTTTACTGCCCCTAATTTAAAATCAGGGTTTCGGCTATTATTTGCGTAAGTTGTGTATCTGCACAAATAAGCGATGGTGTTGGGCCATATCTGAGTATTTACCTGAAAGCTTCAGCAAATTGGAACCCAGCCCAGATTGGATTAGCGATGTCAGCTTCGGCAATTGCCACAGTGCTCAAACACCAGCTAGCTAGCGCGTGGAGATGGTGAAGAGGAAGAGGAGGATAAAGAAAAACATCAAGCGCTATAAAGGCATATTGCAATTATTAAGCGATCGCCGCTGCCATTGGTGTTGGTGGGGGTTTGAGCAACGTGTTGGCTGGGTTTGTGGTTAAAAGTGCTGGTTACAATCTTGGTTTTTTGATTTTAGCAGTGATCACAGTTGTCGCTTTAGCTTTTGGTTCTGTGTACCTGAAACAAAAACAGGAGTCAATAGAAAAGCATCACATCAAACCGCTTCAAGCAGTCATTAGTTATTAGTCCAAAATAAACACGTCCACTCTTTAACATGGCTTGAATTAGTCTCATGAAAGACAAAGTTTTTCCACCCACAAGGGGGAGCCCACTGCGGTGGACGGGTTTCCCGGCATAAAGCAAGTGGCGTCGAGGTATGCACTAAAATCCAATAACCAATGACCAATTACCAATGACTACTTAATCAAAAGAATCTAACGAAATCATGATTGTTTTCAGATATATCATCATTGGACTGACTTATATCGGTTTGGGTTTAGGATATCTCCCTGGTTTGCGGATGAACCGAGCCAGTATTGCTTTAGTTGGTGCATCTTTACTGATGGCTTTCGGAGTATTAGACCTCAAAGAAGCATGGCAAGCGATAGATTATAAAACGCTGATTTTCCTGTTTGGCATGATGGTAATCAGCACAAACTTAGCTTACGCTGGTTTTTTCCAATTAACCCTTGATACAATTACACACTTTACCCGCAGCCCTTTGGGTTTGCTGATTGTTTTAACTTTTGGCAGTGGAATTCTCTCTGCTTTTTTTCTGAATGATACTATCGCTTTAATTTTGACTCCTTTGGTTCTCGGTTTAACCCAAACTTTGAACCTCAATCCTATTCCTTACTTACTTGCGTTGGCGGGAGCAACTAATCTGGGTTCAGTAGCTACCTTAAGTGGCAATCCACAAAATATTCTGATTGGTTCCTTCTCTGGTATCAGCTATCTTGATTTTGCGAAAGCATTGACTCCCATCGCATTAGTAAGTTTGTTAATCCAAATTGGGTTATTGTGGTGGCTTTATCCTGATGTCCGTTCTGCTAAGTCTTGTCCGAGTGTAACCTCTGTGCGTTACCGCATATTTAAACCGTTGCTTACTAAAAGCTTATTGATAACAGGAGGACTATTAATTGCATTCTTAATTGGGATGCCCCCAGCCCAAGCAACATTTGTAGCTGCTGGTTTACTATTCATTACTAGGCGAATCAAACCGCAACGAATTTTAAATAAAGTAGATTGGGATTTACTGGTGATATTTTCTGGACTATTTGTTGTTACTGCTGGAGTAGAAAAATTAGGAATCTTGAATTTATTTAGCGATTTAGTTTTTACTCCCTTGAGTATATTAGGAATTACTGCTCTGCTTTCAAATTTAGTTTCTAATGTTCCAGCAGTATTATTACTACAACATTTAATTCCCCATCCAGACACGAAAACCTGGTTATTATTAGCAGCAGGATCTACCTTAGCTGGTAATCTAACTTTGTTAGGTTCAGTTGCTAATTTAATTGTTGCTGAGGCTGTTGCAAAACTTGGTTATCAATTGTCATTCTGGGAACATTTACGTTTTGGTGTACCGTTAACTGTACTGACTCTGATCCTGGCTTATTTTTGGATTTAGTCATTAGTCATTAGTCATTGGTCACTGGTCATTTGCCAATAATCAAACTTAAAGTTTCAGGTTCAAAGGCGCAACTTCGAGGCTAAAAGGCAATACTGTTCAGTTAAGAAAAATTGTAGGTTGGGTTAAGCAAAGCGCAACCCAACAAAGCTCAGGAAATGTTGGTTTACCCTGCAAGAAGCCCCTTCTCTACGAGAGGCTTGTCTGCGACACGCACTCGCGAACGCCAACGGGTCTACAGTCGTTACCATTTCTTCCTGCTGATTCTGGTCACTAATAGGGTATAGGGGGTAGGGTGTAGGGTATAGGGAAGACGGCATTAGTCGAGGCTCGTGACCCCGACCAATGCAATCGTCCTGAAAAGACGGGGCTTGTGACCCGATGGTTGTTGGGGCTGGATATTCCACCCTATACCCCACACAAGCCCCAACGGGGCTTGGTCAAAATACAATAGCCGTCGCATCAGCATCTCTAAACGGTCTACTTGCTCTAGTAAACTAGCGATCGGTAAAGTTGTAATCCCCTGCTTTTTCAATTGTTGTTCTGTAGACCTTGGCTTGTCGCTCTCCGAGTCAATTGCAAAATTGTGTCTCGTTCAGCGGGAGGAATATCTTTTTTGGGGACAGGGCCCTCGTGGGTAGGATAGGCTATGCCTAAAAGCTGGTCTTGTTGAAGTAGATAAAATCCCCCTTCTAATACCAATTCTCTAAAAGCTGGCTACAGATAAAGCTACCAAAATATATTGCCTTC
>NZ_JABXKF010000058.1 GCF_017115165.1 Nostoc sp. LPT | reverse complement strand
ATGTACAATGCCATCTATTCTCCTTTGATGAAGTTGGCTCAAATTGATATCCGTGATGAGCAAAATCCGGTAAGTACCAATGGTAATGGCAACGGTAAAGCTGCCAAAGGCCAATCTGAGGATGTCGTTTCTTTAATTCAACAGCAAGTTAAGGAAGCCACTTCAGAGGTCAAACAGCTAGTTAAGGAAACCACTTCCGAGGTCAAACAGCTAGTTAAGGAAGCTGCGCCACAGGTTCAACAGCCAGCTAAGGAAACTGCGCCACAGGCCAAACAGCCAGCTAAGGAAACTGCGCCACAGGCCAAACAGCCAGCTAAGGAAACTGCGCCACAGGCCAAACAGCCAGCTAAGGAAACTGCGCCACAGGCCAAACAGCCAGCTAAGGAAACTGCGCCGCAGGTTCAACAGCCAGCTAAGGAAGCTGCGCCGCAGGCCAAACAGCCAGCTAAGGAAGCTGCGCCACAGGTTCAACAGCCAGCTAAGGAAACTGCGCCACAGGTTCAACAGCCAGCTAAGGAAATTACGCCACAGGTTCAACAGCAAGCTAAGGAAACTGCGCCACAGGTTCAACAGCAAGCTAAGGAAACTGCGCCACAGGTTCAACAGCAAGCTAAGGAAGTTGCGCCACAGGTTCAACAGCAAGCTAACGAAATCGCGTCATACATTCAAGATCGAGCTGCACAAGTCACGAAATTAATTCAAGAACGGTGTTTGTGGCAGTTTCACTCGCGTGCATGGGATCGGGAAGAAAACATCAATGGTGTTCTCAATATGGCCGCCCAAATCTTGACTGGAGAAAAGGTGGTTCTAGAAACCTTGATTGACAGGGGTTTCTATGCAGATGCGAAGATCCTTTCGGCTGACCTAGAAATCAGGTTTTCATGGTTAGGTAACATGGAAAACTCGCAAAAGAAGGCAGTACTGGAGTCTGTTAAGGCAATGCTGATCGATATTGTAATAACCAAGTCGAAGAATGGTGAATTGCATTATTCGCTTTATTAAAGCAATTAGATCGGTAATTCAACCCTCCGGGTGACGCTCCTGCGTCGCTCTAAGTGAAGCTCGAAGACTTTACGCTGAGCTAACGGCAGTTCTTCTTGGGGGAAACCCCCAAGGACTGCCTCACCAAACGAACGGCGTTGCTCAATTGGAGTATGAATTAGAGTCTTGTCATCCTGTTAGTGTTTGTGCAGAAATTTTCTTACAGGGTAGAGAGTGATATCTACGACGAGCTACGCGCCAAAAACATTCCCAAGAAGCATAGTGTCCGCGTACCGTTTTACTACAGAGGCATCTCATCTAGTTTCCAAGATTTTTAGGAAATTAAATTCTACTTTTCTTCTGTAATCGACGGTATGCGTAACTTACTTCCTGGTAGCGTAAAGCGTTAGCGATCGCTCGCCGCAGGCATTGCTCTACTTTCTTAAGCTCAAAATGACAATTCATATCTTCGTTCAGCAACGCTAAACAAAATCACGCAATTTTTTACCACATAGGAGTCAAGAGAATGTCTGTAGTTGTAAAACAGAAAGAACGCAAGGGAATCATCAATCCTATATTTACCTGTCAGCCTGCTGGGGCTGAATATGCTGCAATTGGAGTAAAAGATTGTATTCCCCTGGTGCATGGAGGACAGGGGTGTAGTATGTTCGTTCGTCTGTTGTTTGCCCAGCATTTGAAGGAAAATTTTGACATTGCTTCTTCTTCACTCCATGAAAATAGCGCTGTCCTTGGAGGACAGCCACGCATTGAGGAAGCTGTACACACCTTAGTCGCACGATATCCCGATTTACGGATTATTCCAATTATTACGACTTGTTCAACTGAGACGATTGGGGACGATATCGAAGGAACCATTAACAAGCTCAACGGTCAGTTAAAGCAGGCCTATCCCGATCGCAAGGTTGTCCTTGTTCCTGTGCATACCCCCAGTTACAAAGGTAGCCAGGTCAGTGGCTATAATGTCGGCATACATGCAATCATTTCTACCCTGGCAAAAAAAGGCGAACCAACTGGCAAGTTGAACCTCATTACTGGGTGGCTTAACCCTGGGGATGTCACAGAAATCAAGCGCATCTTAAAAGATATGGATGTTCCAGCAAACATCTTAGTGGATACAGAATCCTTCGATGCGCCCACGATGCCCGATAAGACAAGTTTTGCCTTTGGGAATTCAACCATTGAAGAAATTGCTGATTCTGCTAATGCGTTGGGAACTATTGCCTTATGCAAATATGAAGGAGGCAGCTCAGCTGAATTCTTACAAGAGAAGTTTAAGGTTCCTGCAATCATTGGCCCAACCCCAATTGGCATCAAAAACACTGACGTCTGGCTGCAAAATATCCAGAAACTGACTGGCAAACCAATACCAGAATCTTTAGTCAGAGAACGTGGAAAGGCTATCGATGCGATCGCCGACCTCGCCCACATGTTCTTCGCTAACAAGAAGGTAGCTATTTACGGAGATCCCGATCTGGTAATTGGTCTAGCAGAGTTCTGCTTAGAAGTTGAGTTAGAGCCAGTGCTAATGTTGTTGGGAGACGACAACAGAGCCAGCAGCAAAGACCCAAGAATTGCCGCGTTAGAGAAGCAAGCAGCCTGTGATATCGAAGTTATCTGGAATGCAGACCTCTGGGAATTGGAGCGCCGCATTAAAGATAAATCCCTCGAAATCGACTTGATTCTAGGTCATTCCAAAGGTCGATATATTTCTATCGATCACAAGATTCCAATGGTTCGGGTTGGCTTTCCTAGTTTTGACCGGGCAGGTCTGTGGAAATACCCCATTATTGGCTATAAAGGAGCAGAATGGCTAGCAGACACCATTGCTAACACCATGTTTGCAGATATGGAGAACAAGCACGAGCGCGAGTGGATCTTAAACGTTTGGTAGAAAGCTGATGTATATGGGGGATGGCATCTATCCGCAGTGATATTTCTGTCATCCACCCCCAACTGATTAGATGGTATTTCCATCAGAATTTTTACGATACTTAGCAATCCTATGTCAATTGTAAACCAGGCAGCACCCGTTTAACTGATTAGTTTCAGAGGGCGGCTCAGTAGCCTGGTTTACGACTCACAGGGTACTGAAGACAGAAGCTATAGAAAGACTGGAGAGTGATCATGACTGCAACAAGTATAGATAAGAATGTTGTATTTTACGGAAATTTGAGCGAACTGTATCGCTTGGCAAAAGAGGGTAAAATTAAGACCACTTTACAAGGTAGTCATACCCGCCCCTGTAAATTTTGGACTGCAACGAAGATTTTAAGTGGGATTAAAAATGCGATCGTCATTTCTCATGGGCCGAGTGGCTGTGCCTATGGTGTAAAGCGGGCATACAAGCTGACCAATAGCCGCAATAGTGGTTCACCTTATGAACCCGTGGTGACTACGAACATGAGTGAGAAAGCGGTAATTTTTGGTGGAGAAAAAGAATTAGCAGGCGCGATTCGAGAAGTAAATGAAAAATACCATCCAGATGCGATCGTTGTTGCCACTAGTTGTGCGTCTGGTATTATTGGGGACTGTGTTGATGACGTCGTGAATAAGGCGCGTGGCGAAATCCAGTCTGAGATCATGACGATACATTGTGAAGGATTTGCCGGGGAGTATCGCAGTGGATTTGATATCGTATTTCGGCAAATCGTAGACTTTATGGAGCCGCCAACTCCAGAGCGGAAAGCACAACTAGCCGATGCTGTCAATATTGTGGGCGCAAAGATGGGCCCTGAAAGAACAGAAGTCGAAACTGATGTTAAAGAACTGGTGCGATTGATAGAAGGAATGGGGGCACGAGTTCACAGTGTCATCGCTGGTGACTGTACTTTAGAAGAACTCAAGCAAGCACCGAGTGCGGCAGTAAACTGTACTTTATGTTTGGATCTTGGCTATACCATCGGTAAAGCCATGTCAGACAAGTTCGGTACTCCGCTAAACTCTACCATCCTTCCCTATGGAATTACCGCTACAGAAAAATGGCTCGAAGGGGCGGCAAAATATTTAGGCATGGAAGAACAAGCGGCTGCCCTAATGGAAAAGGAATATGCCGCAATCAAGACTGAATTTGAAGCAGCTAAGGGTTATATAGAAGGGAAGTTAGCGATTATCGAAGGACATGATGCTATCAAGTGCTTATCCCTTGCTCACATGTTGGATCGTGATTTTGGGATGCGTGTAGTAATCTATAACTTCCATCCCTGGAGTACAGAAGCACGAGAAACCAGTGTAGACTACCTATTGGAAACAGGGTTAGACCCGGAAATCCTGATTACGAAAGGGACACTGGCCTTTGGCAAGTACGAGTCCATGAAACAAACGGAAGATGAATTACTAGATTTTATTGGTGGTCTTGATGCAGAATCGGTAGTTTATTTTGGTTCTTCCTTGAGTTTCCCCCATATTCCCGTAGTCGATTTAAATGCTATCTTAAATCGTCCCAGATTTGGCTATCGCGGAGCCTTAAAGGTCGCAAGGTGTATTAAAACAGCACTTCAATATGGCTTTAGACCTCGGAGTGCTTTAACCAAGCAAATGGTATTCCCTAAAAATTCCGGGTTAGCATCTACTCAATCACTAAGCGGAAAATTAGCTCAAGACATGCCTGATTGTACCGTATATGCAGAGAAGAGACGGGGAAAATGTATGAACGAGTAATAAATGCAAATGTGACTTTGCTGAATATAAAGTATGGATTTGTCTCACGCAGAAAATTGTAGGTTGGGTAGAACTTTAGTGTTACCCAACAAACTCTTCGGAAATATTGGGTTTCGTTCCTCAAACGCCACTTGCTTCTCCCAAGGGGAGACGCTGCGCGAACAAGTCGGCAGAGCCGCCCAACGCAGTGGCTCCCCAACCTACGTAGACTGATACGGACAAGGCTTAAGCCAAAAATGTCAAGGCAGAAGCCGTTACAGGCTGCGCGAAACACGGAAACGTCAAGGCAGAAGTTGCTACAGGGAAGGCAGAAGCTGTTACAGGCTGCGCGAAATACGGAAACGTCAAGGCAGAAGCCGTTACAGGCTGCGCGAAACATGGAAACGTCGAGGCGGAAGCTCTTACAAGGAAGACGGAAGCTGTTACAGGCTGCGCGAAACACGGAAATGTCGAGGCGGAAGCTCTTACAAGGAAGACGGAAGCTATTACAGGCTGCGCGAAACACGGAAACGTCGAGGCGGAAGCTCTTACAAGGAAGACAGAAGCTATTACAAGTTGCACGAAACATAGAAACGCCAAAGCAGAAGTCGCTACAGATTGCGTGAAACGCCTTTACATAGTCAAACTTTAGAGAAACAGGAGGAAAAATGTCTGCTGAAACGACTTTTGATAATTGTAACCATAGTAAAGACCCAGTAGTTGGCTGTGCCCTTGAAGGTATTGCAACTACAGTTGCTGGTATTAAAGATGTTAGTATTGTGATTCAGTCTCCACAGGGTTGCGCGTCCACTGTCGCAGCTGGGTATGATGCTCATGAGGTCGATTTCACCAAGCGGAAAGTAGGTTGTACTCGTCTTTTTGAGTCAGACATTGTGATGGGAGCGTCTGAGAAACTCAAAGGGATGATTAAAGAGGCGGATCAATCTTTTGATTCTAAGGTGATGTTTGTCGTTGGGACTTGCGCGGCAGACATCATTGGTGAAGATATTGCGGGATTGTGCAACCAGCTTCAGCCAGATATCAAAGCCAAACTCGTTCCTTTAATGGCTGGTGGGTTTCGAGGCAATGCTTACGATGGCTTGGAAATGGGTTTGGAGGCTTTACTTCCTTTTATAAAAAAAAGGCAGACCAAGAGAAGGGGCAGGAAGCCAAGGATTGTAAATATCATTGCGCCACAGGCAAATCTTAATCCTACTTGGTGGGCTGATTTGGAATGGGTAAAGCAGACGTTAAAATCTTTAAGGATTAAAGTACAGACGGTCTTCTCTCATAATACCTCCTTTGAAGAACTAGAGCAAGCTGGTGAAGCAACCGCCAATATTGTTCTCAGTCATGATGTTGGGTATAAGTTTGCTCGGAAAATGCAACAGACCCATGACATCCCTTTCATCCTTGATGATATACCTTTACCAATAGGTGTAAACAACACTACTCGATGGTTGAAGGCATTGGCGGCACATTTTAAGATAGAAGAAAAAGTAGAGCCAATCATCAAACAAGGCGAAGAAATGGTTGTAGATACACTTCGCAAACGAGCATTGATGATTATTCCCCGATATCGTAACTGTAGAATTGCCATCTCTGCGGATGGGACGCTTGGCATTGGACTGGTCAGAATGCTCTTTGAAGAATTGGAGATGATTCCGGAAGTCTTATTATTTCGCTCGGCGATGCCTGATTCTCGTTCAATTTTGGAGCGAGAACTGCACAGCCTCGGTCTTACTTCCCGCGTAATATTTTCGGCAGATGGCTATCAGGTAAAACAGACTTTAGAAGAGTTTGATGTTGATGCTGTGATTGGCTCGGCATGGGAAAAATACATGGCAGAGGAACTAGGAATAAAAATTGCTTTTGATGTATTTAGCCCCACTAACAGAGAAACTTATGTTGATAAGCCATATTTTGGGTATGAAGGCATGATCAATATAATGGAGGTGATTGCTAACGATTGGGATAGAGCTTTCCGTTCCAAAGAGATTAATTGGACATAGAAAAGTAGGCGTTGCAGAGAAAGCGGGATGATTTTGCTAGTTTTGTGGGATGGGCCGAAAAGCCCGTCCCTTGTATTTCAGGGCTCTCGTGTCGCCCACCCTACAAGAATCATCCCTTGATTCAGCAACGCCGAAAAGTATTGTGTCAAGAATGTTTTGATATCTTGATGCAGAGTTATCAAGAAGTATTGTGCTACACGTCTGGAGTAACGGCAGTCGCTACAACGGAGAGTAACTGCCGTTAGCAAAGCGTTAGCGAGAAGACGCCAGTTTTCACAATCCGCCAAGAATTGTGAAAACTGGCGATCGCATAGATATTGGCAAGGGACACGAAATTGAATTTGTGAGTTCGCCTAACTTCCACTGGCCTGATACAATTTTCAGCTACGATCGCAAAACCCAAATCCTCTATACCTGTGATGCTTTTGGGAAAACCTGACAGATCGCCGCAAACTCATCATGGTCAGGTGTATTTTTTTCCAGATCCCACAGCGATCGCAGCTATCTGAACATACCCGAATGGCATTAATGCCTGTAATCTCTATGGAGCATAGCTTAGAGCTTTTCTTAGTGCCATTCGTTCAAGCAACAATTACTATAGATAATAGTGCAATGCTTGTATATGTGTTTTTCCCTAATTTTTGGGGAAAAGGTTATGCGCTCGAAGCCGTGAAGTGTATGATTAATTATTTAGTTGAGACATACCAAAATCTTGATTTTCGCGCTGACGTTGATGTAGAAAATCACCGTTCTATTGCCTTACTACATAATTTGGGATTTGTCAGATCGACATTTTTTTAAAATATTGAGTCTAACCAAGATGAATTCAACCACGAAGTACAGTACCGCAAGGCGGAAGTCAAAAGTCAAAAGTCAAAAGTCAAAAGTTTTATAGAATAAGCTCTAAACAGCTTTTTAATGGTATGTTTATTTACGCCGTGTTGTACTAGATACTGTCTTCCACGACTCATATTCTTTTGACAAAATGAAAATCTGTATTGTTGGCGCGGGTGCAATTGGTGGATATTTAGGGGCAAAACTGGCACTAGCAGGTGAAGCAGTGACGCTGATTGCTCGTGGTTCTCATTTGGAGGCAATTCAAAACAATGGGCTGAAGTTACTTATGGCAGACGGTTCCAGCCAAATTGTTACTCCGATGGCAACGAGTGATATTCAGTCAGCAGGGACACAGGATGTAGTAATTTTAACTGTGAAGGCTCACAGTGTATCTGCGATCGCACCTTTTCTCCCAGCACTCTACGATGCTCACACAATTGTGGTGACAGCCCAAAATGGCGTTCCTTGGTGGTACTTTCGCAAGTATGGCAGTGAGTATGAAGGTACGCGGATTCAATCTGTCGATCCAGATGGGATTATTGAAGCTAGTATCGGTGCTGAACGTGCTATCGGTTGTGTAGTTTACCCGGCAACTGAGATAATTGAACCAGGTGTGATTAAACATATTGAAGGCGATCGCTTTACTCTCGGTGAAATCGACGGTACTAAAACTGAACGCATCCAATTATTGGCGCAGACTTTAAAACAGGCAGGATTCAAAGCACCAATCCGCAATCAAATTCGCACGGAAATTTGGATCAAGTTGTGGGGTAATGTGGCGTTTAATCCCATCAGTGCCCTGACTGGTGCTACTCTAGAGGATATTTGCCGCTATCCCCTCACCCGTGAATTAGCACTGCAAATGATGACCGAAACTCAAGCGATTGCTGAAAATTTGGGTATTAAGTTTGGCATCACTTTGGAACAGCGAATTAATGGAGCAGAAAATGTTGGTGCCCATAAAACCTCAATGTTACAAGATATTGAAGCTGGACGCGCTACGGAGATAGACGCGATTGTTGGCGCGGTGGCAGAATTGGGAAAACTCACTCAAATTCCCACACCTTATATTGATGCTATTTATGCCAGCGTTAAGCTGCTGGAGGCGACTAAAGTCAGAATTTGACAGTGCTGAAGTTTTATATAGTAGGTAAAAATTTTGGTTAAAAAATTCCTCTTTACTCTGTGTACTCTGCATCTCTGTAGTCTTCTCAAAAAAAAGTTAGCGATCGCCAAGAATTAACTAACGGACTTCCAAATAAAAAAATTAGCGAGCTTGGGTCTGAAGAAATTGCTCAAACTCCGCAAACGGTAGGGCGCGAGAGAATAGCCACCCTTGACCATAACGAACCCTGCGCGTTTTGAGGTACTGATATTGTGATTCAGTTTCAATACCTTCGGCCACGATGGTTAAACCAACCCGATCTCCAAAATCGATCAGGCTATCTACAAGCTGGGGTATTTGATTGCCGTATTCTAGCCCCTTAATAAATAGTTGATCCAACTTCAGTTGATCGATGTTAAGACTTTGTAAATAGGCAATATTTGAGTATCCGGTTCCGAAGTCGTCAATTGCAAAACGCGCTCCCCACAATTTGAGCCGAGCAATTGCATCCTGCACGACTTGCAGCTGTTTCTCAACCAGTTTATTTTCGGTAATTTCAAATGTGATCTGGGCTTTCTCGTGATTGTTAGCTTCTTTGAGTATCTGAATCAGGCGGTCTACATCACCGATGTTGAGTTGAGTGGGTGAGAGATTCACAGAGGTGTACAGATATGGGAACAAGGGTTCTAGAATGGCCCGATCTTGAATCACCTTTTTAAGCAGCCATTCAGTCATCGGCACGATCAAACCCGTTTCCTCGGCAATGGGAATAAAAAGACCTGGGTTAATAAGTCCCCTTTGAGGGTGATGCCATCGCAGTAATGCTTCTGAGCCTACGCACTGCCTTGTGTCTAAATCTATAATGGGCTGGTAATAAATCTCAAACTCCTTTTGGGCAAGTCCTCGTCTTAACTCATAATCTAGTGTGTTGAGCTTACGTATTTGGCGGATAAGAAGATAGATTAAAACCCCACTAATGAAGACACTCAACGGAACACCAACAATCAATTGTTGTAACCAATATCGCAATACCCACTTACGACCGAGCTCCCCCACAATTGTAATCCTGCCATTCCGAGTCGATTGAGTGACTTGCAATGTCTTAAAAGATGGATTTTGCAAGCCAGAATAAATGTTTGGAGGTAAAGAACCAATTCCACTGAGAAGACGTTCATCGCTTGCTACATAGGCAATAAAGCCGTTTGATCCTAAATCTAGATCGGGGATCGCCTCCAGAAAGTTGGTGAGAATGACTGGATCGACAAGCAGATAAATACTGCTGATTTTTCCAGAACCCTGTAACATCAAAACAATGGATTTTTCCTGCATGATCTGGGTTCTACCCAGTCCTAATATTTGCAGATCGGGATTTCTAGGGTCAAATTGAGCCTTTATAGGAGATATAGGTACGGACGCATTCATAACTCCCAAACTGGACAGAGTCAATAATCCTTTTGTATTGATGATGCCTGCTTCTCGAAAGCGAAAATCATTATAGATTTGTCGTTGCAGAATCTTGACTGAGGTTTGAGTATCTGCATTCTGAAGATCTACTTTACTGCGATGTAAGATTGCATCCGCATCTTCTAATAGTCGATCGGTCTTAATCGTTGCTAGTTTGATGATGCCTTCTAAATTTCCCTTTGCATAGGCAATCGCCTGCAAATAAGAGACGATCAATAAAACAACGGTTGGCAATACACTAACGACGATTACCAATAGCATTGGTTTGCGATATATGCCAAGCATTATAATACCATTTTTGTTGTATATTATTATGGGTTAAATTACTATTGGTCATCGATCGATACGGTATCTATATCGTTTCCAGTAACTGGAGCAATTGTCAAGGCTGATAGGGTCGATAGGCTAGCTAAAGCAAAATATAACAATTTTCATTTGATTTTAGGAAGAAAAGGTTATTTTAAGTAAGTTAATAAATTATCCAGGGTTTTCTGAAACTTAATATACCATGATTTTATCGTACCGACTTACTTATCTAATCTAACAATCAATACCTTTGCCAAAATAAGAGCCGACAAAAATGTTAGCAAAATCGGCAAAATGACTCGTAAATAAGCGTTTAGCTTATAAGGTAGCTTGAACTCTCAAACCTTTGATACTACTGGCAATACGTTAAAAAACCTTGCGGGAAACCTTAAAGGAATTTTTAGGACTTATTGTTTTTGCCAAGCTGTGGATAAGGTACTTGCATCCGCTTTGCTCCCAGGGCGAACGCACGGTATTTCTGAAACTCTTGCTGGATAAGGATATTGACGAAAAAATAGGTTAAATTTTAAAACGCCAAAACCCTTGCTATTAAAGGATTCTTATACTTTAGATGCGTTTGCCCTGGCTTTACTCCTAATTACCTATCACAAAATCCAATTGAGGATATTTGGTTACAAGCTAAAACATGGGTACGGCGTTTCTATGCTTTGATTCCTTCGTTCTCTGATCTGAAGTGGATGTTTGAGTGGTTTATCCGACATACTACCTTTAATTTTGCCACTCTTTAAATGTACGGAACTTTTTCAGAAATCAAATATTAGTCCTATATGAAGAAAAAAAAAGTATGGCTATTAACGATACTGGTTCTAGCAGCAGTAGTAATCAGCATCATTATCGGACATAGTAATTCTCTAAAAGCTGCTTCATCTTTAGGGAAAGATACGCTGACGATGATTACTTCCCCAGATTATCCTCCTTATGAGTTTTATAATACTAAAGGAGGCGATCGCCAAATCGTTGGCTTTGATATAGATATTGCCAAAACCCTTGCTGAAAAACTAGGGTTTAAACTTCAGATAATGGAATCCGATTTTAATGGATTAATTCCTGCACTCCAAGCAAATCGCGCTGATTTTGTCATGGCTGGGATGACTCCAACTCCAGAACGTCAAAAAAATATTGATTTTTCAATTATTTATTACGAAGCTAAAGATACGATTGTCGCTCCTAAAGGTAGTAACCTAAAGCAGCCCCAAAACTTATCAGGAAAAAAGGTTGGGGTACAACTAGGAACCATACAAGAGCAAAATGCCCAGAAAATTGCGAAAAAAGTTGCAGGTATTCAGCTAAAGCAACTCAACAAAGTGCCGGAAGTAGTTCAAGAAATCAAATCTGGGCGAATTGATGCAGCAATTGTTGAGGATACTGTCGCTAAGGGATTTGCCCAAGCTAACCCAGATTTAGAATTTAATATTATTCCTTCAGAGGAAGCAAGTGGATCGGCGATCGCTTTTCCTAAAGGTTCTTCTTTTGTAGAACCGTTTAACAAAGTCCTTCAAAAAATGAAAGACGATGGCACATTGGCTAAACTAGTAACCAAGTGGTTTTCACAGAACATTAGCGCCAATCCTGCATCTTCAACTCCTGCCAAAGGCGGATTGAATCTCGACTTCACCAGAATTCTTCCAGACATTCCCTTTATTCTGCGGGGAATCCCTTTAACTTTGTTGTTCACGCTATTATCTGTAACCTTGGGGTTAATCTGGGGAACAATCCTGTCTCTATTAAAAATTATTGGCATCAATTCGCTTACCTGGATTGCTAACGCCTACACTTCTGTTTTCCGAGGCACACCTTTGCTATTACAGTTGGCGTTGGTTTACTACGCAACACCCCAGCTTACAGGCTATGACATTTCCGCATTGGAGGCAGGGGTGTTAACTTTTACCCTGAATTCTGGTGCTTATATGTCGGAAACCATCAGAGGTGGGATTCAGGCGGTGGATAAAGGGCAAAGTGAAGCGGCGATGTCTATGGGTGTTCCCTATTGGTTGATGATGTGGGATGTGATTTTACCCCAAGCATTGAAGAACATTCTCCCCGCATTGGTAAATGAAACTATTGGATTGCTCAAAGATTCCGCGCTGGTGTCAACCATTGGGGTGGTGGAAATATTACGCAGCGCCCAAATCGTTGGTGCAAACAAATATATTTATTTTGAACCACTGCTATTTGCAGGGTTAATCTACTATGTTTTGGTAATGGGTATGACCTTGGGTGCATCCGCTTTAGAAAGGAGGTTACGGGAAAGTGAATAATGTAGTAATTCGCACAGAATTCTTATGTAAATCTTTTGGTAAACTCGACGTACTCAAAGATATTTCCACCGAGTTTTATCAAGGAGAAGTGGTTGCTATATTAGGCCCTTCTGGTTCAGGTAAGTCTACCTTTTTACGATGCATAAACTTACTAGAACAACCCACCAGAGGAAGAATCTACTTTCACGAGCAAGAAATCACCAAGCCTAAAGCAAACATCGCTAAGGTGCGCCAGCATTTGGTGATGGTATTTCAACATTTTAATTTGTTTCCCCACATGAGTGTGCTGCAAAATGTCACCTATGCACCCATCAAAGTGAAAGGAATAAACAAGCAAAAAGCAGAAGAACATGGCTTAGAATTGCTTGCTAAGGTAGGTTTAGAGCCAAAAGCGTCTGTCTATCCATCCAAACTATCGGGGGGACAGAAACAGCGAGTAGCGATCGCTCGGGCATTAGCAATGGAACCAGAGATGATTTTGTTTGATGAACCCACTTCTGCCCTAGATCCAGAAATGGTTAAGGATGTGTTGGAAGTGATGAAAGCTTTAGCGCTATCTGGAATGACAATGGCGATCGTCACCCATGAAATGGGCTTTGCAAGAGAAGTTGCTAATCGGATTATGTTCCTCGACCAGGGAATTTTAGCAGAAGATACTACTCCTGGCGAGTTTTTCCAAAATCCTAAGTGCGATCGCGCTAAACAGTTCTTGGAAAAAATGCTTTAAAACAATTGAAATTCGCCGCTTTTTTTATATTCTTGAAACTTTTCTAAAACAGGGCGATCGTTTGACGTTAACGCAGGTAAGTCTGCCAAATCGAAAAATTCCAGTGCTAACGATTCTCCATCTAGGCAAGCAAGACTGCCTTCCCATTCAACAGATCGCAAAATCAAATTGAAGGTTTGGACGCGATCGCCGTTAGGATAAGTTACAGTTTCAAAGGCTGGGTTGGAAGAAAACCCCACAGCTGCAAAACGCTTAACCGTTAAACCAGTTTCTTCAAAAACCTCTCGTGCTGAACATTCTTCGGCAGATTCACCTACTTCTGGATAGCCACCAGGTAGCCCCCAAAGTTTAAAATCACTTCGTTTTTGCAACAGAACGCGCCCCAAGTTATCCTCGATAATCACGTATACGCTAAATAACAGAAGTAGGCGATCGCCTACAATTTGTCGTAACTTGCCGAGGTAAGAGTCTGACCAATTCGCCATAATCTGAGAGAAAGTTTGTAAAGAAAATCTAAAGGTAGCAAATAGCGATCGCCTGAAAACAGGATAATGCAGCTGAACAGGTTAATTCTTCTCATTCAACCTAGTAGAATTATGGCATCTACACCCAAAATCCTCGCCTTTGCCGGCAGCACCCGGATTGATTCTTACAACAAAAAATTGGTAAAAATCGCGGCAGATGGTGCTAAGGCAGCAGGCGCAGAAGTGACTTATCTAGACCTCCGCGATTTGCCTTTACCTCTGTATGATGAAGATTTGGAAGCTCAAGAAGGACTACCTGCCAACGCCCGCACGTTTAAGGACTTGATGATTTCTCATCAAGGATTGCTGATTGCTTCGCCGGAATATAACAGTTCACTCACAGCAGTTTTGAAGAATGCTATTGACTGGGCATCTCGTCCATATCCAAATGAAGCACCTTTGGCTTTGACTGCTTTTGTAGGGAAGGTTGCTAGTATTATGAGCGCTTCCCCAGGCGCTCTTGGTGGTTTGCGGGGGTTAGTTCACCTGCGGTCTATCTTGGGAAATATCAAAGTTTTGGTACTTCCCGACCAAGTAGCAGTACCCAAAGCTTATGAAGCCTTTAATGCTGATGGCACGTTAAAAAATCCCAAACAGCAAGAATCTATTGAGCGGTTAGGCGATGGCTTAACAAAGATATTGCTGAAGCTTAATTAAATTCTTCAGGTGTTCAGTAAATAACGAACACCTATAAGTAAATGTTTGAATTCCTAATAGGGATTTTGATGAATTGCAATCAAAAAGATCAGGTGAGTTATTAGTTAGATAATCGTTTCAATCCCTAATAGGGATTTTGATGAATTGCAATTGTATACGGTTGCCAGATTCCTTGCAATTAATTTGTTTCAATCCCTAATAGGGATTTTGATGAATTGCAATGATCCAAGCATGACCAAAGCAGTACCGCCAAACAAGTTTCAATCCCTAATAGGGATTTTGATGAATTGCAATCGATCAGATGCGATCGCAGTACGCCGACGTGCCAAACGTTTCAATACCTAATAGGGATTTTGATGAATTGCAATGCTTGATACTTGGATTCCAGTTTCTATTGCTGGGTTTCAATCCCTAATAGGGATTTTGATGAATTGCAATTTTTTTATCCGCACCACTGCTAACAAATCTAAGCAAGTTTCAATCCCTAATAGGGATTTTGATGAATTGCAATCCGGTTCAGTTAAAGTATGACCAGTCATTTGTTCAGTTTCAATCCCTAATAGGGATTTTGATGAATTGCAATTATATTGTAACTTGTAATTAAATTGTTATTCTATGTTTCAATCCCTAATAGGGATTTTGATGAATTGCAATTCATAGTCCTCTTCGGTTAGCCCGAAGTCATCTATGTTTCAATCCCTAATAGGGATTTTGATGAATTGCAATTCCTTATGGTACGAAGATTTAGAAGAGGCTTCGGTAGGTTTCAATCCCTAATAGGGATTTTGATGAATTGCAATACAGTTAGGGATTACCGCGTGTTTAGATGCATCTGTTTCAATCCCTAATAGGGATTTTGATGAATTGCAATTAAATCTTGTTTTGAGCAGTAATCAAAGCATTAAGTTTCAATCCCTAATAGGGATTTTGATGAATTGCAATGGGTACACAATGAATCTACTCAGGAGTTTACTTACGTTTCAATCCCTAATAGGGATTTTGATGAATTGCAATTAGGAATACGTTTGATGGTGGAAGACAAGGTAATAGTTTCAATCCCTAATAGGGATTTTGATGAATTGCAATAACTCTATTATCAGTTACACTTATATATGTGTATGGTTTCAATCCCTAATAGGGATTTTGATGAATTGCAATAAATTCTTTGTAATAGTCACATTTTTCTGGGCAGTTTCAATCCCTAATAGGGATTTTGATGAATTGCAATGCTGTAGGCACCGAGCTTATGGCGCAATTTTTTGTGTTTCAATCCCTAATAGGGATTTTGATGAATTGCAATCTTGCTATGGATACTTTGGGAAATCGATAGGCTTAAGTTTCAATCCCTAATAGGGATTTTGATGAATTGCAATAATGCAAATGCAACCGATGCTAATTGCTTAGTCCAGTTTCAATCCCTAATAGGGATTTTGATGAATTGCAATTGCTGATTACTGCGTTAAAATACAGTCAGATTTTGTTTCAATCCCTAATAGGGATTTTGATGAATTGCAATGCGGTGCATACTCTCCTCTCTCTTGTAATCTTTTTGTTTCAATCCCTAATAGGGATTTTGATGAATTGCAATTTGGCGAGTCAGTGGAAAGGGGTTTCAATCAAACTATGTTTCAATCCCTAATAGGGATTTTGATGAATTGCAATGGCGGGAGCCTGAAAGTCAAGCTGTATTTAGTTTTCAAGGTGCGGTTGCGCGATTCTGGAGCAATCATAGCATTAGAGAATTCGTTTGGAAAGAGCGCCAGGAAAATTTAAAGGCTGAAATCGTATTTTGATAAGCATTTCAGAGATTGCGCGGATGAGGATTAGGCGAATAATGGCTTGAAAGCCTTACTGGAGTTGGGATAGAAGCACTTTTTTATGGCTGTAAAATTTCTACACCTACCTTTTCGCGCATTTGATATACAGAAACCTAGCTAGAAGGAGACTCAGCAAAGAAAATTGTTTCGTCTCGTGGCTGTTCTCCGCCAATGCGTTCGACTTTTCGCTGACAACAGCCACAGAGAAAATAAAAACGAACGCTGTCAGTGTCGGGTTTAATCAATTTAGCCAAACGCGATCGCAGTTTAGCATACTGAGTGGGAGTGATATCGCACTCAAAGACACTCAGTTGCATCCATTGTCCGTAGGATTTCAGAATCGAATGGATTTTAGTCCGACGTTTATCTTCTGGAATGTCGTAGCTGACAACAATATACATGGGAGTGGGGGAATTATTTGAGAATTAAAGGAGGATATTTATCGATTTCGTTCATCAGGTATTTCGCCAGTAATCTCGCTTGAATTTCAAAGGATTCTTGGTAGGTGCATTTGTTTCCCATGACTGGATGCTTGAAACTCGATTGTTTCTTTTGTTCGTAAGCGCGAAGAAATGTATGCAATCCTTCTTTGGTTAAAGACACAGCACCACTGAGCGGTTCGGTGGTAAAGTCAGTTAGGGTTAGCGATCGCTTGTTAATCAGCGACAACACTACAGCATCTACTATTAAAGGACGAAATTCTTCCATCAAGTCTAAAGCTAGGGAAGGTCTACCATAACGCTCAACGTGTAAGTATCCTAGATAGGGATCGAAGCCAACAATATTTAAAGCACTTTGCACATCATGACGTAGCAATGAATACCCAAAACTCAGCAGGGCATTAACTGGATCGGTTGGTGGGCGGCGGCGTCTGGCTTCAAATTGAAATTCTGAGGTTTTAATTAGCTGTTGAAAGCAACCAAAATAAGCTGCACTACCAGCACCTTCTAAGCCTCTGAGGGAATCAATATTGTTTGTGTTTTCAATTGGTGCGATCGCCTGTTCCAATCGAGTGATGTTATTATTCAAATCAACATCAGGATGTTCTCGTTGAGTGCGAAGTAAGCTATGGCGGTAATTTTTTAATTTCCCCCGCACAAATCCTTTGACTAAGTGTATTGCTGATTGTGATTCTCCCACAGCTTGCCATTGGGCTTTACGAACAAAGATATTTTTGGTAACTTCTGGTTCTAAACGTCCTAAATATCGTCCGTTTTGTGTGAGAAAAGTTAAACAAATGTGACGTTCTAAAAGTTCACTGACAACGGAGGGGGAAACGGTAGCCCGTCCTAGTACTACAATTCCCTCTATTTTAATTAAAGGGATATCCAAAATTGTTTTTTGTTCAGCTTTGACGGTGAGACGTTCGTCAACTTTGCCGATAAAAGCATCGGCTTGTGTTACGTAAACTGTTCCCATTTTTGATTATTTCTAGTAATAATTGGTGCTGGGTAATAGAATTCGCCAGAGTATAATTTAATTGACTTCTTGATAACTTTTGACTTTATCGGTTGCTTTGGGTAAACATTGCGAATAAAGACTGCATCCTTGGCAGCGTTTGCTGTAAACTGGTTTTGGCATTATCCCTGTTTCTAGGAGATTTGTAACAGATTGAATAGTTGCGATCGCACTTTGCCGTAACTCTTGATTAATCTCTACTAATTGCCGTTGATGGGAGTGGGCATAATAGATATATCCAGTAGTAACAGCTTGTCCTGTCATCTCTTCTAAACATAAAGCTTGGGCACAAACTTGCAACTCATCGTTATCCCATTCGCCTTTGCGTCCTCGTTTGTATTCAACTGGATAAATTTGACCAGATTCTGCTTCAATTAAGTCAGATTTGCCGATGAGTTTGTATTGCTCAGACTTTAGCCAAATTGCTCGAATTTGCCAAGTTTCTCCTCGTTGTAAATCGCCTGTTGTGTGGACGCGATCGTGTAATGTAGTGCCTTCAATTGTATATTGATTATCGGTAAATTCGCCTGTACAAAACATTCGCCAGCAACGATGCGGACAATAGGCATATTGATTCAATGCCGCGATTGAAATATATTCGGTTTGATTCATAACTGAGGTGGTTTTTAAATGATTATTAGAATTATGGAGAATATAGCCGCCGTGTCATTCCCATTCCCATAGTTGTTTTGCGACCAATTCCTGCATACAAAGCAAAGTCAGCTAAGGCATTGATTTGCTTAATTTGTATAGGTTCAATTTCTCCCAAAATCTTATAGGTAACTTCGCCAATAATGCCAATGAATTTGCTGCGGGAGTCGGCTAATATTTCTGTGTGAATGTTGACAAAAGAAGGAAAGATTGACTCGATCGCAATCTGAGAAAATTCTATGCCACTGTATTTATTCCACCGCGAAAGTAGGGAATTAAACACAGATTCTCTGGTAGGAAGGGTAGTATCATACTGTCCTTGACGGAAGGCGGTAGGCGTGCAGAAGCTAAGGTTAATGGAAGAATTGCGCTCGCTAGCTTCTTCGTATAATTGAGCGTAAGTAGTGGCATTTGCCCAAGGTTGAATAGATTGGGGTGTGCCTTGAATGCTGGTAATATACAAGTCAGCCGGGCCAAGATGCCAAGGGCGATTGGGATTAAGATTTAGCCAGAGTTGAGTAAGTTTGCCAAATAAAGTGTCATCTAATAAAGAGATGCGCCACCAACAAGGAGTCCCGGCGGAGATGGGTTGTTGATGTGAATATTGCAACTTAGATCCCCCCCTACCTTCCTTCAATACGGGGGAGTTTGTATTACTAATTTGTAAAGGTGAAAGAGTGAAAGCTTTGTCAGCAGTGGAATCATGCAAGCGATCGCCCAATGTCGTATCTACTGAACTAACAAGGGTTAAAAATAGAGCGTGGAGATGTCTACCTGTAAGATACTGTGGTGGAATGGGCGATTGAGGTAGCAAATTCAACACTAAACTATGAGGCATACTTTCTCTTTTTGGTTGTAGACTGAGTGCTTCTTGACTCTACAGTAAACTCAGGGATTTCCTGGAGTTCAGCATCACTCAAACTATACTGTTCACAAACTAAACTTAAGCGATTTCCTGGGGTTTTGACAGCGTTAACCGAATGGGTTAAATCACCTTGAAAATAAACTAAAGTATTGAATTGGGGCTTAATTTGCCCAAGTTGGCGTTTGTGCGATCGCAATACCAGTTCTCCCCCTTCCATATCTGCTGGTACTCGCACATAAAGCACACTAACAACCGCAGGCGGTTCAATGGTTTTGCTGTAGGAACGTAAGGAGCGATCAATATGCGCATCGACGCGGGAGCCTTCCTTTAGCTGTAAAGGATTGAGGTAAAAAGCATTACAATTCGGCTGGAGAGCCAAATCAAGGTAAGGCTTGAAGTAGGGAAACTGCTGTTCTACTTTTGCTAATCCAGAACGCTGAAATACTACGGAAAATCCTTTAGTGGCGACAAAATCGCGGTTAAGGTTGTTGATCGCAAAATAAGGACAAGCTTGGATTTCTCCCCACAAGTTGTTTAGGTAATCGCTGGGGAAGGCGTTGGATTGTTGTTGATAGTGTTTCACGGGTGGGGAGCGATCGCTGAATGTGGTATCTAAAATTTTAAGGGCTGTCGAGTGATGATAGTAGTATTCTTTTAGGTGAGGAAAACTGCATAGGGAGAAAAACCAATGAGAATTGATGATTACAATGCAGCAAAGGCACTAACTGAAAAACTTAAAGAGAACTTACCCATTAAAGCACGAGCAGGGAAAGAGTTTTTAAAGACATTAAAGCAAAAAGGGGAAAACGCCGATCCAGACAGAGAGTTTGAAATTGATTTCGTTGGTTATTCAGGAGATGAAGGCGGGATTATGTGCGGACTAAAAGAGCCAAATAATCCCGAAAGTAAAGAAAAATATGTTTCTTCTATTACTCACCTAAAAATTGACTCTAATCATCCTCTAGCTGCTGAAGTGCAAGCTTACCAAAGCAAGCGAATACGTAAGTTAATATTGCAAGATTCCAAAGGTTTTAAAGCAGAGCTAATGACACTAGAGCCAGTAAAAAATAAAAACCGTGGTAAAGGTTTTGGGAAGTAATTAACTCCGAAACCGATATTCCATCCGTGCTGGAATTTTCAAGTTTTGAATGCCATCAAATTGATAGTATTGACCTCGCATTTGAACATTCTGAATTAAGCTGACTGGAGGCATATTCACAACATCATAGCTAATCACTTGATTGGTGAACATGACATCTAAAGGATTTAATGGATGGGTACAAGTGAATATACCTTCAACAATTTTAGGTTTCGGTAATTGTTCAACCGTCACTTCAGCCTTGCTCATCCATTTACCCAAGCGAATCCACCTTGATAGTTTGAGTTCTTTTTGAGATATGACAAAAAACTCAAATAGACTTTCTGCGGCTATTTCCTTTGCTCTGCCAAAACTAGGGATATTTTTTTGTGTTTTCTCCATTTCAACGTGGTAGTTGTTGTTAGCATACTTCCAGGTGTTGAGAATGGCAGAATGATTGAGCGATCGCGCCGGAGTTACATAAATTTGCTGTTGATTTAGTGGCGTTAAATGCTCCTCATATTTTGGCACTTGTTCAGGACAAAAATAGCGATAAGAATGTTCTTCAGCAACGGTAGTAAAGTAGATTTTGCTATCAACTAATCCCAGTGCATAACAGAGAGCGTAATTGTGAATTTTTGGCTCTGTTTCATACAATCGTCCGATTTCACGAGTTGCAAAATACAGGCTGTCATGCAACTCCAATTGACAGCGATAAATAAACACCATTACTCTTTCCCCACTTTAGCAGCAGTTTTCTTCTTACTGATATGCTTCTTGGCATAATCTTTAGCTTCTGCATCAGCCTTTTGCAAAATTGCCTGAATTCCTTTCTCACTTCCTGTTAAAGTTTTGACTTCATTAATGAGGGATACAAAAGTATCACCAACAAAATCTGTATGAACAATAAACTCATCAGCCATTAACGCCTCAATAGCATTTTTAGCAGCAGTGATTACATCATCTTCATCTAGCGGATCGGGAGGATTTAAAGTATTATTAGATTTCATTTGGTCATATATTGCCTGAGTCCAACGCAGGTTACTGGTGATTTCTCCATCAGCAAATACAACACCAATTAACTCGTTTCTAACGCGACCTGTACGGGTTGTTTGTGCTCCATAATGACGAGTTCGCAGAATGTTATTAAAAACGTAAAGAAAGCTAGCCTCGGTAGGGTCTTTTAAAGTAACAATACTAGGAAAGAAAACTTGCGGTCTAATGTGGTCTTGTTGATTAATTCGACTGGTAACTTCACCAGGTTTAGAATTATTTTCACCCTTGGAAGCCATCGTGCCATTTTCATAAGGAGCGTTGAGAGTGAATGTTTCGTGTGATTCATCAAAAGCTGTAATTGAAAATGCTGTGTCTACCACAACTTTTGATTTTTCCGATCCAGAGTCACCAATAGCAAATCCGTAAATGATGCAATCAGGGTTATCCATTGCGAAATTCACATTGTATTCGCATTCTTCAGCCGTCATTAAGCCATAGTTACGCAGTAATTCCCGACCGACTAAACGCTCTGGAGTAGACTGTTTGCGTTTGAACATTGACAAACGGCTAATTGTGGTTTTATCTTTAACTCCTGCTCTTACCCGTGCTTTATTCAGTTCTGCATCTGTCTGGAATAGTGGATAAGATTCTGTAATGCGGATGGTTAAAAAATGAACATATTTCCCCATTGGTTTATAAGGAATTTCAGCTTGAAAAAATTTTGGTTCAACAGTTTTTAAAAGTACCATGATTTATCTCCAAAGAATTATTCATTACTTGTTTACGTTTCCAGTAAAAATGGTTAGGGTAAATTCCTACTCATTCTCGTTATCTATTTCCGCAGATTTTTCATTTTTGCCTGCATTCTCTTTATCATCTTCAAGACGATAAAGAAACTCGCAGGTATCTCGAATTAAGTTGAGTTGACGGCCTGCCAAACGAGCGCGATCGCCTGCAAATGATTTATCAAATACCTCCACTACAAAATACTTGGCAAAATCTAGAACAGCTTGCCGTTCTTCTTCTCGTTTGCTCATGCTCCAACGTCCTTCAGCAGTAGAAGAATGAACACGATCCATGAGTTTAAAAACTTCTGCTGCAACAGCCGCAACTAATGTTTCTCCTTGAAACACACTTGACTCAGCTTTGAGTATAGTTTCAGCCGCAATATCAATTGGTTTTAACACAGCATTAGACTTGGGATTATAACGCTTATTAGCTCGGTAAAATCGGCGGTATAAATCTGTTAATTTCTTAGGATGATTCAGGCTTGATACTTCTCCCACAATTAATTGCTCCATATTAGTGTCATATTTTATATAAGGGTCAAAACAAGGATAAAAATGATAGGCATAAAGCCGGATTTTCTCGATTCGTGCTGTTTCCGAACCCTGGTTACGCACCCAGCGATTGAGATAAGAAAAGACGTACAGTGGACTGGTTTCAAAATCTTTAGCCAGTTCTGTAAATCTCCCCCAGTTGGCATCGTAACCAGACTTACCCTGCTTAGCATTCACATCTAAATGAATGGCATAAGCGGCGGTAAGCACATTTAAAGGTGCTGGGTATTGGATGCCGTTTTCGTTCCAACCTTCGAGGATGTAGTCAAGACGGAAGCGATCGCGCCTTACTAAAGCACGGAAAGCATGAGGCGCACTATCAAGGAAAACGCTTTCCTCAAACTCAGCACCATCATTAAAGGGTGGAATCGGTGACTCAGAGACTACAGTTTTAACATCTAAAATCATCGGGAAAGCAAACGCTAACCAAGTTGGCATTACCCAAGATTCTGTATCGGTGCTGTCTCTTCCTGGCGGGAGTGCCATGAAGTAAAATGTTAAAGGCTGGTCTTCAGGATAGGAAAGCTTAAAGGTGCGATCCTTGTCACGCTGGAGGTTTTCATCAATTAAGAAACTATCTACACTTTGGTAGCGATCGCGCCCCAAGTTAGCCTGTAAATCCTTACTGATAAAATGATTGCGAACGCTCGTATCAAAGCGAGTTTGAGCAATACCATTGTAAGCTTTCTGCAAAAACTTGTTCGTTTCTGGAGTAAAGTAATAAGTGGGATAAAAGTAGAGATAACGATATTTACCATCTTCAAATCGCTTACCTACAGCTTGAGTTTGATTCATCAAGATTTGCCTTAGCATCATCTCCACACTTGCAATACTGGAGATATTACGTTTAGCGTTAGAACCTCCTAACATTTGCTTGTTTGTATAAACTTGAGGTGTAAATAAAACTGCTGATTCCATTTGCTCAGTAACCGTGTAAGCAGAATGAGATATTGAGCAGATTAATTGTTTCCCTCGCCCTGCTTTTTTAGCAGCATTGTAATTACTTAACTCATTTAGGAATGTTTCAACTTGAGTTTTAACAGATAACTCTTGATTAGTGCCTGGTAACATCACCACTCGTTTTACCCAAAGCCTTAAATCATCCCAACCATCAGGCAATTCATACTGAGAAATTATCGGGAAAATTAAGGTTGTCAAATAGTCAATGACTTGCTGACAAGGTTCGCGTACATCTTCAATTCCTGGATGATGTTCTAAATATTTAGCTGCCAGATAATACCATTCATAAGGTACTCCTCCAGTATTCCCCTTTAACTTGTTTTCTTTGAGACTTTCATTAATGCGTTGAATTTCTCTAATTTGGGGTAAACATTCTGCTAAATTCCAAAATTCTGCAACTTTGTGAGTTAAATCAAAATCGGGAACTGCTGGCAGCTTTTTATCTTTTTTACGAGCAGAATCAACCCGATTAACTGTTTCTTCCCAAATCTTCCGGCTAACTAAATCACCAAATTCTGCTATTTGGTCAATGCGAATATCGTCTTCAAATTGAAAGTCATAATCAGCAGATAAAACATTTTGTTGCTGAAACTTATTCAGATTTTCGCTGCGACTTTTAGCGACAGAGCCTTTATTAGGGTTTAAGATGCGTAATGTAGCATTTAAGGCTACTTTCATCAAGTTTATATCATCAAAAAATAAGTTGTAATATTCGGCATATTTCATGCCTTTGCCATCTCTACCAAATCCTGTTTGTCTGAGGCGTAATTGACCTGCACAAAGCGATTTAATACTGTTAACTACACGGTCTGGTAAATCTTCTGGCGAGATAGCTGGAGCATTGCGCGAAGCCAAGTATATTACGCCTATTGGCAGATATAACAAAGGTTCATAGTAGGTATGCTCATCAGTATTGAGACTAGTATGAGCCTGAATTAAAGCATTATTCACCACATTAGTTAAAACACCACGATTCTCAGCAATGCTGTGATAGGTAAATTTTAATTGTCCATCACTGAGGCTGTGGATGATTTCTTTGAGTCTAGGATGTTCTGCATCCTGGGGATGTTTAACAATTGAGGCGAGAGAATCAGCTAAACAAGTTAAATCAGATAAACTGCGAAGGGTACGGTCTTTGAGAAGAGGATTCAACCCAAACTCCGAAAAATTCCAGTTAGTATCCCAGCGACGTTGAGCATTATAAGCCATGCACAATAAATCATCTAGATACTCTCGATAAGCTTCAGGATTTTCTGGATTTATAAAGTTATCTAGTCCTAACTGGTGAACTTTTTTATCAATAATTTCACGATGTTCTGCTAACGGTAGCTTGCGACAGTTTTCAGGTACATCAGGAAACTTTTCAAAATCATGTAAAATAAATCCAGCGATTACTAATCTACGCTCTCGCTCTTTCACCACTCGCTGCACTGTGGTATTGAGTTTTTCTAAACGTTTCTCAATTAAATTAGCGGGGAATAAACCATTGAGTAAGTGAGTATTCAGTGATTGATCAGCCGCGTTATCTCGTCTGACTTTAGTTTTTCCTTCAGCTTCTCGCTGTTGGTCAATTTCATCAAAAAACTTACCGCCTTTCGCTGTTACACCAATCGCTATTCGCAACAGATTTGGTAAAACATACTCACTAAAGTCTGCCATTACCTTATCATCAGGATTTTGAGATTGAATTGCTTCTCGTAATAACTTGAGTGTTAGTAACTCACCTTCAGTTTCAATAGTGCGGTCTGAAGAATCACCATCAAAACCAAAATCACCTGATAACCAATCATCATTAGACATTTTTAAACTCCATTTTTTTACTCCACGCCTTCTAGCAACTTGGCAACTTGCTCTGGAGCGGGAAGCTGATTTTTTAATTCTTGAGGCAATGTTGAAACCACTTGATAAGTTCCTACACCAATTGGTTTATTAGATTCCTTCAGGGCATATTCAACAATCGTTCTCTGCTTAGACTTGCAAAGAATAATTCCAATGGAAGGATTTTCATCAGTTAGCTTTACCGTGTCATCTAAAACAGCTAAATAAAACTGCATCTTGCCAACATATTCAGGTAAAAACTTACCTATTTTAAGTTCTATCGCTACCAAACACTTTAAGCGGCGATGATATAATAAAATATCTATGAAATATTCCTCTTCATCAATTTCTAGCCGATATTGACTACCGATAAAAGCAAATATCCCGCCCATTTCTTGTAAAAATGGTTCAACTCTTGCCAAAATCGCCTGTTCTAGCTGTCGTTCACTGTGTTCATCTGCTAGTTCCAAGAAATCAAAAGTATATTCATCTTTGACAGCTAGTTTTAATTGGTTACGGATTTCTGCTGGAACAGTTTTATCAAAGTTAGTCTGATTCAACAGAGTCTTTTCATAGGTTTGATTTTCAATTTGGTGAATCAAAACATTCTTTGTCCAGCCAAATTTACGAGTCATTCTGATATAAAATTCTCGTTCTAGGTCATCTTTGCATTTCTCTACAATGACCAAATTGTGACTCCATCCAATTTCTCGCACCATTGGTGCGAGTTTTTCATTGTTGACATAGGATTCATAAAAAAGCCTCATCCGCCAGAGGTTAGCAGCAGAAAATCCGCTAATTCCTGGAAACTCTGCTTGTAAGTCTTTTGCTAACTGTTCTACTTCAGATTTGCCCCAACTTGCTTTTTGTTGCTGAGTAGCAATCATTTTTCCAATATTCCAATAGAGTGCGATAATTTTTTTGTTCACTGCTTGCAGCGCCTCATACTGGGCAGTGCGAATTTGCTGCTTAACTTCAACTAGCAGATATTTGTAATCGTCTGAAAAATTTTTCTGCTGGCCCGTCATAGAGGGGGACTCCGGTAGAAACTACCTTAATCCAGCTCTGTGTTTGGTTTAACAAGTAACTTACTTAACCAGCCGTTAGCGAAAAGTCTAATTTTTTAGCTTCAGGGGGTTGAGATGACTTATGTTTGGACTTAATGCCGCAAGCTAAAAAAGTGTAAAAACACCGCAAGCAGATAGAATCCTGTAACCTCACACAAAGCTCTCTAGCTAGTACCCCTCTTTAACAGAGAATTTGTCTAATTAGAGGTAAGTCCTTATGAGATCGCTAGAATTAGTCAATCTTTCAGCATCCGATATCTGTGTTTAAGCCCAAGCCGCTCTCTAATGATTGGATAGCCTCTTTCCCTAGCTTTGTCAACAGGATCTCCAAAACGCCAGCCTACTTTTACTGCCAACTCGTCACCCCAATGCCACTCGCCATCCGATAAAACTTCTAGTAATAGATCAACCTTAGTTCTTTTTAGGTTTCGCATCTTTGTATTCTCAATAACAACTTTTACATCCAATCTCTACAGGCTGTTTGCTTGTTTACTTGCCTTAGTGATCGTTTAGTCAGACGCTATCGCAAACGATAGCCAATGTAAAGCCATTAAGTTAAGAGTTATTTGACTAGTTAAATATGTCCGTAACTTAATGATGCTAAAATCAAACTAGACGGAGTACAGTTCTTTCCAAAGAATAGTGAAACTGAATCCCTACCAGGGATTGAAATAAATACGTCTGAACTTACTGGCGTAAGCTTTTCTCCGTCACATTAACTAAAATCCCTATCAGGGATTGAAACCTCAAACAACCCATATCTCATCTCCTTTGCTTTTAAACGTGTAAGCAAGCGTATCCAGCAGCAGCGCAGAGTGACCAAAAGCGATCGCATAGGGCGCAGTAGCATCATGAAAGCTATACTGATCGCTGATGCCATAAATCTGAAAATTCATCGGTAGTCTTAGCCGCATCCGCACTTCAGCAAGAGGACGGCGAATCACGTAACAGACCAAACCCTTTTTTTTGAGTTGTTTGCTAATTTCTCTAAGTCCTGGCAAGGGGTTGTCAGCCTGCCAAATTTCCACACCAGTCAAAACCTGAACTTTCCAAGCGTCAGCAATTGGCTGCAAGTTACCAGAATAGGTAAACTTCCAATTCAGCCGTTCCTCTCGGTAGTCACGCAATTTCATAAATGCTAGACAATGAGCAAATCTACCTTTGGCAATGGGTTGTCCTGTGCGTTCTGCGGTTTCTGTCAAACTTCGCATAAACGCTTCTTTAGTCCACATTTCAATTTCTAAGTTGCCCAAAATTCCAGGTAAATCATAAGTTTTAAATCTATCTGCCTTATTTTCTTCCTGTTCATCGTATAAACCACATTGCAGAGGACTTGAACCTCGAAAACTAGCAGCATCCTCAGCAATAGGATTTGCTGATTTACCTGAAAGCGCTTGCCAATCTTTGGCCCAGCCTTGAATACGTCCAGCTTGTGACTTCAGACTAGTTTCAAATACTTCCTCACAGGCTGCTTGAAACTTGTCTCGGCTTTGTGCATACTGTTGTTTAATTGTGCGATCGCTCAGTTGGTAATATAGCCAAAATGATTGCACAGCCCCCCATCGACGATAATAACCACGAAAATCATTGATTTGTCGATAATTCTCAGTAATTGTATTGTGAAAAGAGGGGCGATCGCAAATACTATTCATTTCTAACGGTGGAGTATCCCCTTTAAACAAACGCTCTACTAAAAAGTTAGGAACTAGAGAAAAAGCTGTGAAGTTCTCAAACTTAATTTTTTGACCATCTTTTTCATATTCATCATGCCTTCCTAAGCGTCCTAAACGTTGAATAAAGTTACCTGCATCGGATGATTCAAAAATTAGGAAATTGATTTTGAAATCAACTCCAACATCAATTGTGCTAGTACCAATAACCAAATCAGCAGCAAGACTCCGCTCCTTTTCTCCTTTTCCCGATAGCCCTGTATTCTCTCCAACTTTTAATCCGTAAGGCTGTAATATTTCCCGAAAAATTTGAGTTAGGCGTTTGACTGCTGCGATTGAGTTAAGGATGATTGCGCCTTTACTTCCTGGATACTGCTGAAACTGAGCCAAAATTAACTCACTATTTTCTTTTAGCCAGGTTTCCGAAGCTTTAAATGACGATTCCAAAGGAATAAAATTCAACAAAATTGTCCGTGCTACCTGCCGCCATCCCTGTGTTTGCAGTTGCTGTTGTTGTTCTGATGTATCGGCAAATTGATATTTATTTTGTTTTAGAGGATCAATTTCTTTACAACGAAATCCTGCTTTTTCTAATCGCCCAATTAAGTTTGTATTAGGTGTGGCTGAGAGAAACAGAAATTTTTTGCGGCGATTTGTGCAGCGAATTAACAACATTGTGTTAATCACACTAGCAATTTGGGGAGCAGCAAAAACATGAAATTCATCAAAAATAAATAAGTCGAAATCTTTATCAATTCTGCCCCATAACTTATCTGGACTATCGCCACGAATTATGTAAGCACCTCTATGCAAGTAGTGAAAAATATCAGGGTTGGTTAATAATGCTTCTCTCTGGTTAGTGAGAGTTGCGATCGCAGCTCCTTTTTTCAATCCTTCATTTTCAGCATAAATCTCTAAATCAGCCCCACTCAGGCGCACTACACGCGGCTGATTTTCTGGCTGGAATTTCTCAACATATCCTCTAATCTGCGTTTCTTGATCGCGGGCGAGTTCATTGGTTGGGTAAAGTCCAATCGCAGAAAATTCTCCCTGAAGCACCTCTAGATAAGCCGCTAGACTTTTACCATCGCCAGTCATCGCAGTGTTGAACACGACATCAATATTTGGATCGCGCAACGCTTCTAAAGTTGCGGCTTGATGCCAAGAAAGCGACCAATCTTTAGGTAATTTCACCCCGTCAAGTGTAGGGACGGTTTGGGAGTAAACAGGTTTGAGAGTAATGCGATATTTAAACTCCATAATTCTGTCCGTATGGAAATTTTATTTATCCGTATTAGACTTATTTACCTAATATTGCAGACAAAATAAAAAATGACAAGGGCAAAAGATAAAATTGTCCGTGTAGGAGGCAAAAGGAGTGCTAATGAGCCGCAAAGGTCAGTCCATTACTTTGTCTATTTCTGACGAAGACAAATCTCAGCTTGAAGCGATCGCTCGTGAGTTAGGTGTGATGCGGGGTGAGCGGCCGAATATTTCTGCATTGGTAGAAGCGATCGCTCGTCAGCAATTTCTAGTTGCCCCAAATAACAACTGGTCAGAAAACCGTATTCGAGTATTAGCCCAGGCTATCCAAACCTTAACGGATACAGGACAGCTTGAAGAGGCCCAAGTCATTGCTAGTTTGCTCTTAGAACGTAGTGAAGTTTCTCTTCCTCTACGAAAACAAATAGAACGTTTCTTAAAAACTCCGCCTCCACCTTGGCAGATGGAAATTGAGCGTTATATCCTTCGCCAGCAACCCTTTCAGATTTCCTACCACGACGCTGCTGATCGCTTTTGGAGCTTCAGTATTCGTTATGCTCAAATTACTTTGCACGAGCGACGACAATATTTAGACTGTTGGTGTGATGAGACGGAAGGTAATCAGGACTTACCAGAACTGATTCATAATTGGTGCTTACGTCTAGACCGCATCCCTGAAGCAGCAATCGTACCAATTGAGGGGGAGTGGCACTCAAATTTAGATCGGATCGAAGTCGAGATGCACTTATTTGCTGGCTTGGCTTTTGCCTATCAAGCTAAACCAGAAGACAATATTAATGAATGGCTACCAGATAAAGCGCGAGTCCGGCGAGTTGTCAGGCGAGTATCTAGTACATTTTGGTTTAGCCGCGAAGTCATGCAGTATGCGCCAGATTGTGTAGTGATATTACCTGAAAATGTGCGCGATCGCCTCAAACAAAAACTCCTCACCTTATGCCAGTTATACGATATCGAAACTAGGAGTTAAGTCTTGTGGGGTAGGTCGAAAAGCCTGCTCTGTTAATTATCTAGTTAATATTCCTGAATGACGAAAACTTGCTGGCTAGATTTGGGCTGATTCTGCTTTTTAACTTGAATGAGGCGATTTTTCAAGTCCTCTGTTTGTTGCAGATGGGCGTAGAGAGCGTGTGTTTCATCCTGTGTAGTCTCTATCAGTTTTACAAACGATTATGCCTTGGTGAGAAATCCCGCTACGGTGTAGGGCGATAAAGTCCTCACGATTGAGGGTGATAACGACTCGCTGGTTTTGGGTTGCAAAGGTAAGAACATATTCATCTGGGATTCCTTGATTAGCTTGTCCGGCTTCTTGGGAGGTGAGGACATCATAACCACGCTGGCGGAGTTCTAGCACCATATCCATTGGAAAGTTCTCATTGGAGTAAAGCTTAAGCATTATCGTCCTCATTGATAACAGCCAGCACACGATTTAATTCTTCCTCGTGCTGTGCGTAGTATGCCCATGCTGTTGTTAAATCATCATTGGTGAGGGTGGGATAATTACGCAGCAATTCTGCATCATCTGCTCCTTGCTGGCGAAAAGCTACTAGTGTCCACACAGGAATGCGGGTGTTGCGAATGCGTGGTTGCCCACCACAAACATCTGGAGTTAATTGAATTGCCAAACTGTTGAGCCGTTCTTGCAGTAAAAGACGTTCTTCCAGAGTGAGGGAGGTGATGATTTGCAGCAGTGAATCAACTAATCGTGTGTTCATGTGTTTCTGCAATCTTCTACTTAGCGCAAAATCTGGTCAATCATCCGGTTGGCTTGCGAACCATAACCGCCGCCAAATAAATTGAAGTGATTCAGAATGTGATACAGGTTATAGAGCGTTTTTCTCTGCTCATAGCCTGCATCTAACGGCAATACCTCGTTGTAACCTTTATAAAATGCTGCTGGGAAACCACCAAATAATTCTGTCATGGCGATATCAACTTCTCTATCTGCAAAATAAGTTGCTGGATCGAATATCACTGGTTCTCCCGACGCAGTACACCCAGCATTTCCGCCCCATAAATCGCCATGTACCAAGGAAGGTTGCACTTGACGATTTGCCAACAATTCAGGAATCGCCGCTAATAACTTATCTTCTTTAGGGAAATTACCTCCCCGCCGCCTTGCTAATTGAAATTGATAACCCAGGCGATGTTTAACATAAAATTCCACCCAGTCTGCTGTCCAAGTATTGATTTGGGGTGTGGAACCAATGGTATTGTTAATTTTCCAACCAAAACCTTGACTGCTGGGAGATTTGTGCATTGCTGCCAATTTGCGCCCCATTTCTTCCCAGGATTTAGTATTACTGCTACCAAGTTCTAACCATTCCAGGATGATGTAGCTAGAATTATCAGCAGTACCCCAGCAAATTGGTTTGGGAACGCGAATACTAGCTGTTGCTAGCATTTGCTCTAAACCCAACGCCTCAGCTTCAAACATCGCAACTTGGGATGCCTGGTTTAGCTTGAGGAAGTAGGTTATCTCACCATTGGAAACAGCATAACCTTGGTTGATACACCCGCCACCAACCGATCGCCGTTGCTGACTTTGAAATTTTTCGCCAGTCACCTGGCTAATATGGGTGTCGATTTGAGTCCACATCATGCAATTTTGGATTTTGGATTTTAGATTAGTAACTGGGCATTGGGTATTGGTTATTAATAGAACTTACGCAAAATTATGAAAAAACGAACCGCAAAAGACGCAAAGGACACGTTCGTGTAGCGTCTCGCAGAGAAGTAATAAAAATTCTAGAGAGTTTTTGCGTAAGTCCGAATTAATTATTTTCCTCTTCTCCATGCCCCATGCCCCATGCCCTTCAGGAGTGCCTCGGCTTAGAGTGCTGAGTGGGGAATCTCACTTCTTTACTCGCTTGCCGAGGAACTCGAAACTCGGAACTGTTTTGCCCCATTCCCCATACTTAATTTACGGCTTGACGAAAACTACACCATAAGCATCTGGAGATAGATACTCTTTGGCTGCTTGCATCAAGTTTGTTGCATCTTGGCTCTGAATAATCGCTGGGTAGTTAAAAGCGGGTTCCAAATCTCCCACCAAAGATTGATAATAACCATACAACCCAGAGCGATCGCTTGGTGTTTCGTTACTAAATATAAATCTGTTGGCTACTCGTCGCTGCACGCGAGCTATTTCTGATTCTGTTACCAACTCTGTTTGTATTTTGCCAATGTGTTGAGCGATCGCATCCTCTACAGCAGCTAAATTTTCTACAGCACATTTAGCTGAAATATAAAATATCCCTTGCAGTTCGTTGCTCATGTTGCTCACAGAAATCGAAGAAACTAATCCCCGTTCTTCTCGTAAATCCCTCACTAATCTTGATGTCCGTCCGTGGCCCAAAATTCCGGCTAAAATATCCAATCCATAGGTGCGATCTAACTGAGTCATTCCTGGAACCCGCCAAACCATTACTAGCCTTGCTTGTTGCAGACTTTCATCGATAAATTTTCGACGAACAATTTCTGTAAATGCTGATTCAGGATTCAGTGGGGAGTGGGCAGAGACACGATTAATCGCGTCTGTACTGGAGAGTGGGGAAGGTGGCGTCCCCTCTGGGGATAAGGGGTAATGGGGAATGACTTTTGTAAATCCTTCTGCAACAGTTGCAATTAATTCTTCTACGGGCAAATTGCCCACAGCTACGGCAGTAATTGACTGGGGTTGATACCAATTAGTATGAAAATCTCGCATCTGCTGAGGTTTAAGTTCGGCAATCACCGATTCTGGTCCCAATACTGCACGGCGATAGGGTAGATAATCAAAGGCCGTCTCCATCGCCCGCCGAAATGTCCGCCGTTGGGGATTATCCTCTGAACGCCTAATTTCTTCCAAAACTACCAATCGCTCACGTTCAAAGGCATCATTAGGAATACTCGCATTTGATACTACATCTATTTGTAGTGGCGCAAGCTCGGCAAAATCTTTGGGGGCAGTAGTTATATAGTAATGAGTATAGTCCTGGCTAGTAGCAGCATTGGTGACAGCACCCCGCTCTTCAATTCGACGTTCAAATTCGCCGCTAGCTAGTTGTTCTGTTCCCTTAAAAATCATGTGTTCTAAAAAGTGAGCCATGCCGTTAATGGCATCAGGTTCGACAGCAGAACCAACTTTTATCCATAAGTTGAGGTTTACGGCTTCAACTGGCATTTGCTCAGCAATGATTGTCAAACCATTGGGCAACTTGTGCAGCGTCGGAGCATTGAGACGAGGAAATTTCTGCAGGGTTGAGGTCATTGCTACTTGTGTGTGAGGAGCATGTTACTCTCTTATCTTATCTACGACTTTGACATACTCACCGACCTTGAAGGTCGGAGAAACACTTGACAGTTCACAGTAACTCGCTGTCGAAACAGTCTTATAGTCACTCCCTGTCCGTTTAAGATCGTGGCGATGCCCCATCCCGACCATCTCTATGTTTTTGGAAGCATTTTCATCTCTTTCTTGCTCAGTACCGCAACTCAAGCAAAGTATTGAGCGAACAGATAGGTCAATTTTCCCCCAACGAAAACCACAGCATGAGCATATTTGGCTTGTTGGTTGCCATCTGTCTATTACTCGGAAATCACGGGTAAACTTTTCTGATTTGGCCGCGCATTGGATTCTAAATTCTCGCCATCCTTGCAAACTAATCACCCTAGATAGCCTACGATTTTTTACCATTCCTGATACGTTTAAATCTTCCAAAACAATTACTTGGTTATCGTTAATTATCTTGGTTGACAGCTTATGTAAAAAGTCTTTTCTAGTATCGGAAATTTGGTTGTGTATTTTAGCAATTCTTACACGAGTTCTATTTCTTCTTTTTGAGCCTTTATGTTGACGCGCTAGTTTTCGCTGTAATTTACGAATTTTGCGGTCACACTTTGAATAGTTAGGGCTGAGAGCCTTTTCTCCGTTGCTTATTACAGCAAAAGTTTTTAATCCCAAATCAATACCGATACTTTGGTTTTTAGCAGCAGCAAGAATAGGTTGAACCTCTACCACAAAACTCAAAAAATAGCGATTAGCGCAATCCTTAATTACTGTGACTGAACTAGGTTCAGATGGTAATTCTCTTGACCAAATTGGCTTCATTGCTCCAATTTTAGCGAGATATACCTCTCCTTCTGTGATGGAAAACGCTGCTTTAGTAAACTCAGCAGACTGCGAGTTAGTTTTCTTCTTAAATCTTGGTGCGCCAATTTTACCACCCTTTTTTTTCCCATTACGAGAATTGAAAAAGTTTTTGTAAGCAACATCTAAATGCCTAAGAGACTGCTGTAATGGCACTGAAGAAACATCAGATAGCCATTTTCTCTCATCAGTCTTTTTCGCTTGAGTGAGTATTGCCGAGAGTTTGTTGTATCCCGGTAATTTTTCAGACTGCTTGCAAAAAGCTAAAGCATCATTCCAGACGACCCGAACACAACCAAACAACTGAGCTAAACTCTGTCCTTGTTGGTCTGTTGGGTAAAATCTATACTGATACCTAGTTTTCATTCCTTGTGCTAAAATTGGTTTGCTAAAATATTCTATATTGGTCAGTCAAAAATGACAAGTAGTTTAAGACATGAAAGGCATAGTGTTTCAGACCTAAAAATACATTTGGTCTGCATCACTAAGTATAGAAGGAAGATTTTTACTGCTGAAAGCCTTGAACTAATCCACACGTCATTTATAGAAGTGTCAAAAAAGATGAATTTTAATGTACTTGAATTTAACGGAGAATCTGACCACATTCACGCATTAATTGAGTTTCCGCCCAAGCTCTCAATATCTCAAATTGTTAATGCACTAAAAGGGGTATCTAGTCGTAGGTACGGTCAAGCCGGATACCCAAAACCCTATAGCAAACAAGCCCTGTGGAGTCCTAGCTACTTCGTGTCTTCTGTTGGTGGTGCGCCACTCGAAGTTCTTAAAAAATATATTCAAGGATCTTGAAAAGCCGCTCCTTTAGGACGGGGTTTTAAACCCAAAATTTCGATAAGCACTGCGATCGCTTCTCCTGTCAGAGACGTTTTAGAATCTACCGCTCTAGCGTAAGCCAAAATGTCATCTTTGAGCGCAATAGGTACGCGGATCGGTGTTGTCTTGCCACTGTTCTGGCGCGGTTGCCAAGGAATGCCGAAGCCCCTCTTTTTGCTCACGTCTATTACTTGGGAGTGCGTGTTACAAGCACAATCTCACAGGACTTGTGACGATCGCCGGTTTTACGTGGCTAGTTCAAGTGAGAGATTTTGTGAGAAGGCGACCATCCAAAACCAGGCTAAGTTGCCCATTGGCAAGAATGCTAGTTCCTTGGATATAAGCAGCAACTGGGATTGCTTCCCCCAGAGGATGGATCGTAGAGAATTGCTTGCCGATGATGCAATCTAATTCTAAAGCACATCGTTTGTCTAAGTAACGAAATACTAATAAAGGCTTATCCTGTTTGAAAGCATTTAGTGTATCTGTGCTGTAAGTAGTAACTGAGGTGGGAAGGTGGTTAGGACAAGTCAGCACATCAGTCAATAAGTGGATAGGGACGAGCATTTCTGTTGTTAGATGCTCATGAGCACAACCAAGGAAGCCACTGGATCTGCCAGAAGACTGCAAAAATAACATGCGTCCCGCTTGAGTTTGGATAATTTGTTCCGACTGGGATAGACAAATCTGCTCTACAGAATCGGCAATAAATGCATAGACTCTGGAGTTAGCTTGACAGACGATAAGTTGAGCAATTTTTTGATCGAGGGGAATTTGGAGCGAGAAGGCTGTACCATGTCCAGCTTTAGACTTCAATACTATTCTTCCCTGAATAGCTGTTAATTGCTTGCAAACTTCAGTTAATTCTACTCCTAACTCTAAGGCAGCACGATCGCATAAAACAGATGAAACCTCTGGTTCAAGTACTAGTTCTTGTAAGATATCCTCTGGTTTTGTCAGGACGAGTCCTTGGGCTGAAGCTTGTTGATAAATTTGAGATAAGTTAAGTCCTGCACCATCATCACAGCCATCAATAATCAGTTGATTTCCCTGCTGGTAAACTTGAATTTCAATAATACCGTTGCTATTTTTACCTAGCTGTTGGCGTGTTTGGCAAGACTCAATACTTTGCTCTAGTAAATAGCAACTTATATGCAACAAAAGAGCATGGAGGCGATCGCTAAATACCCGAGCAACTTGGATATCGCTAATTTGTAAATGTAGTCTAGCAGACTTATCTTGTAGAGCTTGTAACTCAGACCAAAGCCGATGCAACGGTTCTAAGGCTACTTTTAAAGGAATAGTTGTAACTGTTTTGACTAAATTGGAAGAATGGTTAAGCAACTTTTCCTGCTGTATCAGTTCTTGTTTGAGTTGATGATGATTGTTATTGAGGGAATGAACAGTTGATGCCACCTGAGACGCTTGGGCCAAAACAGATTGAAAAGTACTGTATAATTGCTGAGAGCTAGAAGCAGCTAGCGGAGAAAGGGTATCTGAAATTGCTGCTAAACGTCCTGACCATTCCTGTAGATTATCCAGCAGGTGTTGTAATCGTTTAACTTGTCGGAGCAACCGCCCGATCGTCTGTTGTTGTTGTTCTTCCTGACAGGCTTGCTGATTATATGTAGTTAATAATGTTGCAACTAGCGTGTTTAGTTGTTCGAGATGCTTAATATTGATGGGTGTAGCGGTTGGAATACTTGTTGCAACAATGGTAGAAATGGATTCTTGCAAAGAGAGTGGATGGCGATCAGGAAAAGATTTAACTAGGGATGCAACAGAAGTTTCAGTAGGCAGGGAAAAATCCCCCAACCAAGCATGAAAATCTCCTTCCCCATACTCCTTCGGGTTTGCTAGTTCCCCTACCTTGGCAAGAAGCTGCTCGGTATCTACGTAACAAAGGCTGCCAGCTTCACTTATTAGTTCTCTGTTCGGGTTTTCCTTATCTTTAACCATAACTTGCTCTGGTAGAGATGCAGAAGATTCTACCTCGGTCAAGCGATCGCCAAACTGAATAACTGGTTGATATTCCTGCGGTTGCTCTATCGATGTTTCAAGGTTTGTTTCCTGGGGGATAACGCTTTGTTGGCGATCGCCAAACTCTGCTTGTAGACGAGCAACAATGGCAGACATCCGCTCCAGAATTTCTACTTCGTCAATTTGCGAGGCTGTTAAAAATGCCATCAGCAGCATCTGTAGGCAATCTAATCCTTCCGACAACAGGGAGGCGATTGAGGCGTTGACAGTTGCCCGATACTGATGTAAAAGCTGAAAAATCTCTTCTAATGCAGCCGCAACTATGGCAATGGCATCTAGCTCGGCTGCTATGGCAATCGAATGCAGAGAGCGAGCAGCTTCCATGAGAGCCAAAGCTGTACCAGGGTTACTGTCTTTCGTATAGTTAGGCAACTCCTGCTCCAAGAACAGTAACAGATCGATCGCTTCTTCTACAAAGCGATCGTCGTTCTGCGGTTGGGGGACAAAATCGGTACTCATGAAAACAACTCTCAGTTTCTATGGGGTTTGTGACAATTCTATGGCTTCGATATTGATTTGAGGGTACAAGCAGCGATGTCGGCGATCGCTCTGAATTGCTCCTGGATTTGCGCGATTGACTCCAGCCCAGCACTGATTTGGCGATCGCACGGTTCGATAGCAGAAGCAACGTCTGTTGCTCCCACCTGGAGTTCTTGGAACCATTCCTCTATATTTAGGGTGCTATCGCGGGCTTGACGGGCGAGAATTTCCACTTGTTCGGCAGCAGCTAGCAAACCTCGTTCCTGGTCGCTAGCTTTTGTTGCTTCGATAGTTGTATTCAGAGACAAAATCTGAATTTTGGTACTCAAGCCTTCCACAAGGCGAACAAAGCCAGAAGCTTGCTGGCAAAATTCACCAAGGTATTGCAGCTGTTTATTAGTAATAGCAACAGTATCTTGAATAGACATTAAATGCTCGCGCTCCTGCTCGGCGATTCTGGCTCCTGCTTGTACAGCCTGGCTCACCTGCTGAAATGGCACTAGTAACTGTGACCGATCACAGGATTCAGCCTTTTGGGGAGGCGATGACAGCTGTTGAGCAGGTGGAGTTACTATTTCAGCCCAGTGCAAGTTAATTGTCAACATCATTCCTACTTGTTGCAGCAAACTGCGCTCTGCTTCCTGCGATTGTCGGGGTTGAAGGCAATGATGAATAACTAAAAAACCCCAAGGCTGTTGTTTGACAATCAAGGGCAAGCACAGACTAGCTTGCACCTGAAAGCGTTGCCAAAATTGCTGTTGGCGTGGAGTTAATTCTAATACTTCAGTTAGGTTGTTGAGCGAGTGTTGTCCGTCGCCAACATCGGTAGTAACAAACAAATTTATCGGAAGGGATTGGTTGAGCAAGGATGTCCAACCCGGTTGTATGGCTTCAGCGATCGCTCGAGAGCGATTATCTTCCTCAAAACGATAAATCAAGACGCGATCGGCGTTGAGAGCATCTCGCAGGGCGGTGACTGTAACCTCCAAAAGTGCGGTTTGACCTTTTGTTTGCTGCATTTGTCGCTCGATCGCCGCAAGTTGTTCTCGCTGGAGCTGAAAAGCCCCTCGAACATTTTCATCATTGTCACTGGGCGAATCCTTAGCCAAAGCTTGGATAAAAGTTTCGATTTGACTTACTTTCTGCTGCAATTGAGCGACCTTTGGCCCCTTAGCAGATTGAAAGACTGCTTTGATTACAGCCACATTAGCCAAAATTACTTCTATCTGGATTTCATTTTCAACAGGCTGGGTTTCAGAATTAGGGTCTAAGGTTGCGATTGTCACAGAAAACTCCTTGGCAGCATCAAGTTAAATCAGTGGGTTTGCCATTGCAATGTCTGGGCGATCGCTCTGGTGTCTAAAATCCAGCGATCGCCTGGCAGAATACCTCGAACAAAATTTAGCAGTTTGTTTGGGGAAAAGTCGGTTGGTGCCGATTGTGCTTGCTGTAAATCCTGCCACTCTACATCGTAGACATGAGCCACCAAAAACCCGACTACCTGATTTTGCAGTTCGAGAACCAGAACCATTGGCTTTTCTGGTCGTGACTGCCGCTTCAAAAGTGGCGCATAACCAAGCAAATGTTCCAAGTCAACCAGCCGCAGCATCTGTCCTTGCCAATTATAGAAACCTAAAATCCAACTTGGTAAGGCCGGGGCTGGGGAAATTTCTTGGCTAGCGAGATGAATAATGTCCACTAATGAGTGGAATGGTAGCAATCCACTTCCTTGATTCCCCAAGGAAAAACGGAGAAATCTTTGCCGTTGTTCGCCTGATGTCAGCCCAGGAGCCAAGGTTGGGGTTGTTCCGGGCAACCCCAACTTATCAGCCAATATCTGGCTCATGCCTAAAAGAAGTACTTTGAGTGGTTCCTCGTTTGGTGCTACAGACAAAACAGCCATGTGGCTAACACAGCTTAACTCCGCTACTTGCCGATAAGACCACGGCACCGGACGCACTGCTGACAAAGGAATATCAATTAAGGCAGGGGGCTTATCCACAGGAATGCCACAAATTTCCCCAGTCCGGGTTTGAGTCAGAAGTAAAAAGCGCCCGGAAGTGTCAACCGCAGAGAGAACTTGGTGCGCCTGTTGGGCTTGTACTTGCGGAATGAACTTCTGGCGCAAGTCCACAATCGTAATGGTTTGCGTTCCCAAATCAACCATCCCGATACCACTTTCAACCGTACTGCTGCTAATAGGGGGACAAGCCATCACCTTGAGAACTGCACCAACTGGCAGGGCAAATAAATAGTCTGCGATCGCAAAAACAAGGACTCGCAGTGAGTCGCGTTCGCTCACAGCGCCAGATAATCGCTTAAACGGAAAGGGAGTGTTAAGCATAAATACCAATTCGCAATTCGTAATTCGTAATTCGCAATTCGTAATTCGTAATTAAGAAAGTCAGATATGGCATGGCTTTCGGGGTTTGAATGTGTTGCCTCATTTTAGAGAATTGGTATTAGGGGTATTAACCAGTTCGGCGATCGTGGCTAGGAAGTTCTGTTCTGAATAGGGTTTGGTCAGGTAAGCTTTCGCTCCTAGAGCTAAAGCTAATTGGCGGTGCTTCTGTCCACTACGGGTAGTCAGCATCACCACAGGAATCCCGGACAAACGCTCGTCTTGGCGACGGTGTTCTAAAAACTCAAATCCATTCATCTGCGGCATTTCAATGTCACAAATCACTAAATCAACATCACCGTGTTGCAGCATTTGCGCGATCGCCTCTCGACCATCGCCTGCTTGCAACACTTGATAATCGGCTTTCTGGAGCGTCTGCACCAAACTTTGCCTTTGTACAACCGAATCTTCCACCACTAACACCATCAGTCGGTTAGGTTGAGTAACGGCTGTATTGACTTCCATCGGCTGTTGTTGCGGTTGCGTTATCGTTAGCTCGGATTGCTGCCCCTTTAGAGCAAGAACAGGCTCAGGCGCAGGCAATAGTGCAAGACTTGATGTCGGGGAAGTCGGCATCATATCTGTCTCCCAAGTTTGCCGAACTAACTCCAACGGGTCAACGATTAGGGTAAGACTCCCATTTCCCAACACGCTGTAGCCTTGGATGTAACTAGGTAAAGTCAGGACTCTGCCGAGGGATTTAATTACTAATTCCTGCTCGACTAAAATCTGCTCGACTTGCAAACACAGGTATTGATGCTCTGTTTCCAACAGCAGCAGAGGTTCGACGGTGTTCCGTTGTTTGACTGGAAAAGGACTTAGGGTTAAATTCTGGTCTTGGGTGAATAAAGGATATTTGTAATCCAGCAAATTGGCAAGCGATCGGATGGGAACTAGTTGCTGACTTTGCCCTTCTCCCCACTGCCAGAATTTTTGGCTGCCTTGTCCGTGTAAAGATTGCTGGACTTGAATCTGCTCTGGCTGCGGTAATAAAACCTGGCTAATTCCTTCAGACAGCAAGCCATAAGTAATACCTTGAGATTGACAAACAAGCAAGCGTGCCGTTGTCAAGCTCAGAGGCAATTGCAGGATGAAGGTGGTTCCTTGCCCTGAAATCGATCGCACCACAATTGAACCTTGTAAAGTTTGCAATTGAGTGCGAACGACATCTAAGCCGATACCACGGCCAGATAACTCACCAATCTGGTTGGCGGTAGAAAAGCCTGGTTCAAATAATAATTCTGCCAGTTGGTCTTGTGAAGCGTCAGCGGCTTGTTCGGGAGTCAGCAGGCGTTTTTCTATAGCTCGCTGACGAATGGATTCCCAGTTAAAGCCTCGACCATCATCCCGTACCTCAATAGTAGTGCGGTTGCCTTGATGATAGGCTTGAATTGTAATTGTTCCGGTTTCTGGTTTACCCTGCAGGCGGCGGGTTTCTACCGGTTCAATGCCGTGATCGAAGGCATTGCGAATCATGTGCAGCAAGGGATCGTACAGCTGCTCAGAAATGGCTTTATCCACCAGTACCTTCGTACCGCCAAGCTTGAGTTCAACAGGCTTATGATAAGTTGCTACCATCTGTTGCAGCAGCCGGGGAAATCGATTCAATACTGTTCCCAGTGGAACCATTCTGGCTTGCAGCAAATCTTCTTGCGCTCCTGAAAGCAGTTGCTTGCGCTTTCCGAGACTAAAGCGAGATTGCTGAACTAAGCCATTAAAAGCCTCAATCCGTTCTCCTAATTGCACCATGTCTTCTGTAAGATTTTGCAGGAGAATGTGCAACTCGCTATAGGTATCCATTTCTAAGGCATCAAAATTGGATTTTGCCTCAGCAGTTGGAACTGAGCCTGGAGATCCATGCATCTGTCGCTGCTTGCGTTCGGGAAGCAGCAGATGTCGATCCGACCAAGTAGAAACTTTACTAAGTTGTTGTTGACAGTACAAAAACTGTAGTAGAGTGTCTCGAGCGGCTTTGTGGATGTGGTTAGATTGCAGGTTTTGTTGGTTTTCGTTGATTAGCAATTCCCCAATCGTGTGGCTGAGGCGATCGAGCTGTTCTATCGCTACTCGGATAGTGGGAAGTGATGGTGATGACTGACCTTGGAAGCTTGGCGCTGGTGGAGAGGCTGGCCGATCTGAGTCTGAGTAGCGGTAACATGTCTTGGGATCTCCGATCCAGATTGACTGTAAAATCCGATCTATGGCCGAGGGGACTACCACCGAATCCTGAGAAATAGGTTCCAGTACCTCCGGTGCTTTCGGTACGGAGTTATCAGTCCGCTTCGGGAAAAATGACCAAATTGATTCCGCTTCGCTCGCACTGAGGAGGGGGGATGGCTGATTCTCAGTTGTAGTCGTTTGTGTTGGTTGGGCAGCTATCGAAACTGGCTGCTGTTGCGGTTCTGGGACAGGAGTAGTTAGCCCTGCCCATTCTTGCAATTGTGGAGATATCTCTCCCCCTTGAGTGCGATCGCCTGCAAGTACTGCTGCTTGAGCCGCTTTAAAATTTTCTAAAGCCACCTGAGCGATTTGCAATACTTTGTCTGGATGCTGATTCAGTGCGTTTAGGGTTGCCTGGGCAATTTCTTCCAATCCAGATAAGCCATAAGATGCTGCTAGTTCGGCAAAAAATTCTGCTTGGGAGTTGAGTGTTGTTTGAATTTGTTGCGGATCTTGGCTTTGAATGTCAGTTTCCAGGTGTTGCAAATCCTGGAGTACACTCCCGGAAAAGATTGACTCTACCACATCAAAGCCAAGTTCTTCCGAACTGGGAAGCAAAGCCTCACGACCAAAAAAGTCGCCTAGTTTATGTTGGAGTTGGGCGAAGATTGAGGCAGTTCGATCGAGTATTTCTGCCTCATTGCAGGATAAGCCCATCAAGGTTGCACTCAATGGAGTTCGCAGGCACTCATAAGCATCTAGAAGCAAAGCTCCCAATTCTGGATCGATTTCCAGTTCTGGAGCATATAACGCCTGGAATACATCTTCCACATGATGGGCAATTGTCTGAATAGTTTCCTGCCCAACACTGGCAGCACTCCCTTTGATAGTATGGGCGCTTCGCATCAAGGCATGAACTTTTTCTATTGTTTTTTCATCAAGTAGACCGATCAGATTCTGCTCAATGGTTTGCAACAACTCTGCCGCTTCCGCAAGAAAAGCCTGCTCTACCTGCTCTTGATTACCGGGATCGAGGTTCATAACAGTTTTGGGAGATTAGTCAACTTTGAACTGGCTAACGCTGGTTTCCAATTGTTGTGAAGTCATCAGCAGTTCCTCAAAAGACTCGGAAATGTGGATGGCACTTTCTGAAGTCTTACGGGCGATCGCCGAAACATCCGTCATCGCCTCTGTCAATATCTGAGATTGCTGACTTTGATGGGAAACTGCTTGGGTAATTCCTTGTACCAGTCCACCAATTTCGTTGGTAGCTGCCACGATCGCACTCAGGGAATGACGAGTCTCATCGATCAAGTTCGAGCCTTGGACAACTTGGCTAATCCCTACTTCCATTGCTTGGGTAACTTCGTTGGTGCCATTTTGAATTTCTTCCACGAGTCGCTCAATTTCTGTGGTGGCACTAGCCGACTGATAAGCCAAGGAACGAACTTCATCTGCAACCACCGCAAAGCCTTTGCCATACTCTCCAGCACGGGTAGCCTCGATCGCAGCATTGAGTGCCAGCAAATTAGTTTGAGTGGCAAAGTTTTCAATCAGACTCACTACTTTCGAGATTTTCTGAGAAGCTTCACCGAGGCGTTTAATCTTCTTCGCTGTTTCGGACACGGTTTCCCGAATCTCCAAAATGCCATCTACGGTTCTTTCCATCAAGGAATCACCAGCTTGGACGGTGTTATTAGCTCTTTGAACCGCCTGTCCTACTTTCTGAGCATCAGCAGCGACTACCTGGGTGGAAGTTACCATCATTTGTAATTGTTCCAGAGCGTGTTCAAGCCGTTCTGCCTGCTGTTGAGCTTGGTCAGATAGTTTTACTACTGAGGTAGTGTTATTGCTGGAAGTTTCACTCACTCTACCAGCAGCAATCTGCACTTGTCGGACTAAATCGCGCAAACTTTGGATCGTAGTGTTGTAACCATCGGCAATTGTACCAATTTCATCTTCAGATAGGGGAGCGCGAACCGTGAGATCGCCCCGGAAGGATGGTTCCAAAGCCATGAGAACGCGGATAGCTCCTTGTTGCAGTTTTTCTCGGGCGGTGCGTTCGCGCTCTGCTGCTTCTGCTAATTGCTGCTCTTGGATACGCATCTGTTGTAGGTACTCTGCAAGATTCAGGGCAACACCAATCTGGACGCTAGTTTGGTTAAGAACATCCTCCTCAGATTGCTCCCACTGACGCGGTGCGCTATTTTGATAGACTCCCATCAGCCCCCATAGCCGATTTTCTTGAAAAATCGGAGAAATCATGTAGGCTTTAGTTCCCCACATTTCTAACAATTGGATGTGACATTCGTCATGACCGACAGTATATATATTGTCAACCCGCAAACTTTCTTTGCGGACATAACGCCCTCCTTGGTTGTACTGGAGATAGGTATCTCTAACTTTGGCAAGGCTAGTTCCCACAAGCTTAGGCCAATCCCCACTCACAGACTCAACGACAAATTCTCCAGACCAATCAGGCTCAAAACGGTAAACTCCAACTCGATCTACTTTGAGTAGCTGGCGAAGTTCGTGGCTGGCAAACTGGACAAATTCCAGAACATTACCATGACTTTGGGCCATCTCTGTCAACCGACTTGGCAGGCGATAAGAAAATCGGGCGTTTGCTACTTCCCGTTCTGCCAGTTTTATCAGTTCCTCATTCTTACTTAGGGTTTGTTGTAAGTATTGCGATTGCTGGACGGCAACCCCAAACTGCGTGCCGATTTTCGTTACCAAGTTGACTTCATTATCTTGCCATTGCCGCGGCCCGCTATTCTGATATGCTCCTAACAAACCCCAGAGCTTGTTTCCGGCAATAATCGGGGTGATGATATAGGCTCTAATCTGGAATTGCTCGAGAATTTTCAAGTGGCACTGGGCATGACCAGCAGTGTGAATATCATTAATCACAAAGGTCTCGTTGTTGCGATAGCGTCCACCTTGGGTTTGTTGTAGGTGTTCGTCTTCCCATACAGTCTTAATATCGGGGCCAACCAAAGCCACCCATTCACGACTTACGGATTCGGCAATAAACTCCCCACCCCAATCTGGATTGAAGCGATACACTGCTAGGCGATCGCATTCCAAATGCGATCGCAATTCTGGTAGGGCATTGCGGAAAATCGTATCTAGCTCAAGAGCTTGGCGAATTTTTTCTGCCAGCCGTGTCAGCGCTCGTTCTCCTTCTGCGGTTCGTGCTAACTCTGCATTCTTCTTTTTAAGTTGTTCGATATACTCAACCTGTTGCAAGCCTATACCCATTTGCACAGCGAGTTTTCTCAACAGTTGCACATCCTTGGATTTCCACTGCCGAGGTCCAGTATTTTGGTATGCTCCTAAAAAGCCCCAGAGTTTGCTTCCAATAAAGATAGGAGCGATGGTGTAAGCCTTAGCCTGAATTTTTTCTAATATTTCTAGGTAGCACTGAACATGACCGATAGTGTAGATATCATCGACAACAAAGGTTTCATAATTGCGATAGCGTCCACCCTGAGTTTGTTGTAAGTGATCGTCCATCCAAATCGTTTTCATGTCGGAACCAGCTAAAGACAGCCATTGATCTTTTACGGATTCGGCAATAAACTCCACACCCCAGTCGGGATTAAAGCGAAATACTGCGAGGCGATCGCACTGTAGTTGTTTGCGTAAACTTGGCAGCACATTCTGAAAAATAGTGTCTACATCCTGCGCTTGACGGATTTTTTCCACCATCCCTGTCAGCAACTGTTCCTCTTCTGCTGCTTGCGCCAACTCAGCATTTTTCGTTCTCAGTTGTTCGATGTACTCGGCTTGCTGCACGCTTAACCCCAACTGAATGCCCAATTTGGTCAGTAATCGCACCTCCTCGGAATTCCACTGACGCGGCCCGCTATTCTGATAAGCTCCTAACAAACCCCAAAGTTTGTTTCCAGCAAAAATCGGGGCGATGGTGTAAGCTTTAACCTGGAACTGCTCCAACAGGTCGATGTGGCACTGAGCATGACCAACATTATAGATGTCATTGACGACAAAAGTTTCATTGTTGCTATAGTGCCCGCCTTGGGTTTGCTGTAGGTGTTCGTCTTCCCATACGGTTCTGATATCGGGGCCAACCAGAGGCACCCAATCATTTCCTACAGATTCAGCAATAAATTCACCACTCCAGTCAGAGTTGAAGCGATATATTGCTAGGCGATCGCATTTGAACAACTGCCGCAATTCTACCAAGGTAGTGCGGTAGATATTTTCTGGCTGTTGGGAATGACGCACTCTATCCGCCATTCGTGCGAGCGCGTTTTCGATTTCAGCTACTTGTGTCATTTCTATATTTTTTAACCGTAGCTGTTCGATATATTCAGCTTGCTGGAGGGCAATACTCAACGGTTCGGCGATCTGCAACAAAGCACCGGCCTCTTCCTCAGTCCATTTGCGGACATCAGAATTTTGATAGGCTGCTAACAAACCCCAAAGATTACCGCCGCGGAAGATGGGAACATTGATGTATGCTTTGGCTTGGAACTTCTCTAATGTTTCTAAATAGCAAGGTGAAAAACCAGCTGCATAAATATCGCTGACTTTGCGAAAGCGTGTTCCTTTGGTGTATATTCCACCCTGCGTTTCCTTCAGATAGGTATCGGCATCAAGTTTAACAGGGGAGCCATAATCCTTAACATGGCAACGCTCTGAAGATATCAGACCTGTTTTTAAAATGCCGTCTTGTTCTTGCATCTCCAACAGTGACGACCAACCAGCAGCCACAGATTCAGCGATAATTTCTCCACTCCAGTCTGGATAAAATTGATAAACGACAACGCGATCGCATTTTAAAAATCGCCGCAACTCTTGGGTTGCAGTGCGGAAAAGGGTGCGTAGATCCGTTGCTTGCCCAATCTTTTCAATGATGCCGAAAACAGTACGTTCTCGTTCAACAAGTTTGGCTGACTCCTCAGAGCGGTTATAAAGTTGTTGCTGATATTGCAACTGTTGAATAGCAATACTAGACACAGATGCAACCTGCACCATCAGTCGAACTTCACTATCTTTCCACTGACGAGGCTGAGAATTTTGATAGACTGCGAACAAGCCCCACAACTGTTCTCCCTGGAAGATGGCAACAATAATGTATGCTTTAGCTTGATACGTTTCTAAAACTTTGAGATAGCAGTCAGAAAAACCAGCACTGTAGATATCATTAGTGACTCGATAGATTTGTCCGCGATGGAAAGTTTTGCCTTGGGTGTGCTGAATATAGCTATCCGCACTGTGCGATCGCCCTGTTGTCCCAGCTAGTCCTCCTTCGTCTGCAAGGTTCCTAACACTACAATAGTTAACGTTCTTGACAATTGCTGGGTTGTTTCGCTGTTCTTCTAACAGAGAAACCCACTCAGATCCGACAGATTCAGCAACAAATTCCCCACTCCAATCTGGGTTGAAACGATAGATTGCTACGCGATCGCATTTTAGTGACTGTCGCACTTCTTGGGTGGCAACGCGAAAGATGGTATCCAAATCTTTGGACTGGAGAATTTTATTTGTTACACCGACAAGGATTTGGTCTTTTTCCACTTCTTGTTGCAAAGTAGCTTGAATCACGGCAACTTGCAGTTGCACTTCTAATTCCTGCTCGATTAATTTTAGTAACCGAATTTCAGCATTCTGCCACTGGCGAGCAGCAGTGCATTGCTGTACTACCAACAAACCCCAAACCCGATCTTTTGCTAAGATCGGCAAACTCAAACAAGCTCTGATCTGAAACCGATCCACGAGCTGCTTTTGGTAAGGGGACAAGCTAGCAGTATAGGTATCCGCGATCGCTGCTAATTTTTCTTGTTGATAAAGCTTGGCAGAACCTAACCCAAAAGTGACGGCAGGCAGTTTTTCCTTCAGCATTGGGGTAAAGCCATCCCTCATCGCCTCCGCAGCAACTATCCCCAGCGTCGGATTCGTAAACTCATACACTACCACGCGATCGGCTTGCAGTGAGCTTTGTACCTCCATGACAACAGTGGCCAGCAAGGTATCTAGATCGGAAAATTGGCGGATTTTGCTGGCGATCGCCTGTACTTGCTCTACCTCTAATCCATCTCCTCCGTCTTGATATGGCAACACACTTACCAGTTCTTTTAACTTGCGGATTCTCTCTCGCAATGGCCCTGTTTCCACCCAATCAGCTTGATCCAGTTCAGTTCGCAATTCTTCTAGAGTGAAGGTGATTTGCTGTTTTGCTGGTACATCAACGGTATGCCCGTTATCAGTTTCCTTATAACCGTTGCTGGGATTTGAGTGAGGTTGGCTGGGTGTAAGATTGTGTTGCGTTACCATAATCTTTCTTGCTATGAAGGTTATCGGAGTTAATAAATAGAATGCAGAGCGTGGGCTACTTATACCAATTCAAAATTCACGCATTCAAAATTCATGCATTAAGAAAGGCAGACAGAACAAGGCTTTGGAAGCGTGTATCTGGAGCATTCTTTTTTGAAATTGGTATTACTTTTTTAGAACGGCTTGGGCGCACAGAAGCCTTTGTGCGTCCGCCCTTGGCTTTGTATAGGAAGCTCTGAACTTTAACGTATCGCGCAAGTCCCCACCTTCAATGTCATAAGGTGGGGATTGTGAGTGGGGGATGAGGATTGTATCTAGAATTGATTTTTTACAAAGTAAAAACAAATTCTGGATGGATGACGAATCCCCAGAATTTTCTGGTAGGATAGCTGATATCTTGACCATCAATGCCATAAGCGAAAACCAAGCTAATAGGTATATGTTGCAAGAAAACCCTTCTCTGCGAGACGCTCCGCGAAGGACTACGCTCAGGGTAAAAGATTTGGGTCTTGGGAACCAGGACTCCTGCCCTTGGAGGGAATGTAAGACCAAAAAAACTACGGAGTTTTTGAGGCTATTCCCGATGAATTGGGAGCGATCAACTTCAGCCGTAGGCAAGTCTAAGTAGTTCACAGAGGCTGAAGGGCTTGAATCACAACATGGGTGTCAATTAACATCAAAGGGCTACCTTGAGAATCCACAAAGTAACCCTGCAAGAACGAGCCTAGTCGGGCAGGTAACATCGATGTCGAAACCGCTAACCGCTCTTGGGAGTCATAAACTTCAATGGTATTGACTTGCTCCACCAAAAGCCCAACGGTTTGATTCTGGACTTGAACAAGCATCGCCATGCCAGAGTTACGCAAACTTTCTTGCCGACACCAGTGTGTTGCTCCCAACAAACCTGCTAAATCAAGAATCCAGATAGCTTCTCCCCGCCAATTCATTATGCCTAACAAGAATTCTGCTACCTGCGGTACTGGTAAAATCTCGGTGAGTGCAACCTGAATTACTCCCCGCAAATCAGCTAGTGGGAGTAACCCATTTACCTTTCCATTCAATGGAAATCTTAAAAACCTCTGGTTGTTTCCTTGGGGAGAGTTTTCAAGTCGAAATTGGCTATTAATGGGTAGCGAAGAAAAACTATCATTGCCCTGTATCATTGCCCCAGTTTCCTTTAGCGAATAAATTTATTAACAGTCTGGAGCAAGGTATTTTCATCTACAGGTTTGACTAAATAGCCATCGGCACCACTCATAGTGCCCCAAGTTTTATCAACATCTGTGTTTTTAGTTGAGCAAATCACTACCGGGATTGCTTTTGTTATCGGATCGGCTTTCAACTTGCGGCAGAATTCAAATCCACTTTGGCCTGGCAAAATCAAATCCAGTAAGATCAAGTCAGGTTTTTGTTGTTTCAACCTGAGTTGAGCCTCTTCACCACTGCGAACTTCATAAACTGAATATCCTCCTTGCTCTAGGTAACGTGTCATCTTTTCGGATTCTGTAAGGCTATCTTCAACTAAAAGAACTTTTTTCATTTTTTTCCTAACTATTTAATTCAGAATTTGAAAAATAATTGCGACAAATGAATTAATACAAAGCCAGATTAAGAGAGTAATTTCCCATCCAAAATCGGTTTTAAAAATGGATCTAGGGGAGCCATCGGCATGACTGTCGCTTCAACCTAAACGGTTAAATACTTGTGAAGCACATTGAGTACTTTGTCTTGTTCTACGGGTTTACCCAAAAAGTCAGTTGCCCCGACTAATTTTGCTCGCATCCGATCTACTATTCCATCTTTCCCCGTTAAGATCACAACCGGCACATCTTTGAGACTTGGAGTTTTACGGATTTGAGAACAAATTTCATAGCCATTCACTTTTGGCATTAAAAGATCCAAAAAAATGAAGTCAGGCTTGCTTTTAATTAGCTTTAAAACTGCCGTCAAGGACTCTTGAATGCCAACAAAGCGATAACCTTGATGGGTGAGAATTTCCTCCAAACTGCGACAGATAGTCGGACTATCATCCACACAGGCTACTAAAGGTCTTGAGACATCAATAATTGCTTTGCTAGCTGCTGGGAGGGCAACTTGTATAACAGTGTCTTCTTCTCTCTTGAGTGAAGAATTAGAATTATTAACTGCACTAGACGAACTGACAATTTCTTTACTAGTCGCTGGGGGAGCAACTTTTTTAAAATCGGGCGCAAGTATAACAGTTTCCTCTTCTCTCTTCAGTGAAGAATTGGAATTATTAACTGCACTGGACGGGTTGCCAGTTTCTTGAATAATCCCAACCTTCCTGAGGTTTGGGGTGGGTGAAAAAGCGATCGCCCCTGCTTTTACTAATGGCATCAAGAACCGGGTCAAAGCTAAGACATCCCGACCACTTTTTTGCCCTAGACCTCGTAAAGTTTTTGTTCCATCAACTAGAGAAATAATCTGTTTAGAGGATGCTTGTCCTTGGAGTAGCTCAAGTTGTTGAATGACAGGAAATAAATTGGGCGAGTAACTTGCCAGTCCTGCATCTCGCCATTCTTGCCAGGCTTGTGTAGCCTGTTTCAAGACTTCCTCAGTTGGTATTACAGTTAGGAGAAACCCAGGAACTTCACCAACAACGATAGTATGTGACAACTGCCCTGCTGGATTGTCGCCATTTCTTTTGGCTTCAATGTACTGCATTATATCAAACAGGACTTCAGCTATTAAGCTTGTAATCAGATTAACAAGTTGTTGTTGTTCGATTAATTTTTGTTCTCGCAACTTAGCAAGAATGCAATACTCGCGATAATTTTCCTGGGGAGAGACAAGCCGCTCCAACTGTGTCACATCCAGATTAGAACAGTACTGCGACAAGTATCGTCGCCATCGCTCATTGGCATTATAACCGCCAGCCTGCCAAATTAATCGTCCTAAACGAAAATATAGCGTCCAAGCCGACCCATCTCTGGCTTCAAGATTCAGCCTGCCTGTGAATAATTTAGTTTGAAGTTGCTCGATCAATTGATTCACAATGGATCGCACCTCTTTATATATCTTGAGTTTTGCATTTACATTAGAATTTCTCAAACAATCCAGCTTACTAACTTCATCGTGCGATCGCCAATAGCACAGTTCAAAACCTCGATTGAGCTACCCCAGCTTGTTATATCCCTTTCCAATCCGAACATTTTTAAAGTTCAAAGCCGGAAGCTTGAACAAAGATTTAAGCCCTTTTTCTAAGTATTAGTAGGTTAACTATATTACTTTTTTATGTCACATCTACTGAGCAAATTGCTTGTATAGATGTAGTTGCAATACAGACCTTAATAAAAATGGAAATGTTGAATACTACAAAGCATAGACCAGCTTTAATGCTTATCGATTGTGTACTATGCTGCTTAAGGCGATAGACACAAACGATCGCCCAATTGCTAGTCTGCAAATACAAAAAATGAGCTTGAATTAAGTTTGTGAAGAAATTGCTGGTTGCCGAATAAAGTATTGGCGATCGCGTTGTTCTAGTACCCCTTGCTTGATCGAGGAGCGCAGGATATCTATCGTTTGCACCCGACTTAAGCCTATCACCTCTTCAATTTCTATCAGAGTAGCTCCTTCAGCTTGCTGAATGTATTGCAGCACTTTAGATTTAACAGAATCTGCATTCAAGGCAGGCACTTTCTTAGTCATGGTATTGACGGAAGGACGAATACCAGTAGCTTTAATTGCAGAACGGGAGATTGACCATTTTGGAACTGTTACAACTAATTTCTCTTCTTTAGCAGGAGTCGAGGAAACAGCTTGTTCATCACTGTAATCGCCCCAAACACTGTTATGTAAGATTGCCCGAAAATTTTGCAAGTTTTGGAATAATGCCTGAGCCTTTGCTGCCCGCTGTTGGCGGTATTCTTGCTGGCGTTGCCAGACATCTGTTTTTATTTGTAATATTTCCAATTGCCGCTCTACAATCTCTTGCTGAAATTGCTGCTGTTGTAACTTTCTGTTGTTGTCAAGGCTGGTAACAAAACTGCTCAAGTCTTGATGAAGCAAATCTGCTTGCAGCTGAAGTTCTTGTTGAGTTAGCTGTTTCCACTGGTTAACTTGTTGACGGCGTTCAGCAGTTATTTGCAATCGCTGCGATCGCTCTTGTTCCCATAAATTCTTGAGAGCCATCAGATGGAATATCCTATTTTGTAAACTAAAAATATTAAATAGGAGCCATGAAGACTCCCTTTTTCTAATGTGCTGTTAAGCAGCAGATGGAACAGCAGCCTGAGATGTTAAACCAACTGCCTCGGCATATCTTAAGTAAGTTTCAACTGAAGCAATCACAATCCGAGCTTCTATTGATAGCAGTTCAATACCAACTAAAGAAACACGTACCCAAGCATCAACTACAATTCCTTTGTCCAAAATGCGGTCAATAACTTCAGCCAGACTTGAAGATGAGTTAACTTTTTCAACAGCCATTTTCTTTTGCTCTCACAATTCTAATTATTGATTTCATCCTGCTCTGATTGAGCAATAGGTAAAATTTACACAATGTGTTTTATTCTTCCTGGGTTTAGTGTTCCCAAAAATATCAGATAAATATAAGAAAATAAAAAAATCCTAAAAAGTTAACAATATTTTTTGTAACTGCCCAGGTAAGAAGGTAAAGATGATTCCTATCAAGGAAAAAATATGGTAGGTGTAAGCAGAAAATTTCCGGTGGCTTTGGCTGATTCAATTTTGCGGTTTCATTCGCCAATATCCGTTTTTTTGTCTCTACTGCTTCTAATACCGTTTCTTTGTAAAGCTGCGCCAAATTCTAGCTTTTTTTCAACGCAAAGGTACGCAGAGGTTAGCGCAAAGGTACACAGAGGTTTTCTGAAGATAATTCGCTATGTCCCAAAATAATTAGGCGCATCTTCGTAGAGAATTGGTATAAGCATGGTCTGAATCTCTTGGAAGTTATTACTGAGGCTTTACAAGGTAATGTCTCTGGTTTCCTTTCTTCAAATACTACCAGCTAGGCAGTTACTATTTTTTTAGAAAAAATTAAAGAAAAAATCAGCTCACCTTTATTTTTTCTGGGAAAGTTTTAAATCTTATTTTTTATGAATTTATATGAGAGTATTTTTGAGAAAATGATAGGGTGGTAGAGGTTCGCTCAGTGCCAACTGCCAGTGCGAGCATTGTACTTGCCAGAGGGAAAATTGCTGCGTACTGAGCGTTGAATCGTTGCGCTGTGCCAAAAAGTGGATTTGCCGCACATCTGGCTGTCGAGTCTCACAGATAACATTTGTATATGTTTTGAGAATTAACTGGTTCAAGAGTTCCCACTGTTCGCATTGTTGTGTTTGAAATGCTTGCTGTGTTTGGTAGCGTTGTTTTTTAGCTAATAAATAGGCTTTTCCCCTAGCATCAATAGTGTCAGAATCGTCATGCAAATCACAGGGTGTAGCTTTTAAAGTGAACTCAACTTTGTCTGCTAGCTGAGTTAGGGTTTCTAGATATTGCTCTTGGTGCTGTTCTAGATGATTCAGCAGTTTTTCTACAGAGGTAAAACCGCTCCCAAAGCGTAGAGGAAGCAGGGGAGTTTGTTGAAAAAGTTCTCGAATTACGCGATCGTGGTTTAATACAGCTTGAAGCAAACGCTCATCCTTTGCCTGTATTGCCTCCAATGAGATTTCCGCTTCTACGATCGCGCCCAAACCAGAAGAGTAAACGAGTTCAATATTCCTTTCCATCCCTAAAGGTAGAACCAGTGGTGATGCGGTCGGTACTAAAAGAGCATAAGCGTATATTGACATAAGTAGGTCGGCGTGAATATTTGTAGTTGGGATGAGGCACGATACAGAAGGCAGAAGGTAAGAGGCACAAGAGAAGAGGGTTTTAGTTAAATTTACTTTTAGTTACATAGTTCTGTTTATTTGCACCGTTCTACTTAAATAGCTTCCGCTCTGAACTTCTGCGTTTTTTCAAGTAAGCTATTCATGCCTAGTTTTGGCACAATCAAGCATGAAAATTCTTACCTCTTCCTTCTGCCTTCTGCCGACGCTCTCTACGAGACGCTGCGCGTAGCTTGCAACTCTTACAGAGTACGCGGACTCGCTCTAAGCGAAGCCATGCCGTTGGCGTTCACGTTAGCGTCTCTGAAAGAGAAGCCTCTCGTTCGCGTTAGCGTCTCTGAAAGAGAAGAGAAGGCTTTACGCTGTGCTATCCTGCCTTCTGCCTTCTATTGAGATTGATGCTGATTAGCAAGCATTTGGTATGTAACTTGGAAATCATCATTTGTAATCTGAATCAGGCTGGAGTCACTCAATTCCTGGGCGCGGTATCGACGAATTGCGCTTAAAGCAGCTTGATTGCTCAACAAAGCCAAGTCTGCCCCATTCCAATCCTCGGTAACTGTCGCCCAGATTTCTAAATCGACATCAACCAGGGGACGATCTAGATTGTGAACTTGTAAAATCGCTAATCGGCTGGCTCGATCTGGTAGATCGATTTTTATTTGTAAGTCCAATCTTCCCGCTCTGAGCAAGGCAGGATCGAGCGTTTCTGGACGATTGGTTGCTCCTACTAACAGTACTTTCGGGCATTCATGCAACCCATCCAGTTCCGTGAGCAGTTGACCAACAACGCGATCGCTAACTCCAGAATCACCACTGAATCGTCCCCGTGCTGGTGCCAAGGTATCAATTTCATCTACAAACACAACGCAAGGAGCTGCTTGCCGAGCTTTGCGAAAGAGTTCTCTGACTGCCTGTTCTGCGGCACCTACCCATCGGCTTAGTAATTCCGGGCCATTCACCGCAATAAAGTTGGCTCTAGCCTGGGAAGCGATCGCTTTTGCAAGTAATGTTTTTCCCGTTCCTGGCGGCCCCCACAACAGAATTCCACGAGGAGGCTTGGCTTTGGTTTGCTCGTATAGTTCGGGATAGAGGAGTGCGCCTTCAACAGATTCTTGAAGTTTTTGTTTAACGTTATCCAAACCACCAATGTCATCCCAACTGACACTTGGTGCTTCAATTGCTACAGCCCTAAGAACTGAGGGTTTTATCTCCTTAATTGCTTCGAGAAAATCCTGCTGGATGATAGTCATGTTCTCAGGAACGGGACTGTTGAGCGAGGGGACTTGACGACGAAGGGCAATGTAGGCTGCTTTTTGACAAAGAGCTTTGATATCGGCACCGACAAATCCGACTGCTAAATCAGCGATCGCTCCTAAATTCACTGAAGTCTCCAAGGGCATAGCACTTGTCAAAATCGTGAGAATTTCCAATCGTCCATCGCGATCGGGAACCCGAAAATGAACTTCGCGATCGAAGCGTCCCGGACGACGCAGCGCCGGATCGAGATAATCGGGACGATTTGTTGCCGCTAATACAAGTACGCCCTCCGTTTTGGCAAACCCATCCATTAACCCAAGCAATTGTGCCACTAGTCTTTTTTCAACTTCACCTTCTACTTGGCTGCGATCTGGGGCCAGACTGTCAATTTCATCTATAAATATCAGACAGGGAGCAGAACGAGTTGCTTTCTCAAAAATGCTTCGTAAACGAGCTTCTGCTTCCCCGTAATACTTGCTCATCACCTCTGGGCCATTGATGGCAATGTAGTTTAACTCTAACTCTTCTGCCAAAACACGGGCTGTTAAAGTTTTTCCCGTACCGGGCGGGCCTACTAGCAAAACTCCACGCAGAGGCTCTAACCCTAATTTCACCAATAAATCTGGACGTTTAAGGGGAATTTCGACTAACTCTCTGATTTCTTTGAGAATATCAGCCAAGCCGCCGACATGTTGCCAAGAAGCTTTTGAGTTCGTTCGAGCTGATGGTGGGGTGACATCAGCATCATCCGTTGGTGTAGATGTATTGGTGGTGCCAACGGTGGAATTGGATTGGACTCGGCTGGAACTACTTTTTCTGGGAATATTGCCTTGCCGGGGAATACTACTGAGATGATGAGACTGAATTTGAATAGAAGTTTTTAACTCCCCTTTCTCTACTTTTTCTTCTAAAGCTTTAGCAATTTCTAATAGCTGTTCAAATCCTTTAAATATATCGTCCATTGATTTTACTTAAATAAAAGACAGAGAAAAATTTAATTTCTAATTTAATTTTCAAAAAAAATTAAAAGTTTTAATAATTTTTGATTTTCAATTTTCAGGACTTACGCACAGGTAACGGAAAAACGTAGACGCAAAGCGCCTTGCCGAAGGGTACCACAGAGTACACAGAGTACACAGAGGACACAGAGTAATGAGGGGTTGAGAGGTTTTTTGCGTAAGTTTTATTTTTATTGCTGTTCAACAGGGAGAGGAATTAATCAATTGGAACTGAATAATTGCAGACGAGCAAAGTTATACGGGGCAGTGAAATTGTTGTAGCGAATTCGCAAACGTTCTTCAAATTTACGATCGAGTGCTTCAACGTATTCGCTAAATTGTGATTCTGCTTCCCAAGGAATTAGGTAGGCTGAATTGTAGATCATTGTGTCCATTTGGGGAGTATTTTCCACCACATCGATCGCAATCGAGTTGAGCGTGCCTTGAAATACATCTATGATGCCTTGCTTGCGATCGTTCATTCCCTGTTCGATGGCTTGCCCTATTTGGATCGCTTGTTCCATACTCAGGGGTTGACCCATTAGCTTATCCCTTTCGGTTTTGAGGTCTGGGTGTTCTGCCAACAGTCCCTGAATTTCTACATCGGTATCCCAAAAAACTTTGACACTCACTTCTCGGCAACCCGATAACTTCGCAAGCAATTGCGTCAATTCTTCTTGATGAGGACGAATTAATTGCTGTGAAACAGTTTCCCAGCTGGAAACCAAAAGTCCAAATTGCACTGGGAGTAAATTGCGATCGCCTGCTTGCATGATTTCCTCAAGGACTTTCTCATGACTTAGCAGGTTACGACGGCTTGCCAAATAACGCTCTTGCTGGGCTTCGGAGTAGATCACTGCAAAACCATTCAAAATTTTAATTTGCACGGGTTGCCCATCTAAGCCCTGTAAATTTAAGTTTTCTGGAGCAGGCAAGGTCAAAATTCCATAAATGTAAAAACTCATATAAATGTCTTACCAAGAAGAATGTAGATAAAAAAGTTACAGGGGTTTAGAAGTGAGTACTAATCTTAACTTGGCATGAACTAAGCTTAACTGAGCCAGTCCTAAGTCCAAGTCACCTTCAACCACAACACCCGTATTTAATAGGCGATCAAGGAGTTCTAGGATAGAGGGTTGACTAGAGGTTTCACCGGGGTAGTATCCTCCAGATTGGGGAAGTAAAGTTCCCATTTCACCCAAGTTAATATTTAGATCGGCTGGGTCAATATCAAATATCTCGCAAAGCTGAATAATCTGTTGTTCTAGCTGTTGCAGGCTTTCAGCAGCCCGATCTAGCTCATTGTCGTTGAGGGTGCCAGCATCCATTCGCCGAATCACCTGAGCTTCCATGAGTTGGCGTATCAGCTCAACAACCGTCAATAACAACGGTGCTAAACCGGAATCGGAACCTTTTGATTTGCTAATCGCCTGCATTCTGATGACTAATAGGATTGAGTGCTTGGAGTGATCGCAGTTCTGTTTCTAGACTGGCAACACGCTCTTGAAGTTGTTGATTAGTTGTTAATAAGCTGCGAGTTTGACTATTAAGATAGGGGTCGCTCTCCCACCAGTTAATTCCAATCTCTTTGGCTTTATCAACAGAAGAAATCAACAAACGAATCCGAATGTTGAGCAATTCTGTGGAGCCGACGGAAATAGAAATATCTCCTGCGATAACAATGCCTTTATCCAGAACCCGTTCTAGAATATCTGCCAAGCTAGAACCCTGAGTTGCTGTGATCACTCCTCGGTTAGTATTAGTACTCATTTGTTTATTAAATGGCCAGAATCAAAAGCAACTGTCTGTGATACGTTCGGCAGATCGGCATTGCCCTGCATTTGTACTAATACTCCCTGCTCTCTGAGAGACTTGAGTGCAGCCACAATTTGACTGCGATCGATCCCTAATTCTGCTGCCAAATCAGAGAAAGGCCTTCCCGGAGAATTACATAGGTAGTTGTAGACTTCATGCTCGTAAGGTACTCGTTGTTCCAATACAATCTGATTTTGGTTGTTTGGTATTATCTCTGACGACTTAGATTGAGTATTTATACTATGATATAATTCACTCAAAACCTCTTCCAGTAGCCGAGTTGCTTCCATGAGAGGTTGATTCGTGCGAGAAAGCAGGATATCGGCACAAATATCTTGGAAGCAAGGATCTCCAGGGTTTACGGAAATTTCGTGTTCGTGGCAGATTTTGGCAATCATCAGACAGGAACGCAATCCACCGCCCAGCCCAGAGCCAGATCGACTCCAAAACGTCCGTACTAAGCGCACAATTACTTCTGCTTTCTCGGAATCTATGCCTGTTTTATGAACTACAATTTCCTGCTGACTCAGTTCATCAGGTGTAGGCATATCGATGGTAATAACACGATCCATCAAAGCATCCTGAGTTGCATGGACTCCACAATACTCTTGAGGATTTGATGTTAATATTGCCCGAAACTGAGGATGAACCCGAATATACTCTGCTCGATGTTGGTTCATTGGTAATACTAACAACCTCTCTTCTAGTACGGAGAGTAAAACGTTATTTACCTCCGGGTGCGATCGATTGAATTCGTCGTAAACCAGCGTAAATCCTTCTTTACAAGCTAGGGTTAATCGTGCATCAACCCAGTGTTGTCGGAGTTCATCTTCAACTTTAACAACGCTATGAATGAAGTTATCAACAACCTTTTTGCGGGTGTAACCTAATTGATTACCGATCAAGTCTGAGGTTTTAAACTCATCATCTCCAAATAAGAGGATGATAGGCTGGTTGAGCAAATCAGCTAGATGCATTGCCAGAGTAGTTTTTCCGACTCCGGCAGAACCACGTAAATGTACTGAAAAACCTGAGTGTAGATAGCGCAAAGCACGTTGAGCGATGCGTTGAACAGCAGGTGTATTGACAAATCGCTGCGGAGATGCATTTAATACAGTTGTCAAACTATAAGTTCCTCCTAAATAGTAATATTATGCAAAAGTAATTTTTTTTACATCATAAATATCAAATACAGATGTCAATCAGCCTTAACTGGACTCAAATCCAACGCATTTTGGCATCAACACAAGACTAGTAATGTTTAATATCTATGTCATCAGCATAATTACGGTCTTGCGAGGACAGTTTTCATAAATCCACACAAGTGTAAAGCAATATGGTTCTGCGCTTCTTACTATTACCGATTACGGGCCCATTAATGGGGGTAACGTGGCTTGGGGAAAAAATTTTAGAACAGGCGAATACTGAAATTGATGATAAAGAAAATCTCAGCAAGCAACTTCTTGCACTCCAACTTGCTTTTGATATGGGAGAAATTCCTGAAGAAGAGTTTGAAATTCAAGAAGAAGCTCTTTTGTTAGCGATTCTGGAAGCAGAACAGCAGGAACGCGATCGGACACAAGATTAGGGAACAGGGAACAGGGAATACGGAATAGGAAAAGAAATATTTTCATGCCCTGGTTGTGCGATCGATCACATGAGCGTCTAGCTTGTGTGATTTTTTGCTTTCTACTTGGAAAATAAGGCAGGAGCCAGAGGGCAGATTGCTGGCATAGTCGGAATTATACGATTTTATTTAATTGTTATTTTATGCACATTAAATGTGTAATAAATTATCATCACCAGCAATCCCCGAATTGAGCAACGATATCTGTATTCCAAAGGTACACTACTCTAGGATGATGTATTAACAACAATTCAAATACGGGTGATTACCCAATGTCAAAGCCGAATACTAAAGCGAAAAAGGCTCAAATCATAGAAGTTATAGCACGGGATTATCTGCCGATGATTCCTCAACTTCAGAGAAATTGGACACCAGAACAACATGAAAAAAATTGTTTGAGTCGTTCTTTGGCTGCATTTGCGATCGCTAATGTTGCTAATATTACTCCTGCTCAAGCTGCTCACTCGATCATCAATGGTGAAAATGATAACGGGATTGATGCAGTTTATTTTGATCGGAATAAAAACTTGCTTTGGTTGGTGCAAGCTAAAGCGGGGAATGCTCCAAACATGGGAGATAATAAAAAATTCTGTGATGGGATCAGGGATCTTGTCAAGGCTAAAAAGCAGAGACTTGAACTTACATGGATTGGTAAAGAAATTCGCCCTAAATTAGAGCCACGAATTTTATTAGAAGATGCTGAGAAATCTTACCATGCTGCACATCAGGTTAGTGAAAATGATATCTTTGATAATCGTTTAATTTTTGGTGATAACTTGTTAGTTCTCAAGGCTTTAGAACAGGAATTTATAGGCAAAATTAAATGTATTTTTATTGATATTCCATATAATACAGGTTCTGTTTTTGAACATTATGATGATGGGGTTGAGCATTCTATATGGCTTTCTTTAATGAGAGATAGTTTAGAAATTTTGCGTAATTTATTGTCTGAAGACGGTTCTTTATGGATCACAATTGATGATAATGAAGCTCATTATTTAAAAGTAATGTGTGATGAGATTTTTGGACGTGCAAATTTCGTCGCTAATGTAGTTTGGCAAAAGAAATATGCAGTTGCTAATGATCACAAGACTATTGCACCAATGCACGATCATATTCTGGTTTATAGAAAAAGCGAATCTTGGCAACGTAACCTTTTAAAAAGAACTGAAGAAAAGAATCGTCAGTACCGATATTCAGATGAAAAAGGAGTTTTTCGTATTGATAACTATACTTGCAATAAAAGCTCTGAAGAAAGACCTAATCTTTATTATCCAATAACTCAACCTAATACTGGTGAGAAGATTTGGCCAAGCCCTACTAGAGTTTGGGCTTATTCTCAGGAAACACACAAACAACATCTTCAGGATGATTTAATTTACTGGGGAAAGGAGGGACTTTCTAAAACTCCTTCTTTCAAACGTTATAAAGATAAACTTAAAAATCAAGGTATTATACCCCAAACTTTTTGGAGTCACGAATACGCAAGTCATACTGATACTGCTAGAAAAGAAATTCGTGCTGTATTAGGTAGTTCTTCTCTTGCAGATGACTTTATTACACCCAAACCAGAAGGATTAATCCAGCGAGTTCTAGAAATTGCAACAAATTCAGGTGATCTAGTATTAGATTCCTTTGCAGGTTCAGGAACAACAGGCGCAGTAGCACACAAAATGGGAAGACGCTGGATCATGATTGAACTAGGTGAACATTGTCATACCCATATCATTCCCCGACTCAAAAAAGTGATTGATGGTGAAGATAAAGGTGGGATTACTCAAGCAGTTAACTGGAAAGATGGTGGAGGGTTTCGTTACTATCGCCTTGCACAATCACTTTTAGAAAAAGATAAATGGGGTAACTGGATTATTAACAAAGAATATAATCCCGCCATGTTAGCCGAAGCACTATGCAAAATTGAAGGCTTCACTTATGCACCATCAGATACATTTTATTGGCAGCATGGTTATTCTACGGAACGGGATTTTATTTATGTCACTACTCAAAATCTCAATCACGAACAATTATCTAAACTTGCTGATGAAGTAGGAGAAGAACGCACTCTACTTGTTTTATGTAGTGCCTTTCGTGGCCAAGCCGATATATTCTCAAATCTGACAATCAAAAAAATTCCTCAACAAATACTTTCACGTTGTGAATGGGGACAGGATGATTACAGCCTGAAAATTGAAAATCTGCCTAAAGCACCCCCAACAGTTGAACAAATATCACCACCAAAATCACTACAAATACCATTACAACAATCGCTATTTGACATGAATAAATTATGATAAATAAATTTGTAAATAACATTGCTAATCGCCTCAGTCTGCGCCCACCTCAAAGACGATCGTTAGAAATTATAAATCGAATTTGTGAAATTTTGTCTATCAATGAACAATTTGATATAGAAACAAGTTTAACAAGAATCAATACAGAGTTTCCATCTGTTACAAATTTCGAGCGTGAATTTCCTTCACTATGTTTTGCATTAGCGACAGGTGTGGGTAAAACCCGACTAATGGGTGCTTTTATCAGTTATCTAAACCTAGCACATGGAATAAAGAACTTCTTTGTGTTAGCACCCAACCTCACTATTTATAACAAACTAATTAATGATTTCACACCCAATACACCAAAGTATGTATTTACAGGTATATCTGAATTCGCTATTCAGTCACCAGTTATTATCACAGGTGACAACTATGAAACCAATGCAAGAACAATTTTAGATCCACTAATTCCATGTAAAATAAATATTTTCAATATATCAAAAATTAACTCAGAAGTGCGCGGTGGCAGAAGCCCTAAAATAAAACGATTATCTGAATATATTGGTGAAAGCTATTTTGATTATCTTTCTCAGCTAAAAGACTTAGTAATTTTAATGGATGAATCCCACCGATATCGAGCTACAGCAGGCCTTCGCGCTATTAATGAGTTAAAACCATTAATGGGTTTAGAACTCACCGCTACACCATCTGTAGAAACCAGCAGAAAACCATTATATTTTAAAAATGTTATCTATGAATACTCTCTAGGAAAAGCAATTATAGATGGCTTTGTTAAAGACCCTGCTGTTGTCACTCGTAAAGACTTTAACCCTGCCAGTTTCTCACCAGAAGCAATTGAACGAATCAAATTAGAAGATGGAATTTATTTACACGAAAATATTAAAGCTGAATTAAAAATTTATGCTCTCCAAACAGGAAAGCCAATTGTTAAGCCATTTATGCTTGTTATTGCCCGTGATACTTACCATGCTACACAACTTTTAGAACTTATTAAATCTGATAAATTTGCCAAAGGGTATTACACAGATAAAGTCATTCAAGTTGATTAATTTTTTAGATTATAGAATCTCACCTCCAGATAAAAGCAATATGTCCAAATATGTGTTTACAGGTTTTTCTAAATGCCTTTATAGAGAACAAAAATTTAAGTCAGAAGCGGAGAGAGTATTATCTATAATTTTGGAAGGAGATGCAATTAAGTGGTTTAAACCAGCAAGAGGACAATTTCAGATTTATTACAAATGGAATGGAGATTATTTAGAATATCAACCGGATTTTGTTGCAGAAACAGAAGACATTATCTATATGCTTGAACCTAAAAATAGAGATGAAATAAATCATCCTCAAGTGCTTGCTAAGAAGGATGTAGCGGTTCAATGGTGTCAATATGCTTCTGAATATATGTTAAAGCATAATGGGAAGCCTTGGATTTATGTGTTGATACCCCATGATGCGATCGCCCAAAATATAACAGTCCAAGGACTAGGCGATCGCTTTAAGACTAACGGTTATTCTACAAAAAACAACTAGGTGGATGCCTGTAGTATTATTTCTACAATCATTTGATTTAGAGGTCAATTGAGGTCAATTAGTATTCCAATGTTAAGGTTTTGAATTTTGGTGTATTGTCCTCCAAGTCTGTATTTGCTTGCTGATGGGTCATGTCCTCTTCAGCAATTGTTTGACTATTTAAAATAGCAAGACGCTGCTGAATCTGATGTAGGCGTGCTTCGAGTTTCTCTAGTTCCTGTTCTAAACGCTCCTTCTCTAACATCATTTTGTAAGCATTTAAGTAAACTCTTGCTTGAGAACGTTGAGGAGGCATGGAGCTAAGTTTGGCTTGAATTTGTCTGCGGTTTGGAGTGCGATGCATAATAAATTTCTCTTTGGGTATGAAAGTATTTAGTCTAATTAGCCGTTAAAATAAACAGGCGCCTGCTACTTGGATGCGTTCTAAAGGCTGAACTGAGCGAGGAAGCATAGGTAAGCGAACCATTGTCAAACCTGGAAAATTTGTCTTGCAGCCATCCCTGCTCGCACGATCGCAATTAATGGTTGCTGTAGAATTAAAGCGGTTGAGAACAAGGTAATTCTGGCTCACACCTATTTCTTGGAGAGATTTGAACAGGCGTTGTTGTTCGGCAAGTACACTAGCCTGGTTAAGTGTAACCCCAATGAACTCTGCTTGTTGTGGGTCTTTTAGCACTTTTTGGGCTTTGACCACGCGCTGTCGCAAAATTCGTAAACGTCCCATAAACTCTGTACGACCAAGGACATTCTGATACTTGATCCAGAGTTTGAAAATCCAAGCTAGCCAGTCTGCTAGTGCAGTTGGCATTTCTAGAAAACGCAGAAAATGACCTGTAGGAGCAGTGTCTAAAATAATCAAGTCTTCTTCTTGTTGCTCTAGCAATTCTATTACTGTTAACAGGGAAAGCATTTCATCGATCCCTGGTAAAGCTTGATCGACAATTTTGCGCCAGGCAACAGGAGCATAGGCAATTTCAATAGCTTCGGTTGTTTGGGTTTCGCCACTCATCATTTCGGCCAGTTCCCATAGGTAATCGGCTCTGAATTGATTGAGAATGCGATCGCTATCTACTTCCTGACCTCGAAGATTGGCAGTTATTCCCTGACTATCTAATTAGTATTTAAGAGCTTGAGACTCAAGCACAGCGAGAAGT
>NZ_JABXKF010000084.1 GCF_017115165.1 Nostoc sp. LPT | reverse complement strand
ATAATTATCTGTCTCGCCCATCTCTGCTTCCTAAATATTAGACCTGAATCCTTACGAAAAACCCAAGGACAATTGTGGAATAGGAAAAACTGTTAATACCATGAGAAGCCGCAGAGGCTTCTTATTATGTGAAACTAAAACTAAAAACTAAAAGTACTCCGTAGAATGCCGATAGTAACTGAGTCACTATCTGGTGTGTTACCAGGCTGTATAAGATGAATTATTCCTGGTGTAATACTGATATTATCTGTTAGCTGGAAACGATAAAATGCCTCAATTTGAGTGGTAGTACCTGGTTGTCCACCTGCACGTCCTAAACCTGTATTGATAAAATCAGGGACATTATTCCCTATAGGTAAGTCGCTACTAGTGATTTTAGGAGGTTGACCGACATAAATTCCGCCTAAATTTCCTTTAGCAAATAAATCAGGGAAATTCAGAAACACCATATAATTTGTCGTTTCTACACTTCCTGATTGCCCAGGAATATAAGATTTAGTATAACCACCCCACGCACCTGCGCTAATGCGGGAAGAAATTTGCCAAGTCAGAGTCGCCCCCACGGCGTTAGTTTGCAGTGGTGCTGATTTTCCAGTAGTGGTATTAACTGTAGTTAAGCAATCATCACCAACAAAGGTTAGCAAACAACCATCCGAAGCGTAATTGTTAACGTAATATAAACTTAAATCTAGAGTATCAGTTGGTGTCAGCAGTAATTGCACACCTGTAGTGGTGGTTCCATCAAATAAACCGCTACCTTTACCGGGATTTCCTGGTTGATAACTAGTATAAATTGCCTGCAAACTAGCGCGTTTAGCAAATTGCCAATCAATAGCTATACCACCGTGACCATATCCCATATTTAAAATTGGGTTTCTTTGGGCAAAATAAGACAGTGGGCCTGTTGCAGCACTTTCCACCCGATTGGGGCCTCGGAAAGCATATGGCATACTTACGCCTTCTGTTCCTACCATTACTGCTAATTTATCTGTCACCAGCCAATGAAAATTTAGGTCACTTACAATCAAGTTATCTGTAGGAAATTCGTAGCCAAGTAAAACATCATACCGGGAAACACTATTGGTAAATCTAGGTGTAGTTTTTCCTTTACCATCTAAAAGACCTGTAAATAAATAACTACGGGGAGTGATTTGGCTAGTTAAATACAACTGCGCTAGGGATATAAGATTAATATTTGTCCCGGCATCATCTGTATCCTTTTGTCCATCTCTAGGATTAACATCACCACGATTGTTAGTTCGTCCTTGAATACCAACTATCAGTAGTCCACTGAGTTTAGTTGTTGTTGAGAATTGGTTGGCTTCGATTTCAGCAGTTTTGGCTTCTAAATTATCGACACGACCCCGCAAAGTTGCTAATTCAGGGGCAAATTCTGACTGTAATTTTTGTAATATTGCTAAATCTTCGCGAGTGACTAAATCGCTGGTGGCTGTAGTGATTAATTCGTTGACTCTATCTAAACAAGCGTTTACACCTGCTGCAAATTCATACCGACTTAAGGCGCGATTACCGCGATAGCTGCTATCTGGATAGCCAGCTATACAACCATAACGTTCTACCAAAGATTGCAAGGCTTGGAATGCCCAATCGTTGGGTTGTACATCCTTTAGTTGAGATACCGATGTAACTTGCGCCATCGGATTTTCTGGGAGGAGGGGGGATGAGGGAGATGAGGGAGATGAGGGAATAATATTATCGCTCTTAACTCCTAACTCCTGAGTAGTTCTTGTGTCTGTGTACTCTTGTGCCAGTGCTTTTTGTGCAACTCCATTTACTCCCGCAATTAGTAACCATGCGAGCATCCAGGTTTTGCGATGACTGCGGCTAATAAGTCTACCTTTCAATTTTTTACACTCTGCTCACATACTTAAGTGAAGAGTGTATTCGCGATCATCTAGGGTTCACATGGGGACATTTACGGATTTTGTCCCAAATTAGACTTAATGCTTCTAGGCAACTTTTGAAAGGGCGAGTATAACAGGGTATTGGGGAATGGGGACTGGGGACTAAGAAAAAGTTTCTCAATCCCTAATCCTCAATTCTCTAATCCCGAATCTATGGCAAATCGTTCACGCAAGCTGAAGCCAAAAGCCTCTAAACTAAATCAACCTCGTGCTGGTGCGATGAAACGCGTCGCTAAAAAACCCCAGAAAAAGTTAAAACGAAGAAGTTGGTTGTCGTCAATACTAGCGATGTCTACGACGGGCTACGCCTACGCAATTCTGTTAAGTAGTGCTAGTCTAATTATGGCTTTTGCCTGGATTAGTGTTCTCTTCATCTTCAATCCAGACGAGGTAAGCTGGCTAAATAAAATTTTACCTGGATGGGCACAAATCCCCCTTGGTAAACACGAACGCCCCCAAACTCTCAAACAAATTCAACTCGATCTGAGTAAAAAAAACCAAATATTTGGGGAAACTCTGCCTTTACATCAGGATGTGAAAACCTCATTTTTACTACCAGTTTTTCAACAACGTGCTAATTGTCAATCTGATTGTGAAGAACTGGCGGAACTCAGGGTTTACGAACGCTCAGAAGAGTTAGAGTTTAAATCTCAGTCAGAAAATTACTACTATCTAGCGACTCAATTACCTGTAACTGGCCCAGATGAATCCTTTGTGATTTCTTCTTTGCTTGATGGAACATTAGAACCCCAAGATATCAGTATTCCTCTACCTTTAACTGAAGTACAACGCTTTGAAGGTAAGACACCATCATCAGGCGTTTGGTTTGATTTGCGGGGTAAACGCCAACAAGGAACCGATTCTATCCGCTACGGTTACGTCGTATACTACAATCCAGAACGCACGAATTTACTACAAATGTTGTCTTGGACTAGTCCTAATGGACAATTGCCCAAATGGCAGCAGGTAACTGGTGACGCTACAAAAGAGTTAGTTGTCGACCAAACAGTAGGTTTAGAACCGCACTTACAGGTTTACCAAGTCAAGCCTTTGAAGTTGTTCCTCAAACCAATTCAATTGGAGGCGATTACCCTCAAATCATCAACCCTCAAGGATTCTGCATACCAAAATGCCCTATCAATTGCCCGTAGCGGATTGTGGACGCCAGCCTTTGAATGGTTAAAATTCATCAAGAAGCAGCGCAAAGGAATTTTACCTGAAGCGGCGCAAGCGCAAATGGATTTGATTCGCTTGCATTCCCAACTTACTAAAATTCAAGCCGAGAAAATTTGGGCCAGTCCTAGTCAAGAAGTGCTGGCAGATTTGATTGATGGTCGCTGGGAGAAAGCTTTACAGGTGCTTGAAGCGTCGCCACATAATGCCCAAGAAATTGCTACTCTACTCAAAGCTGATGAAAAACGGTTGTGGAATCGCACAGTGGCGGCGTTGCAGGTGAACCCAAATAGACGAGAGGTGCAAGCTTGGTTCGCGTTGATTTTAGCAGTTCAGCGGGGAGAAGAACACGCTAATTCTTGGTTAAAGGCGCAACCAAAAATTACAAAAGATAATCTTGCCTATATTCAAGGTCTGTTATCAAGACTCAATGGTAAGGGGACATCACAAATATCCTCTACTCACCCTAGTCAGATTGTTGGTACAGTGCAACTACTCACTCAAGTTACCAACACCGAATGGCTGCAACCAAATTCCCCAGCAGATTTGAAACTTACAGATAACCAAGTTTGGTATCAGGTGGAGGTAAGTGCATTTAATGACGGGAAACGCTGGCTAAATTTCCCTTTTGAGAATTTCAACCCACCGAAAACTGACGCCGCCAAATTTTTCTGGAAAACTTTGGGAATTACTTCTGACCCAGAAATCCAAATTGTAGTCTGGCTGCCTAACGGAGAACAAAAAATTACTATAGCCGCTATCAAAGCGGTGCAACTACAAGGTAAAGTTTTGCGCCTATTAGCTGCTGGCCCAAAAATTCCAGATAATCAAAACGATGTTCTCCAGCCCAAACCTTTAGCCCTGACCAATGCAGCACTAGAATGGGTGCAACCATCTCCCATTACTCTACGAGAACTGCATCAACAAAATCCCCAAGGGGTGAAGGTAATGCTATCGAGTCTGTGGCAATCTTTGCAGCAATCTGGCGAAGTTCCGGGTGGTGCTATTCCTAGCTTTGAACAGATGCAGGAAAAATTAGGTGATTGGCCCGTTCAAGTGATTGATTTAACAAATAATGCTCAACCAGAAATAATACTGACTATCTCACCAGAAGCAATAGCATCCTTGAATCAGCCAACACCTAAAATTCAGAGAAAAAACACAGAACAAGGCCGTGACCGGACTATAATTTTCTCTGATAGAAGTAAAATTATTTACACTGATTTTACAGGAAATTACTTACAAAGACTCTCTGCGATCGCCAAGCTTTCAGGGGTGCAATCCTTAGCTTTACTGGTAGAAAATGCTCATAACTACAGTTTGAAACGCTGGTCAGAGAAAAATCAGCGCTTTGAATAGCACACCCCTGACTCAAATTTCCTCTTTGACTCAAATTTAAATTAAAGAGAGGAAAAGCGATCGCTATCGACAAGACTGACTTATTCTTCTTTTTGGTTGGTTTCGGCTAGACGTTGGTGCTTCAGGTTTTCCAATTGCTGCAACAGAGAGTCTACCTCTGCTTGTAAATGCATCAATTTAGCTTGCTGATCGTCTTGATAATAAGACTTGGTTAACTTACTGACCCAGGCAGTCTGGGACTCGCGATCGGAAACGTTAGATAAATAAGTAGGCATTGCTAATTAAATCCACAATTTAACTCACACCATTAGAAATATTATAATAATGCTCTTTTAAGCTTTATTACATTATTGTATATTTTCAATCAATTACTCTAATGGATTTGGGGTTCAATCATAAAAGACGGTGATTATAATGGCTGTGTTCCAAAAAAAAACACTGACCCAAGTGTGTAAAGCTTCCTTCTACTGGACGGTACTTAGGAATAGTTAATTTATAGTCTGTCAATTATGGTTGTACAAACAATTATCGCCGTTTTTGGGGAATTTACGCAAGAAAGTATATGTAGACTATATCAAGAATTATGCTAAATCATGAAAAAACGTAGGGCGAAGCACTTACACTTGGCACAGCCTCTTTTAATCAGGGGAGTAGAAGGCTACATCAAAAAGAGACAGCCTCTTGCGTATTTTCCTAGATTAATTGAAGCGAATCGGGTGGGAAAATACATAGATATACTTGACTAAACAAATGCACAAAAAGCAGCTTTAACCACGGATAAATCAGAGTTTCACAGAGTTATGACGTAAGTCTCATATAGCAATCAGGTTTGATTCCTGAATTTACTTGCATGGACAGGGAACAGCGAATAGGGAATAGGATAGATAAGTACTGAGTCTTATTCAAAATCGGCGTTGCATAATAAAGGGATGAATTGAGGTGTTCTACTGTGTATTGTCCATACT
>NZ_JABXKF010000181.1 GCF_017115165.1 Nostoc sp. LPT | reverse complement strand
AAAGTAAAAGCTCTTTTTGCTTGCGGAAAACACCAAAATGAGAAAGCAAACTGGGGTTTGAGAAAGTAAAATGTCATTTTGAGTAAGCAATATGCCTTTTTGCTTATTGAATATGAAGTTTTGAGAAAGCAATAAGCCTTTTTACTGATTAAATATAAAGTTAAGTTAAATTTGTGTTCATGATAGATGATTGTACTCCAAGCAAAATTTTCTAGCAGGGAATAGGAAATAAGGCTTCTGCCACTAAAATAGAAAAATCATTCACGAGCGTTGTATTTATGGGTAATGAAGTTCAACTACTTGAACACTGGCGAGAACTGACACCCCAAAAGCAACAAAAAGTTTTGGAGTTTGGTGAACTACTTAAATCTGAGTCAGAAACAAGACTTACCGAATCTGATTTTGTACCACAAACACCCTTAGCCAAAAAATTATGGTCAATCTGACAACGAGCGATCGCTGCTGGATTGCAACTTCGTAAACGTTGACGAAATTGAACTTGAATTTGCTGCACGTCGAGGTGGATTCTGTGAGTCGTAAGAAGCTTTCATTCTTTCAAGCTTCTTCAAAGGTGCATAAATCGAATGCTATTTTGCTTGCGGAAAACACTAAAACTTGATGAACTCAACGAAGTACCGTCAAACTCAGTTAGCCAAGGCGAAATTGCAATAAGGCGATTTACTCTTTGAAATCCTCTGTCACGAGGGAATAGATATTGGAGTTATTTTGGTAATCGAGCAAGAAGATGCACTATTCTTAAATTACCTTGCTTTTCTGCCTCTTCATCAAAGTAAAGGTCTTGGTACTGAGATATTAAATAAATTATTAGAACAAGCAATATTTAGAAGAATTCCGATTAAATTAAGTGTGATGCGAGTGAACCCAGCCAAAGCCCTTTATGAGCTTCTTGGATTTAGAGTGGTGGGTGGTGATGAAAATCGATTTTTAATGGAGTGGCGGAATGCCGCAGATAGTGGTAATCCTTGATCAAGCAACAGTTTCATAGCGGTTAGGTAGTTTCAATGATGCGATCGTCCTACTTGGATGATGCAAAAATTAAGGCTTGCTGAATATCTTCATCTTCTAATTGGGGAAACTTCTGGCGCAGTTCTTCTCGATTAGGGTAGGTAACTAATAATTCAATCACCCGACGAACGGTAAGGCGAAGATTACGAATAGAGGGTTGTCCATTCATGCAATTAGGCGCAGGTTGCTTGGTGTGTGAATAGTGCGTTATAAGCTAAGTACAGCCGCCGCGACAGCGAATACTATTAGATTCGCGGTAAAGGAGCTAAGTTGGACAAATTTAGAAAATTATTGGGGTGGGGTTGCTTGATCTTTTGGCTGGGATGGACAGTAACTCAAATGAATGGAGGTAGGGAAGCTTTTTGGTTGCGAATTGCTAACAAATGTCCAAATTGTGACTTGAGCAATGCCAAGCTGAGTAGCGCCTATCTGGTCGATGCTGATTTAAGCGGTGCCAATCTGCGTAATGCTAAGCTGAGTAATGCCATTCTAACTAATGCTAATCTGAGCCGTACCAACCTGAGCGAAGCCAACCTGAGCGGTGCCAGCTTGGGCTACCTCCTGTTCTTGGGTGAAAGTGCAAACCTTAGCGGTGCTTACCTCATCGGTACCAACTTGAGCGGTGCATACCTAAGCGGTGTCAACTTCAGCCATGCCCGACTCAACAATGCCCAACTGGGCGGTGCAACACTAAACGCTAATTTAGAGGGTGCTGATCTAAGTGGTGCCGACCTGCGAGGTACTTCCCAGGGTAGTGCTAACCTCAAGGGTGCCAACCTGAGTGGTGCCGACCTGCGCGGTGCCGACCTGAACGGTGCTAACCTCAAGGGTGCTAACCTCAAGGGTGCCAACCTGCGCGGTGCCGACCTGAACGGTGCAAACCTGAGCGGTGCCAACCTGCACGGTGCAAACCTGAACGGTGCAAATCTGACGGGTACTGACCTGACGGATACATATATACAGGGAGCAATTGGACTTAAGAAATAACCACGCTTGAATATAAATTTTAAGTTAAAGGTGCAAAAGGTTAGACATCAGGTAACAACGGTAAACGACGGATACGAATACGGCTTGGCTCAACCGTAACAGCTGCTCCTTGTTCCAAATCCTCTTGACACTCAGCGATTACTGTCAGCAACAGATTTGCTAATGCTTGAGCACGTAACCTTTCAATACGAATGCGAATGACTCAAGGAGTAGTTGCTTCATCAAGCGCCAGCAATGTATGGAAAATCTGCATCGAGTGTAGCAACAACACGTCCTCTTCTCTAGCTCTCTGGATAATTTCTGCATCTTCAGCTTCAGACATCCCAATTTCACCCAGATGGATAGTGTCGATACCTGCATTACGTAGCAATGCTGCCGCAGAGAGTGGTAATCCCCGACGGGGCAACAGTTTCATAGCGGTTAGGTAGTTCAATGATGCGATCATCAAAGTAGGACGATGCAAAAATTAAGGCTTCTGCCACTAAAATAGAAAAATCATTCACGAGCGTTGTATTTATGGGTAATGAAGTTCAACTACTTAAACACTGGCGAGAACTCACACCCCAAAAGCAACAAAAAGTTTTGCAGTTTGTTGAACTACTTAAATCTGAGTCAGAAACAACACACCCCGAATCTGATTTTGTGCCACAAACACCCTTAGCCAAAAAATTATGGTCGATCCGACAATGAGCGATCGCTGCTGGATTGCAACTTCGTAAACGTTGACGAAATTGAACTTGAACTTGCTGCACGTCGCGGTGGATTCCGTGAGTCGTAAGAAGACGTACATAGACTCTGGTGTACTGATTAGCGCTTTCTGTGGCATTCAGTCAGTCAGCATCAGAGCGAATCAAATTCTTAACGATGAAAATCTGGAGTTTGCCTCAAGTCGCAATGTTTCAGTTAGAAGTCTTGCCTAAAGCAACTTTTAACAAGCAACAAGGGCGTTGCAGAATTTTACAAAACATTTTTTAGTGCTGTCATGCACTGGGCAACTGACTTAGAGCAAATTATGCAGAATGCTTCTCAAATTGCCTGTACTTACGGTTTAGCTGCGATGGATGCACTTCATGTGGCGGCTGCTTTGCAAATTAAAGCTGATCAACTGATCACCACTGAAAAGCCAACTAAACCAATGCATCAAGTAACGGAAATCCAGATTATTTCAATATAAAGCGATCGCTCACAACCAAAAGCTCCGCAGCAAACAAGCCAATTTAGGAAATCGAATGCCATTTTGCTTGCAGAAAACACTAAAAGATGAACTCAGCGAAGTCTCGCCAAACCCAGTTAGCAGAGGCGAAATTGCCACAAGGCGATGTCTTACGACAAGCCGCTACGCGTCTACGCACTGGTGCAGCCACAATGCTGCAAACAGCAGCCAAAACTGCCTATTTAATTAATAAATTATCCCTTATGCTGCTAATTCCTTCATTACCAGGCTGCTCAAGCTCTTGGCAATCACCTCTGGAGTCAGAACGAAATCTACTTTCCCGGTGTCAATAGCTGCTGAAGGCATATCGAAGCACTCCGAAGTAGTTTGATCTTGAGCAATCGTCGTACCACCATACTTTTTAATTGCCATCACTCCTAAAGCACCATCTCTGCCAAACCCACTTAGGACAACAGCAATTGCCCGCATTCCGTAATTAAGTCCTACTGACATGAATAGTTTATCCACTGAGGGGCGAACAAAGTTCATCTTTGGCGACTCTAATAGAGACAGCTTACCGTTAGCATCAACTACTAAGTGCCGATCTGGAACATAAGTGTAAACTGTGCTTGGACGTATTATCTCCCCTAATTTTGCCTGCTCTACTCGCAACGCTGTATGGCGGCTGAGGATATGTGCCAGACGACTAGGGTAAAGAGGATTCATGTGCTGAACTACAATAATCGCCGCCGGGAAATCTGCTGGTAAAGCCGATAAAATTTGGATGATTGGTTTTTGCCCGCCCGCAGAAGCTCCGATCGCCACTATGTTATAGGCAATATTGGGGAAGTGTGACAGAATTCGGTGTCGTTGTTGTAACGCCATTTTTTCTTTGCGAATGTTTAGCGCTCAGTAGCGATCGTCTAATTAGTGCTATAGCAGTCTGACAAGTTACTCTGCTATGTTAGCTCACTAACATATAATTATTCTATGTTATTTAGACAACAAATATAAACTGTTGACAAGAGATAAACCTTTTGCTAGAGGTTCTTGATTGCTGCCGGTTATTTAATAGAGATAAGACTGGCTTAAACAGCTTCGTGCTATCTCTGTTTCAAAAATCCTGCACTTGTGAAAAACCAACTTCTAGCTGCTCTACCCTCTAAAGAATACTCTCGTCTTGTTGCTTATATGGAGGTTGTCCCGCTAGAGTTAAAACAACACCTTTACCTACGTAACCAACCAATTGAGTACGTCTATTTCCTCAACTATGGCGTAGCCTCTATGCTCACCGTTCTGACGGACGGTTCGGCAATCGAAGTGGCTACGGTGGGCAATGAAGGAATGGTGGGTCTTCCAGTATTCCTGGGAGCCGATAGGATTCCGGGCGAGTGTTTTATACAAGTCCCTGGCTATGGATTGAGGATGAGAGTAGATGCATTTAAAACTCATGTCACCGCAAGTAGTCCGTTGCACGATCTGCTCCAACGATACACGCAAGCGCTATTTAATCAAATCGCCCAATCAGCTGCGTGTAACCGCCTGCACTCAATAGAAGAGCGATTGTGCCGTTGGCTGCTGATGACTGCCGATCGAGTAGAGACAGGCACTTTTCCACTCACTCAAGAATTTCTCAGCAAAATGCTAGGTGTGAATCGCTCCAGTGTTAGCCTTAGTGCCTCTTTTCTTCAGAGGGCGGGGCTAATCAACTATGTTCGCGGGCAAATAACTATCCTTGACCGCTCAGGTTTAGAAGCTACCACCTGCGAGTGTTACCAAGTTGTCAAAGCAGAGTTTGAGCGTTTGCTTAACGCCAATTAAGGTTATTGGTTTCATCTTTGGATCTGCACACGAAGCCCCAAGAGCCAAAACTACGTGCGCGTAAATGCACCGATCGCACTCCCCTTAAAAAGGCTTGCTCTAGTTCCCTCCAATTTATCGGAGGGTTAGGGAGGATCAAGCCTTAACTGAACTGTATTGTTTTATAAACAAATCCCTGATTAACATTATTTAGGGATTAATTCTCATTTATGCCTCGTCAAATTCTTCATCATTCATATCTGAGGATTCAGGCTAAACTTATGCATTCAATTGAGTAGTCGTGGTTCGATCAATGTGTTTAGCCTTAGTTTTCAATGTCTGATTCACCGCTTCAAACCCTTGTCAATCACTTATATTTAACTAATAAGCCAGCAGAGTCAGCAGTAAGCTGTTAAAACATTCTTGCTGAGTGAAGCGATCGCGACGCCGAATAGCCCGTCGTAGACATCGCAAGCTTTCGGCTCAACGATACACCAAAATTAATGCGTGAATTACTTAAATAAACAAGCAAACTGGGGTTTGAGAAAGTAAAAGCTCTTTTGACTTGCGGAAAACACCAA
>NZ_JABXKF010000023.1 GCF_017115165.1 Nostoc sp. LPT | reverse complement strand
CACTCAGCACTCAGCACTCAGCACTCAGCACTCAGCACTCAGCACTCAGCACTCATTAATTATGATTAGCTTTCCAGTTTGCCAAATCAGCTAAAGAGCGATCGCGGTAACGTCCATAACGCTCTGGTTTACTTTTGATTTTCATTCCTAAATCGGGAAAAATCCCAAAGTTGGGCGGCATTGGTTGGAAATGCTTTGGCGAAGCGGAACTAATAAATTCTAATAACGCACCGATCATTGTTGTTGGTGGTAAAACCAAAGCTTCTTTACCCAAGGCTAACCGCGCTGCATTAATTCCCGCCAAGCAACCACCCGCAGCCGCAGCAGTGTAACCTTCAGTACCGATCAATTGTCCAGCAGCTAATAATGTCGGACGCTCTTTAAATTGCAAGGTAGGATGCATTAACTGGGGAGCATTAATAAAAGTATTGCGGTGCATCACTCCCAGTCTGACAAACTCCGCCTTTTCCAAACTGGGAATTAACTGAAAGATTCGCTTTTGCTCGCCCCAACGCAGATTAGTTTGAAATCCTACCATATTCCACAGTTGACCAGCTTTATCTTCTTGTCGTAACTGCACCACAGCATAAGGACGTTCCCCTGTGCGAGTATCTGACAATCCCACTGGCTTCAGGGGGCCGTAGCGCATGGTATCTTCTCCGCGCTGTGCTAGTTCTTCTATGGGTAAACAAGCTTCAAAAAATTTCGCCGTTTCCCGTTCAAAACCCTTAAGTTCTGTTTGTTCCGCTTTACAAAGTTCTTCTTGAAAGTGCAAGTACTGCTCTTTATTCATTGGGCAGTTGAGATAAGCAGCTTCACCTTTGTCATAACGTGATGCCATAAAAGCAATGTCACGATTAATCGATTCTCCCACGATAATCGGACTAGCTGCATCAAAAAAGCTGAGGTATTCCATCCCCGTAAAGCAGCGCAAATCTTCTGCCAAATCAGGACTGGTTAAAGGCCCGGTTGCCAAAACCACAATCCCTTCGGGAATTGCAGACACTTCACCCCGGCGAAATTCAACTAAAGGATGACTCGCTAAAGTTTCGGTTAAATCTTGGCCAAATTGTCCCCTGTCTACAGCTAGCGCCCCACCAGCCGGAACGGCGTGTTCATCAGCTTTTGAGATGACGATAGAACCCAGTTGGCGTAACTCTTCGTGCAATAATCCCGCCGCGCGATCGCTTGCCATTGCTCCAAAGGAATTACTACACACTAATTCTGCCAAATGTTCTGTATGATGAGCAGGACTAAATCGCTTTGGACGCATTTCATGCAGAATTACTGGCACTCCAGCTTGCGCTATTTGCCAAGCTGCTTCTGTCCCAGCTAGTCCACCTCCAATTACTTGTATCGGTTGTATTTCCATAGTTAAATTTTTAATTTCCATATTATAAGTATCCATCACCATTACAGAAGTAAAATTAAATAAAAAGTCATGTTAAACCACAACAAGTCCAAATAAAGTATTGGCCCAATTGTAACGTTGAGACTATACTCTCAAGGTTTTTTACGAGTCGTGATGCGTAAAACCATCATCAACGGTGAGCTTAACATTTTCCAACTGGCACACTGCCAGGAAGTGCGATCGCGTCCTCAGCCCTTGCCTAATTGCATTAATCAAAAAAGTAGCAAAATTAGTCATCAAACTAGGATATTTTGTATAAACCCTTGATTTCTCCTTTTTCGAGGTGATACATTAAACAAGTATTCAATAATTACTTAAAAGTACGTAATTGGGACGTGATTTATGACTAAAAACAAAATTAAAGATAACGTTGATTTAAATCAAGCTCCAGTTATGTTTATTGAGGAAATAACAAATGATCAGGTATTGAAAAGTGTATACGGTGGCGCAACGCCTCCTGTTTCACGACTAAGCCCTGAGATTATGGCTGCTCTTGAAAAGCGCGGCATTATATTGACTAACGATCCTAACAACCCAAATACATTAACAGAAGATATGTTGTCTGCTTTCAAAGAAGTTTCGGGTAATTAGACGTAGTAGATATAAACGATTTCTATTAAATGTAGCGATATGCAATACTAAAAGGTTGTTTGAAAAGTGATTGGCTGTGATTTTAATTGCGTTGTTACCCCCCTTAGTCCCGCCGATGTATTGGGGGGAAACAAGAAAAATTCGCTTCCCTCACGCCACTTGCTTCTCCCTTGGCGCTAGCCTCTCCCTTTGGGAGAAGGGGAGACGCTGCGCGAACAAGTTGGGCATTGCCCGCCCAACGCAGTGGCTCCCCAATACATCCGGAGAGGGTTAACAATTCACGCATTCACGCATTCACGCATTCAAACATTTTAGACATTTTCAGACGGGGATTTAAACCCCGACTGAAAATGAAAAGGAGGCGGAGTGGCTTCGACTCCGCGCTACCCGTAAAGGTAGGGGTCTTAAACCCTTTGATTTACGGTAAAAAAATATCTTATACATCAATTATGACTTTTCAAACATCCTCTAAGACGTGTTTTCAAACACGCTGTATTTTAAAAATAGGCTAATCTCAGTAAACTTGGAATTATTCTAATGGCTTATCAAAGTTATTTGATATTGTAATCAAATCTTTGGCACTACCAAATAACAGCAGTTTTCACTCCTTCCATGCTTGGGAGCGTGTTCAATGGCAACAGACAATCAACCCAACAAATGAATAAGCACAAGCTTGTCTGAAAGAAAAGCGATCGCTATCCCCAAAAAAACTTAACATTAACCTTAGAAGTGTTAATTTTTCATCATATAAACTCATGGGTTACTACATCGCTCCCCGCTTTTTGGACAAACTTGCTGTCCATATCACCAAAAACTTCCTGAAGCTTCCTGGCGTGCGAGTTCCCGTGATATTGGGTATTCATGGACGCAAAGGAGAAGGCAAAACATTTCAATGTCAATTAGTCTTCGAGAAAATGGGTATCGAGGTGACTAATATATCTGGTGGCGAATTGGAAAGTCCAGATGCTGGAGATCCAGCGCGGTTGATTCGGTTGCGCTATCGGGAAACAGCAGAACTGATCAAAGTACGCGGCAAAATGTGTGTACTGATGATTAACGATTTAGATGCCGGTGCTGGACGCTTTGATGAAGGGACTCAATATACTGTAAATACACAGTTGGTGAATGCCACACTAATGAATATTGCCGACAATCCCACAGATGTGCAGTTACCGGGAAGCTATGATTCCACACCTTTACATCGTGTGCCGATTATTGTCACAGGTAATGATTTTTCTACCCTCTATGCACCGTTAATTCGGGATGGACGGATGGAGAAATTCTACTGGGAACCAGATAGAGATGACAAAGTGGGAATTGTCAAGGGGATTTTTGAACCAGATGGACTATCACAGAAAGAAATTGAACAGCTAGTTGATACTTTTGTCAATCAGTCCATTGACTTTTTTAGCGCTTTGCGAGCGCGCATTTATGACGAACAAATCCGCAACTACATCCATAAAGTAGGTTTTGAGCAGATATCCTTGAGTGTGGTTAACAGCGCCAAAGGGCCACCAGAGTTTCAAAAGCCAGATTTCAGGCTGTCTCACTTAATCGAGTCTGGTAATTTCCTAGTTGGCGAACAAAAACGGGTGGAAAATTCCCATTTGGTTGATGATTACAATCGACTCAATCGAGGTAGAAATTCTCAATCTGCACCACCTGCTGTTGTAATACCAATTAGTCAGCCGTCAAATGGTGCAACCCAACAAGTAAAAACTAATCAATTCCAAAAACAGGAAGCATCCAGTCCACATTTGACTCTAGATACACAAGCTCAAATTAGGGAATTATTATCTCAAGGTTACAAAATTAGTATTGAACACGTAGATGAGCGCCGCTTCCGCACAGGTTCTTGGCAAACTTGTGTTCATAGCCACATTGATGCCGAGTCTGACGCCATCTCAAATTTGGAGTCAACTTTGACAGAATATAGCGGTGAATATGTGCGCTTAGTAGGTATCGATCCCAGAGCCAAGCGGCGGGTGGTGGAGACAATTATTCAGCGTCCAAATGGAAACAATTAGGGGCATACAGCAGAATCCGAGAGTTAGAAAGTGTATCTACACACACTAAACCCGCGCGGGCGGGTTTAAAAAAGCTTTATTTTCTATTAGCTCATATCATTTCTGGGTAATTAGCTGCTAAAGAGATGATGTTTTAAGTAAGTGGGTCAACTCACCCTGCCTCCGGCTTCCCTCTCCTTAGTAAGGAGAGGGATTGAGGGTGAGGTTTTATCTTATGTTTAATTACGCCTACCTACTTAGCTATAGCAATGCCAATGCTGTTCGGTTAAGGCAAGAGACGCGATGAATCGCCGTTTTTACAAAGCCAATTTTAAATCATTTGCGAACAACAAGAAAACCAACTTCCCCAAGAAGTTGGGGATTTAAGGTTGCGAATTCGATTCGCCAGGGTTGTTGTTAGGGAACTCCAAATAAAAAAATACTCAACTACTTTTTGTGGGGTGGGCGTCTCGCCCGCCCCAAGCCTTGGGCGGACAAGATGTCCACCCCACAAGATTGGATAATTTATTTGTTGGAAGTCCCTTAATTCTTAAACAACTGGAAACAATATGTTTCCTCAATTTGGTAGCTGAATTTTTCTCTACCTACAAGTACTGGCTGAAACTGAGGTCATCGTTCTTAAATCGCCTGTAAATGCGGCTGTATATTGATAAGGTGATGAACCAGAGCAATTCATGGAATTTGTATAGGTGTTACGGGGATTCCACCATGACATTGCTTTCACAGTCAAATTTGCGCCATTCCATGATAGAGACTGGACAAGTAAAGAGTTAGTTTGTCCATTATCTGGCTTTTTACCTGATAAAAATGTGGCATAAGAAACCTGGCCATTAGCTGGATTAATCCGGGCTATAACTGCGGCTTTTGGCCCGCCTCCACTACCATAGCTAGGCAACCACCGACCACTGGCAAAGCGACGAAAATCATTACCTGCCTGAGTGCCTGTGGAAGAGTAAATGCCATATAAGACATCACTTCCATTCCAATACAATCCGTAACCTGTACCATCGTCATTTGTTGTCTCGTAATCATTACGACACCATGCTTTTATCCCATTATTGAAGCGGATAGTTACAGGGTTTTTGTTATTTGAGAGCTGCTGATAGCCAACGTAAATTCTTGCTGTTCCATTAACTACTTTGGGGCCATTTTTAGCTTTGATTGTTGCTTCACTATCATTGCAACTGAATGTCACAGCTTCACCGATCGATGTATTTATGGTTTCGGCTAAAACTGGAGCAGTTTTTTCTGTGAGAACTAAATCACCTACTAAAATTACAGACAAAGAAATGCCCGCAAAATACTTTTGTAATTTGCCAGAATAAATCATGTTATGAATCTGCCGAGACAAGGAACGGAAAACACCGTATCACTATAAACTCTAATTAGTATTTAGACAAGCAAAATAGTTGAAAATACTATGCAGCAATACTTTCAGTATTAAAAAATATTAGATAAGACTACAAAATGCCCAATCTAATATGCATAAGAATGCATGATAGTAGCTGTATATAATTATTATTTATCAATAAGTCTGAGTATATATAAAAAATTGCAATAGGTTATGCTTTACCATAAACAATTGCAGTACATGAGAAAATAAATTTAATTAACAAAGTAGCCTTTGTTCGTTCCCTACAACCCTTGCAAGAAGATTGCTTTGGCTCTGTCTTATACTTTTATCTGGGCTGTATTAGGTAGTTTTAGGATTTTCATCTGATACTTCTTTAGCAGCAGCTTTGAAACGGCTTAATCTGCTTTTGCGAATCCGTTCGCTATCGCGAACCCCACCCGCCATTTCATATTCGCTGCTATCTCTGCCATATTTAAAAGCAACCCCTCTTACCATCTTGTCTGTAAGATTACTTAGGGTTTTTTCCATCGCATCAATTTTAGTTTTGGAAGAATCAATTACAGTTAAAGCAGTGTTATAAGCATCAAGCATAGTTCTTAGCTGCTCAATTGCTTGATTCAAGTTTTGCAAATCGCAATCATCACCAAAATTCATATTTGAATCAATTGCTTTTAGTCCAGCGGATTTCAACTCAGCTTTTTCGAGAACACGGGATGTACGTTTTTTACGAGACATCAATATACTCCTTAGAGAGGTTTCTAAAGCTACTTTGCCTTACTAAAGCTATTTTTTGGTTCAGTAAAATTAGTGAATAATTATATTTGTTAAAAAAATCCAAACCAATTTGAGTAATTTCTCTTAATTTTCAGTTTTTACCTGTTTTTCTTTGCAATTGCTTTAATGTTGATGAGGAATATTGCAATGTTGATGAGGAATATTTCAATATTGATAAGGAATATTGCAATGTTAATGAGGAATATTGTAATGTTGATGAAGAACATTGAAATCTTAATGAAGAACATTTCAATGTTGATGAAAAACGTTGCAATGTTGATGAGGAATATTGCAATAAACCTCTTGCATAAATCAAAAAAAAACAACTCCACCCCGTATTTAAGTAAAGCAAACGCTCCCCTCCTCAATGCCTTGGGGCAGGGTGGTTTCATAGGAAAAAAGAAAAATACATAAGTCTTGATTTCTCGTTTTGTGGCATGGCTTTTTCCCTCACTTCCATTCCTCTCCCCCACGGGGGGAAAGGCTTTGAAACCCAGTTTTAGTTCTCTGCTTGTATGAAACCACCTTGCCTTCCCGATGCCTTGGGGAGGGGTATTAGGGACTTTTGCAAGAGGCCTAATGTTGATGCAAATAACCTTGTATTTCAGGGCGCTCGTGTCGGCCACCCTACAAGAATCATCCCTTGATTCAGCAACACCAAATTTCAGACTGTTTTCAGATTGCGATCGCCCAAGTTGATGAAATTCTCAAAGGTTTTACCTTAAAAAGCTACGCCAACGCCATCTTTAGCAGTGCTATCTGCGAAACTTTGTGCCAAAACAGGGAAGCAGAAAGCCCAAAAACCTCTCCTATCTGCATCTCTGCGATCTTAACAATCGGTTTTTAAGCAGACACGGTATCAACTGGCGATCGCAGATCATCCCCAAAGCATAGGTGTGGGGAGACAAAGCCTAGCTTTGGCGAGCTGATTCGGGTTTAATAAGTAATCAAGCAAACATGATATAACGAAGATATAGCTATAACTGCTGTAAAACAACTTGACGTAGAAGTTGTGCTACTGCCAGGATAAAGTATAGTCTGGGAAATAGAACCTCTTCTCGTAAATTCTGACCGAGAAATACTCAGATTTTAAACTTTTGTTTGGCTTTTTTATAGATAATTACAATGGGGAATTATATTGTAAATCCACCTAAACATAAAAAGCCATGAAAGAAAAACCTAAACAACAAATGCGTATATGGGCAATGTTGTGTCATTTCTCAGCTTTGGTAGGATGGATATTATTGTTTTTTTTGGTATTTCTTGGCATTCCTTTATATTTACCTTTAAATATTTTACCTCCACTGATAATTTGGCACTTTAAAAAATCTCAATATCCCTGGATTGATTTACAAGGTAAGGAATCATTAAATTTTTAAATGTCTTTAACTTATTACACTTTTATTGTTATAACAATATCTTTATTTTTAGTATTAACTAGCGTTAGTTTGGCAGTGACTACTAATGGTTCAACTAATGAATTAAAAAATACTTTAGACACTTTATTAAGTATACTTATATCATTAATTTTATTCAAACTGGTACTACAATCTTTTGTAGTGACTTTTGCCGCTATTAAAGCTTACAATGGTGAGCATTATCGTTACCCCTTTACAATTAGAGTTTTACGATAAGACTATAGCAATCCTAATTGAGATTGTGAAAGTTTCTGTTATGGTCGTACTTGGTCATTTGTCAAGAGTCATTTGTGATTACAAAGGACAAATAACAGCCAACAAAAAAATATTTTACAAATGATTTAGGATTGCTATATCTGATAGTATACTAGATTCAAAAGAACAATCGCTTTACTAGATGTTATCAAATCGATAGCAACCGCCAAGCAGGAGGAAAAAATTGTCTAAAAAGCTTGATATAACTACATATTAGATATGATTTCCAAAATAATATTAAACAAAAAATAAGTTACATAAATATGAGGATAAAAATTAGATGATTGGAGTTGCGATCGCAGGCACTGGATTTGGTCAAAAAGTCCACATACCAGGATTCCAAGCACATCCTCGTACTGAGGTAGTTGCTGTTTATCACCGAGATATAAATAAAGCCAAAGCCATAGCAGAATCCCATAATATTCATCACGCTTCCGACTCACTTGCCGATATTGTGGCATTACCAGAAGTGCAAGCCGTCAGCATTTCGACACCGCCCTTTTTGCACTATGAAATGGCAAAAACTGTACTGCAAGCAAGAAAACATTTATTACTAGAAAAACCGATAACTTTAAATGTATTTGAAGCGAAAGAACTTTATCAGTTAGCTAAAGCAAAAAGCGTTATTGCAACTGTAGACTTTGAATTTCGCTTTGTACCAGCATGGCAATTGTTTGCAGAATTATTGTCAGAAAACTATGTAGGTAAGTTGCGCCTAATTAAAATTGATTGGTTAGGTTCTTCTCGTGCTGATACTTCACGCCCTTGGAATTGGTATTCTGACAAAGATAAAGGAGGCGGTGCATTGGGATCTTTGGGTTCTCACGCCTTCGATTATATTCACTGGTTATTCGGGCCAGTGCGTAGATTAAACGCCTATCTGAGTACTGCTATTCCTACACGAGTTGACCCTATTAGTGGGGAATCTAAGGCAGTGAATACAGATGACAACTGTATATTAACTCTGGAATTGGCCAATGGTACACCTTGTCAACTTTCTATCAGTGCGGTTGTTCATGCAGCAAGAACGCATTGGGTAGAAGTATATGGCGATCGCGGTACATTAATTGTGGGCAGTGAAAATCAAAAAGATTATATACATGGTTTTCGTGTTTGGGGTTCCCAGCCAGGTAAACCTCTAACAGAAATAGAAATACCGAATCGGTTAATTTTTCCCCAAAATTATGCTGATGGGCGCATTTCAGCATTTATCCGCGTAGTAGACCAATGGGTGCAAGGAATTGACCGCAATCAGGAAATTACACCATCACTACGCGAAGGAATTTATTCTCAGTTGTTGATGGATTTATCTCATGAATCGCATCAAAAATCAAGTTGGGTAGACGTACCCAGTTTAGAAGGATTTCTTAGTAACTAGAAAACAGATGAGCAAAACTCCCCGCATTCGTATCCCGCCGGAAGTCAAAAAATATGTTTTTCAACGCGACCAATATCAATGCCGAAGCTGCGGTAAAACTAATGTAGAAACTAACCTCAGCATTGACCATATCATTCCCCTGGCTCGTGGGGGTCAAAATGATATCAGCAATCTCCAAACTCTCTGTTTTACCTGCAATCAGCAGAAAACAGATAATATCGATCCACGTTTTTGGCGATATTTTCAGCTTTAGGTTAGGATGGTATGAGCTATTAGTTTCTCCTCATTTCTATGCCTCAAAATCACAATAGCAATTCTCGAAAATTTCCCAACATTAAAACTACTATTTTCTACCTCTTTACAGTCATAGCTATTTTAGTAGTAGCCTTTCCCTGGTTATATGAGATTAAAACCAAAGCTGGAATCGACATATCACCTGGACGCCATGCAGGAACATTTTTTGAGAAACATACACGTGGACTCTTTAAGTGTGAATGGCTTTATCCCTACCATTGCGATCGCTCTCATCTTAAGTAAAGGAAATTACAGCAGAATTCAGGAGTAAAACAGGCTACATTACCTGAACTTGAGACGAATCGTTGTGTACTTCACTAACTTGAAATTCACTGTTAAAAGAAAAGGGGATAATTATCCTTCTCTGTGTGTGTGAAATTTTTATCCAAAAATTGACCTCGTTTCCAGTGTCTAGCTGGGAACGAAGTTTTGACTTAATTTGATACTAATTGACATTAAGATGGAAAGCTGTGTATTGCTATAAAATTTATCCTGTCTAGTTTTCAGTCTTTTTTTTACGTCGAACTCAAGTAAGAGCCTCTATTTCCACTCTTGTAAGGATCTCAGCCCTATGCCATTATGAATGAAGCAAATTGATTAGACTTTTGAAGTGTAGATATTTTTTATGCCTATGCTTGAATACGCTTCTCCTCCTATTTGGCTAAATGCTCACATTCAAGACCCGCGTATCAAAGTTGGAGATTACACCTATTTTGATCGGCGCATCAGTTTGGGAATATTTACCCCCACAGACCGGATTGAGATCGGAAAGTTTTGTTCCCTAGCCAGGGATGTGATCATTTTTGGTGGAGGAAACCATGTTATGACAAGAGTAACGACATTTCCTTTCAAGTGGTTATCTGCACACACTTCTTTTGAAGAAAGTCACACCGATGCAAGTTCTAAGGGGGTAACAATTATTGGTCATGATGTTTGGGTTGGGTACGGGGCAACGATTTTATCAGGGGTGAAAATTGGCAACGGTGCAGTTGTGGGCGCACAGGCTGTTGTTACTTCCGATGTTCCTGCGTATGCAATTGTGGTCGGTAATCCAGCTAAGATAATTCGGTATCGCTTTGAGCCTAAGACCGTAGAACGTTTGCTAGAACTATCTTGGTGGGATTGGGAGTTAGCGAAGATTTCAGCTAATTTAGATTTGCTATATACCAACCCGGATGAATGGCTACCAGAGATCCAGTTGAAACAGCCACAAGCAGATGTATTGAAATTGATTGATCCAACCCAAATGAATAGTTACCAGAGATTCAGTTGAAACAGCCATAACACATATATTCTCATTTATTTAGACTTATTGACATCCAGTGAAATGAGCGTCTGTTGCTTAATCGCTTACTATGTCTAGTTTTCAGACTTTTTCTTATATCGGACTCAGGTATAATAAAAGAACCCCTCCCCGCTTTTCGGGAGGGGAGACAAAGCGTAGCTTTGGCGAGGTGGGGTTCTCCGGGATTAATAAGTAATCAAGCGGCCATAATATGAGTCCCTACATCTATGCCAACTGATTTGAGATCGAGCTAACATCAACGGCTAACTTTTTACCCAACTTGAGCAACTGAAGACACTGATTATCTGCTTCATTACCAAGGCTAGTAATACACACTGGCGCTATCTGACTATGCAGACAACTAAAATACAATTCTTGCGATCGCTGTAGGGAAATATCAATATTTAGTTGATCCCCGACATCAATCAATCGTTCCAATAGTTGGATATCTGCATTAAAGCTACCATTGGCATCGTGCAACAATTGCCAGAGCGATCGCGCAATTAACTGTTCTAACATCTGCTTACCGTCGGGAATATTCAGCCGACAACGCAGATGTTTTGCTTCAGTAGCGATCGCCTCTAATTCTAAGATGTGACTCCAACTCTTTTGGGGATCGGCAATCTCTTGCTCAAGCGATCGTAATGTCATCAAACAGCGATGCCCTAAAGCAATATCTGCTGCAACCTGCAATTCTTGCGGTACTGCTATTTCATCGCGATGAAACGCCATCAGCACCCCATAATTATCACGGTAGGCTTGAGTATACAACTGTCCTAAACGTGTCAGCGTTTCTTGACTCAGCAATCGCATAATCCGGTGGCGTTCTTCAGCAAATAGATTTTGCAAGTTAAAAGCTTCTTTTCCAAATAGCTGTGTCATCGCCAAAATAGTATGAGCCGCACTAGCTTGTTGCAGTGCGCCAAACAGCTTTTCTTTTAATTGGCTGTAGTTACGCCGCCCAGTAAATTGTTGAATGCAGCAGTGGAAATCCCAGCCTCCCAAATGCAGAACTGCAAATACCAAATGCTCACTTTCCCAAGTAATCTCTGATACTAGCTTTAAATTTCCCACAGCCAGAGTTAGCGAGCCCATCCGTTGTAGTTGGTAATCTAGCTCATTGGCAGCGTAGCAATAAACCCGCTTCTGGTAACGCTGAGACTGTTTGTCAGCAGCATCTTTTCTCGGCAAAGAATTATGTGTCTCTGCTGATTTCTGATTGGTAAACAGGGAAGTAATGGCGTAATGGGCTGTAACTTGCTTAAAGCCCAGTTGGGCAGTTAACACCAGTTGCCGATAAATTTCCGCACCGTGTTTGAAGTCATCCACATTACTGGGGGCTAAACCAAGACGTTTGACAAAGCCTTTTTCCAACTGCACACCTGCCACTTCCCCTGCCAATTCCAAAGCACGGGCTGCATAGCGCAGAATTTGTGTCCCCTCTGGACGAGAAATTTCTTCAAAAAACCAGCCGCAACTAGTGAACATTAACAACGCGTGACGCTGCATTTCTAACAAGCGCAAAGCGTCTACTTGTTCGGCTGCCGTTAGTTTGTGGGTTTGATGACGGGCGAGGAAACGGTTGACATTGCTAGCAGAGCGATCGCGTATTACTTGGATATATTCATCTCGTGCTAGCCAGGGATCGCGAAATAACTGCCTACCATGTTCCTCATACACTTCAATTAGCTGATCCCGCAGCCAATTTAGGGCATCTCGCAGGGGGCGACGCCATTTCTGATGCCAAACACCGCCTTCTCCACCGCAACCACAGTCATCCTCCCATCGACCAACACCGTGGGCGCAACTCCAGGCTGTGACTGACTTTAATTCCACTTCCCAACTGGGAGAATTTAAGCTCAGGTAGTGGGCGAAGTTTGTCACCGTCCAACCCTGTTGAGGAAACTCTTTAGTAAAGGCATAAGCTAAAGTTTTCTCAGTTCCCTTCTTGTGATGTCCAAAGGTTTCCCCATCCGTCGCCACAGAAATTAACTGTGCCAGACGATGATCCCCACGCACCGCTGAACCGATACGTCCGGCAAAGCGACTGGAATTATAAACGACATCACTAAAACCCATATCTCGCGATATCGGGCCATCGTAGAAGAAGATATCAATATAGGGTAATTCTTCTTTTCTATCTTTTTTGGGGCTAGTAGCGATCGCACTCAGAGATGAAGATGAAGTATCTAGTGTGGGCTGCAAATAACAACGATAGGGACGGGTGGGATCGATCTGACTACCACCGACTTCCAGCCATTCTGGATGGGGATGATCTTCGGTGGGGAGGGGACGGCAACGCAATGCTTGAGATGGTGCAAGGATAATGAAGCGAATACCCTCAGCAACAAGAGCTTCTAGGGTGGCATAATCCACACCGGTTTCTGCTAGCCACATCCCTTCGGGATCGCGTCCAAAGCGGGAGCGGAAGTCTTCTTTACCCCAGCGAATTTGGGTATATTTGTCGCGCTCGTTCGCCAGAGGCATGATGATGTGATTGTATACTTGCGCGATCGCATTGCCGTGACCATGCAAACGTTGCCTACTCTTGGCATCCGCCTCTAAAATCCGCTGATAAACCTCCACATCGTAGCGTTCTAGCCACGACATCAGCGTTGGCCCAATATTAAAACTGAAATACTCATAATTGTTGACGATCCCCACCACTTCGCCTTGGTCATTTAAGACTCTGGCAAAGGCATTTGGACGATAGCATTCCCAATGAATCCGCTCATTCCAATCATGGAAAGGTGCAGCGCTCGGTTGGCGTTCAATTGCGTCCAGATAAGGGTTTTCCCTTGGTGGCTGGTAAAAATGACCATGCACCGTCACATAAACACCATTAGCCTTTCTCAGGGGATCGGTTTGTTTGGTGTTATTCGGATCTGAATGTAATGTTAACGTTGAGCCAGAGCTAGCTGGCATTTGGGCAGCAGAAGTCATGTATATTTATCCAAAACAAAAACTTGCATTTGCACCGAAAACATTGTGCATAAACCTTTCTCCAATAGTTTGAACACAAAATCCGGTATAAACAACAACTATGGAATCCAACCAAATTTTTGACAAAGCGGTTTTATTGTAGCCGGAAATCTGCGTTATCGCACAGCCCTTTCCCTGAAGGCTCAAAGTAATTAGCCATTGAACAAAGCCTTAGTTAGGGGTTTTCTCTTCTTTAGCGCCAATCAAAATTTTAATTGTCTTTTAATATATTAAACCCCATTTTTGGTGTAATATTTTGGCTCAAATTCATAGTTTTGCAACAAAAGATTACAAAAACTCATTATATCGTAATTTTGCTTTACACAACATCCACAGCGGTGAACGGAAAACAGTACAATCTCTGAATTGTTCTATAGGCGGTTGAGAGTATCCTATGGGAGTGCTGAGTGAAAGTGATTGTTAATTCAACACTCCAAATTTGAAACTTAGGATTGCTCGCTGTGAATGATACCCTCAACTTAAGACAACAAATGTCAACCAAAAACATTATTCTTTTCGCTTTACTATTGTTCATTCCGGTTTCTGTAGCAGCCCACTTTCTGGAATGGGGAGAATTGACAGTTTTCATTACAGCTGGATTAGCAATTCTGCCCTTAGCAGCTTGGATGGGTACAGCCACAGAAGAAATTGCTGTCGTCGTTGGGCCATCGCTGGGGGGCTTGTTAAACGCCACCTTTGGCAATGCTACAGAATTAATCATCGCCCTAGTAGCGCTGAACGCTGGGTTAATAGATGTAGTCAAAGCCAGTATCACGGGATCGATTATTAGCAACTTACTACTGGTAATGGGTTTTTCCATGCTTTTGGGAGGACTGCGCTACAAAGAACAGACATTTCAGCCAATTGTGGCGCGGGTGAATGCTGCTTCGATGAATTTGGCAGTGATTGCGATTTTGATGCCAACGGCGATGAATTACACTTCTCAAGGAATTAACCAACAAACACTGCAAAATCTTTCTATTGCTGTTGCCGTAGTATTAATCTTGGTTTATGCCCTAACGCTGCTATTTTCGATGAAAACTCACTCCTATCTTTATGATGTGGGTGTAGCGGAGGCAGAAGCAGAAGCAGAGGAAATATCTCATGGTAAACCAAATATGGTTTTATGGGTTGGCGTGCTGCTAGTATGTACTTTGCTAGTGGCAATTGAGTCAGAAATGCTAGTAGATTCTCTGGAAGTGGCCACATCTGAGCTAGGTTTGACAGCGCTGTTTACAGGGGTAATTTTGGTTCCCATCGTCGGTAACGCGGCTGAACACGCTACAGCAGTCACCGTGGCGATGAAAGATAAGATGGATCTTTCCCTGTCGGTAGCTGTGGGGTCGAGTATGCAAATTGCCCTATTTGTTGCACCCGTGTTAGTTATCGCAGGGCGGGTATTGGGGCAACCAATGGATTTGGATTTCAAACCCTTTGAATTAGTCGCTGTAGTTGTGTCAGTGTTGATTGCCAACAGTATTAGTTCCGATGGTAAATCCAATTGGCTGGAAGGCACTTTGTTATTAGCTGCCTATACAGTGTTGGGGTTTGCCTTCTACTTCCATCCAGTTATGGAAGGTATGGGGTAGTACTGCAAGGCGGAAGTCAAAAGTCAAAAGTCAAAAGTCAAAAGTCAAAAGTTTGTATATCAAGGCTTTTGCAAGTTTTAAAATGGTGGCTTGATTTCCGCCAAGCTGTACTAGTTAGTAGTGCGACGCCGAATAGCCCGTCGTAGAGATCGCTCATATTTTAACGGATTCGCAAAAGTCTCCACCCATAACGCCAGTAAAATAGAGAGATATAAGAGCGATCGCCTGTATGAGCTACTGCCTTAATCCTCATTGTCCCAAGCCTGAAAATCCTGATGATGTCAAGTTTTGCCGGACTTGCGGTACCAAGTTACTCCTCAAAGAACGTTACCGTGCTATCAAACCAATCGGACAAGGTGGTTTTGGCAAAACTTTCTTAGCTGTGGATGAAGATAAACCCTCAAAACCACGCTGCGTAATTAAGCAATTTTATCCCCAATCCCAAGGCACTAACACTCTGGCAAAAGCCGTAGAGTTATTTAACCAAGAAGCAGTACAGTTAGATGAATTGGGCAAACATCCCCAAATTCCCGAACTACTGGCATATTTTACCCAAGAAAATCGGCAGTATCTCGTACAAGAATTTATCGACGGGCAAAACTTAGCCCAGGAATTGGCACATAAAGGTGCTTTTAGTGAAACACAAGTCTGGCAACTATTAAATGATTTATTGTCAGTTTTGCAATTTTGTCACGCCAGACACGTAATTCACCGCGATATTAAGCCAGAAAATATTATTTTACGCGAGAGCGATCGCAAACTAGTATTAGTAGATTTTGGTGCTGCTAAATCTGCTACTGGCGCTGCCTTAAATAAAACTGGTACTAGTATTGGTAGTCCACAATATGTTGCTCCCGAACAAATGAGAGGTAGGGCTATTTTCGCCAGCGATATTTATAGTTTGGGTGCGACTTGTATTAATTTATTAACAGTGCGATCGCCCTTCGATTCTTATGATACCAACAACGATACTTGGGTATGGCAGCAATACTTGCAAACTCCCGTCAGTAATGAGTTGAGCCGCATTCTTAACAAGATGCTAGAAAGTATTCCAATTCGGCGTTATCAAACAGTAGATGAAGTTCTCAAAGACTTAAATAAATACTCGCCAGTAGCATCGAAGCCAGCGATTGCACCAAAACCTATCCCTCAATCACCACCAAATTCTCCACCCGCTTTTGTATCAAAATCTCCTAGTCAACTTGAGAAAGAATTAGAAGAAATGAAAACCCAATTTTTGGGTAGTAGTAAACCTCAACAAAATACAATACAGCCACCAAATCCTACATCTCAGCCTACTAGTAAAAGCAAAATAGATGAAGAATTAGAAGAATTAAAAGCCAAATACCTTGGAAAGAATAACACGCCAAATCAATGATAAAACCAGATATAAAAAGTCTCTATTACATCACACACATTGAAAATCTGCCCTCAATACTTCAAAGAGGTATTTTATCGCACAAAGCAGTTGAGGAGTTAGATATTTCATATACACTAATCTACGACAGTGGAATTGTTAGCAAGCGTAAAGATAAGTCTACGCCTGGAAGGAGTAGTTTGTGGGATTACGCTAACTTATATTTTCAGCCACGTAACCCAATGATGTATCGGGTGGTTCATGAAAAGGACAAAAGAGATATTGCTGTTGTTGGAGTCAAACCCGATGTACTTGCAGCATTAGGAGGACTAATTACAGATGGAAATGCTGCCAACGATCCAACTCAATTTTTTGCTATTAGGGAAGGAATAGAAATACTTCAGAAACAATGGAAAATTATTCAAAATGAGTGGTGGAATGAGCTTGATGGTTCCAAACGAAAGATAATGGCTGAGTACCTGGTTCTTGAGCAAATCAGCCCAGAACTTGTTCATTCAGTCTTTGTAGCAGACTATAAAACTAAAGAGCGAGTCGAAACAATTATAGGTTCAGCTAAAATACCTGTTGTTCCTGAACCAAATATGTTCTTCCAACCCATATCTGCTGCCCGTATCGGGACTAATATTTCCTTGATTGATGGGGATATGTTTTTTTCAAATATGCAAACGCTTACGATTAGTGTTAATCTTCAAGGCATAATGGGCAAAGGATTAGCGTCACGGGCAAAATATCAGTTTCCTGACGTATATGTAGTTTATCAAGATGCTTGCCGGAATCAACAGCTTACTGCCACAAAACCCCATCTCTATAAACGGGAAGCTTCTTTAGATCAAGAACTAGCTGATCTTAGCCTTCCGCTTGTGTCCTCCAATGCTGTAAAGTGGTTCTTGTCGTTTGCTACTAAAAGACAATGGCGAGAAAACTCTCGTTTAGAAGACATTGAAGGTGGCTTAGACTGGGTTAGAAAAAATTGTCATGAAATTGGTATTCAGTCTTTAGCAATGCCAGCTTTGGGTTGTGGTTTAGGCAACTTAAATTGGTCTGAAGTAGGTCCGTTAATGTGTCGTTATTTGCACAATATAGGAATTCCGGTTGCGATTTATCTTCCACGGGAACACCAAATTGATTCCAAATACCTAACTAATGATTACTTGCTAAATTGCTCTTGATTCGCACGTTGCCGTAGATGGCTTTTCTCTAAAATGAAAAATATACAAGTTAAATGTGCATTAGCTTAACAATCAATAATTAACAATTAACAATTAACAGTGATAATTAACAAAAAAAGTGACTCTAAAAGAGCCACTTTCAAATTTACAATCTAAAACTCTCTAATTTGTAGGTGTAGTTGGTTCTGAAGTTTGCAGCTCTCTTGGTGTGGAAGTTTGCACTGATGCTTCAGAAATCGGCGTCCATTCGGTGTGGAAGGCTCCGGGCTTATCAAGTCGCTCGTAGGTGTGCGCTCCGAAGTAGTCGCGTTGAGCTTGAGTGAGGTTTTGGGGCAAGCGATCGCGTCGATAGCTGTCAAAATAATCTAATGACGCACTGAATGCTGGCACTGGAATTCCCAGTTTTGCTGCTGTTGCCAACACTTCGCGCCAAGCTGTTTGTCTGTCGAGAATCGTCTGCTTGAATTCCGGGGCTAATAGTAGGTTAGGTGGTGCTGGATTTTCGTTAAATGCCTTCTTAATCTTATTCAAAAATCCAGCACGAATAATACAGCCACCCTTCCAAATCCGCGCCATTTCACCTAAATCCAAGTTAAAATTGTAGGTTTTTGAAGCTGTAGCTAGCAGTGCCATGCCCTGAGCATAAGAACAGATTTTCGAGCAATAGAGGGCATCTCGCACCATGTTGATAAAGGCTTTGGTATCTCCCTCATACTTGCCAGAAGGACCTGTAAGTATCTTGGATGCTGCTACCCGTTCTTTTTTGAAGGAAGACATGATTCGGGCGTTCACCGCTGCAATGATTGTTGGTACAGCAACACCCAAATCCATTGCAGTCTGCACTGTCCAGCGTCCGGTTCCCTTTTGCCCTGCGGCATCAACAATCAAATCGACTAAGGGTAGATTTGTTTCTGGGTCAATGTAGGGGAAAATCTTTGCTGTAATTTCAATCAAAAACGAATTGAGTTCGTCGGTGGTGTTCCACTCGGTAAAAACTTCGTGTAACTGATTATGGTCTAGTCCAGCAACATTTTTCAGCAAGTCGTAGGCTTCAGCAATCAGCTGCATATCGCCGTACTCAATGCCGTTGTGTACCATTTTGACGTAGTGACCGGCGCCACCAGGACCGCAATAGGTTACGCAAGGACCATCGTCAACTTGGGCAGCAATTTTATTAAAAATTGGCGATAGATACTCGTAGGAGCTTTGTGTACCTCCTGGCATGAGTGAAGGCCCATTTAGCGCACCTTCTTCACCACCGCTGACACCCATCCCGATAAACCGAAGTCCAACCGGTTCTAATTCTTGAGTGCGTCGTTCTGTATCTTCAAACCAAGAGTTGCCACCGTCAATAATGATATCGCCTTCGTTTAGCAAAGGTCGGAGTTGAGAAATCACCGCATCTACTGGCTTACCAGCTTGCACCATCACTAGAATTTTGCGGGGACGTTCCAATAAGGCAACGAATTCTTCTAGGGTGAAGGCGGCTTTGACGTTCCGTCCTGGTGCACGCTGCGCCATAAACGCATCCGTTTTTTCTCGGGAGCGGTTGTAAACTGCAATTGGGAAGCCATTGCGCTCCACGTTGAGAGCGATGTTCTCACCCATAACGGCTAATCCAATCACACCAAAGCTTTGTAGTGTCATAAAAAATTTCTGGCTAACTCTTGCAGATCCTTTTACTTTAAGGGTAGTCCGATATTTTCCCTTCTCTCCTAAAGAAGACCTTAAGACTTGAATAAAGGGCAAAAATCCACAACTAACATGGATAATTAATTTTAAATTGTATCTAAATCAACAATTGACTGGCAAAATTTGCAAAATTGAAATAATCAAAGGACGCAGTAAGGAGTAACCAAATAATGCTGGCATTTGTCCTAGCTTTGGTAGTGGGTCTTGGTAGTTTAGCCATTTACATAGCAGCTTTCTTTTTTCCAGAAATCCACCGCAAGAATGACTTCATTTGGAGTGGCGTAGGATTGTTCTACGCTTTAGTCTTATGGGTATTTGCACCACGCATTACTGGAGGTTTGTTGCTGGGTCATGTGGCTAGTGTGGCTCTTTTGGTCTGGTTTGGCTGGCAAACTCTATCATTACGTCGGCAATTGACTCCACAGGCACAACAAACCCAAGTACCCAGTCCTGAGACGGTAAAAACTGGCATTCAAGAACAGGTAAATAAGTTGTCCCTTCAGGAACGGCTAGGCCAGTTGCAAAAAGGTCTGGGTAGTACCTTCAGTGGCGCGAAAGACAAGGTGCAGCAGACTGTGAGCAAAAAGACACCCACAACCCCCAAACCTGAAGATATTACCTCTGTAATAACAGAGAAACCTGCTGTTGAGATTATTGACAAAACTATTGTCATACCAGAACAACCAGCAGAGGAGACAGTTACTACCGACACCGAAGCAAAAACCGAAAGTGTACCGGAAGCGATTCCCCCACATCCCCCATCTCCTGAATTGGTGGAAGCAGCGCAACCAGATTTTGAAATTGAGGATAAGCAACCGATTCCCGTAGAAGACATTGCGCCGGATGCGGTACTCGCTCCCCCAGCGGAAACGCCACCGGAACCAATACCGCCGAATCAAGGTAGTTGAATTCTGTGAAACCCAGTTTTAACCTTAATGGATGATACTGGATTTCAATGAACTCATAGCGGTTTTCATTCGAGTGACATAGGGGATAATTGTAGAAGCAATTTAGGAATTGCTTCTACGGTTTTTCTGACTCCAATGTATTAAGTTTGGATTAACTTTTTAGTAAAATGGACAAGTAATTCTATTCTTTTTTCTAGAAAAGCGTTGAAGTTATCATCAAAGGTATCTGATGTACATAAAGCTCTGGATAAAATGTCTTTTAAAATATCTCCTTTTGGCATCATTTTGACATATTCTGATGGTTTTTTAGCTGCTATTTTTTTATTTTCAGAACTATTCAAAAAACAAAAGTTAGCCAGACAATTAATAGAGCTATCATCAAATCGTAAACTTTTTAAAAATGCTTTTGGGTAAATATGATGAAATTCTGTTCTATTATACTTTTGCAAAACTTTGTCAAGGTCAATATCGGAGCCTGACAAAAAACTTTTTGGATGATTATTAGCGAGTATTAAAATAAAGGTTTTAGTGTTAACGTTGTCAAAACGAAATCGGTTATTTATAAAAAAATCTCGGTCTATCTTACAGTCAATTTCTCCAAAAATATTATTTTCACCATTTTTTAATTTAATTATTTGTTCAATATCACTTTTGATAACTTTTTTAGTTTGAATACTATATCTATTTGTGAAACAAGACCTCCAAAACCATTTTTTTAATTGATTATATACTCTGGTATTATACGAAACTTCTTTACCATCAGGTTCGGCAAAAAAAACAGATAAAGGAATTATAAGCCCAGGATATGGAAGGTTTTTTAGAGCAGTCACTTTCAATTGTTTTCTCATAAAATCAATTGCTCCAAAAATCCCATTCCTAACTTTTGGAAAAGCTCCTCTTATTTGTTGCCCGCTCAATTCTAATAAACTTTCTGGAGTGGTTTCTTTTTTGAGAATAGCTGCTGTACATCTTAGTATTAAGTCACAATCTTCACCTACTTCAGAGAATCCAAATTCTTCTAGTTCTTCTTTCAAATTTTTGAAATTTTCTAGTAAATCAAAATCCTCATTCCATGTCCATGCTGAAAGTAATTGCAGTGTATCAAGCTTCATTCCAAGTCGATTAACCCGCTCAAAAACAATAGCAACAATAGCTCTATCTTCTGTTTTCAAAATTTGTGCAGGAATAGATACTTCTTTAAACTTTTCTTGTAGTGTATCTATGCGTATAATTTGTTCTCTAGTACATTTTTCTGTAGCCTCTCTGTATTTTACAGAATCGAATAACACATTCAAAGAAAAGTGTTTTCCTGAAATCACTTCTTCACGACGTAATGCATAAAATTGACTTTCTTGGACATCTTCCTCCGCTTCTAAGTCAAAATATATCCCAGTCCAGTCATATTCTTGTGTTGGTTGCAATTCTGTTTGAAATACAGAGAAAATAGATGTAAGTCTTTGCTGACCATCTAAAACATAATCTATAGGGTAATCTTCCTTTGGGCTTGGAAGAGCAAAAGCCCCAAGTTTTCTTTCAGTTGCAAGTTTAGATTTTGTTTTCCAGAAGAGTAAAGAACCAAATGGGTATTTTTTGTAAATACTATCCATTAAGTATGCCACCCTATCCATATCCCATACAAAACCACGCTGGAAGGCTGGAATTCTAATACTACCGCTACTTACAGAATCCAAAAGTTGTCTAATAGAATAAGATTGATACTCCATATTAAATAACGCTTAATAGTTATATGTAACATATAAACTGATAGTTATATGTAACATATAAACTGTATCATCTATTCCTTAGAAAAGTCAGTAGAGTAATCATAGCAAATAGAACAGGCTTTAGACTGTATATAGATTTGAGGCTCTTTTTAAGGTATTTTTTATCTAAGTCCCACTAGTGAAGAAACCCTAGTCTTGACAAGATTACTTTGCTTCTCTCAGGGATGCAAGGACGAAAATACTTACTTTTGGATAAGTTCTAAAAGTGAATCTCATTAGCTTTGTCAACCTCACGTTCCACAGAAAAGTTATTCAATTCCAGCGCGGAGCGCGCGGGAGATGGAACGATAGTTTCAAATCCAGTTTGTCACTCGTTTAAGGGTTCTAAAGAATCCATGCTCCGTATAGGAACGCATTCATCTGGGCTGCTGACTCAATGTCTGACTGGAGTGGAGCCTCTAATCAGATGCATGGTAACGAGATATGCCCACCTTCCACTTTTACGAAGAAACAGCTTTCAGATGTGAGCCATGATGAGATAAGTAGTTCGAGTTAATCACCCGATTACGCCCAGAAGTTTTAGCCTGTAACAGACATTGATCGGCACGATACAGCAGACTTTCTCCTTTCTCATCATCCTCAGCTTGCAGAGAGGCTGTACCCAAGCTAATGGTGATATTAATTGTCAGTTTATTGTTGAGTGCAAATGGTTCGTCGCTGACTACGCGATTGAGACGACGGGCTACTAATAGTGCTTCATCATCAGTAGTGTTAGCTAAAAGAATTACAAATTCCTCGCCACCATAGCGGAATGCTGTATCTTGACAGCGCAGATTGTGGCGCAAACGCTGACATAATACTTGTAAAATGCGATCGCCTACTAAATGCCCATGAGTATCGTTAACTTTCTTAAAATGATCTACATCCAGAATAATCAAACTCAAGGAAGTTTTTTGAGTCCTAGCTCTTTGAATTTGCCTGGGTAAATCCCATTCTAAAGCACGACGATTATTTAATTCTGTCAACGAATCGGCTAAAGCGATCGCAGATAACATATCATTTGTCCGAATCAAATCTCGGTATTTTTGTGCTTTCCGCAAACCAACTGTCAATTGAGCAAGTATTAGTCCATGATTGGCAGTCAACTCTGCCAAGCTATAATCTGTTTTTTCTTCAATAAGATGCCAAATATATGCATCGGCTCCTTGCTTTAGGGCCGCAGCACTCATTTCCAATTCCCTTTGCCAACCCTTATTTCTATCAGTCAGCTGTTGGGAACGATCCTCGAAGAGAATACAATATATCCACGATAGTTTTGTCTGATCTTTCAACCAACTGCAGAGTTCCATACTACTATCCAGGCTAGCTTGCACCAGGATTATATCGGGGGGTGTTGTTTTAATCCGCGACACTGCTCGATCCAAATTGTCTATAACTTCTACACTAAAAGCAGTCGCATAACGGATCTGATCTGGAAGTGTGGCGATAAAATTATTTTTTCCAAAGATCAGAATAGAAATATTCATTGCTTTATTTTTTATCCTATTTAAATTTTAAATAAATTCACTTGGTAACTACTGCTCTTGTCGTCTAATACTAAATATGATCTTCTCGGCTAAATTATATTTTTTGACATCTTGTTTTTTGAGCATTGATTAGATAGTGAACTTCCAAATTTAATTTTATTTTAAGACTTTATATTTACTAATGCAGTTTTGGAAGTATTCATTTCTAACAACTAATGTCTTCTTTACAGGTTGTTTTTAAAACAGTAAAAATACTGAATATTATTTCAATATATAAAAACTATTCCTGTGGTTTCTTAAGTACTATTTACCTGATGGAATTACCGAAACAAATAGTTTGTAATAACCATTGTATTGTCAGCTAAATTTATTCTCAAATAGAAAATTGAAGAAACCATAAAGTTTTTCATTGAATTATCAAATCCAAAATTTTATTATGTAATTAAAAATATCATGTCCCCTAAAAATTTTTAGCTTTTTATTTATAATTTAGGCTTCAATCAAATATTAAAAAAGTATTTAAATTATATATAAAAGATACAGATACAGCAAAACTAACTACTGCTATGTACAGTAGCTTTTTGGGGCTTACCTACCCTCTAAATCAAGACATAAATTGTCGGGTAAAAATTTATAATTTAAGTGAAATTTAACCAAAAAAAACAATGCATTAGCAGGAGAAATAAAATATTTCTGCCTACACTTTATCTGGATTTGTCTATTTACTTAATTTACATCTTTTTGATTTGCTGTAACATCATAAATTGGGAAAACAAAGCTAAATAAAAAAATTATGTCAAAACCTGCCCCTAATTTGGGGAAATTATTTCTATTCCGCCCCTCTACAGGCGGAAAATATAAAAAAATTTTGTTAGCGTCGCCTGAGATATTAAAGTCTAAACTTCTTCTGTAAAAAGCTGGAATCTGATCGATAACCTTCTACAGCGTAACCGGCAGCAACAATTACCTGTTTGATTGACTCCTCAGAAGCTTCGGACTCCACGGTGACCGTTTTAGCGTTAATATCAACATCCACTTTGACCTCAGGTTCCATAACGTGGATAGACTCAGTAATTATTTCTGCATATTCCTCACAAGCAATATTTGATACTTTCAGTTTTAGTGCCATTTGTTACCTCAGTATGGGAATTTTAAACTATTTCTTAATGATTAATTTTAAGCAGCGAAATGCGATCACCTATCCTACCAGAGTCAGGTTATGGTGTAAAAGCGTCCTAATCACTACATTTTGCTCACCGACTGGCAGAATTCGCTGGCAGTAATATGAAACAAAATGCAAGAATATATAAAGCTATTTATGAAAATACACCTATCTAGTGCCGCTACGCCCAAGTCGAAAGTCTAAAGTCTAAAGTTAAAAACACCTATGTCTTCAAATCCCCAGTACCTAAGCGGTAACGAAATTCGCAACATATTTCTCGACTTCTTTGCTCAACGGGAACACCAAATTCTCCCAAGTGCCTCCCTCGTGCCAGAAGACCCAACTGTACTGCTGACGATCGCGGGGATGCTACCATTTAAGCCGATATTCTTAGGGCAACGCACACCAGAATTTAAGCGGGCTACGACTTCGCAAAAGTGTATCCGCACCAACGATATCGAAAATGTTGGACGCACCAAACGGCATCACACGTTTTTTGAGATGCTGGGCAATTTCAGCTTTGGTGATTATTTTAAAGAACAAGCGATCGCTTGGGGTTGGGAAATATCCACACAAGTCTTTGGCTTTTCCCCTGAAAATCTCGTCGTTAGCGTTTTTGAAGATGATGATGAAGCCTTTGGGATTTGGCGCGATCAAATCGGTGTGCCGATAGCGAGAATTAAACGCTTGGGCGAAGATGATAACTTTTGGGTATCTGGCCCGACTGGGCCTTGTGGCCCTTGTTCGGAAATTTATTACGACTTCCACCCAGAACGCGGTGACGAAAATATAGATTTAGAAGACGATTCCCGGTTCATCGAGTTTTACAACCTCGTCTTCATGCAATATAACCGAGATGCTTCCGGGAATTTAACGCCACTGCAAAACAAAAACATCGACACCGGCATGGGTTTGGAGAGAATGGCGCAAATTCTCCAAAAAGTGCCCAATAACTACGAAACTGACCTGATTTTCCCAATTATTCAAACAGCAGGGCAAATTGCTGGTGTTGATTACCACAGCAGTGATGAAAAAACCAAAACTTCCCTAAAAGTCATCGGCGATCATATTCGCGCTGTCATCCACATGATTGCTGATGAAATTCGCGCTTCCAACGTTGGACGCGGTTATGTGCTGCGGCGCTTAATTCGCCGTGTGGTGCGTCATGGGCGATTAATTGGGATTTCTGGTGAATTTACTACCCAAGTTGCCGAAACTGCGATCGCTCTTTCCGAATCAGCTTACCCCAATGTGCGCCAACGAGAAGCAGCAATTAAAGCTGAGTTGCAACGGGAAGAATCCAATTTCCTTAGAACTCTGGATAGAGGCGAAAAACTACTAGAAGAAATCATCCAAGAGGTGAAACAGCAAGGGAAAACTCAAATTAGCGGTGAAAGTGCATTTACCCTCTATGACACCTACGGATTTCCCCTTGAACTTACTCAAGAAGTCGCCGAAGAAAATAATCTCACAGTCGATGAAGCGGGATTCAATGCGGAAATGCAAAAGCAGGTGGAACGTGCTAAAGCAGCACATGAAACCATCGATTTAACTGTGCAAGGTTCCCTCGACAAATTAGCAGAACACATCCAAGTCACCGAATTTTTAGGCTATACCCAACCTGCAACGACGGCAAAAGTCGAAGCAATATTGGTAGATGGTGTTTCTCAAGAGGAAGCAGAAGCAGGAACAGAAGTGCAAATTGTTCTTGACAAAACGCCATTTTATGCGGAATCCGGGGGGCAAATCGGCGATCGCGGTTATATCTCTGGTGATGGTATCGTAATTCGGGTGGAAGACGTGAAGAAAGAATCTGATTTCTTTGTTCACTTCGGACACATCGAACGCGGTACACTGCGCGTAGGCGATCGCGTCAGCGCTCAAATCGATCCGGCTTGTCGCCGTCGCGCTCAAGCTAACCATACCGCAACGCACCTATTGCAAGCTGCATTGAAAAAAATTGTTGATGAGGGCATATCTCAAGCAGGTTCTCTGGTTTCCTTTGATAGGTTGCGCTTCGACTTCAACTGTCCCCGCGCTTTGACAGCAGAAGAAGTTCAACAAGTTGAAGAACAGGTGAACACTTGGATTGCTGAGGCTCATGCTGCAAAAGTGGAAGTATTACCATTAGCAGAGGCGAAAGCTAGGGGTGCTGTTGCCATGTTCGGGGAAAAATATGGTGAGGAAGTGCGGGTAATTGACTTTCCTAGCGTATCAATGGAACTATGCGGTGGAACTCATGTCAGTAATACTGCTGAAATTGGCGTGTTCAAGATTATCTCAGAAGCTGGTGTAGCTTCTGGGGTGCGTCGGATTGAAGCTGTTTCGGGGCCAGCAATCCTAGATTATCTCAACCTGCGGGATAAAGTAGTTAAAGATTTGAGCGATCGCTTTAAAGTTAAACCCGAAGAATTACCAGACAGAATCACAAGTCTGCAAAGCGAACTGAGAAATAGCCAGAAGGAATTAGAAACCTTAAAGGTACAGCTAGCGATCGCTAAATCAGACAGCTTGCTACAAACAGCCCAAACCGTAGGCGATCATAAAATTATTGTCGCCCAATTAGAAGATGTCGATCCAGAATCATTGAAAACCGCAGCCGAACGTTTGTTGCAAAAAATTGGTAACGGTGCAGTGGTACTAGGTTCTGTTCCCGAAGAGGGAAAAGTGAGTATAGTTGCAGCTTTTAGTTCAGAAGTGAACAAAAAAGGTTTGCAAGCTGGTAAATTTGTGGGTGCGATCGCTAAAATTTGCGGCGGCGGCGGCGGTGGAAGACCGAACTTAGCTCAAGCCGGCGGACGCGATGCAACTAAATTACCAGATGCGTTGGGACAAGCGGAAAGTGATTTAAAGTCCGCGTTGGGTTAATAAGCTGCTAACGCGAAACCTAACCCCCAAGCTCCATTTTCTATAGAACTTACGCACACGCGCTCAGGGGCAATTCATGAATTGCCCTACTGAACATCAAGGTTTCAACTATTAGTTTGCATAAGTCCTGTTCTATTTTCAAGGCAAATATAAATATATTGTTATTTATTATTCCCCTCTGCCCCCTGCCCCCTGCCCCCTGCCTCCTTGCTTCCTCCCCATTCCCCAGATATGCGTCAGACTTTTCTATAATAATTAAGTCATTCCCCGTCATTAAAAACAGCCTGTGACTACCACTCCCCTACCTCCAAGTTCAACTGCTCAGGTTCCAGATACGCTAGGCCGCTTCGGACGCTTTGGCGGTAAGTATGTACCTGAAACGCTCATGCCTGCCTTGGCTGAATTAGAAACAGCTTATCAGCAATACCGCAATGACCCTGGTTTTCAAGCAGAACTACAGCAGTTGTTACGAGACTATGTAGGACGTGCGACACCATTGTATTTTGCTGAACGCCTGACTGCTCATTATGCCCGACCCGATCGCACCGGGCCACAAATTTACTTGAAACGTGAAGATTTAAATCACACTGGTGCTCACAAAATCAATAATGCCCTTGGTCAGGTATTGTTGGCGAAACGCATGGGTAAGCAGCGGATTATTGCTGAAACGGGTGCTGGACAACATGGAGTTGCTACAGCCACAGTTTGCGCTCGTTTTGGGCTGGAATGCATAATTTACATGGGTGTTCAGGACATGGAACGCCAAGCTTTAAATGTTTTTAGAATGCGGCTGATGGGAGCAGAAGTGCGGCCTGTGGACGCGGGAACCGGAACTTTAAAGGATGCTACTTCCGAAGCAATCAGAGATTGGGTGACAAATGTGGAAACTACTCACTACATCCTGGGTTCGGTAGCAGGGCCTCATCCTTACCCTATGATGGTACGTGATTTCCATGCAGTAATCGGCGAAGAAACCCGCGCCCAAGCAATGGAAAAGTGGGGTGGATTACCTGATATTCTCTTGGCTTGTGTAGGTGGTGGTTCCAATGCAATGGGACTATTCTATGAGTTTATAAATGAGCCTTTTATACGCTTCATTGGGATTGAGGCAGCTGGGGAAGGTGTCAATACCGAAAAACACGCAGCTACATTGACAAAAGGACGAATTGGTGTATTGCACGGAGCCATGAGCTACCTACTGCAAGATGAAGATGGGCAAATCATTGAGGCACACTCAATTAGTGCGGGATTAGATTATCCCGGCGTGGGGCCAGAACATAGCTATTTAAAGGATACTGGTCGTGCTGAATACTATAGTGTGACAGATGCAGAGGCTTTGGCGGCATTTCAGCGATTATCGAAATTAGAGGGGATTATCCCAGCATTGGAAACAGCCCATGCGATCGCTTATCTCGAAACCCTCTGTCCTCAACTAACCGGCAGTCCTCGGATTGTAATTAACTGCTCTGGACGTGGTGACAAAGATGTACAAACGGTAGCCAAATTATTATACCCAGCGTAAATCTACATAAAATATTTGGGAGAAAACAATAATGGATCGACAATTCCAATACCCAATGTTAAGCTGTTACGCATTTAATTTGTATATTTAATCGTGTTCGCGCAGCGTCTCCTTCAGGAGAGAGTTGTCATTGGTCATTGGTCATTGGTCATCAGTCATTTGTATTTCAAAGGACAGATGACCGTCGCTTCGCTTCAATTCAAAATTCAAAATTCAAAATTCAAAAATAATTAAATAATTTTTAATTCCAACATTTTTGAATTGCATGAATTTGGGATCGTAGTTTGGATTGGAGCAACGGTCAAGCGCGAAGATTTATGAATGGAGGTATAAAAAAAAGCGCAGCATCATTATTTCAAGCCCCCGGATTTATCCGTGGGGATTGTAATGCGTGAACTTTGAATGCGTGAATGCGTGAATTCCCCCGTTCGCGTAGCGTCTGGCAGAGAAGGGGGTTGGCCAATTGACGTAAGGACGGTCTGAATGCAAAAATGTACAACCTAGACACGCATCAGCTTACCGCAACCCACTCACAACGAGTTGGCACGCCAAAGCTTTGTGCAAAGTATGAAAATGCACATTTTCAAGAATATCCTTCCTAGTAACATGGATGTTTATACACAGTTTATTTCTGATTGGGAAACTGTTAACAACAACGAACCTTTCTGGAGTGCTGTACGCGATTTAGATTTGGTGCCGCTAGTTACTTAGAAAATCCGCAAACTGATAAATTGTTAGCGTTCGTTATGGCTTTGACCAGAAGAGACAGGGAGAAAAGGAGCTCTTAGCGGGGGGAGCAAGCCCTTTCAAGAACTGCGTGGAATGAAGGGGGGAACATGGGTACAAGCCCCGTCATAAAGGACGCTTATACGGGGCATCCAAGCTCCGTCCTGGTCTTCCCCTCTGCTCCCAGCAAGAACTGCCCCTTTTCCTCTTGTTGACTGGTGAGGTGTCCGTGCTGCATGAGCGGCTAGACACCATTGAACGGTTGCTAGAGGTGAAAGGTATTTTATCAGCTAGTGAGATTGAAGCTTACGAGCCAGATGCCAAAGTAACCAAGGAACGGGAACAGTGGCGTGCAGAATATATTGCACGGGTGTTGCGCGTGGTACAGGAAGAGTTAGAAACCCTCAACCAAAGCTAGTTGAAATCACGCAGATATTTTGCTGAATCAATCTAGCCTATTTATATTCTACATTCCGTATCTTCAACTGCCACAATCGTTTTTTACTGATTTTTATATGTAAATAAAGTCATTTAATATACTTAATAACAGTAAAATAACTGAATATTGAAGATAAACAAGCATAATCTGAAACTAAAGAAATCCCAAAAATTTAGTAATTACACTACTATATGACAGCTAAGTACGGAATGTAGATACAAATAATCATACTAATGCTAGAAGACGATTATTGATTAAATAGCACTATTTTTCTGTAAAATCATAAATTTAAACGTTTGCTAGTAGTTTTTGAATAAAAAAGCCTACAAATAGAGCTATATAGACCTATAAGCAATTTGTCACATTGATATTAGTTAGTTACATTGTCTAAAACTTTACTTCTAGCAAATGATTAAACCAATAATTTACAGCGTTGCTTTAGGCACTATTATTCTCAGTAGTGGAGCGATCGCTACTCCTGTGACTAATTCAGCTTTTACGCCGATGGTTTCAGATGTGTCAAATAGTACTGTTAAAATTGCAGCATCTACCATCGACACTGCTGCTCTAGAACAGTCGGTTTTTAACCAAATTAATAATTACAGAATTTCCCAAGGGCTACCAGCGCTGACTCGTAATGTTGCTATCGATAATCAAGTGAGGATTCACAGTCAGAACATGGCTAATGGTACTGTTCCCTTTGGACATAATGGATTTTCAGAACGTCTTAGAGCAACCCGTATTTCTTACAGAGCAGGTGCTGAAAATGTCGCTTACAACCAGGGATACAAAGATCCTGCCACAAAAGCTGTTCAAGGCTGGCTCAAAAGTCCAGGGCATCTTGCCAATATCAGAGGTAATTATAATCTGACGGGGATTGGTATTGCCAAAAATAGTCAAGGCGCAATCTACTTCACACAAATATTCATTCGCTGATATGTTTGACGCAATGTGCTATTTAATATTCTGACCTCACTTCCATTCCTCTCTCCGGTAAAGAGAAAGGCTTTGAAAGCAAGGGGCTGAGAAATGAGGTTTAAGTAAAAATTGCACACAGCGTTAGATTTGGTAAAATTTAGGTTTTTCTCAAATTCCCCAGACTTCAACCTGTTAGCAAAGCTTTTGCGAGATATTTCCTGAAAATTTGAAATTATCAGCAAAATTAACCGTGATTTTCATGAAGCTGACCTATTGAAATACTGACAATTGGAAATGATTGTTTGTGTTACTTGTAAAGGATGTAGCCAAATTGCCTAAATTCATCATTACTTAACAGTATTGTGGTATATATCCTTGGAACAATAGGGTAGAGTAGAAGTCTTATATCTCTACACATTACGCAATTCTCCATGTTCCGACAAACTGCTTTTGGCATCGCTTTAAGTGCGCTTGTCCTTGCTAGTGGATTAACGACTGCTCCGATACCAAATCATACTTCTACGAATACATCCACCCGTAATAAGCTGTTGTCGCTTTTTTCTAGTCAGGTTGCAATATCGACTCCTACTTTTAAAACTACTGAGCTAGAAAAATCAGTATTTGACCAAATTAATCGATATCGGGCTTCTAAAGGGCTGCCAAAGTTGACCTTAAATGCAAATTTAACTCGACAGGCAAGAATTCATAGTCTAAATATGGCTAAAGGTAAAACCCCATTTAGCCATCAGGGATTTGAAGGGCGAGTCAAAGCTATCCCGATTCGCTATAACAGTGCAGCAGAAAATGTTGCTTTCAATCGGGGATATAGCAACCCCGTAGAGGAAGCTGTTACTGGTTGGATCAAAAGTCCCGGACACCTAAAGAATCTTAAAGGAAATTACAACCTGACTGGAATTGGTGTTGCTACTAATAATCAAGGCGAAGTCTACCTGACACAGATGTTTTTTCGCACTAGGTAGATTTAATTTCTGATTTTTTTGCACAATAATAATCTAGTGTCTGACAAGACTTTTTTCTGCTGGACACTGCTATTATTTTTGAACAATTGATGACATTACCAGATTTTCAGGTGAGCGATCGCGACCTCAGTGACGCAGCCCTCAGCCAGTATTTAGAATCTACAGCGATCGCAGTTGATACAGAAACGATGGGATTGCTACCGTTGCGCGATCGCTTATGTCTCGTCCAGCTGTGCAATCTTGAAGGGAAAGTGACTGCAATCCGCATAGCCAAAGGACAAGCTGACGCTCCCAATTTAAAAAAACTCTTGGAAGCAGTCAATGTTGTGAAAGTGTTTCACTTTGCTAGATTTGACTTGGCCACTTTGCGAGCCAATCTGGGGATTCAGGCAGAGCCGATTTTTTGCACCAAAATTGCCAGTAAATTAGCCCGTACTTACACAAATCGCCACGGACTCAAAGATGTGGTACAAGAGTTAGAACAAGTGGAACTAGATAAAAGCTCTCAAAGTTCTGATTGGGGCAACGCCGTTAGTTTATCTGAAGCTCAACTAAGTTATGCTGCTAATGATGTGCGCTACTTGCTTAGTGTGCAGCAGAAGCTAATAGAAATGCTCAAACGAGAAGAACGTTGGCAAATTGCTCAAGAATGTTTTAAATTTCTTCCAACGATAGTTTCTTTAGATTTGTTGCAATTTAAGGATTTGTTTGAACACTGATCAAACCCTAAACCTATTACAAAAGTTATTGATCTGGAGGACAAATATCACTAGACAGAATATTCTGTCTTCTGGTCGGAGCTTCGGAGTCTCCGGCTCCATTTGTGAATTGTGACTTTTCTGCTCATGAAAATCGAGATTAGACCTCTTGAAAAATTTTCTAACACCCCACCCCTAACCTCTCTTCGCTATCAAAGAGGAGAAACTTTGACGTTAGTCAAAGGCAAAGTGGGGTTCTTATGCTTAATTTATACAAGAGGTCTATTCGCTAACTTTCTAAGTTATTTTTTGCCTAAGATCCAATATTGGAATTATTCAGTGTCTCTAGGAGTTTTAGATTCACTAATGCCTTCTTTGACATTACTGGCTCCCTCTTGAACGTTTTCTTTGACATTACTGGCTCCCTCTTGAACGTTTTCTTTGAGGTTACTAGCTCCCTCTTGAACGTTTTCTTTAAGGTTACTGGCTCCCTCTTGAACATTTTCTTTGAGGTTACTAGCTCCCTCTTGAACGTTTTCTTTGAGGTTACTGGCTCCCTCTTGAATGTTTTCTTTAAGGTTACTGGCTCCCTCTTTAATGCCTTCCTTAAGGTTACTGACTCCCTGTTTAACAGCTTCCGTCGCGCTAGTACCACCCTTTTGCTGAAGCTCTTGGTGAGTTTTTAGCCGATCTACAACATTATACTCATCTGCACCTGGGGGAGTTGTTGATTCAACAATCCCTTCTGTTGGGCCACCGATCTCCTTCCATGCGGCAAGACCACCTTTAAGTTGGGAGACATGCTCAAATCCATTAGAACGCAGTTGTTGTGCGGCTTGGGCAGAGTCTTGTTCATTGGCTCCGTAGACGTAAATATCACGGCTCTTATCCAAAGAAGCTGCTGCACGCTCTACCAATTCATCTGCTGGCATTGGCATTGCTCCCATAATGTGACCTTCATTGTAGGTCGTGCGATCGCGCACATCTAGGATTGTAAAAGCTGGTTCGCCCCATTCCAAACGAGTCTTCAGGACATGAGCATCAGTTTGTGCTTCTATTGGTTCCTGTGGAGGAATGATGCCGCCGACTAAATTATTAACCATAATTTTTCCTTACTGACGATATTAATAGCAATTTAGCGAACTGAAGATATTTAATTGATCTTTCTCTAGTATGAATATTCTCAAACTCTCTCTTCAGATAGAGTGAATTATTTCCAGGATTTCTACCAATTCATAAATTGCAAATAATGCCATTTAAGAGTATACGTAGTAATTTTTCCGATAAATTTAATTAAATAATTTAAAGTTTATATTTTTGATATTTTAGTAATTTAGATATTTTTCATTTTATTAAATCACTCATAAATCGAGAAAAACATTAGTTGAAAATGAAAAATATTTAGCGATGAATATAGTAATTGATACCTTTTTAATATCAGCGATCGCTCATATAGCAGTCCTAAATCATTTGTGAAATATTTTTGGAGTTGGCTGTCATAAGTCATTTGTCCTTTGTAATTACAAATGACGAATGATTTATGACCAAGCACGATCATAACAAAAATTTTCATAATCTCATTTAGGATTGCTATAGAGCAATTCTTTTTGCTGTTGATTTTGTCTGTTAAAGCTGGTTTTGCTGCCCTATATGCCTTCTGGGGATGCTTTCAGTCATGGGCTTGTCATAGTCTCTAAACTGAAACTTGTAGTATAGTATATGCTTAAGAGGGCAGCTACATGTAAATGCACCAGCGTAGATTTTCGTAGACCTTCTTCAAGAAAACATATGTATTGGTTATAGTACAGTCGAGTAAGTAGGACTTGAGAACCTAGATTGGCTGATAAGTTAGTTTGTAAGCCTTTATAGAGACCTAATTAATCAAGGAGTGCGTTACTCTTTTAAAGTTGTAGCAATTGCCGTTGCTTCTGGATGTGTCTTTTGACTATTGGCGGTTACAGAGATGGGTTTTAATTACACTTATCCAAAATGCAAAAAAAAAATCTAACATTATACAATGCAAATTTAAAATTATGCAATAATCATGCAATAATTATAAATTTTATCGGCATGACAATGGCTGAGGTTGTCATAAGCTTCATGGAAATTAAATGTACACAAGTACTACAGTAGCGATGGTACTCAGCAGAGAAGCGCGTAAATAAACTCTCAATAGAAACACGTAAAGTAAAACTGGCGCAACAGTAAATCGCCCAATCTACAATAGACAGCATTATGGTTATGGTTACTGCTACTACTCCCAAAATTCTGATCGTTGATGACGACTTCGGCGTCCGAAATCTTGTATATCGTTTTTTAAGCCGGAAATATCAAATAGAGTCGGCAGCAGATGGTAGGACTGCCTTATCGTTGTTTGAGCAATTCAACCCAGCTTTAGTAATTCTAGATTGGAATTTGCCGGATGTTACTGGTTATAATCTTTGCCAAGAAATGCAGAGTCGTACTAACGTCTTAGTGCTGATACTGACTAGTAGGACTGACGAGGCTGATAAAATTAAAATCTTAAGCGCAGGTGCTGATGATTTCATGACTAAACCATTTAGTCTTGCAGAAGTTGAAGTTAGAGTAGAAGCTCTTTTGAGGCGGATACGCTACATCAATCCCTCCCCAACACAACGTATCGTTTTCAAGCAACTAGTAATTAATCCAGAGGGTCGGGAGGTAACACTTAACGATAAAATCCTTGCCTTAACAGCGTTGGAATTTAATATCTTACATTTTTTGGCAAGTCATCCTAATCAGGCTTGGAGTCGTCCACAACTAATCCAACAAATCTGGGGTTGCGACTACGTAGGAGATGGCCGGGTGGTTGATGTGCATATTGGTCAGCTTCGCAAAAAGATGGAAGTCGATCCCAGCATACCGGAGTTTATTAAAACTGTGCGAGGCTATGGTTACAAGTTTGAAGCGCCCGACGAGAATACTAATTCGTAATTAATGAGTATTTACACCATTGTTTATTAATGGAGACAAAAGAGTGCATTTATGCATGGGGTAATAATTATAAATTCTCATGGCATCTGATATCATGTCCGCCTAATTAGTTATAATTCCCGCTTCTGTGCAAAAAGCGCAAAAGCCTCTTTCTCCCTGCTCCCTGCCCCCAGTAAGAACTGCGGTCTAAATGATAAGTCTTTAACCGGACACGATATGACTTACCTAGATACTTTTACTGAGGCTTGACCGTATAAGTTGCGTTAATTTGGGACGTTGATACAAACTGATTTGGTGATAAGTAGCAGCTATTTTTTGAAATAGATTTTAGAGTCATTGGAACAAATAATTAAATTTTAAGTAGCTAGAGAAAAAGCTTCTGCAACCGCTTTTCGTAATTCAATCAATACGAAATAATTGCTAGGATATAAATAGTCTTCACCTGATTCATCAATAACTCTAATCATTCGGTGCTTAACAGCATCAGAATCAAAAACAGTCTGGTAAATTTTCCGAATTTCTAAAGAAGCAGGATAATCTTTGTTGCTAATGCAAACAACATATTGAGTTTCTGTGTTCGCTGACTGCATAACGACTCCTATAGAAAGCGTTTTATTTTAATTTCTTTCTTACCAATTCCGTGGGCTTCATACCAGTGTAACTCAGTTTCATAAATGCTTCCGTCGTCTCAGCTAATGGTTGCAAAGCCTTTAAGTTTCCGCCACCGTCCTGAACCATAAGTTTTACGCAAGCGTTCTAGTTCACGAATGGAGTTACCAACAGCAATTATTTCAATATTGGTGATGTCTCCGATAATTTCAAAATTCAAGTAAGCATTACTCCTAGTAAATATTGCAACAAAGAACTTTTAACTACAATCCACCGCCAATCTTTGACTAACCAACTCAGCCGCTAAATGTATAGCTGCTTTCATACTCGTAGCATCAGCAATTCCTTTACCCGCAATATCAAACGCTGTTCCGTGATCGGGTGAAGTCCGAACAAAAGGAAGACCTATAGAAGTATTAACTGCTCGATCAAACGCCATCAGCTTCACAGGAATTAAGCCTTGGTCGTGGTAAAGTGCCAAGTAGCCATCAGCAGGATTTTCTACTAAAGAATTTCCATACCAAGCTTGACCAGGTTTAACCCACATTGTATCTGGCGGTATTGGCCCATCTAACTGCAATTGTGGTCGCTTTTGTCGCTCTTGCTCTAACCAGGGAATTAACCAATCTTGTTCTTCATGTCCAAGTTGTCCTTGTTCGCCACTATGGGGATTTAACCCGGCGATCGCAATTCTCCCTCTATATATACCAAAATCTTTCTCCAAGCACTCCACCAGCAAATCCAGTTTTTGTGTCAACAACTGCGGTGTCAACACATCAGCTACTTGACGTAGGGGAATATGTGTGGTTGCAAGTAAAGCGCGGAGTGTCCAATCAGTATGAGGTGATCGCGCTACGAATAACATCCCAAAACGGTCAACACCTGATTTTTGTGCCAAAAGTTCCGTTTGCCCTGGATAATTATATCCTGCGGCTTTCCAAGCAGATTTAGCGATCGGCCCTGTGACAATACCATCAAATTTACCAGCCAGTGTTTCGGCGATCGCATATTCCATATATGCAAAACTAGCCGCACCACTGGCTGCATTACCTATTCCTGAAATAATTCGATCTTTAATTTTTCCATCCAACTGCACATCGCTGACTGACAACTCATCTGGATTTGCCAAAGCTACTAAATTCTCAGTTAAATTCAGTTTGTGATAAATCTGTGTGAGCAAATCTCCGTTACCCACTACTGTAACGTCATATTTTTGACAAATTTCTGGATCAGTTAAAGCTTTCAAAATCACCTCCGGCCCAATCCCCGCTGGATCTCCCAGCGTCAGCGCCAAACGCGGACGATTCTCTTTAACAAAATTTATTAAACTAGCTTGATTATTTGGATACATAAAATCTCTTCATAATTATTATCATCAAAATTTCCCAATTTCCCCATCTTCCTTCTGGAAAGAGTAGGGATTGCCCCCCGAACCAGTAGGGATTACCTGCTAAACTAGTTTAAAATTATTTACACAGGTCTAATCCTACAGCAATTATTGAAAAGCTTCTGGTAGACCTAGTTTACACACCACTTTGCATAAGGAGAATCACACCAATGGGCGGCGAAATTTTGAATGCAGCTCTATTATCTTTCGGTTTAATCTTCGTGGGCTGGGGCTTAGGCGCGTTGTTACTGAAAATTCAGGGCACAGAAGAATAATTAGTACTGAGTGCTGAGTTAAGAATTAAGAGTTATTATTCTCCCCACTCCCCATTCCCTACTAACTTTTTCATCGAAATGAGAAAAAAAGCTTGTCCGTTAATCGGACAGCTTTTTTCCCATAAGTCTATCCAAATAAATTGATTTTCTGAGAAAAGATGTAAACTTTTGTTTGCATAGGTTATTCTGATAACATTATTTTCATAAAACATTAAAATTTATTACAACCCTCATGACATTATTAATCGTTGGTGCCACTGGCACCTTAGGAAGACAAGTGGCTCGTCGTGCGATCGATGAGGGATATAAAGTACGCTGTCTTGTCCGCAGCAGTAAAAAAGCAGCTTTTCTTAAAGAATGGGGTGCAGAACTCGTACCCGGAAATTTGCGTTACCCCGATACCTTAGCCGAAGCATTGGAAGGTGTAACCCAAGTTATTGATGCTTCAACATCTCGCCCTACAGATTCACTGAGTATCAAACAAGTGGACTGGGAAGGCAAAGTAGCATTGATTCAAGCTGCAAAAGCAGCGAGTGTAGAGCGTTTTATCTTCTTTTCTATTTTAGATGCCGATAAATATCCAGAAGTGCCGCTAATGGAAATTAAGCGGTGTACAGAACTATTCTTGGCTGAGTCAGGCTTGAATTATACCATCTTGCGACTAGCTGGATTTATGCAAGGGTTAATCAGTCAGTATGGGATTCCCATTTTGGAAGGACAGCCAGTTTGGGTAACAGGTAATTCTTCTCCCATCGCCTATATGGACACTCAGGACATTGCTAAGTTTGCAATCCGAGCATTGAGTGTACCAGAAACGGAAAACCAAGCTTTTCCTGTAGTCGGTACTCGTGCATGGAGTGCAGAAGAAATTATCAACCTGTGCGAACGCTTATCTGGAAAAGATGCCAGAGTAACGCGGATGCCAATAAACTTACTGCGTGCTGTTCGCGGCATAATGCGTTTCTTTCAGTGGGGATGGAACGTAGCAGACAGGCTAGCGTTTACAGAAGTATTGGCTAGTGGTAAACAGTTAAATGCTTCAATGGATGAAGTATATACAGTGTTTGATTTAGATCAGCAACAAACCACAACTCTAGAAAGCTATCTACAAGAGTACTTCAGCCGAATAATGAAGAAGCTAAAAGAAGTAGACTACCAGAAAAATAAAAATAAAAAGCAGAAACCGAAAAAAACTCCTTTTAAAGAGTCTTCAAAAGCCAATAGTCAATAGTCATTACAAAACAGACATTAGTCGTAAAACTCTAGACTCTGGATATTTAGACTCTAGATTAATGACTACATGACCAAAAATGTGTAACGATTACATAATACAGAGCATCGCCTAAACTTGGATATTTGAGTGTGCCGAAAGCAGGCATTATCTACAATGACGTTAAACCGATAGCGGGCCGTGTCGCTATCGAGTTGAAAGACAAGCTAACCGCAGCCGGTTGGAATGTATGTATCACATCGAGTATTGGTGGTATACTAGGCTACCCTAACCCGGAGAGTCCTGTGTGCCATACTCCCATTGACGGTCTGACACCCCCTGGTTTTGACTCAGATATGGAGTTTGCAGTGGTATTAGGGGGAGACGGGACTGTTCTAGCAGCGTCTCGTCAAGTAGCCCCTTGTGGTATTCCACTATTAACAGTGAATACCGGCCACATGGGATTTTTGACAGAAACTTTTCTGAATCAATTGCCCCAAGCGCTAGAACAGGCGATGGCAGGTGAGTATGAAATTGAAGAACGAGCTATGCTCACTGTCAAAGTGTTTCGGGATGATTCAGTGCTATGGGAAGCCCTATGCTTGAATGAAATGGTGCTACACCGGGAACCTTTGACCTCTATGTGCCATTTTGAAATTGCCATAGGGCGTCATGCACCAGTAGATATTGCCGCAGATGGTGTGATTGTTTCTACGCCTACTGGTTCTACAGCTTACTCATTGAGTGCTGGTGGGCCAGTGGTGACTCCTGGCGTACCTGTTTTACAGCTAGTACCAATTTGTCCCCATTCCCTAGCTTCTAGAGCATTGGTATTTCCAGATACTGAATCGGTCAATATTTACCCAGTCAATATCCCTCGGCTGGTAATGGTAGTAGATGGGAATGGAGGGTGCTATATATTACCAGAAGATCGAGTATATATGGAGCGATCGCAATATAGTGCCAGATTTATTCGCCTACAACCGCCTGAGTTTTTCCGAATTTTGCGAGAAAAATTAGGTTGGGGTTTGCCACATATCGCTAAACCAACTTCGGTAGAATTGCCGTAAGGATTGGGGAAGGTGGGGCCCCCTCTGGGGATAAGGGGTAATGGGGATTGGGCATTGGTTATTAATTCTTTTCCCTTATCGCCCTCATCAACCTATTCCCTATGACGGCAGTTGCTCCACTTGGGGAAACCCCTTGGCGCTAGCCTCTCCCTTTGGGAGAAGACCGCACTGCCTCCCCCATGCCCCCATTTGCTGATTTCCTTCCAGAATTACTGGTATGGAGATGGAATTTGGAGTTAGTTATTAAGATTGCATCCAAGAATTCGATAGCTGACACCTGAACGTGCTAAAACATCCTTAGCAGCGCGTCAAATCAGGATTGCTACATCACTAAAAACTCGTAATTGCACTTTATAACTGATGTAAAGATTTTCTTTGGAATATCTTTACAATCCCAAATCCAATATCTAAAATTGTTATGACAGTTGCTCAAAGTCCCTGTGTTTTGGTGATTGAAACCGATGAGAGCCTTGCAAATCAGCTTTCTTGTGATTTGCAAGAAGCCGGCTATGAATCAATTTTGGCTCATGATACGACAAGTGGTTTACAACACTGTCGCGATCGCCAGCCTGCTTTAATTGTTTTAGACCGGATGTTGGCAGGAGAATCAGGACTCTCATTGTGCAAAAATCTCAGAAGCACTGGTATGCGATCGCCTGTATTGATTTTAATGGCAAGGGATACAGTTGACGATCGTGTAGCTTGTCTAGAAGCTGGAGCGGATGATTACATCCTCAAACCTTACCGCTCAGAAGACTTTTTGAAGTTGATTCGCCTCTACTTAAAACCCGATGTGGATACCACGGAGCAATTACGCTTTGGGGATCTAATTTTAGACATAGCAACTCGCCGCGCCATACACAACGGGCGACCAATTGACTTGACAATGAAGGAATTTGAATTATTAAAATTCTTAATGGAACATCCCCGTGAAGTGTTAACCCGCGAACAAATTCTAGAAAATGTTTGGGGTTATGACTTTCTGGGTGAGTCGAATGTAATTGAAGTGTACATCCGTTACTTGCGGTTAAAAATCGAAGATGAAGGTCAAAAGCGCCTCATTCAAACAGTGCGAGGCGTAGGGTACGTTTTAAGAGAATCCTAGTATACTGTAGCGGGAGTTTGTCTATCTCCTTGCCTCATTCCCAGTTTCAGATTGGGAATGCTTTCTTTGGGTGCTGTTGTCTCCCACCCAAAGGTTTTTCTGCCTACAACACTGTAAAATTGAAGTCTAAATTACAAAATCGAAAAGCTATATGACTCGTCAGCTAAGTTTGCTCTCGATAGTGCTGAGTGTTTTTCTGATGGGTTGTTCTGTACCAACAACAGCTAAATCTCCTAGCCTCACCTCTAGTTCTGAAGCACCAGAGAGTTTAGGTCAAAAACTACCAATTTCTGCTAAAGCCATTGTGCCTAATGGTACAACGATTCAATTAGAGGTAGCGCAGACGCCACAACAGCAAGCGATGGGGTTGATGTATCGACCAGCTTTGCCAGATGACCGAGGGATGCTGTTTGGGTTCCCTTCAGCACAACCAGTCAGTTTCTGGATGAAGAATGTACCTGTACCCCTGGATATGGTATTTCTACATAAAGGTGTAGTTAAATATATTCAGATTGCTGCACCTCCTTGTGCAAGTGAGCCTTGTCCTACCTATGGCCCCAATACACCAATTGATAAGGTGATTGAACTTCGTTCTGGAAGAGCTGCCGAATTGAAGTTGAAAGTGGGCGATATTCTCAAAATTGAGTTTTGAAACTCCGGTGCTTTGTGGGGATAAAAATTTGGGTAATTACTCGGTTTAGAGCCTATACGGTCGAAATATATGTTTTTTCTGTAAAAAATGTCACTTTATGTGGTCAAAAAGCACTTGTAACGCTACTATTTAAAAACTGTGGTAATAATGTAAAATTCTACTGTCTCAAACCTGAAATCGCAGTCTTCAGCTTTGGTCTCAAAAATATTCCCTTGGGCGCAAGTGTAAATAGTCGCCAATAAGAGAGTATAGGCTATGGAATCTTTATTACTACCTGTGTAATTAAATAAAACACAAAGGTAAATAAGATGAAGCGAATTTAATTAGGTAAAAATACTGCTTAATAATCTAGCAGATGATCTGTATGAGAATTTTTATTTCTCAGACCCTCTATGGGAAGCCTGTCTTAAAGGCAGATTAACAAAAACTGTGCTGGGGTGTATAGCCGATAACGGCACAGTGACAGATGAAATACTGGCTAGTGTCTACCGAGTAATGGTGAACTGATATATGACAATACATTCTGCACAAGGAGGTGAGATACAAATGTCACCATCAAAATATTCTCGAATGATTAATTTTTTGCAAGAAGATTTGGCAATTTCCACAGCATCACTAGCGGTGGCGCTTCGGCATCGGGAGCAAGACCCAGGCCCTTTGGCAATGATTCTTTGGCAATATGGGTTAATTACTCTAGAGCAATTAGAACAAATTTATGATTGGCTGGAGACGGCGTAGATTATACCAATTTTGGATTGTAGATTTTAGACTTTGGATTAAAAGTTTCTACCAAATGCCTATTAGCAGAATCTCAAACAATAAATACTATTGATGGCAATTTGGTATGATACTAAGTTGCCAAAGTTAGTCTTGTTTAGTGTCAAAGATACAGTACGACTTTCTTCAAAGCAAATAATACTATCTAGGGCAACTTGGTGTCATTTAGAGAATTGAGGTATGTACACATCAACTCTACCTGATGCAAACATTGATGTAGAGCTCTCTTGACTCTGACGGTTTCTACTCTATATACAAATTAAAAGAGCGAGTTAAATTATCAACTCGCTCTTTTGATTTATTACTCAGGACTGACTAAACACTTTAACTGCTGCTGCTATACCAGAACCAGGGGTGAAGTCTTCGTAGCCAAGTTCTGTGAGGGTAACTTCTAAGGATGCTATACAGCTAAGGATATCGCGATCGCTCACAAAACCCAAATGACCAATACGGAAAATTTTATTGCTCAAATGATCTTGACCACCAGCGAGGGCAATATCAAAGCGTTTTTTCATCAATGACCGAATTTTATCCGGTTCAATTCCTTGTGGTGCTACAGCTGTAATCGCCGGACTAGCGGAATTATCTGCTGCAAGCAGGGGTAAATTTAACCCTTTAATGGCGGCGCGGGTAGCATTTTTGAGCCGTTCATGTCGAGCAAATATTGATTCCAAGCCTTCTTCTTTCATGATTCGTAACGTGGTGTGTAACGCTACGATCAAGTTCACAGGCGGAGTAAATGGAGTTGTATTTTTGGCTGTGGCTTTGCGATATTTGCCTAAATCCAAATAATATTTCGGTAGCTTCGCAGTTTTGTAAGCTTCCCAAGCTTTGGGACTGACAGAGACAAAACCCAATCCCGGCGGAATCATATAACCTTTTTGGGAACCGGAGGCGACGATATCCAAACCCCAAGCATCCACGGGTAAATTGAATGCACCCAAGCTAGTGACGGCATCAACGAGAATTAAAGCTTCACCGTGTTCTTTAACATGGCGATTGATGCTTTCTAAGTCATTCAACACACCTGTCGAGGTTTCACTGTGGGTAATGATTACGGCTTTGATTTGCTTTTGAGTATCAGCTTGGAGTTTTTCGGCAAATACTGCGGGGTCTAAGGGTTTTCCCCATTCCACCTTAACTTCTTCTACATTCAAACCGTAGGCTTGACCGATTTCTACCCAGCGTTCGCCAAATTTACCATTAGAACCAACTAAAATGCGATCGCCTGGAGAGAGAAAATTAATTATTCCCGCTTCTACAGCACCCGTACCACTGACATTCAGCATCAGCACATCACTTTGAGTTTGGTGCAGCCATTTGAGGTTTTCTGTCACCTCTGCCAATATGTTGCTAAATTCACTAGTACGGTGCCCAATCGGATGCTTGGCTAATGCCAGTAAGGCAGCTTCTGGCACCGGTGTAGGGCCTGGAATCATCAGCATCAGCTTATCGTTCATGTGTCTATCCTAAAAGTCAAATAAAAGTCAAAATTGTGGGAAGTTAGTTAAGTCTGATAGCAAATCCTAGATATTCATCTACAAATTCCACTCAGATCGTCACCAGCATTGTTGTATATTTTCCAAATTCATAGGAAAAGTATCGTGGGAGTTAACGATCGGTCAGCTTGACCTTTGCAATTTATACCAGACTCCAACTCAGATAAAACCTTTGTTCCAGGCAATCTTACCACACACTTAGACGCCAGGTTAAGGTGTCTGCTCGTAGGCGAACGGCTATTTTAGCCAAGGATGAAACATCTATCTAAATGAGGCATAGGTACAATAAATTCTTAAAATCTACCCATAATCCACCTCAGTTGTTTTTATAGAAAAACGCGAAATCGTTTTGAACATCGGGGTAATTGTGGTGAGAAAGTTGTGTTTTGCTTCCACGAAAGAAGTAACCCCCTACACTATACGGAAGACTTGGATGTCACCGTTTGCTAAGAGATAGAAGATACCCAACTCAAACTTTTCAATCTATTTGGGTCAAAGATTTGTTCTTAGGTTGCCATTCTCTAAAAAATACCTTCATCTATGGTTTATTTGAGTCAAAATCGCTTCGATACCAATATCCAAGCCTTTTCTGGCTTATTTGATAGCGACTAATTTGACGCAGAAGTTGAGATATTTATGCTACTAATTGCTGCACTTTTTGATACTGCACTTAGTGGTAAGCGATGCCGACGGCGGGCGCTAATAAACTATAAGTTTTTATACTATACTTACAAAATTGCTACAATCGTGCTTAGTCTCCTTAGTTACTATTCACGGTGAGTCGTTTTTAACTAGTGTTCAGTTCATAAACTGTCACTCACTAGATCCCCGGTACTCTTGCAAAAGAGATATTCTTAGTTAGTGCAAGGAGTGATACCATTTCACACATGTTTGTCACAAGTTATCCCCGTAATACTCCCTCCTCAGGGAGTGTTGCAGATTTCAAATGTTGCATCAAACGAGTGAGTTGGTATAAGCTTTTACGGAAAAGCGCTTGAGTGAGCAAAACTCTCAAGCGCTTTTTTGTGTATAAATAAAACAGTCCAACTTTCTAGACGATCAGATAGATGTTTTTAAATACACATACACCAGAGAAGTCAACTACCGATAAAAAAGTTGTTGCAACATATACTTGACGACTTTAGCATTTGCGCGTTCCATCAAAACCTTTTTAAGTGACTGGACGTACCACACGAATTAGTTTTCCTTGCAACGGTTCTTCTGCTGCCACAGCCTCATCTATCCGTGCTACAAATTGTTCCCAATTACGATTGTTCGTGCAAACAATAATACCGAAGTGGTTAGAATCACGACGATGCAAACGGATAAAATCAACTCTGTTGATAGTTAATATTGAGCGTTCTTGACTTATGGCAAATGCTAGCACTTCCTCATCAGGTATACCTTGGTCTGCATTTTCTGCTTGTTGAACTGTCAAAACATCATGTCCCAAAGCGCGTAATAATTCCACAACTGGAAATGGAAACTGCTCATCTGCATAAAATCGTGCTATCGATTAGGCAACCTCATTACGCTCAATTGCCAATTCGATTTCATCGGGATAAGCTTCTGCATATACCCAAGCATTAGCTAAATCTATAGCTGTAATGGTTGGATAGCTTGTCAAAAGGTCAGCATCACTATATCCAAGATGGCGAGCTTCCACAAGTACCCAAACAGGAATACGAGTTTTAGCGATGCGAGCCTCTCCACCACAGACTCTAGGAGTTTTTTCAATTCCTTGCCAATTGTTGCCAAGACTTTGAGCAAGTAACTGTATAGCCTGCAATTTTTCATCAGGACTGAGGGCAAGAAGTTGTTGTTCTAACTCTTTGAGTGTCACGGATGTAAATCCTCTGATGTTTTGTTCAGGCTACATTTATAATTTTATCGATTCTAATTACAACATTTTATTAATTCGTGGCGAATTATCTGCGCCCCTACCCTGCAAAAAGGCGAAGCGCATCTGCGTTTAAATTTAAACCCTTAATTTGCCACGATTTTATGCAAAGCTGTACTTAGCTAACTACAAAATTCACCAACTTTCCAGGCACTACAATTACCTTTTTAATCTCTTTGCCTTCGATGTAACGCTGGGCAATTTCTGATTCACGGGCATATTTCTCCAACGCTGCTTTATCTGCTTGTGCTGGTACTTGAATCGAACCGCGAGTTTTACCCATAACTTGAATCACTAAAGTGATTTCATCAGCTACCAAAGCAGCCGGGTCAAATGATGGCCAAGTTTGAGTATGAACAGAATCACTTTCACCCAATAAATGCCACAATTCATCAGCAATGTGTGGTGCAAAGGGTGCTAGTAACACCACCAAAGTCTGAATACCTTCTGCGTAAATTGGTGAATTTTTTGCGTCAGCATCAGTTAGGGCGTTACTCAACTTCATCAATTCTGAAATAGCTGTGTTGAATTGATATTCGTCTTCGACGTCTTCTGTCACCGCTTGAATAGCCGTGTGAATTGCCCGCCGCAACTCCTTTTCTGCTTTAGTTAAATCAAAGAGTTGAGCTTTTTTACGGGATACCCCAGCCGCAATATAATCTGTCACCAAACGCCAAACCCGATTTAAAAAGCGGAATTGTCCTTCCACATCGGCTTCATCCCATTCCAAATCTTTTTCTGGCGGCGCTTTGAACAAGATGAACATCCGCGCTGTATCCACACCGTATTTGGAAATTACATCTTCTGGCGCTACACCGTTGCCCTTTGATTTAGACATGGTGGCATAGAGACGTTGTAACGGTTCACCTGTCTGGGGGTCGCGCGGGTCAGCTGAATTTACCAGATTAGAAGGAATCCATTTATCTTTACCACCCTTATTAGGATTTAGGTAAGTTAAACCCTGCACCATACCTTGAGTTAACAGGCGTTGGAAAGGTTCGTCAAAATTTAACAAGCCTCTGTCCCGCAGAACCTTAGTAAAGAACCGCGAATACAACAAATGTAAAATCGCATGTTCAATCCCGCCCACATACTGATCAACTGGCATCCAGTCGTTTATTTTACTAGAATCGAAAACTTGTTGTTCATTCTTAGCGTCAGGGAAGCGCAAGTAATACCACGAGGAATCAATAAAAGTATCCATCGTGTCGGTTTCCCGCTTTGCCGGAGTCCCACAAGTCGGACAAGGTACATTTACCCAGCTTGACAACTGAGTCAAAGGTGAACCGCCACGTCCAGTAAATTCCACCTTTTCCGGCAACTGTACTGGCAAATCTTTGGCAGGAACTGGCACTATCCCACAGTTGGGACAGTGAATTACAGGTATCGGTGCGCCCCAGTAACGCTGCCGCGAAATCAACCAATCCCGCAAGCGATATTGCACGCGCACCTTACCAAAACCTTGTTGTTCGGCGTATTCAATTATTGCTTGTTTAGCATCTGTGGAAGTCATACCAGTAAAAGCCCCAGAATTAATTAAAATTCCTGGTTCAGTGTATGCCTGGTTGTAGTCAATTTGAATGAGTTGTGTGACTTCATCAATCTCTAATGTTGGAGTTAAGTCAAAGCCTGCAACATCATGTGGAGAAACGATGACAAAATCAACTGGCAAATCGTAATTTTTGGCAAACTTAAAATCCCGGACATCGTGTGCTGGTACACCCATAACTGCTCCAGTACCATACTCATACAGTACATAGTCAGCAATCCAAATCGGCACTTCTTCCCCTGTAAATGGGTTAATTGCCTTACCACCTGTGGGGATACCCCGCTTAGGTTTGTCGTCAGCAGTACGTTCCAACTCACTTTGATGGGAAACCTCTTTAATAAAGGCTTCTACCGCTGCTTGTTGTTCTTTTGTAGTGATGCGCTTTGTTAAGGGATGTTCTGGTGCTAACACTAGGTAGCTAACACCATAAACTGTATCTGGGCGTGTGGTGTACACTCCGATTTTTTCATCTATCCCAATGATGGGAAATTCTAAGTAAGCGCCTGTAGATTTGCCAATCCAGTTTGCCTGCATCGATTTGACGCGTTCCGGCCAACCTGTCAATTGATGCAAGTCATTGAGTAATTCTTCGGCATAGTCGGTAATCTTGAAAAACCACTGGCGTAATAATTTGCGCTCAACTATTGCCCCACTCCGCCAAGAACGTCCTTCGTTATCAACTTGCTCATTTGCCAGTACAGTTTGATCAATCGGGTCCCAGTTTACTGCTGCTTCTTTTTGATAAGCTAACCCTGCTTGCAAAAACTGCAAGAAAATCCATTGTGTCCACTTGTAATAATCTGGTGAACAGGTAGCAAGTTCGCATTCCCAATCAATGGATAAACCAAGACGCTGCAATTGTTGCCGCATCTGAGCCATATTCTGATAAGTCCATTTTGCTGGTGGTACACCACGGTCAATGGCAGCGTTTTCTGCTGGCAAGCCAAAGGCATCCCAACCCATTGGGTGTATTACCCGATACCCTTGCATTCGCTTGAGGCGGGCAATCACATCGGTAATCGTATAATTACGGACGTGACCCATGTGTAGGCTGCCCGATGGATAAGGAAACATGGAAAGAGCGTAGAATTTTGGCTTGTTGCTAGCTGTCGGTGTTTTATCTAAGCCAAGTTCTACCCATGTTTTTTGCCATTTTTCCTCAATTGCTGCTGGGTTATATCGGGAATCAACAGAATCACGTATTTCCAATGGTTTCATGCCTGTTACACTTTACTTCTACTAATTTTCTAGTATTTGATCTTTGCTAGTACATTTGAACTACTATATTGAGGGAATTATCTGTCTAGTAATTTTCTAATTTAATTTATAAAATCAATTTACTATTTCTTTCTACCCTCTATTTCTATCTATCTTATATCCCTAAAGTCCAGCAACTTTGGGTATATAGGACATAAAAAAGTCCCTAAGCTTAGGATGTTGGGGACTAGATGTGTTATGGTTTTAAACTGATTTACTGGGTTAGCAGTCCGATCGCCATTTCAAGGTGCATCTTAGCTTTGTGCAAGTTAAGCAAATTTTCTTGAGCATATCTGTCAGGATAGCTCATCGCTTTGCCCTCCATCGTCAGCTTAATCAACGCCACTTGCTCATCAGTGGGTGAGTTCATCTCATCTACCACCCCTTCGAGGAATTGAATAACACTGAAACCTGGAGACTTTAACCCTCTTCCCTGCCTTATTTGAGCGAGTGCTATCTGCGGGAATGCCATTAAGGTGACAATCCAACTAGTCTTGTAGCCTCCATTCCCAGTAGGCTTTAATCCGTAACGCCTACACAAGTCTCTCAACTCAGCAGTGGTTTTGATTTCGAGTTCTGACCTTGTGAACATAAAATAGAGTTACCCATTTATAAAAGTGGTATCGGTGGTGAACCATTTACCAGGATGAAAACACCACCGATTTAAAACTCTATTTGAATGTTAACCTTCCAATAAAGTTATAGTTACTTTTCGCAATAATGCCTAATCCTAAAGGTAATCCTCAGAATTTAGAACCTGCACCGTCAGATAGAGAGATTAAGTTAACCGAACAATTAAATTTTCGTGTCACCAAGGAAATGAAGGAAGAGGTGAAGGCACAGGAAGACCCTCCAGAATTTTGTAGAGAAGCAATTCAGAAAGCACTGGATGAGAAAAAAGGAAAGTAGTACTTAATTGTCGAGCTACTAATCAGAGTAAATAAAAATACCTCCAGATATCAGTTCTACATGTATCTACTATGATAGGTTTTTATTGCTGACCAATTCTATGGAGAATCCACCAAAAATCCTCCTACTGGATCTGTTATCGTATCTGCCTCTATGTTGTAAATAGTAGGCAAAGAAATTCAGATGGTTAAAATAGGCGATGGTTGTGAATCAAATATAAAATTTCCTGATTTGGTGCGGGTTTTTGTCTACGGCACGCTCAAACCAGGTGAAGCTAACTATAAAAGATACTGTAGTGGCAAAGTAGTTGATGTCAAAATAGCTCTTGTACAAGGCAAATTATTTGCTCTGCCAATGGGCTACCCAGCGATGACGCTAGGGGATAGCCAAGTTTATGGATATTTACTCTCTTTTTCCAACCCAAAGATTTTAAATGAGCTAGATGTGCTGGAAGATTACCAGCCTAATAGAAAAACGCCAGAAAACCTCTATAATCGACAAATTATCGAGGTCTATGAGCAACAGTCGCTCTCTTATAGTTGGGCTTGGATTTATTTAATGACTTTAGAGAAAGTTGAGCGATTAGGAGGCTTCCTCCAGCCTGGGGGCTGGTGGAGCGGCTGTGGTTTAACCCCAAAGTACAGTTATCTGTAAACTGTTAACTTTGCGATTAGTTTATGTCCTGTTTGGGGTCGTGTCGTTGCGGCTGTACCTGATAAATTGAATTTTCTGGAGAGGCTACTGCTGCTTTCGGAATTTCAATTACCGGGTTATTTAGTCCCACCATCAGCGGCGAAGGGGGAACTATAGACGCTGAGGACGTTTGTATAGGTTCTCTTTGTGGTCGTTGTGCCAGTTGCGGCACCATCGAACCACCACCTACTAAGCCTGACACTGCACCGATCGCACAAGCAGCAACGGCCGCAGTTCCCACCATCCAGTTGAAACGGGAGCGGCGGCGCAAACGTGTCAAAACTTGCTGAACTGTTACTTCTGGCGACTGTTGGGCTGCTGGCACTGGGAGCGTCCGCAAGCCTTGGCGCAGTTTTAGCAGTCGGGCATACAAGCATTGAACAGAGGCATCATTTGACAGCCATTCTTCTACTTGCTTGCGTTCGGTGGCTGTGACTTCACCATCAAGATAAGCACTCAATAACTCGAAGCGATCGCGCTTCACCATATCCATAAGACCCGTTGATTCATTGGTATGCTTGGCCATTCCGTCTGACAAATCTTGAGGAAGTTGCAAAGGAGAACGGTCGTAAAACTGAGAATCAGTAGTCATCTTAACATTATTACCAATTCATACACGGGTAAACTGGGCGGAAATTTCGGGAAAATTAGCCAATTTTCCTCCTAAAGGCAGAAACTATCTATGTCTTTCTAGTAATTTTTAATCTATGCTTAAATTCTGCCATTGGGCAGAGGCAAGATACTGTAAATTAGGAGTCTAGATAATTTTGCAAGTGGGCTTGCAGCCTCGATCTAGCTCTGGCTATTCTTGACTTTACAGTTCCTAGAGAAACTCCAGTGATTTCGGCAATTTCTTCATAGGCCATGCCTTCGATTTCTCTGAGGACAATGGTAGTACGAAAAACTTCTGGTAAATCCGCGATCGCTTCATGCAATTGCTCGTAAAATTCTCTAGTTGTCAGTTCTTCCTCAGGACCTGGGGTATCGCCAGCGATTTCCCAATCCATCTCGCCGTCCTCTAAGGAACGGGGAGCATCCAATGACAAAGGACTCATAACCCGCTTGCGTTTCCGTAACTCGTCGTAAAACAAGTTCGTGGCAATGCGGCTTAACCAGCCCCGAAATTTAGCAGGCTCTTGTAATCGGTTAATATTCCGATACACTCGAATCCAAACTTCTTGAGCCAAATCGGCTCTGTCAGGCCAATCTGGAGCCAAGTGGTATAGAACTCGATCGACTTGACTTTGATAGCGGCGTAATAGTTCCGCAAAAGCAGCACGATCTGGTCGCAGTCCGGCTTGACAGCGCAAAATTAAATCGTGGTTAGGGAGTTTGTCAACTTGCACTGATGCTTCTGGATACTTTGCATCAACCGTTGACCAGGATACAGTAATCGATTGACTCATAGATCGTACTGGCTCTAAATCATCCCTATCTATTAGACCTGCTAATGGGACAGAAGTTCCATGCTCAGGTGACGGATTGATGACTGGAACACTGAAGCATACAATTTTGGATACATTTATAGCAATAAGCAGAGCCACTTTTCCTTATACTGCTCCCATAGTTGCCTAAGACCCATCAACGAACAAAGGTGCGCTCAAATGCACATTTTAGTATTTTTAGCAACTGGGTATATACGCTTGCTCAAGATAATTAAATTTGGCTATAAAAATGAAGATAAAATTTTGTAATTCTAACTTCTTGATACCTTTAAAATTCGGGTAATAATTTTTGGAAGTTAGGTTGCTGTGGTTGCTAAGATGGTGATTTAATTTTTTGATTTCGTTACCAGAATAATTGCTGATTGTTCTGCTTGTGGGCCGAAGGCAGCACTAGAGTTATGTTGCTCTGGTACGCGAACTTGAAAAAAGAAATTCAGGGAAAATGTAATTGTTACCGCTAGCAATAGTTTTTCAAACATGATTTTTCATCCACCCACACCATTAATGATTGATTGCTACATTTCAAGAGTTCCACCAAAAAGTCCGAGGAGAGGCTTACGATCCTCAGAACTTTTGAGGAATGAGGTTACTCACTTGGAATTTTGCCGCTGGGACAATTTGCATAGTCTTAGTTTGCCCAGAGGTGTTGGCAGATTTACAGCAGAAATGATAAGTATTGATAAATTTTTGATAATTAGATGATGAACTCATCCAATTATTCGGCTGGATACGTCAGGGATAAACAATAGGCGATGGCAATGGTAAGAAACGAATCTGTAGGGCGTATGGTAATGCTGCTTTGTTTTGGCACAGCATTTTTATCCTTAGCTGTCCATTGGCGCATTAGTACGGCGGAACGGCAGTATGAGAAGTCTGCATCTACTTTGATGCGGCGAGATCCTACCCGAACCAATATTAAGGGAAGCCGGACAGAGGGAGTCTACAAGAATCTTTCCCAAGTGAGTTTGGGGGAAATTGCCTTGGGTGGATCTGTGCCACCTGATGAAGTGACCCAAGGCTCGACTGCCCAGAGGACATTTACACCAAAGTCCTCTGCTATTAAACCTAAAACTAAATCAAAAATAATTAAGAAGAATCTAGCTAAAACAACTACTCGTAGAGTTTCTAAACTCAAGTCTTCTACCATTAAGTCGCAAATAATTAAGAAGAATCTAGGCAAAGCAAGTACTCGTAGAGCTTCTACACTCAAGCCTTCTACCATTAAGCCTCAAACTCAGCCCCAAACTATTAAGAATAATGTAGCTCAAGCAAGCAACCAACCAACTCAGACGCGGCTGGTGGCGCAAGTAGAAAGACAAAATCCAGTTGCAGATAGTTGGCCAAAAGGTCTGTGGTCTCAGGCTTCAGCCCAACAAATACCATCTAATAGGCTGGCAAATGCCAAGACCCAAGTGATAGTTGATTTAAGCGATCGCCGCACTTATGTATATGCAGGAGACGAGGTGATAGCCAGCTATCCCATTGCTGTTGGTAAGAAAGGTTGGGAAACCCCTACAGGTTCTTTCCTGGTGATCCACATGCGACACTATCCAATCTGGCGTCACCCGATTACTGGCAAAGTATTTCAGGCTGGTACGGATAGTCCCTTGGGAGATAGATGGATTGGTTTTTGGTCAGATGGACGGAATGAAATTGGCTTTCATGGCACGCCGGATATTGACCTGGTAGGAACGGCTGTATCCCACGGCTGCTTAAGAATGCGTAATTCTGATGTCCGATTGTTATATGAGCAAGTCAGTTTAGGGACAAAAGTGTTAGTACGTGATTAATTAGTTAAGAGTTGTTGTCATTTGGCTTGTCATCTGGCTCGTCATTTGGCTTGTCATTTTGCTCAAAATTAGGTGCGTATGTTTGGAGCAAAGCACTAACTTGGCGTACAACCTCATTGCCAGTGTTTTTGCCCAAGGCTTGCCGTTCTGGGAAGAAATTGGGTCGATCGAGGTAACGGTTAATCGCTTCACTTATTTGTTGAGAAATTAAGTCTTGCAGTTGTGCCTGAGCCGTTTGGCGCTGGAAGTTAGCACCCTCTTCTGTAGTAGCATACAAAGGTGGTAGTCGATTGAGAGCGTAAGCAGCAATATCCCCGACATCTAGAGAACTTTCGCTGGTGGCTTCAATTTCTGCGACTCGTGCGATCGCTTCTGTCAATACCAATTCTTCCATCACGTTAATGAATTGTTTGCGAGGTACCGCCACTACCTCACCAGTTAATAGCGCACCCATTAGCCGATCCAGCGCCATATACTCTTCAATTGAAAGTTCCGAGGCGTTGTCACAGATTCTACCGACTTCTGCTTCCATTGCTGGTGTCAAATAACCATCCTGGAGAGCTTGTTCTACAATTTTTTCGATGCTCATAACGCTTATCATCATTTATGTTGGCTAAGCAAGGTAGGGACGGTATCAATCCAATTTATTTTGGCTAATTATCAGTAAAAAATACACAAATTATCTACAGACACAATCAACTCCGCCTCTACTAGTTAACGACCTTAGTCCTCCACTACCTCACCATTCAATAACGCACCCATCAGCCGATCCAACGCCATATACTCTTCAATTGAGAGTTGGGAGGCGTTGTCACAGATTCTACCGACTTCTGCTTTCATTGCTGGTGCCAAATAACCATCCTGGAGAGCTTGTTCGACAATTTTTTCGATACTCATAACGCTTATCATCATTTATGTTGACCAAGCAAGGTAGGGACGGTATCAATCCAATTTATTTTGCCTAATTCTCAGCAAAAAATACACAAATTATGCAAAGACAAGATCAATTCTGCCTTTACTAGTTAACAACCTTAGTTCGCCAAGGTGTTGGATCAACAGATTGTCCGTTGACATACAGACCCCAGTGTAAATGTGGCCCCGTGGCTGCACCTGTTGAACCTACTGCACCAATTAGTTGACCAGCTTTCACAAAATCACCTTCTTTAACGTTAATACGACTTAGGTGCATGAAAATACTAGTTACTCCTTGACCGTGGTCAATGCCAACTACGTTACCGTGTATCCGAAATCCTTGGGATACCCTACCTACCAAAGCAACTCGCCCAGTGGCTGGGGCAATTACCGGTGAACCGGCAGCACCAGCGTAGTCAAGACCACGATGATAGTAGTCTTTTGCAAATGTACCATTATAGTAGCGACGTACACCATAGTTTGTACTCATCCGCCCTGCATTTGGCTTCAGGAATACTCCATTCCAATACTTTTCTGGTGTTTGTAGCGCCTTAAAAGCCGCCACACGCTTCAGTTCATACTCTGTGGCATCCACTCCGGCTTTGCCAGGTGGCAAAGTAATGCGTTGTACGGGAAATTTGCGATTAAGTACATTCACTGCTAAGTTTTTAACTTGACCATCCCCTGCAACCCGAAGTGTTCTAGTTCCAGCTTTTTCTAATGGAGTTGTGGGAACAAATGCCCGATACTGATTGGGTGCAATTTCAAAGGCTGGGTATGTATTTTTACCACTGGCTACTGTTGGATTTGTACGATTCTCTGGATTATCTAGATTAATCACCACCGAGAGTGTATCCCCTAATTTAGGATTAGTTGGAATCACTTTTACTTGCAAAGCATCTACAGGCAATGCCAAGGCGATCGGGAGAACAGCAAATATTCCCTTTAACACATTTCTTGCACGGCGATTGGCTGTCAAAGTTTTGACATCAAAACCGAGCAACTTTTTGTTTGAACTACTAGCGCTATTCTCAATAATCATAGAACTACAAAAAATCCCTTGCTTGTATTGGAAAATAGATTAGCTTATTATCGCTAGTGTTTCCTGTTTGAAGCCAATGTTGTTGACAACCATAAATTTTTGGAAATTCTCCAGGTACTTATGGATTGCAAGGGCAAATCATTTTATCTGTAATTTTAGGAAATTGGTCTTAACTCTAATAACCAAGGTATATGACATTGGCAATGAGCATAAAATTTAACTGTGATTACATAAATAATACTTGAAGGAAATCTTGGAATCAACTGGACACTTTTTCAACTGGACACTAATATCACATTGTTAGGTTGAAATTGGTATAGGGAAATTACTTAAACTAGGTAAGTAAGTCAGTAAGGGTAAATTAAATTATATATAATAGTAAATATTTTAAAATTTGCTCATAATAGCGCTTAGATTAGCAAAAACCGATGATAGTAAGGCAGAAATGGGAGTCAGCTTCGCCCCACTTCAGATTTACTTTATAAATCAACTCTGAATGAGAGAATACGCTAATTAACTTTAGGCTGATAGTATTACTTTTGACTTGAGTTTGCCATCTTCCATGTGAACGATGCGATCGGCAATGTCTAGGATGCGGTTATCATGAGTAACCATCAAGATGGTACAGCCTTGTTCTTTTGCTAGTTTTTGCATGAGATTGACTACATCTCGTCCCGATTGACTGTCAAGGGCGGCGGTGGGTTCATCTGCTAGAATTATTTGAGGATGACTAACTAAGGCACGAGCGATCGCTACTCGTTGTTTTTGTCCCCCAGATAGTCGATCGGGATAGTAATGCAAATGATTTCGCAATCCTACTTGCTCTAACATTTGGGCTGACCTAGCTTGCATTTTTTTTAACCCAAGATGTTTGTGCAATTCTAAAGCCATTTTGACGTTTTGGAGTGCCGTTAAACTACCATGCAAGTTATGTCCTTGGAAAATATAACCGTTATGGCGTCGCGCTTGCACTAGTTCTTCAGCACTAGCACCACAAAGTTCTCGTCCCAACACCTGCAAACTACCAGATTGGGCAGAACGCAATCCACCCACCAAGGTCAACAAGGTAGTCTTTCCAGAACCAGAGGGCCCAGTCATAATAATAATTTCACCAGCGTTAATCTCTAAGTTGATATTACATAAAACTTGCTTGCAGAGTGAGCCGTGACCAAAGTGGTGGTCGAGATTCTGGATAGAGATGATGGATTGACTGGTCATAAATAGATCGATTACTCGTGACGATCGTCATTGGTTATTTGTCCAAAGTCCAATTGCAAATGACCAATGACCAATGACAAATGACAAATTTAAAACATATCAGCGGGATCGGTGGCTTGGAGTTTGCGAGTGGCGATCGCACCAGAAATTGTACACATAATGATAGTCAGTACTAACACCTGCAATGCCCGAATCGCAGTCATGTAGATGGGCAAATTTGTAGCACTGTGAGTCAGTTGATAAAGTGCTAAGGACACTCCCAATCCAGGGAAGAAGCCCAGTGCTGCTAAAATCAAGGATTCTTCAAGCACCACACCTAGCAGGTAGTAATTGCGATATCCCATTGCTTTGAAGGTGGCGTATTCTCGAACGTGGGCATTAACATCGTTAGAGAGGACTTGATAGACGATGATCACGCCCACCACAAACCCCATTGATACACCTAGACTGAAAATAAACCCAATTGGCGAATTTGTTCTCCAAAAGTTATTTTCAAATTCAATAAATTCGGCGTGGGTTAATACTCTGACATCATCTTTGAGGTAGGCTTTGAGCATTGCTGCTACTTTTTTCGGTTCATAGCCTGGTTTGAGAAGAATCAAACCTAGACTGACACTGCTGGACTGTCGCCCAGAAAATAGCCGCAAAAAATTTTGGTCGTTAGTAATCAGGTTGCCATCAAAGCCAAAGGAAGCCCCGACTTGGAATAAGCCACTAATGGTAATTGTGTGCCGTTCTATTTCGGTAGTCAGGGTTTTACCTTGGTCAATTTGAGCGATCGCTTTTTGATAATCTCCTCTTGCACCACGATCGAACAAGACGGTATCCGGCATTTTGATCGCTTGCAATTGCTGGTTAACATCTGGTAAGTCAAAGGCTGGCTTGTCTGGGTTAAAGCCGATAACTAACACCCCTGTCTCACGGTGTGTTTGGGGATTCTTCCAGATTGTGTTGTTGAAATACATTGGTTCCGCCGACTTCACCCCTGGTATATCCATTGCTTGGTAAAGTCGCCGCCGAGAAAATGTAGACAAGCTTGCTAAGTTACGGGCTTGGGGACTGGTTAAAACAATGTCTGCTTGCAAACTGCGATGTAGTCTGGTGTTACTGTCATACAGCGCAGTTTGAAAGCCTAGCTGCATGAACATCAGAAGATCCGCAAAGGCAATGCCTGATAATGCCACTAAAAGACGGCTTTTTTCATGATTTAGTTGCAGCCATCCTAGAGGAGTTCGCCGTCGCAGTTGTTTGAGCAATCCCATCATAAGAAGTGGGGAGTGGGGGGATGAGGGGACAAGGGAGATGAGGGAGTAAGGGAGTAACGAAGAAGAATTAATAACCAATGACAAATGACTAATGACTAATGACAAATTTCACAATTCGATTACTGCCTTAACTTGCATATTGGTTAAGGTAGCGGCTTTTCGGCTGGAAGTTTCATCTAGTCGGATATGGACTTCTACTACTCTGTTGTCAATATTGCTGACGGGATCTGTGTTAATGACATTCTGCCGTCGCACTTGTAAGCCTTTGCGATCTACAATTCCCTGCAATTCAATTGGGAGGGAATCACCAAGTACTCGCACTTGCTGCCCTGAATGCACTTTGCCGATATCGCTTTCGTAGACTTCGGCGATGACATACATCTGGCTGGTTTGTCCAATATCTGCAATGCCATCATTTGATACTAATTCCCCAGGATGGGTATGGATCTCAAATACCTGTCCATTTTGGGGCGATCGCACTACAGCCTGTTCGAGATTAACTTTTGCCAGATTCATGGCTGCTAGGGCACGATTGATTTCTGCTTTAGCAGCTTCTACATCCACTCCACGCACTTCGGCGATTTCATCAAGTGTTGCTGTGGCTTGTTTAACTTGTTGCTGACTAGTTGATTGGGTACGATTTAACTGTGCTTGGGCTTCTTGCAAGCTTTTTTGGGCGGTTTCCAAGTTTAAACGCTTGCTATCCCGTTGGGAGGCGGAAATTGCGCCTTGTTGATATAGTTGCTGATAGCGTTCGTCTTCTGCTTGGGCGTTATGCACTTCGGCTTGAAATCGCTCAATTGTCGCTGCTTGCGTATTGATATCACCTTGGCGTTCTGCTTTTAGACGAGCGATCGCAGCTTTTTGGGCGGTAATTTCACCGCGTTTAGCACCTGCTTGAGTGCGGTTTAGATTTGCCTGGGCTACTTTCACTTGTTCCTGTGCCTCTTTAAATGCCGCTTGCAAGCGATCGCGGCTGTTCAAAATTGCGATCGTCTGTCCTGCCTTTACCCCATCACCCTCCTTCACTAACAACTTTTCTACCCGACTTCCTTCCGCAGACACCGCAGCAGAGAGTTTAATTACCTTTCCCTGCGGTTCGAGTCGCCCTAAAGCTGTTACTGTTTTTAACTGTGGCAATTGTGTTGCTGGTACTTGTGCTTCTTGATTGGCATAATTTTGCCCGCGTTTTACTATATAAAAACTTATTCCGCCAACTAATAAAGATATAGTTATACCTATAGCAACGGATGGACACAGAATAGACTTAGGGAACGTTCTGTACCCTAGCTTTGAGTTTCGCACCATAGATTACCTCTTAACTAGTGGCGCAGAAAAAAGAAAAAGAATAGATTAGGCTTTTCTCCGTACTTGTTTACTAATTCCTACTTCTCTTAGTCATTTCTTGTTGATTTATCACTGAAAACTCCATAACAAAATTGTAAATTGTTGATATTTTACTTAGATAAGGTTATTTAGATGGATAGAAAAATAACAAATCATTCTACTGATTTAAAAGTTTATTTTTCTAGTAAACTACCTTTGGTTTATGAAAGTACTTAGGTATAGTAAACCTTTTCAAAAATATGGGTTGTAACAGCGCCAACAATCATATAGGACTAATATTTTATTTTTGAAAAAACTCCGTACATTTGAAGAGTGGCAAAATCACTCGTTTGTGTGTCGGATAAACCACTCAAACATCCACTTCAGATGAGAGAACGAAGGAATCAAAGCACAGAAACGCCGCACCCATGTTTTAGCTTGTAACCAAATATCCTAAGCGTGGATTTTGTGATGGGCAATTAGAAGCAAAACGGACACAGTGAATTTTCCATATAGGCGTTCTTCCAGCTTGTTATCAAACCAACAAACACATCTAAAATTGTTTGAATTTCCTCATACTTATAGTCTTGATAAACCAGCTTTACTGCCAATGCTTTCCTGACCTCACGCGCATCTGGGCGATTATCTATAAATTCTTGTAGTTCTGCGTTAGCGTTCGCGTTGGCGTTCGCAGAGCGTGTCGCAGACAAGCCTCTCTGCAAAGAGAAGCGTCTCGTAGAGAAGCTCACCGTACCCTTACAGGGAAGCAAGCTACGCGTAGCGTCTCGTAAAGAAGGTATCGCAGCTTGTAGATTCTGGTCTATCATTGTCCGCTATTAGACAGATACGTTCCTCCGTATTATCTCGTAACCTTTTTCAGAAATCAAATATGATTCCTATAGATTGCAATTAACTAAAATCTCTATTAAATGGATCGCCTTTTCAACTCAACAATTCGTCTACAGCTACACTAAAACCCAGTAATACTTTTTGAGTACTAACCACATCACCAGCTTTAAACCCGCAAACCTGATTATCAGTGATGACAATAACTAACCGACTTTCAGGAAATACTAACCAAACTTCCTCACAACAGGACTGCAAATACTCTTGCCCTTTGAGAAATAATTCCTCAGCTAAATCGGTGGGTGAAACTATCTCAGCAATCAACGGGAAACTCTGTGGCAAAGTCGGAACATCACCAAACTGAGCTACCAATTCCGGCGTCAGATAAGCTACATCAGGACGACGACCCTGTTTAGATATGCGACAAGGTACTTCAGTGTAAACTTTCCCACCTACTTGATTGGAGTTGATGTAACTTCTCCAGTAAAAGCTTAGATTAACTTCAATTTCACTATGTTTTAATGTCATCCCTGTTTTTTCTATCAGTTGCTCATCCACCCACTCCATTCCGTCTGGAGGATTTGCCATAAAGTCTTCTAATGAGAGGATTTCGGGGACGGTTACAACATCATTGTGTTTGGAAACTAACATTGTGAGCCTCCATTTTGACTAGTTAAACATTCAAAATTCACAAGAGTTACATAAGGAAATTTAAACCCTAACTGAAATAGTAGTATCCAAGCGATCGCGTCACTTTTAGCAACCAGCAATATCACTCCAAGCTAGTGATAAAATCAACTTTTTAAAGCATTACCAAACTACCTTGCGCTTCTTCCTCTAATTCATAACCATTAGCTAATTTTTCAATTGCTTGGTCAATCATTGCCAAACCCTGATCTACTCTTTCAACTAAACTTAGCTGTCCTCGGAGTTCGGCAGCACCGACGAAACCTTTAGCATACCAAGTCATGTGCTTACGGGCTTGACGCACACCGCGATCGCCTTTATATTCCCACAAGGCTTGTAAATGATCTCTTGCACATTCCAAACGCCCAATTGGGGTAGGTGGCGGTAATATCTCCCCAGTTTTCAGGAAGTGATCAATTTCTCCCACCAAAAACGGATAACCCAAAGTTCCACGGGAACACATTACACCATCAGCGCCAGTTTGCTCTAAACATCTCACCGCCGCTTCAACAGAAAAAATATCTCCATTCCCAATCACTGGGATAGAAAGCACTTCTTTCACACGGGTAATCCATTCCCAACGGGCATTACCATTGTATCCTTGGGCACGGGTGCGTCCATGCACCGTAATCATTTTTGCCCCTGCATCTTCCATCCGTTTGGCAAAGTCGAGAATGGTAATTTCGTTGTCATTCCAGCCAATACGGGTTTTTACTGTCACAGGGACATCAACAGCTTTCACCACTTCCCGCACAATTGCCTCTGCTACTTCTGGTTGCCGCAACAGGGAAGAACCACCACCATTTTTAGTGATTTTATTAACTGGACAACCCATATTAATATCAACAGTATCAGCACCTTCTGCAACTGCCTTTATTGCTGCTTCTGCCAGGAAATCTGGACGACAATCAAATAGTTGAACACTAATTGGGCGTTCATTGGGGTCTACCTCCATGATTTTGGGTAACTGCTTGACATAATGCAACCCTGTAGCATTCACCATTTCGGTATACATCATCGAATCTGGGGCATAGCGACGCACGAGACGGCGAAACACCATATCTGTCACTCCAGATAGAGGCGACTGGAGAACCCGACTTTTTACCTCGAAAGAGCCAATCTTTAAGGGTTGGGAGAGTCTAGTTTGAAGAATAGGAGAGAGCGAAATCATAGAAAAAATTAAGAATTGTGCGAATGGAAAATAGCAGGAACATTTAGGGTTATCTGCGCTCAGTGGTAATTGTAGGTTACATATCCTGACTTGGAGGCTGTTTTTGCATTTCTTGCTGAATCTCTTCTAGACTCAAACCTAACTCTTTCGCAGTTTCTTCAAAACTCAATCCCAATCTCAACAACAAAGGGATCATTTTAAACTTTTCTTCACGCGCTCCTTCTTGCTTGCCTTCTTGCTTACCTTCTTGATAAACTCGTGTTTGTTTCAAATCACTTAACCCAAACATACCTTCAATCTCCTCTCGACTCATCGTCGGAAACTTGTAAACCAAAATTGTCTCTATCAATTCTAGTAACTGCCGCCGTTGTGGTTCGATGTTGATTTCTTGCTCGGTTCTCTCTATTAACTGCCTAGCAGCTATAATTGCTGTCTCCTCTTCATCGACCACTAATTTCATCGTAGCAATTCCAACTGGCAATGATGCAGTTTCACCTAATTCATTAAGATAAATGCGACTGATGCGCTGGCTAGCAAAAAATTCACTGTAATTCTTGATATCTGCTGTATCTAAACTGCGATTGGGATAGATAACTACTCCTCGCCAAGAATTTTTCGGTTTATTTTGGCGTAAGTATAAAGAAATTTCTGAAAATAAGCGTGAATAAATTTCTGTGTCAGTTTGAAACTGGACTTCAACAAAGTAAATCGGATTTTCTTCCCCTTGTGTTGGGATAAAAACACCATCTATACGGAATACCGTTTGCTTGATTTCAATTGAGGAGAATTTATAAGTCTCTGCCGTTTGGGGTGGATTGCCAATTAATTCAAAAAAGATCCCAGGAAATTCTTGAAAAAGTCGATAAAAAATGCTGTCAGTTTTCACACTTGATGCACTACAGTGATTTAATCCGTTAGATTTTACCGTGAAATAGCTAGTAAAATATTTTGTTCAATTTCAATTAGAGTTAACAGAATGAGGGGCGATTTCAGTTATTATATATTATGTCTATGTATGTTACATCAATTTGCAGATTGTATACTACGCCACTCTTTTAATACAAAACTAGACCACAGCAAGAAACCTATTAGTAATAGTCCCAAAAATCCATCCAGCCAAATTAGACTATGCATTTTCAAAGACATAGCAGCAACCATCGGAAAGAGATAATGGACTGGACTGGAGATACTAGTGATTGAGTATAAGGCTAATAAAAAGTACGCCAACCAAAACATACCTTTGGTGTAAAACCAATATCCCAATAGTCCTACTGGAGTCATCACAATTACAGTACTAATTACTCCAACAGAAGTGAACCACGCCGGGCCAGGATATTGACTCAAAAATAATGCATTGTCTATATAATGTAGCCAAGTAGAAATGAGGTTGAGTGTGATAACAGCTAGTAGGATAGTCTGACGAAACCTAGAAGTATTTATCATGATATAAATATGCAATTAAAATATTTAACATTTTATTAAGCCGACTGCAAGAAGCAATCGGCATAACAAATTTCTGATAATTTAGTTGCAATTTAGCCGTGAGTTGCACCTTGAGGAGGATGCGAGACAACTTTTTTAGCTAAACCCAAAGTCTGCAACACTAAGATGCTCCACCAAGTAACATCAATTTCCCACCAAGACAACCCAGATTTCGCCATGTGGGGATAAGTATGATGGTTGTTGTGCCATCCTTCTCCATAAGTGACGAGGGATACCCACCAAAGGTTACGAGCGCCATCATTAGCATCAAAGGTGCGATAACCCCACAGGTGTGATGCTGAGTTCACAAACCAGGTTGAGTGCCAAAGCAAGACACATCTGAGAAACACTCCGTAGAACACAAAAGACCATCCTCCTATAGCATAAAGTAGCAGCCCGAAGGGTATTTGCAACAGCAAAAAGTAGCGATCTAGCCAACAATAAAAGGGTTGTCTGGCTAAGTCAGGGGCATATTTTTTATAGGTGTCATAGTCAAAAAATTCTGGACGTGGGTAGAAAATCCACAATATATGGCTCCACCAAAATCCTCTTTGAGCAGAATAGGGGTCTAAATTGATATCTTCTGTGTGAGCGTGATGCTGGCGGTGTCCACCTACCCAAAAAATTGGCCCGCCTTGCAAAGCCAACGCTCCAATGAGGGCGATCGCATACTCTAACCACTTGGGAACCTGAAAACTTTTATGGCTTAGTAGTCGGTGATATCCCAGGCAAATACCAATGCTCCCGAATAACCAGTGAAGAAACACTAGCAAACCTAATGCTGGCCAAGAGAAAAACCAAGGAGCCAGAAGTGCTAAAGCATGAAATGCAGCAAAAAATACTACATTCGTCCAACTGAGTCGAGGTGAGTTGCCTCTCTCAGGGGCGATCGCCCCAAAATTTGCGGTCATAAAAATTCCTGTTGATGGATGAGAAAGCGATTTGCTTTTTCTTGGGCATAATCCCACAGAGATTTACCCGCCCTGTATACTAGTTTGTTACAGTAGGTAAAGCAAGTATCACTTACATTTGTTATGCTAGCAGAACTCTGATATTTTCTGCAAGTGCCACTTGCATTTTTCTATGTCATCTCAACTCATTTCCACTCGTCAACGCCTGATTCAAGCTGCACTTGAATTGTTTTCTGCTCAGGGAGTTAGCGCTACCACAACCCGCCAAATTGCTGAAAAAGCTGAAGTTAACGAAGTGACTCTATTTCGGAATTTTGGCAATAAGCATGGACTGCTTTTAGCTGTGCTAGAAGAGTCCGCAGCCTTCAAGGATTTAGGTGAGTCGCTGGTGCGGCGGGCAACGCCTCCCGGCAATGTCTACCAAGCTCTTAAAGATTATGCAAGTGATAGCTTACATGCATTAGAACGAGTACCAGAGTTTGTTCGGTCTGTGGTAGGTGAAGCCGACCAATTCCCGGCAGAAAATCGCCGCGCACTAGGCAGGGGAGTAACAGAGGCAAACCGTTATGTAGCTCAGTATTTAGCTACTGTAATCCAGCAAGGACACCTAAATACCTATTTACCCGCAGAAAAATTAGCCAGTTTGCTGAATGGGATGATTTTGGGATATGCAGTAATTGAGTTCACCAGCGAATTTCATGAACTTTGGGAGGATCGGAATGATTTTCTCGAAAATTTGGTGGAGTTGTTTTTACATGGAGCCATGTCACCCTCAGCAGAATCAGCAATAAACTCCTTACAAGGAGGGTTCACCACCACAGAAGTAGCTGATTTGCCAGCTAGTTTAGTTCACGAAATTCTGCAACAGTCTAGGAAATTTGGAGTACGAGATTATGCCTTGGCTTACGTATTATTTGGGGCTGGGTTATCCGCTACAGAAATAACTAGCTTAGAGCGATCGCACCAAATCTACGATACTCAAGGGCACTTTCTGCAAATCACAATTCCCGGATTTGTCCGTCAAGTGCCTGTGAATCAGTGGATTTTGGGCAAACGCTACGGTTCTTTTACCAATAATCCTTTAATTAAATGGCTGAAAAGTCGTAAAGATGCTCAAACAGCGATGTTTCTGAATGAAACAGGTACACGTATCTTAGAATCAGAACTTGAGACACGTTGGCAAGTATGGAGTGAAGGGCTATTAACTCCCCAAGGACAAACGCCAGCGATCGCCCAGGCACAACAAACCTGGCGCGTAGAAATGTTAATGCGGGGGATTACCTTAGAAAACCTGAGTATTTTTACAGCTTGCGATCGCACGCAATTACAACCCTATGCTCGCCGAGCCAAAGAAAAAGCCGCCCTAGAGCAAGCGACTCGTTTGGATCATAAACCGGGATAAGGAGTGGGGAGATTAGCTGTACTCTCATACCATTTCACTAAATTATTGATACAAATTACTTCCCCTGCCTCCCCTGCCTCCCCTGCCTGCCATCTGTATCAGTCTTAAAGTGAAACGGTATCAGATGAGGATTGGGTGTTGCTCGAACGGCGTGATAATTTCTTGCGTGACTTGCCTCCCGCCTGAACATATTGCAAACTGTCTTTGCCATAATGGGTTGCCACACTCATTAACATCTTTTCAGAATAGCCGCCCAATTCTTCTTCAATTAGAGAGAGGCGACCTGCCATTTCATCTATGCTAGAGAGTAAAGTGTTGTAGGTTGATAGCTGGGTTTGCAAGTTTTGGATGTGGCTGTCGTAGTCTGTCAAACTCAATCCGTTGCCAAATTCTAACGTCGGGCTAATCGATCGCATTCCTGCAATTCGACGGAGAGCCTTTTCTAGAGTCGGTGAACTGCGTTTTAGTCGTGCCATAAAATGCGCTCCTGAAGGAAGTTATAGGATTACTGCATGTACTCTAGCCAATGCAACAATAAACTTCTCTGAGAGATAATTCGGAAAAATTAAAGCAAATTAAGATCGACCTAATTATTTTTAGTGGATTGTACTGAGGTATTTATTAAATCTGTCAAAAAAGTAACATCAAATAAGCAACAGATACCTCAAAGTCGTGTTGAGGTACTTCAAAGTCGTGTTGAGGTACTTCAACATCGTGTTGAGGTACTTCAAAGTCGTGTTGAGGTACTTCAAAGTCGTGTTGAGGTACTTCAACATCGTGTT